>CAZWAK010000029.1:0-20011 GCA_964631865.1 uncultured Heliobacteriaceae bacterium | reverse complement strand
CGTCACGCGCCGAGCGCGTTTTGCATTCGGGGGTCGTTTCCCTGCATACCCCCCCATATAAACCACACCCCGCTACCCTACCAAACGTATGACCGACAATCGCCCCTCCCTCGCCGATAGGTTGATGTCTATGGACGCCTATCGGGGCTTTGTGATGTTTTTGATGATGGCCGAAATCCTGCATTTGGCGCGGATTTCGGCGGCGCATCCCGGCAATAAATTCTGGGAAGCTTTGGCCTGGGGGCAAACGCACGTCGAATGGTTCGGCTGTTCGCTGCACGATTTGATTCAGCCGTCGTTTTCGTTTCTGGTCGGCGTCGCGTTGCCCTATTCGATTGCGAGCCGCATGGCGAAAGGCCAATCCACCGGCTTTATGTTCGCGCACGCGGCGTGGCGGGCCTTGATCCTGATTTTGCTCGGCGTGTTTTTGCGCTCGGTCGGCGATAAGCAAACCTACTGGACATTTGAAGACACGCTCTCGCAAATCGGCCTCGGTTACGTGATTTTGTTCTGGCTCGGCTTTCGTTCGATGAAAGTGATTTGGATCGCGCTGGCCGTGATTCTGGTCGGCTATTGGTTAGCATTTGTGCTGTATCCACTGCCGCCACCGGGCTTTGATTACGCAGCGGTCGGCGTGCCTGCGAATTGGCCGTATCATTCGACGGGCATCGCCGCGCACTTCAACAAAAACAGCAATCTGGCCTGGGCGTTCGACACGTGGTTTCTGAATCTGTTCCCGCGCGAAAAAGTGTTCACGAACAACGGCGGTGGCTACGCGACGCTGAGCTTTATCCCGACGCTCGGCACGATGATTTTGGGCTTAGTCGCCGGGCGTTGGTTGAAGTCTGATCTCAGTCATAACGAAAAGCTGCGCCGCTTTTTAATTGCAGGCGTGATCGGCCTTTTGCTCGGTTTGGTGCTGCATCTGGCAAACCTCTGCCCGTTAGTCAAACGCATCTGGACGCCGACGTGGACGATCTTCAGCGGCGGTGCGTGCTTCCTGTTGCTGGCGCTGTTTTATTGGACGATTGATCTGAAAGGCTGGCGCAAATGGTCGTTCTGGCTGGTCGTGATCGGGATGAATTCGATAGCGATTTACGTGCTCGTACATTTGATTGATCGCTTCATCATTGAGTCGTTCAAGACCCATCTGGGACAGAACGTTTTCAAGGCGCTCGGCGATGGCAACGAAACGTTGCTGAGCGGTGGCGCGGCATTGCTGGTGTTTTGGCTGATGCTGTTTTGGATGTATCGCAAGAAGCTGTTCATTCGCATTTAGCCCCATCTATCTTTCTATTACACAATTATTACACAAGTCATGCGCCGTTCATGCCATTATGCGCGTCGTGGTTGCTCCAACCTTGACCCCACGATTCATGAAAGGTACGAATGACAAACACTTCCACTCCCCAAGCTTCCGCCGTGTCGTGGCGGGAAATGGTCAAACCGTATATCACGCCTGACAATGGGCGCAGCATCTGGCAAATCCTCAACAGCGTCATCCCCTTCATCATCGTGTTTTATCTGATGTATCGCAGCTTGTCGGTGTCGTACGGGCTGACGCTGGCCTTGGCGGTGCTGGGCGCAGGCTTTATGGTGCGCATCTTCATCATCATGCACGATTGCGGGCACAGCTCGTTTTTTCAATCGCGCCGCGCGAATCTGATTGTCGGCACGGTGGCGGGCATTTTGGTGAACACGCCGTATTTGCAATGGACGCGCGAACATTCGATTCATCACGCAACCTCGGGCGATTTGGATCGGCGCGGCGTCGGTGATGTCGAGACATTGACCGTCAACGAATATCTGGCGCTGTCGAAATTTGATCGGTTGAAATATCGGCTTTATCGCCACCCGCTTGTCACATTTGGCATCGGCCCGCATTACATTTTCATGTTCTGCTCGCGTTTCGTCGGCAAGAGTTCCGGCCCGCGCGAACGTCAGGGCGTGTATCTGACGAACATTGCGCTGTTCACGTTGTGGGGATCGTTAATTTGGGCTATGGGGCTGACCGCATTTCTGCTCGTGTGGGTTCCGTTGCAGATTCTCGCAGGCGCTTGGGGCGTGTGGCTGTTTTATGTGCAGCACCAATATGAAAACACCTATTGGCAACGCCACGAGGATTGGGATTATGCGACGGCTGCGTTGTACGGCAGTTCGTATTACAAGCTGCCGCGCCTCCTGCAATGGTTCAGCGGCAACATCGGTTATCACCACATTCATCACCTCTGCGCCAAGATTCCGAATTACAAACTGGAAGCTTGTCACAACGCGAATCCGTATTTCCAGGACGTGCCGACTTTGACGTTTTGGCAAAGCCTGAAGTGCATGAATCTGAAGCTGTGGGATGAGGAAAATCAGCGGATGATTCGGTTTGGTGAGTTGAAGAAGCGCGGAGTTCCTAGATCAGAACCGGTGGCGGAAGCCAGTTTGGCGTAGTTCACTCAGCAATCAAAATGCAAGAAGACCTCATGCCTGCGAACGGGATGAGGTCTTTGTCGTTGGCAGCTAAATTTGCAGGCCGAGCGAGATGTGTTTCGTTTCCAGAAAGGCATCCATTCCTTCAATGCCCAGTTCGCGCCCCCAGCCACTTTGCTTCGCACCACCAAACGGGCATTGACTGGTCGAAGGCACGCCGTCGTTGAGGCCGATGGTTCCCGCCTCCAACGCCTCCATCAAGCGAAACGCGCGATCTAAGTTGCTCGTGAACGCATACGCGCTCAAGCCGTAGATCGTATCGTTGGCGAGCGCGATGCCTTCTTCTTCCGTGTCGAAAACCGTGACGGGCGCAATTGGCGCGAACGTTTCTTCGCTCATACACAGCGCGTTTTTCGGCACGTCCGCGAGCACGGTCGGTTCGATGAATGTGCCTTTGCTATGGGCCAAACGTTTGCCGCCGCACAGCACGCGCGCGCCTTGTGCAACGGCGTTTTCGATATGTTCGAGAGCTTTGCTGACCGCTGCTTCATCAATCAACGGCCCAATGTCCATGCCCGGTTCGAGGCCGTCGCCCACGTTTTGCGTCTGCGTCCTGGCAACGAACATTGTCAAGAATCGTTCGTAAATTCCGCGCTGCACATAAATGCGATTCGCGGCGATGCACGATTGCCCGATGTTGCGAAACTTCGCCATCATCACGCCGTCCACCGCTTGGTTCAGATCAGCGTCATCAAACACCAACACGGGCGCGTGTCCGCCGAGTTCGAGTGACAGCGGCTTCACGGTTTCGGCTGCCCCCGCGATCAACGTTTTGCCGACCTCGGTCGAACCCGTAAACGTGATTTTGCGGCACAACGGATTTTGCAAAAACTCTGCGCCAATGTCTGAAGCCGCGCCCGCGACCAATTGAAACACGCCTCGCGGCAGTTTTGCTGCATCTACACATTCGGCCAGCAGCGCCGCGCAAATCGGCGTTTGCGAAGCAGGCTTGAGCACGACAGTACATCCGGCAGCCAATGCTGGAGCGACTTTGCGCACGGCGAGAATCAGCGGGAAATTCCAGGGACTAATCGCGCCCACCACGCCCAGCGGCGATTTCACAATCAAGTGACGTTTGCCGTCCACCTGATGCGGCACGATGCGTCCGTACGCGCGGCGCGCTTCTTCGGCAAACCAGCGCAGGTGATCCGCCGTGCCTGCGACCTCGCCCAGGCTTTGCGCGAGCGGCTTGCCGTTTTCCATGGTGATGACGCGCGCGATTTCGTCTTTGCGCGCTTCGAGGTGGTTCGCAATCGCGTGCAAATATTCGCCGCGCGCTTTGCCTGTGAGCTTGCGCCAGCCTGCAAACGCCGCGTGGGCATCGCCGACGGCTTGCGCCACACGCGCGCGATCAATCGTGGCAATGTGGGCAAAGGCTTCGCCCGTGGCGGGATTGACGACCGCTTTGGTTTGCGCGGTCGTGACGAATTCGCCGTTGAGGTAAAGTGGATAAGTTTTCATAGTTAATGAGTAGACAGTAGACGGTAGACAGTAGACGGTAGTTTGCAGAATAGTCCCCATAAGGATTTTTTCTACTGACTACCGTCTACCGCCTACCGTCTACTCTTTATTTAGGCACACGCGCCCAATCGTTCAGGAATTGCTCAATCACGATGTCGGTCATCGGGTGCTTGTAGAGTTGTTCCATGATGTCGAAGGCCATCGTGCAAACATCGGCTCCGGCCAGCGCCGATTCCAGCACGTGCGTCGGATGGCGCATCGCGGCGGCGAGCAGTTGCGTCTCAAAGCCGTAGTTCGTGTAGATCGTTTTGATCTGCCGCACCAACTCCATGCCGAAATGTCCGGCAGCATCCAAGCGCCCGACAAACGGGCTGATGTACGTTGCGCCGCATTTGGCCGCGAGCAAGGCTTGCAGCGGGGAAAACGTCACGGTCACGTTGGTTTTGATGCCTTCCTGGCTGAAGATTTTCACGGCCTTCAAGCCTTCCTGCATCAGCGGCACTTTGACGACGACGTTTTTGTGCAGCTTGGCAAGGGCGCGGCCTTCGGCAAGGATTTCCGGCGCGGTCAGCATCACACATTCCAGACTGACCGGGCCGTCCACGATGTCGAGGATTTCCTGATACACGTCCATCGCCTTGCGGCCTGTGTTGGCGATGTGAAACGGATTGGTCGTGACGCCATCCAGGATGCCCCAATCCCAGGCTTGGCGAATTTGCTCTACGTTTGCGGTGTCGAGAAAAAGTTTCATAGATTCGGATTCAGGATTCAGGAGTTAGGATTTAGATTTTGGTCTGCTGAAGTTCGCAAAGTTCTTCGCCGCTTGCCCGTTCAGCACCGCCGTGACATCTTTGCACACGGCGGTCACGACGCGCGTTTGTCCTTCGGTCGTGAAGGCACCGATGTGCGGCAGCAAAATGACATTATCAAATTCGGCGAGCGGCGAAGGCGGCGGCGGCTCTTGTGCGCGCACATCCAACGCGGCTCCCGCAATTTTCCTCTCGTGCAGCGCGTGCAGCAACGCCTCTTCGTTGACGACTTCGCCGCGCGAGGTGTTGATGAAATAGGCGCTCGGCTTCATCAGTGCGAACTTGTCATCATCGAAAAAATTCATCGTGCTGCTCGTTGCGGGCAAATGACACGAAACGAAATCAGCGCGTTGCAACACGGCTTCGATGCTCGTCATTTCAGCGCGCACTTCCATCGCCTTCAAACTCTCAGCATCTACGAACGGATCGTATGCGACGATGTCCATGCCGAGCGCACGTGCTTTGTGCGCGGTGCTTGCGCCGATACGACCGAAGCCGACGAGTCCCAGCGTTTTGCCGAGAATTTCCAGCCCGGTGAATGGTTGCCGCTTCCACCCGCCCGCTTTCGTGTCACGATCTGCCGCCGGGATTTTGCGCGCGAGCGCGAGCATCAGCCCGATGGTTAATTCCGCCACCGAGTTCGCGTTTTGTTCGGGCGTGAACGCGACCACAATGCCGTGTTCTGTCGCGGCTTGTAGGTCTACATTGTCCAAGCCGACGCCCGCGCGTCCGATGATTTCGAGCTTTGTCCCGGCGGCAATCAAGGCGCGCGTGACTTGCGTTTGATTGCGCACGATCAAGGCTCTGTAAGCGCCGATCATCGCTTGCAACGTTTCCGGCTGTTTCCACAAATCCGGCTCGAAGGTGCAATCAAAATTTTCGCGCAGCACCTCCATTTCTGCGCCGAGAATATTTTCCGTGATCAGTACGTCAGGCATGGCGAACCTCAACTCGTTGATAATTCTTCAGCGTGGCGAACAAAATCAAAATGCCGAGCATGGGCATCAACGCCGCCATAAAAAACACGGGCAGATAACTGAAGCGATCAACGATCATTCCGGTGATGATGGGAAACAGCATCCCGCTCACGCCGTTCGCCACCCCCGTCAATCCGGTCACGCGCGCGACGGCTGAATTCGGAAACACATCGGAAATCGAAGCGAACATGTTCGCCGACAAAAACGTGTGCCCCAGCAACACGAGCGAAATCATCGCAATCGCCAGCGGCACGCTTTGAATCACAGGCACAAGAAAGCTCAATAAACACAGGGCTGCACCGAAGAACAAGGTCGCCTGACGCGCGGATTTGACCTGAAAGCCGCGGGCAATCAACAATCCCGCGACTACGCCGCCGCCGATGCTGCCCAAGTCGCCGAAGACGAACGTCACCGAGTTGAAGTACGCGCTGTCGCGAATGCTCAAACCGCGCACATCGCGGAAATATTTCGGCATCCAGTACAAATAAAACTCCACAACCGGCCCGACCCAAAACCGACACAGCATCAAGCCCCACGTTTGCGGCAAGCGCAACAATTGCCAATTCGTCGGCTCGTCTTCTTTGCGTTCCGGCTGACTATCGCTCGTGATGTATTGCAGTTCGGCGGGCGTGATGCTCGGATGCTCCTGCGGTTGGCGATACATCACCCACCAAATCACAACCCACACGACGCCCAAGAAACTCGGTACTAAAAAGCCCGCGCGCCAGCCATACGCTTCTCGAATCGGGATAATCAGAAACGCCGCGAGGAACGAACCCACCATCGAAGCACTATTGAAAACACCAATCGCAAACGCGCGTTCGCGCACCGGAAACCAGTTCGCCACAAGTTTGTTGCCGCCCGAATAGTTGCCGCATTCGCCCGTGCCGAGCCAAAAGCGAAAGATGCGAAAATGCCAGATCGAACTCGAAATCGCGTGCAGCCCATTGCCCAGCGACCACCACATCACCGCAAACGCCAGACCGACGCGCACGCCGACGCGATCCATCAACCACCCCATCGGAAATTCGCCGAGCATCATCCCAAACCGAAACCACGAGACAATCGTTCCGAAGTCCGTGTTGGAGAGCTTGAATTCGTCCGTGATGTCATTGCCCAGCACCGCCAGGGCTTGGCGATCCACAAAGTTGATGACCGTGACGAGAAACAACAACGCCAAAATCCACCAACGCACTTGGCGGTAGACGGGGGGCATAGATTCGGTTGCGGGTGGTTTCATTGCGAAGATCACGCTTGAGGGATCAGGTCGTTATTGCATCGCCTTTGCCATCCATAAAATCTTTGTTTTTATCGCCGACCCAGTACCGCGCTCCGGCAATGCACCAGATAAACTCGAGCGGACTACTTTGCGAGAACACCGGGTGATAATTCAGCATCGGAATCGTCACCATATCGCCTTCGTTGACGCTCGTGACCATACAGAGTTTTTCGGGCGACTCATACACTTCCATCGCGCCGTGCCCTTTGATGAAAATGTAGACCTCTTCCTGGTCGGTGTGATTGTGCGGCGGCCACGAACGTTGATGCGCCTGAAAGAACGTGTAGCCCGCGATCAGTTTGTCGGCGGCTTCCGGCACATCGAACATCATGAATACGTCTTTGCCCGCGAGATGACGAATGCGGTCTTCGCGCTGGGAATATTCAGCGAAGTTGGAATGATGAATGGGATGCACATTGTCGGCGGTCGCCGAACATTGCATCACCTTTGCGATGTCAGATTGGAGATTGGAGATTTGAAATTGTGCGCCGCGCGGAATGTAAAGCGTATCGTAGGAAGCCAATTCGTAATCTGTTTCATTGACGCGCACGGTGACCGTGCCTTTCCACATAAACAGCAACGTTTCTTCGTGTGCCAAACAAACCTTGCCCGATGACGTGTGCGCGGGCAATTCGTATTCGCCGCAGCTCAGCCAATTCAATTGTGACGTTGCGGGCGTGAAATGCTGGCGGTACGTTACTTTTGCTGCGGAAGCCTTGAACAGCGTGCCGGGTTTGACGGTTTCGCTTTGGTGAATCGGATCGGCAACAGTTGCCGGGGGAACGGCTAATTGCACAGCTTGTGAGGCTGAATCCATTGGGTAACTCCTGTGAAAAATGGTGGCTGGTGGCTGGTGATTGGTGGTTGGTAAAAAGCAAGGATGTCTTTGTTCTTACCAGCCACCGACCACCGACCACCAGCCACCATTCAATTAGTACGACAACCGCAAACCAAACTGCATCTGGCGCATGGTCGCCAGTTGGAAGATGTTGGTGATGCGGCCCGCCGTGCCCGGACAATCTACGCAAGCGTTCGGGTTGGCCAGGTTGACTTGGTTCGGCACATTGAACATCTCGGCGCGGAATTGCGCTTTGAAGCGTTCGGTAATGCTGAACGTCTGGGACAGCGAGGCGTCGAATTGCTGGAAGCTCGGCCCCAGCAAACGATTGCGTCCGACGCTGCCAAAACGACCGCGTTGCGGACGGCCCCACGGCCCTAATACCTGGCCGTTCGCGGTCAGCGGTGTGACTTGTCCATTCGCTGCCAGTGGCGTCGTAATGAACCATTGATTGCGGTCAGGATTGGATGGTTTCCAATCTCCAACCAAATCAGGACGACACCAACCCGTGTCACGATCCGCGTTGCAATCGCGATAACTGGGCGTAAACGGCAACCCGCTTTGCAACGAATAAACCGTACTCAATTGCCAGCCCCCCAACACGGCGTCTACGGCCTTGCCCGCATCGCTCAGGAATTTGCGGCCTTTGCCAAACGGCACTTCCCACACACCGGCCAACGTGAAGACGTGGCTGCGATGGTTGTCGTTCGGGCCGTAGGCTTCCCGCGCGTCAATGTTGTAGTACGTGTTCGTGTAATGGAATGACCGCGACCACGTGTAATGCGTCAACAATGACATGCCATCGGAGAATCGCTTCTCGGCCTTCAACTGCAACGAGTGGAAATTGTTGCTGGCATCCGAACCGTAATAGCGGAAGTTTTGCGACCATCCAAATTTATTGAAGAACGGTTTGCGTTGATTGGTCGTCAACGTCGGATAGCCGACCAATGTCGCTTGGTTGAAGTCGTAGTCGCCGCCAAAGCCAGCGAAAACGTGTGTGCCTTTGGTTCCGACATAGGCGGCTTCCAACGCGATGTTGCCGACCGTTTGCCGTTGCAACGTCAGGTTCCAGGAATCGGTCGTCGGCAAGCGCACGGTGTCAGGCAGAATGAACGCCGTCACGCCGTTGGGCAGAATCGGGCGACCATTTGGGCCTTTCGGGCGACTGTTGAGCACGGTCGCCGGATCAAGCGCCGTCGGGCCTTGCGCCAATGTGAAGACGGAATCGAAGTTGCGCGCGGGCTGCAACGATTGGATGCCCAACACGGGCAAGTTCTGCGTCACGTTGTGACCAAAGACCGAACCGAACACGCCGATGTCAAAGCCGCGTCCGTAGCCCATGCGCAACACGGTTTTATCGCCCAGTTTGTAGGCGATGCCGATGCGGGGCGCAAACAGGTTGTTCGGCACTTTTTGATTCAGGTCAAGCCCGACGCCTTGCGAACCAGCAATCAGCACTTCACCCGTGCTGATGTCTACAAAACCGCCTTTGCCAGCGCCTGTGACCTTCTGCGGACGAAAGTTTTCGTAGCGCAGCCCGCCGTTGATCGTCAGGTTGCGATTGACGCGCCAGTTATCCTGCACATAGGTGAAGATCCGATTCTGCCGTTCTTCGGCATCGGTGATCGTGCTGACGTACCGCTCAAAGACACTGACATCGCCGAGCAGGAACGAAGCCAACGCAGAACCGCCGCCGCTTGCCCCTTGTGTGCGCGCGGCATTGAATTGCAATTCGCCCGCGCGGTGGCGATCCGACGGAATGCGCAGGTTCATGGCATAGCGATAATCCACGCCAAACTTGAACGTGTGATTGCCGCGAATATTCGTCCAGTTGTTGACGAACTGGAACGCACGTTCATTTTGGCGCAGCGGGCAATTGCAACGCGCGAATTGCAGTGCGTAGCCGAAGTTGAATTGATTGCCCGTGTTGCCGCCGGGGCCGTAGCCATTCAGCAAAAAGGCTGGCATACCGCCCGTGAACGAATCATTATTCAATCCAGGAATGCCTGCGTCTTTGGCTGGCGTTGAGTCGCCCGCGCCCGGATCAACATTCACGCGATAGCGGAAAAAGCCAAAGCGGAAGTCGGTCAGCCAGTTGCTGCTGACGTTGTAATTGAAGCCCGCCGCGATGCTCTGATTGCGCGTGCGCGAAATGCCGGCGAACGGCGCTTGTTCATCAAAGCCGCGTCCGCCCCCGGCGAACCCGAAGATGCCGGGCGAGTCCAGCCGATAATCGGCCAGGCTGTAACGTCCGAAGATTTGCAAATTCGCACTGTGAAAATAATCCCAGCGCGTGTTGGTCAAATCTTCGTTGAACTTGATCGTGCCGGAGCCGACATAGTTCGGATTGTCGCGCGTGACACCGTCAATGTTGGGCAGCGGAATGAAGCTGAGCAAACGTTGCGCTTGCGCCGACAAGCGACCCGTTGGAATGCGGTTGCCTGTGAACTGTGTGCGCGCCGCTGGTGTATCACCGCTGAGCGGATCGAAGATGTCCACGCCGAGGCCGCTCAGATCGCCTGCGCGTTCGGCGGCACTTGGCACACGCAACAGCGCGGAACCGCCTGTGTTGCGCCGCGTGCCTTGATAATCGGCAAACCAGAAGAGTTTATCTTTGATGATGCGCCCGCTGGCTGCGCCGCCGAATTGGTTAAGCTGCGTCACCGGAATGTAGCGCGTTGTGCCGCGAATCGGATTGAATTGCGTGAACGGATTGCGCGCGTTCAGCACGCCGTTGCGCAAGTAATCAAATCCCACCGCGTGAAAATCATTCGTGCCGGATTTCGTTTGCACGCTGACGACGCCTGCGGTTGCGCCGAATTCTGCGTCATACGCCGAAGTCGTGATTTTTGCTTCGGCCAATGATTCCAGCGTCGGATTGATGAC
The DNA here is from genome assembly GCA_964631865.1 of uncultured Heliobacteriaceae bacterium. Classification (GTDB taxonomy): domain Bacteria; phylum Acidobacteriota; class Blastocatellia; order RBC074; family RBC074; genus JAFDVL01. The sequence continues at coordinate 9,283 of CAZWAK010000029.1, read as the reverse complement.
GATCAATGACAACAGCGCATCGCGGTTGTCCGTGCCGTCGAGCAATTGCGTGGTTCCGGCGAAGCTTTGTCCGTTGACGACTTTGCGGTTGGAACCTTGCGGGTCTTCGGACGACGCGGTTTGCGAGGTCGTCGCTTGCACGCCCGGCGTCAGCAATTCAAATTGCGTGAAGCGCCGATTGATGAGCGGCAGGTTCGTGACGGTCTTTTCGCTGAACGTCACGGCGACGTCGGCGCGCTCGGTTTTCAAGAGCGGCGCTTCCGCACTGATTTCGACGACTTGTGTCACGTCGCCGACTTCCAGTTTGAGTTCGGCGCGCGTTTCCTGATCTACGGAAACGATGACGTTCGAGACGGCGGCTTTGAATCCACCGGCTTCGACGCGAATTTGATACGCCCCGGCAATCAAGCCGCGCTGCGTGAAGTTGCCGTCGGCATTCGTTGATGTTGTGACGCTGGTTTGCCGCGCCGTGTCGGTGATGGTGACTTTGGCGTTGGCGATGGCCGCGCCTTGCGGGTCGGTCACAGTGCCGACGATGTTGCCGTACACCGCTTGCCCAAAGGCCGTTACCGGAGCCAGCAGCAGCAACAGCACAAACGCAAAAATAGCTTTTCGCATACTGTAATCTCCTTGAGTGTTTTCGTGCTTTTCGAGAACGAAGAGAACCCTTGTGGCTCTCTGACAAATTGCCGGATTGCACGGTGGCAACCCCAATCTCATCTCAGCAGGCTCTGACTGACGGATCGGTCAGCCAGGATCGAAACTAACCGCTCGATTTCGTATCGTGAAGTTTATGTGATGTGTACGGCGTGCGCCAATCCCGCCGCCGCTCATCCCAGCCGATGTGACAAACTCTTGAGAGTCGTTACACATCTTCGACAATCTTTTTGCCCGTCGCGTCGAACTTCATCCGCTTGCGCTTCCAGTACGCCGCCTTCGCCAGATGCACAGGATTGCAAGCGTCAATGCCCGTCTGCATATCGGCGCTCGGCTTCGTGCCGTTTTTGATCGCATCCAGAAAGCTGTTTGCGTGCGCGACTTCGAGGTTTTCTTTCGTCTCGACGACTTCCGGCGCGCCTTTGTACGGCTGAAACACATAGCCGCCGCGTGTCAATTCCAATGTGCCTTCCGTGCCTTGAAACAACACGCCGGGACGATCATTGCGAATCGGCAGGACAGATGATTCAAACGTCAGATTCCAGTTCTTGTATTGCAGCACGGCGTTGACCGTGTCGGGATTTTGTCGTCCGTCGTTAAGTTGATAAATGCCGCCCGTCGCCGTTGCATTCAGCGGGCGCGTCTCGTTCATCATCCACTGCGCGACATCGGCCCAATGCGTCAGGATGTCCGCGAGCAAGCCGCCGCCGTAATCGGGGAAGTAGCGCCACGAATCATAGCGAATCCATTCGTACGGCACTTTTTTCGCGGGGCCGAGAAAGCGATCCCAATCGAGTCCTGCCGGTTTCGCTTGCGGTTCGATCTTGCGCCGCTGCCACGGGAAGTCGTGCCAGACGGCGCGCGCGAAAATCACCTGCCCCAAACGTTTTTTGTCGAAGAATTCTTCTTTCGCCTTTTTGTAATGCGCGCCGCTGCGTTGTTGTGTGCCGGTTTGCACGACCTTGTTGCTTTTCTTCGCGGCTTCAAGTAATGCTGCGCCTTCTTCAAAATTGTGCGAGGTGGGTTTTTCGAGAAAGATGTGCTTGCCTGCGTTCAGGGCAGCAATTGTTTGTGTGAGATGCAAATGATCGGGCGTGCCGAGCAGCACGGCGTCCACGTCCTTGCGGCTCAAAGCGTCTTCGAGCGCGATGGTTTCGTGCGGCTTGACGCTCAGAAATTCTTTCGCGCGTCCGCGTTGCACATCGTACACATCGGCGATGCAAGTGAGGTCAACGCGCCCCGTCGCAAGGAACGCTTTCATCACGTCGCGCCCGCGTCGCCCGCTGCCGACCAACGCCATGCCGATGCGATCATTCGCGCCGAACACGCGAGCGTAGGACGCGGCGGTGAAAGTTGCGGTGGAAATGTTGGCGAGAAAAGTTCTTCGTTTCATGGTGAAAGACCTTCCCATCCATTGAGCCGACGATTAGCGGCCCAAAACTTTATCCAGCGTGGCTTTGGCGGGCGCGACGGCTGTTTCACCGGGCTTTTCGCCGCTCAGCCGCTCTTCTTCATTGAGCGCCCAGCCTTGCCATTTCACTTGCTTGATGACTTTGACCAATGCTTGCAACGGAAAGTCGCCTTGCCCCAACGGAAGCTGCACATCGCTGGTGAAATCGCCTTTGAAATCGCGCAGGTGCAAGCCTACGATGCGCTTGTGATGGCGGGCAAAAAACTGCGGCACGTTGATCCCGCCGCGCCACGCCCAACCGCAATCGGTCAGAAAGTCTACGAGCGCCGGATCGGTATGTTTGAATAAACCTTTGATTTCGAGGCCGCCTTGTTGAAATTCCGGGCCGTGATTGTGGTAGGCCAGCTTGAGACCTTTCGACCGGCAATATTTCGCCGCCGCGTTCAGCCCCGCCGCTTTGCGCTTCAGGGCTTCCGTCTCCACTTGGCCATCTTTGATGAGGCCGCCGCCGCTTAAAATTAACCTTTGTGCGCCGAACGCTGCCGCGCCATCGGCAATCGTCTTGACCAACTCTATCGGCGCGGTCTGCGTCTGTTCGTCGTACTTGTCCAGGAAGATGTGACAGCCGAAAAATTGCAGCCCCGTCTTTTCCATCTGCGCGCGTGCCGCCGCAATATTGCCGAACTGCGGTTGAATATTACGAAAGCTCGTCTCGAAGCCGTCGTAGCCGAGTGCTTTCAGCTTCGTCAGCACATCGAGCACTTGCGAAAAATCACGCGGGTCAATGCGCCAGGCGTTCGTCTGGCAGCCTAATTTGACGCCTGCGCTTTTGGCAGCCGCCAACTTCAGGCTCAGCAGGCCGAGCGGCAACGTAGCGAAAAATGTGCGACGGGAGAGCATCTGATTTGGTTCCTGTTTCGAGCGTCAACGCGACTCTGCTTTACCGGTAAACTAAACCACGAGATGCGCCTGCTGTCAACGGGAGGGTGGGGGTTTCGCAGGAGCAGGGGCGATAGATTCGCGGAGCCGTAATTCGACCGGCAAAATCAGGCTCTGGGGTGCTTGAAACTGCCCCGCCATCGCGCCGCGCAGGAGTTGAAAGGCTTGTCGCCCAATGTCGTACATCGGCGTATGCACGGTCGAAAGCGTCGTGTGCGTGAATTCGCCAACCGCCGTGCCATCAAAACTGGCCACCGACACCGCCGCCGGAACCGCGATCTGCTGGCTCTCCAAAAAGCGCAGCAAGCCGACCGCCACGACATCGCTGAACGTAACGATGGCCGTCGGCTTTTTCCTGAGCGCCGCCCACAGCCGCCGACCTGCTTCGTAGCCGCCGCTGAAATTCAATTCCGCGCATTCATACAAATTCGCGTCGTCGTCAAAACCCGCCTTCTTCGCGCAACGTTTGAAAGCCGCGAGCCGTTGCCGAATCGGCAGCATCGCCGGTTGCCCGGAAATATAGGCCACACGCTTGTGCCCAAGCTCCGCCAGCTTTTCGACGACCAGCCGCACGCCGTCCATATAATCCGCCGCGACTTGATGAAAGATCGGCGGCTTCAATTGCCGGTTGATGAGCACGACATCGAAATCGCTTTTGAGCAGGTCTTGCCAGAACAGTGGCAGCTTGGGCTTTTCGCTGATGAAGGGCGGCGCGGCAATGAGACCGCGCATATGCAGTGCGATCATATCTTTCACCCGTTCGGCATACCGTTCCAGGTCGTAGGAGCCATTCGCCAGCAGCACGTGATAGCCCGCCGCCTGCGCCGTGTCCTCAATCGCGCGGATGACTTCGGCGTAGTAATGATCCGAACTGTTCGGCACGATCACGCCGATCAGATTCGACTTGCCCGTCGCCAGGGCACGTGCGACCTGATTCGGTTCGTATTGGAGTTCTTTCATGGCGGCGCGAATGCGTTCTTTCGTCGCCACAGAAATGCGCGGCGAATCGCGCAGCGCCAGCGAAATGGTCATCGCCGAGAGATCGAGTTGATGGGCAATGTCGCGGATGGTAACTTTTTTCTTCAAGGCTGCTGCCCCGTTGCGGAAGTTTTAGGTTCAGTTCGATGGCTCGGCTGAGCCAGGGGCAAGCTAACAGGTTGTGGTAGGAAAAGGCAAGCCTCGCAGCGCATTGAAAATCGAGCCATGAAAAGAAAGCACTGAGTTGATGGCGGCGCTATGCCTTGCGCTTGCGGAAACGTTTTCCGATCCACCACAACAACAGCACGAACAGCGCCCCGGCGGCAGCGATCAGCAGGTTCAAATTGCGGCGGCCTTTCTCGGCGGCGGGTTGCACTTCAACGGATAAAAACGTCGTGCGCTCAATCGGCGTGCCATCCGGCGCGGTGGCTTGCGCGACGATGTCCACGCCGTGAACGCCTGTTTCGGCGGGCGTCCAATCAGCTTTGCCGTCATTCAAAACAAGCTCTTCTTCTTTGCCATCGGGCTTGCGCAGCACGGCTTTGAGCGCGGTCATCGTCAACGCCTTGCCGGGCAATTCAAGCGCGCCCGTGAAGGTGATCGGTTGATCCAGCGCAGGCAAAAGCTGGCTCGCATTCGCACGCAAGACCGCGCCCCCGACGACGCGCGCCGACAAAGCAAATTCGGTTCCGTTACTCGGCGTTTGCGCGGTGGCCGCCAGCGTCACTTTCCACGGCCCCGGCTTCGGATTGGCAAAGCCATAACCGAGATGCACCATCGTCGAAGGATCATCCACGCGGATCAAACCGTGTACGTCCGGTGACAATTCAATCACGTTCCCGCTCGCGCCGCGCACGGTCAAGCCTAACGAACGGCTGGGATCAAAAAGCGCAAAGCTTGCGACCGCGACTTGATCGAGATGCACGGTGAGTTCTTTCGTCCCGCCTGCATTCACGCGGCCTTTGAAAACCTGTGTGAATTGCACCGGCTCAATCGAATTCGTGGCCGAAGGCGGATCGCTTTCGTTCGGAAATTCGCCCGCTTGCTTCAGCAAATGACCGCGCACAAACTTCTGAAACACCTCTTCGGACTTGGTCATGTCCGTGTGCAAAATCGGCAACTCAACGATTGGCCCGGTGATCGAAGAAGCACTCTCTTTGGCCACGACGAGATCGCTCGGCACACCCGTGCAAGGCGCTTTGAAGCTTTCGACAATCGGATTGCCCGCGAGCATAAAAAACGGCACGCCGCGCCGATGCGTGATTTGTTTATTGAAAACTTCGCGCAAGTACGCCGGGCGCAATTCAAGCGAAGCAGGGGCGTAAAATCCGAGCGCCGACGGCAAGCCTGAACAATCTGAACCGCCGTGTGGCGAGCCGAGCATAATCAATTGCGCGACATCGCGCTCCTGCATCAAGCGATCAATGTAGTAACGCGAAATCAAGCCGCCCATGCTGTGCGCGACGATGTCCACCATTTCGGCTTTCGTCGCAGTTTTCACACCCGCGATGTAGCGACCAAGCACCGCAGCATTTTCCGCGAGCGTATTTGTCCGCAAGGTCGGTTTCGACGTGTCGCCCGTATTCATCGCGCCTTCCGCTTTGCCGTCCCCGACGGCGAAGCCGCTCAATCCGAACGGTGGCAGAAACGTGTTGCTGTACGACACCCACGTCGCTGCCGCCGAGACAAACCCATGCACCATCACGACCGGGCGCGGAGCCACGCGCACCGCTGTAGTGACTGGCTCTTTCGTCAACGCCGAAACCGCGCGAACGGTGCGGGCCGGTTGGTTCTTGCCGCCTTCGCTCCAAAACCAACCGAGCGCGCGAACGCCTTCGGTTTCGCAAGCCTTCGCGCCGCCGGGAATCGTGCATTTGGCGATGGGTTTGTTGCCCGGTGCGAGTTCAAAAATCACTTCGGTCGTTTGCGTCGCTGGGGTAGTCAGCACGACGTTCAGCTTGACAAGATCGCCGTCCGTCAACGTCGTGATGACCGTGCCCGCGCGATTTTTGAGCGCGAGTTTTACCTGATCGTTTTCGTGCGCTTCAGCCCACCACGAAGGCTGCACGAACAACAATGCGAACAACAACGCGAACAACAGCAGAGAGTTTACGGGGCGCATAAAAGTTCCCTCGACTTAATGGCCTGGTGCGGAGGCAAAGGTTTTCACCAACCGATACAAATATTCCTGTCCGTCAAAAAACGCTTGCACGGCGATGCGTTCGTCTCTGCCGTGTGCGCGCGAATCGTCCATGTCGCCGAAGATGCCGGACGTGCCGTACATCGGGATGCCAGCCTTGCGCAGATACAAACTGTCGGTCGCGCCCGTGCTCATCGTCGGAATCACCGGCACGCCGGGATAAAGTTCCTTCGTCACACGCTCAATCGCACTGATGACATCAGAGCGCAGCGGCGAGGGCGGACTCGGTTTTGGCTCTCGAATCGGCGTGATGGAAATGCGCGGATCGTTGACGACTTTGATAAGCGATTGGCGTGCTTGTTCGGCGGTTTCGGTCGGCAGAATGCGGCAATTGACGGTGGCGCGCGCGGTTTGCGGCAAGGCGTTTTCCGCGTGACCGGCCTCGAGCATTGTGGCGACGCAGGTCGTCCGCATCGTTGAATTGTACGCGGGTTGTTGGCTTAGCAATGAAATCGCCTGCGTGTCTGATGGGTTCTTTGCTAATGCTCGCATCGCGCCTGCGGTTTCGCCCGATTCAAAATTTGCGCCGCGCTCGAAATAGAGTTTCGTGACTTCGTTCAAGCTCACGGGAAACTGAAACTGCGCGATGCGTTGCAAGCTGTCGGCGAGTTGATAAATCACGTTGTCTTTGACGATGGGACGCGAACTGTGTCCGCCTTTGCCTTTTACTTCGAGGCGAAAACTTTGATAGACTTTTTCGCTCGCCTGCACGGTATTGAAAAGCTTCTTGCCCTGACGCATCGCGCCGCCACCGCCTTCGTTCAAGCCGAAATCCGCGTCAAGCAACGCGCGATGATTTTTCAGCAGCCAGTCCACACCATTGAAATCGCCGCCTTCTTCGTCCGCCGTCAGCGCAACGATGATGTCACGATCCGGCACAAAGCCTTCCTGTTTGAAGCGAATCAGATTCGCCACAAAAATTGCCGCCATCGCTTTGTCATCCGACGAGCCGCGCCCGTAGTAATAGCCGTCCTGCTCCAAAAACGTGAACGGATCAAACGACCAGTCGTCGCGCTTGGCTTCGACGACATCGAGATGCGCGAGCAGCAAAATCGGCTTCCGTGCGCCCGTGCCGCGCATTCGCACGACGAGGTTGCCTTTGCGCGGATGCGGGCCGAGGACGTGAATGTCATCGGCAGCAAACCCCGCCGCCTTCAATCGCGCCGCCATCGCTTCGGCAGCTTTCGTGCAATCGCCGACGGAATCGGTGGTGTTGATTTCGATGAGTTGTCGGAAGATGTCTTCCGCAAGTTGACGCGCGGGCGAAAGCCTTTGTGCTTGTGCGCAGATGGTGAGCGCGATGATGGAGAGCAAAAGGCAAATTGTTTTTTTCATAGGTGACCTCGGTTTATCGTAAGCAAGGGGATTGGCTACTGACGTTGAGTCTTTTGTCTTTGGCGTCGTTTTTTGTCTTTTTGCTTTTGCGTTTTGAATTCATCCAGCAAGCGAAAGAATTCGGTTAGAGCACTTGCATCGTCCTGACAGTAATACTGAATCTTTGCTGCCCAGCCGCCAACATCGTGCCATCTGTATTTTTTCTGCACGAACTCACCAAAGTCTCGGAACTCTAACTCCTCTTCCGTTGCCGCAGCTCCGCTCTCCCCTTTGCCATAAAAGTAGCCCTGTAACCACGGATCAAGGCGTTGAAATGAGTTTCCCCCTAAATACAATCCTGGACGCTTGCGGATTTCATCCAACATTGCATAGAAACCGATTCGATCATTTTTCTGCGCTTGAGCCGCGCTCTCGGTTGACATAGCTGCGCTCCTATTATTATCAAGCAATCCTTCCTTGTGCCAGAACCTCAACAACCACTCCCAAAACGCACGCCGCCGCCCCAGCATTGGTGACAATTCATTCCACCGACGCCACACTTCCTGCGGCGTCGTGAAGAGCCAGACATCCGTGTCGCGGGCTTCGCGCAACAACTTGGCAAGCAAGCGCCGTTGTTCCGGCAACGAAGCGGTTTTCAGCCGTTGCTTGAATTCCGCCACCGTCATCGGCTCATCCCACAAAAAATAAGGAATCCCCGCCGGATTGTTCAGTTCAGTCGAAAGCATCATTACAAACCGTACGCTTCTAAATACTTCACGCCTGTCCCCGTATTGAACAGCACGATGCGATCCTGCGCGGACACTGTGCCTGCTGCGAGCATTTTCTTCAGCGCCGAAAAACATGCTGCACCTTCGGGGGCGCAGAACAAACCTTCCGCTGCCCCGACGACTTTCGTGTCGGCGATCATTTCTTCATCAGTCACAGAAATCGCACCGCCGCCGCTCGTGCGCAAAATGTCGAGCATGATGAAATCGCCAATCGCACGCGGCACGCGCAAGCCCGATGCTGCCGTGTGCGCGTTTTCAAATTCCGGCGCTTCGTCCCAGCCATTGTTGAAGGCGCGAACAATCGGCGCACATCCGGCGGCCTGTACGGAAAACATGCGCGGACGATTGCTACCAATCCAGCCCATCGCTTCCATTTCGTCGAAGGCTTTCCACATGCCGACCAAGCCCGTGCCGCCGCCCGTCGGATACAAAATCACATCGGGCAGCGCCCAGTTGAATTGCTCGGCCAATTCGTAGCCCATCGTCTTTTTGCCTTCGATGCGGTACGGCTCCTTCAGCGTCGAAACGTCGAACCAACCTTCGGCTTCTTTGCGCTTGGCAACCTCTGCGCCGCAATCGGTAATCAAGCCATCAATCAACGTGACCTCTGCGCCGAGTTGCTGACATTCGATGCGATTTGCGGCGGGCGTGTCGCGCGGCATAAAGACATACGCGGGGATGCCGGCAGCGGCAGCATACGCCGCCATCGCCCCACCCGCATTGCCTGCGGTGGGGATCGCCAATTTTTGCACGCCCAACTCTTTCGCCATCGAAATCGCTGTCGTTTGCCCGCGCGCTTTGAATGATCCGGTTGGATTCGGCGATTCGTATTTGATGAAGAGATGCGGTAAATCCACTTGCGCGCCCAATCGCTTCGCGTGCAACAGCGGCGTCCAGCCTTCGCCCAAACTCACGATATTTTCGTCGTGAATGACAGGCAGCACTTCGCGGTAACGCCAGAGCGACGACACGCGATGTTGCAGGCTTTCTTTCGTC
>CAZWAK010000028.1:23111-59413 GCA_964631865.1 uncultured Heliobacteriaceae bacterium | reverse complement strand
CCTCTATTCAGGAAAAACAACTGGCGGTGTCGTGGTTGGAGAAAGACCGCAAACAGGGGGCGGAAGATTTGCAGTGGGGTTTGCTGAATAAGTTGGATTTTGTTTTTAATTACTGAAAATATTACGCACCAGCTTATTCAAGCGAGCAGGCAAACTCGGACGAACGATGAGATGACGAGTGAAAGGTAGTTAGGTTAAACGCACTCAGAAATATAATTTATGCTGAAACGGGTTATAGATTGGCTGAAGACTGCTGTTGTTGATTGGTTGAAGGTTGCAGGCGAACTTAGAGATGGGTTTCTGGTAATCGGCGCTATCATTTATTTCTTGGGATACACAGTTTGGGCCATTAACGCCTACCAGAACAATTTGGGTCTCCTTCCTATTGTTGAAGTTCAATATTTTGTAGCGGGTACTCTGCTTGCTTTCTTTATAATGGTACTCGTACTTACATTCAAAGGTTCTATTGTGCTTAAAAAAATGATCCGAGATTGGGTTGGGTCAACACCGATAGGCGCAAAACTGTACCTGACTAAAACTGTACTCAGTCTCGGGCTATTATCCTCATTCCTAGTGTTAGCAATATGGTTACCTGTAGAGAGATTTGAAAAATTTAGAGCGTCTACTCCAAACTGGATATGGTTATGGTGTTTTCTAGCACTCGTTGTTTGGGTGAGTACTTTATTTATACCTGCCCTACCAAAAAGAAACCCTCAACCAGATAAGCAGGAGACCATTGATTTTGCCAACTTTTATCAAACTTTTGGTTTTCACCGAACGGAATGGTTGTATTCTACTGGGCAAATCGTTTCATTTTGGGTTTTCTACGCGCTCATTGGTGCATCATTTATCTTCATTGTCGACCTATATTCAATGATTCCCCAAGAGTTCGGCGGTGTGCTACCTCGCCACGCTTACTTAGATATTACTAAGACACAATTGTCAAAAGAAACGATTGACGAAATTCTCCCTCCTGGAGCGACCGAATCGGTAGTTAGGTCGAATAGAGTTGAGATACTATTTTCAGGGAGCGATGTAATGATAATCAGATCAGAAAAGAATAGAAAAATTTTCAGCCTTACGAAAAGTACAATTCAAACAGTGAACCCTCAAGAAGAGAACCCTGATGTCATTAGCAAAACAAAGCAATGATTATTCTCCTAACTTATAAGTGCTACAAATGCGGAGCGACAACGGATTCGGACCATGAGCGAAAACGAGTACCAGCAGCTTATCGAGCGCATGCTTGCCCATGACGCCACCAGCCCGATGATTTCCAGCGAGACGGGGGTGAAAGCCGCTCGGAAAGCAGGCAAGTTGGCGGCACAGGAAGAGCTTGCGTGGGCCGCGAGCGGGTGGGCTGGCGCTGCACTTTTATGGCAGCCCGCGTATGACGAAAGACGTGGATATTATCGCCTCCAACAACTTATCGCTGACGCCCGATCATCCACTGACTTTCGACTGGAACAGCTATACACTGAAATTTGGCAAGCACAAGGTACAGAGATGAATAACGAATCATGAAAACTTCGACGCAGAAATCAGGGACGAGCACCGTGACGACGAAACCACGCCTTAGACGCAAGCTTTTGTTGGAGCATGAGTTGCCGCCAGAAGCGCAAGAGTATCGGCGCAAACTCCGCGAATGGCACGAAAGCTTCCAGCCGCGCGCCAAACGGATGGCCTATATTCGCAAGCTCTGCAAACGAATTGCGGAAGCCTATCAGCCAGAGAAAATTATTTTGTTTGGCTCGCACGCCTATGGGACGCCGACGCCGGAATCGGATGTGGATTTGATGATTGTGATGAATTATGAAGGGCGACCAATTGAGCAGGCGCTCAAAATCGCACGCGAGTTAGACCTCGTCAGTGCAGTGGATTTACACGTTCGCACACCCGCCGACATCGCCTTTCGTATGCAGGATGGCGATATGTTCATCGTGAATATTATGCGGCGCGGAAAGGTGATGTATGAAAGTCAGCACGCGTGAATGGATTGAAAAGGCCGAGGATGATTGGGAGATGGCACAGCGTGGTTATCGTGCCCGCAAGCGGCCCAGTTACGATGGGGCTTGTTTTCACGCCCAGCAATGTTTGGAGAAGTATTTGAAAGCGCGTTTGAATGAAGCTGGCACTGTCATCAATAAAACGCACAACCTTTCAGATTTGCTGGACGATGTTTTACCTGCCGAACCAAATTGGGTAGTGTTACGCCCTGTCGTCACACCGCTCACGAAATACGCCGTGCAGTATCGCTACCCTGGTTATAAGGCGACAAAAGCAGAAGCGAAGGCCGTCTTGCAAGACTGTCGTAATGTGCGGCGGATTATTCGCACTGCTTTTGGTCTGCCGGTTTAGCTGAGAAAATCTATGAACCAAAATACCCGCAACATTCCACAACTCACCCGTCGCGAACTCCTGCGCGTTGGCGGCATCAGCTTGGTCGGCGGCTGTCTCAATGCCTTTCGCCCGTACAATGTGCGCGCGCAACAAACGGCCAAACCACTCGCCACCGCGCGCCAGGTCTTGTTCATTAACCTCGACGGCGGCATGAGTCAGGTGGATTCGCTGGATGCGAAAGAGGGCGCATGGACGCCGAATTACTTCGACATTCGCAGTTACGCCAACGATCTCAAATTACCGTCAGGCGTTTTCAAAAATCTGCCGGGCGTGCTGGACAAATTGACGGTTGTGCGTTCGATGGCGGCGTGGGATGTGGTTCACGGGCGGGCGCAATATTACATTCAAACCGGGCATCCGTTGAATCTGGCATTGGCGAAAGAAGTGCCTGCGCTCGGCGCGGTCGTGTGTCACGAATTGGCGAGTCAGCGCAAAGACACGGATTCGCTGCCGGCGTACATCGCTATGAATCTGGCAGGGAATCAGGCGGGACTGATCAATCAGGGGTTTTTGTCGGCGGAATTTGGGCCAATGAGTTTAGCGGTGGGTGATTCTGCTCCGAACTTAGCGCCACAAAAAGGAATGGAAGAAACGTTCAAGCGGCGTTGGGAACGATTGCAACAACTCGATGGATCGTTGCGCAAGGCGGGCGGGCACGCGGATCGCAGCTTCAGCGACTATCAGGATTACTACAAAGGCGCGTACGCGATTATGAACGATCCGCGTGTGCCGCAAGTCATGACGATTGCGGACGAAGACAAAAAACGCTACGGCAACAGCGCGATTGGCAACAGCTTGATTCTGGCGCGCAATCTGTTCCAAGCCGATGCCGGCACGCGCTTCATTATGGCGAGTCACGGCGGCTGGGATCATCACGGCAACATATACAAAGAAGGCACGCGCAATCACGTCGTGCTGATGAAAGAACTCGATGTCGCGTACTCGAATTTGCTGAAAGACCTTGATACCACTCCGTCAAAATATGCGCCAGGAAAAACGCTGCTCGACGAAACGCTGGTGGTTTGTATGAGCGAATTCGGGCGCGTGCCGGGGCCGATCACGGAAACGCGCAAAGGACGAGAACATTACATGCAGGTGCATTGCGGTATGTTTGCGGGTGGCGGCGTGCGACGGGGCGCAGTCATCGGCAAGACGGATGATCTCGGCGGCAAGATTGTCGAAGCGGGCTGGTCGGCGCAACGTCCGATTTACATGGAAGATGTGGCTTGCACGATTTACTCGGCGCTCGGCATTGATTGGACGAAGACGATTGACCACACGCCGTCAGGCCGCGCGTTTCATTACATCGAAAACGCTTCCGGGACAAAATACGTCGGCTTCAAACCCGTGTCGGAATTGTTTGGCTGAGCCTGCGCGACGACTCCAACCACAAGCCCTCAACTTTAGGCGGTAAGAATATAAAACCGCGAAGGCCACGAAGAGCACGAAGAAGGAGCCGGTGTCAGCGAAGAACCGACCACCGACCACCGACCACCGACCACCGACCACCATCTTTTCTTCGTGCTCTTCGTGGCCTTCGTGGTGAAATACTTTTTCTTGTGCGCTATCAAAAAAGGAAGAAACCCCACGCCTCCACCGTCTAACGGAACGATGAACAACGGGAGGAGCCAATGGACTGCGTGATGACCCACGACTTTGTGAGCCGCGAGACGGAGAGGGATCAGCTCATAGCTGCGTGCCAGCAGGGCGACCGGGAAGCGTTTCGTCGGCTGTTTGAAACGCACAAAGATCGTGTCTATTCCATCGCGCTGCATTTCAGTGGCAACGAAGCGACGGCGCACGACATAGCGCAGCAGGTTTTTCTCAAGCTCATGACGAATATACAGCAGTTCCATTTTCAGGCGGAATTCACGACCTGGCTTTATCGTATGGTGGCGAACACCTGTTTCGATGAGCAGCGGCGCGGGCGCAAATTCATCCCGTTCGGCGAGGCGACAGAAGTGCAGACCATGCGCACGAAAGAAAATATTGAAGCGAATTATTCCCGCACCGAGTTGAGCGACACCGTGCGTATGGCGATTGCGACTCTCAAGCCCAAACTGCGTTTGCCCATCTTGCTCAAATATATCGAAGGGTTGTCGTACGAAGAAATCGCGCAAGTGCTGGGTTGTGCGCCGGGGACTGTGGCGTCGCGGCTGAATCGCGGGCATAAGGCGCTGGCCCAGAAATTGGGGCATTTACGAGAAGTGTTATGAGAGTGAAGTGGTTTAGGCGGCATGTATCCAAATTCCTGTCGGCATACTGTCACGGCGAATTGTCCGGGACAGAGGCGCAGGCGGTGCAGAGGCATTTGGAGGATTGTGCGCGCTGCCGGGAAGAATGGGAGACGATCAAGCGGGGCGTGCAATGGGCCGAGCAATTACGGTCGGTGGCCGCGCCCGCTTCGTTGTGGCCGGAATTGCAGGCGAAGATCGCCGCTCCTCGGTCGCAAAATGTTTCGCTGTTCTCCTGGAGATACGTGCTCGCCGCAACGGCTGTGGCCGTCTTGGCACTCGGCAGTTGGTGGTGGCTCACACGGTCGCAACCGATGAACCGACAAGTGGTCGGAAACGAAGCACCTCGTCAGCCTGCTCCGTCGCCTTCTGGTGCGACTCATCTTCCCACAACGACAGCGCCACAAGGCAGCGAGCAAGCGGTTGGTCCCAAGTCGAAAACGAGTGCTCCCCAGGTAAGCTCGCTGGCGTGGGAAGTGGACAGCGTGACGGGAGCGCCGCGCATAGGCGCGACGAAAATCGCGGACAAAGGCCGACTGGGCGTCGGAGAATGGCTTGAGACCGATAACGCTTCAAGGGCGAAGATCAAAGTCGCAGAAATTGGCTATGTGGATATTGATCCGAACTCGCGCCTGCAACTGGTGCGTACGAAAGAGACTGAACATCGTATTGCGCTGGCGAAGGGGAAGATGAGCGCGTTGATTCTGGCCCCGCCGCGCTTGTTCATTGTGGACACGCCGTCAGCGACGGCTGTGGATTTGGGTTGTGCCTACACGTTGGAAGTGGACGAGCTTGGGGCGAGCCTGTTGCACGTCACGTCGGGCTGGGTTTCTTTCGTGCGCAAGGGGCAGGAGTCGTTTATCCCTGCGGGAGCTATGTGTGCAACCCGCAAAGGGGTTGGGGTGGGAACGCCCTATTTTGCGGATGCGTCGCCGACGTTCAAAGCCGCCTTGACCACGTTGGATTTTGGAGTAGGCGCGGTCGCGCCGCAGACATTGGGCAGCTTGTTGGCCGAAGCCCGGCTGGAAGATACGTTGACCTTATGGCATTTGCTGGGGCGGCGGTTCGGTTCGCAAACGGCAGAAGTGCGTGGGCGAGTCTATGATCGTTTAGCTGAGCTTGCTCCACCCCCGGAGACAGTGACGCGCGCCGGGATTGTCCACGGAGATCGCAAAATGTTGGAGCGCTGGTGGGGCGAAAGACTGCGCTGAAAACGAGAGCCGCTCGCCGCAAGAATGTGAGTCCGATAACGGAAGAGCGAAGAAATAGGAAGTACAATTCATTTCATTTCATTGTAGGCGCAGGGAAGAGGTGCGAATGGTGTAACGGAATTTAGGAATGAATAAAGATGGCTGGGAGGCAGGGATTCGAACCCCGATAGACGGATCCAGAGTCCGTAGTCTTACCGTTAGACGACCTCCCAATTTCTGGGCCAGCGAGTCGGGCGTGATTATCGTTGTCTGGCAAAATCCTGTCAAGTCAAACGCACGGAGATGAGCTTGGAAACGCCTGGGTCTTCCATGGTGACGCCGTACAAAGCCTTAGCTGCTTCCATGGTGCGTTTGCTGTGAGTGATGATGAGAAACTGCGTGCGCGCACTCATCTCCAACACTTTGTCGGCGAACCGACCGATGTTGACATCATCCAGCGGCGCGTCTACTTCGTCCAACAGGCAAAACGGGGAAGGGCGGAATTTGAATATGCCCATGATCAAAGCCAATGCCGCCATGGCTTTTTCTCCGCCGGACAGTAGCAGGACATTTTGCAGTCGTTTCCCGGGCGGCTGGGCTATGATGTCTATGCCACTTTCCAACACGTCCGATTCGTCAATCAACCGCATCTCGCCGTGACCGCCGCCGAATAATTCCAGAAACATTTCGCTGAAGTTTTGGTTGATATGGTGGAAGGCCTGCAAAAACCGTTCGCGCGAGCGGCGCTTGAGTTCGGCAATGACCGCCAGCGTATCCGCTACGGCCAGCTCGATATCCGCTTTCTGCTCCAGTAAAAACGTCCATCGTTCTTCGGCTTCGCTTAACTCTTCCAGCGCCAGCAGATTCACTGGGCCTATGGCCTCCACTTTCTGGCGCAAGTCCTGCAAGCGATTTTGTGCCGTCTCCAAATCGAAATCCGCTGGTAAATGGTAGGACAGAATCGGCTCATCGGTTTCGTCTTCCTCCTCTTCGGTGGTTTCCAACTCTACATTGGCAGCGATGTCGGTCAGTGGTTCCTCGCTGCGCGCAATCGGAGCCGTTGCTTCGGTCAGTTCGTACTTGGCTGCCAAGTCGGTCAGCGCTTCGCCTAAATCGGTCAGGCAGGCGTGGGCGATATGTTCGAGGTGGGCGAGCAGCGTGGCGCGTGCGACTTCGAGTTCACTGCGTTTTTCGCGCCGCGCCAGGATCGCTTCGCGCCCCTGGGTTAATTGGTTCTCGAAGCCTTGCAATGTCTCTTTCGCCGCAGATGTTTCGGCTTGCAGGGCTTCGACGGCGGCGGTTTCCCCCTGCCATTGGGCGGCCAATGTTTCAATCTCGGCGTCAGCGTCGACGAGGGCGGACGTCAGGCTTTGCACCTGCTCTTCGGTTTCGAGGGCTTCGAGTTGGGCGCGGGTGAGACGGCTGTGTATGTCCTGCGCTTCGTTTTCCAGGCGCTTGAGATCGTTCAGAAACCCCTTTCTGCGCTCGGATTTAGCGGCAAAGTCGGCACGCCGACGTGACAGTTCCTGCGTTCTTTCGCTGGCCTTACGGCGCACCTCGGCGACGACTTCCTGGGTTTCGCTCGTGCTGCGTTCGGCAGTCATTAACTGTTCTTCGGCCAGTTTCCATTCGGTTTCAGCGTGCCGACATTTCTCTGCCCAGGCGAGTCGTTCCCGTTGGGACTGTTCGAGTTCTTTTTCGACGACGCGAATGTGGGCGGCGGTACGCTCCTGTTCGCGTGCCAGTTGTTGCTGTTGCCCCTGTTCGAGCACCAGGGTTTTATCCGCTTCGCGCAGCTGCTGGTCGAGTTCATCCAGTTGCAAGGACAATTGCAGCGTATAGGTTTTTAGCTCCTCGTATTGCTGCTCGGTTTCCGACAGTTGTCCTTCCAATTGTTGCAATTCCGCTTTGAGCGTTTCGATCTCGCGCTTGAGGGCCAATATGCCTGAACCTTGTTCCGTCGTGCTGCCGCCTGCGATGATATGCCCGGCGCTGATAAATTCCCCCGTAGCGGTCAGAAACGAATGCCCTTTGCCATTGGTGCTGATCGAATCGGAAATGGCCTGACTGATTTCGTGGGTAATGACAGTCTGGGAGAGACGGGGCAAGGCTTGTTGTATGATCGAGCGCAAATCGGGCTTGAGTCCCAGCAAATCAATCAGCCGAACAATAGAACTGCCGGTCGGCATATCAGAGAGAGAAGCGGGCAGCGGTTTGGCATTGAGCACCAGAAAAGTCGCTCGTCCCAGATTTTCCTGCTTGAGATAGTCAATGGCCTTGAGAGCGTCCTCGAAGCTGGGCGTGATCAGGTACTGCAATTCTTCCCGCAGCCCCGCCTCAACAATTACCTCATCTTGAGGTGCTACTTGAATATAGTCAGCTAAAGTGCCGATAATATTGAATGGGCAAGGTTGAGAATCTTCTTTAACTGCGCTGATAATGGCCTGCACGGGTTCGGAAAAATTGGCTCGTCGCTCATCAAGTTCCAGCAAGGATTTGAGTCTTTGATCGAGTGCTGTGAACTCTTTTTGTTGGCGCTGCAACTCAGCTTCGAGTTGAGCTGCTTCCTGGTTTTTGACCTGTAGCAGGGCGTATAGGGCAGCGCGGCGTTCTTTGCGTTCGGCTTGTTGCTGGGCTTGTGTGAGCAGCCGCTGGGTGATCTCGTGCTGTTCGGCAGCCAGTGTGCTGGCTTGTTCGGCGGCTCTATGCTGTTCTGTCGTGAGTCCAGCCAGGGTGCGTTCTGACCGCTCGACGGCGTCGGTGAATTGGCGTACCAATTGGTTCCATCGTTCCTGTTGTGTGGCGGCTTCGGTGACGCGGCGTTGGGCGAATTCCAATTCTTTTTCAATCTGCTCGTCCTGGGACGATTGTTGCTGGAAGAGCGACTCAAGCTGGGATAGGGAATGAGCTTCGGTATTGATTTCCTCGTCGATCAGCTTGACCTCGGCGCGTAAGCGGGCGATCTCCTGCGCGATCAGCCGTTCGCGTTCACTGATGGCGACCTGATCGTGTGAGAACTGTGCGGCACGGGTTTGTAGGGACTGCGCCTGTTCCTGCCAATAGGTTTGTTGCTGGCGCGCTTTTTCCAATTGCAGATGGATTTGGGCTGTGGTGGCGCGGGCCGCTGTCAGTTGCGCTTCCAGTTGCTCGACTTGCGCGAACGTCGTTTGCCGGGAGAAATCTGTCTGGGCGAGGTGGGCTGTGAGAACGTTCTCTTCCTGGTGTATCGCCTGTAGATTGGTTTCCAGGGCGAGAGCCTTTTGCTGGGTCAGACGATGATCCACGACAAAAACGGCCCGCATCAGTTCGCGCATTTCCTGGCGTAAACGTTGATAGCGGCGAGATTTGGCCGCTTGTCGTTTGAGCGCGCCGACCTGTCGTTCGACTTCGGCTATGATGTCTGTGACGCGCGATAGATTTTGTTTGGCGGCTTCGAGCTTTAATTCTGCCGCGCGTTGCCGCATCTTGAATTTGGAGACGCCCGCGGCTTCTTCAATGAGGGCGCGGCGATCCAGGGGCTTGGCGGAGAGCACCTGTCCTATACGACCTTGTTCGATGATGGCGTAATGCGCGCCGCCCAACCCCGTGCCCGCGAACAAATCCTGTATGTCACGCAGGCGACAGATTTTGCCGTTCATTTCATATTCGCTTTCGCCCGTGCGATACAGCCGTCGCGCGACTGTAATGCGTTCCCCGGCTTGGAAAATACGGGGTTGGAGCTGAAGAGATTTCGTGCGAGTGGCGGCGGGTAGGGACGGCTCAGACGGTTCGGCTGCGCTTTCCGGGCGTGCATCGGGTTCGGAGGCAGCACCTGACGGAGAAGTGGTTTCTTGCGCGCGCAGTTCAAACGATTCGTAAACGCGCATGGTCAGGATGACTTCGGCCAGGCCGGAGGGCATACGATTGCGGCTGCCCTGAAAAATCACGTCCTCCATCTTGCCGCCGCGCAAGGCTTTGACGCGCTGTTCGCCTATGACCCAACTGAGGGCGTCGGCGATATTGGATTTGCCGCAGCCGTTCGGCCCAACTACAGCCGTGATGCCCTCCGCATCGAAGACCAATTCGGTCGGATCATTGAACGATTTGAAACCTTGCAGGAAAACCTTTTCGATTCTGAGCATGAAAGTGCTTGTGTGAAGTTGCTGTTAGTAACGGTGGCACCTGCTGACTACCACAATTGATTGAGTCTGCGCCGTTCAGATAGCCCACTATAAAGTGGTTGTAAAGCCTTTGTCAAATTGGCGTGGCGGCGCATTTCAAAGCTGCGCCGGGCTATGATAGTATCTGCGTCGCGACCAGCGGGTTGCACTAAGCACAGAAATTCAATTCCAGCTATAAGTTGACAAGGCACGACAAGTTCGTGCGGGAAAGGAGTCTCTTTCGATATGAAAGTTTATGGCACACAGGATTTATGCACGCTCAGCGTGGTGGGGCACGGCGATGTGGGGAAAACCTCCCTCATCGCCGCTATGATTTTCGCCGCCGGGGCGGCCACACGATTGGGTCGTGTGGATGACGGTACGGCTCCCACAGATTTCGATGAGGAAGCGATTGCCCACAAAGTAAGTTTGAACCTGTCCCCGGCGTATGTGGAATGGCAGGGCAAGAAAGTGAATCTGCTGGACACGCCTGGCTACACGTCGTTTATAGCGCATGCGCGCCCGGCGCTCAACGTGTCGGAAGTGGCGCTGGTAGTGCTGGATGGCATCAATGGAGTGGAGGTGAACACGGAGAAAGTCTGGGACTATGCCCATGAATTTGCACTGCCGACCTTTCTATTTATCAACAAGCTGGACAAGGAACGGGCGGATTTTGGGACAGTGTTGGGGCAGGTGCGCGGGGTGTTTGGGCGCAAATGTATGCCGTTGGCATTGCCAATAGGGCGGGAAAAGGATTTTCGCGGGGTTGTGGATGTCGTAAAGATGAAAGCTTATGAGTTCGATGAGCGGGGCAAAGCGCGCGAAGTGGCTGTTCCGGAAGACGGGCGCGGATATTTGCAGGAAGCGCGTGAACAGTTGATAGAGATGGTGGCCGAATCGGACGATGCGTTGATGGAGAAGTTTTTTGAGAATGGTACGCTGATAGACGAAGAGTTGGAGCAGGGGATCAAGAAGGCTGTGGCGACACGTAATCTCACGCCTGTATATGCTGGTTCAGCCGCGAATTTAAAAGGGGTTGCGACGCTTTTGGATGGTCTCACAGCCTACGCGCCACCGCCGGAAGATAAGAATGCAGACAGCCCCTCGGCTTTTGTTTTCCGCACGATTTCGGAAACGTTTGGACGCATCACAGTGCTAAAGGTCAAGTCAGGCGTGCTGAAAAGTGATATGATTCTGTATAACAACAACAAGTCTACCAGTGAAAGACTAGGGCCGCTCCACACCATCTTGGGGAAAAGCGTGGAAAAAGTAGCGGAAGCGTATACGGGAGATGTGGTGGCTGTATCCAAGCTCAAGGAAACTATGACTGGAGACACGCTCTGTGAAAAACTGAGTCCGATAACGTATGAACCAGTAGCTTATCCGGAAGCCGCTTTGGCCTACGCTATTGTGCCGAAGTCGCGGCACGACGAAGACAAGCTCTCCGGCGCAATCCATAAAGTTCTCGAAGAAGACCCCCAACTCCATTACGAGCGTGACGAACAAACCAAAGAGTTTTTGCTGGCAGGATCAGGTCAACAACATATCGAGATCGTTGTTGAGCGACTACGGAATCGCTATGGCGTCGAGGTCGAACTTCACCTCCCCAAAGTGCCGTACCGGGAGACAATTAAAGGAACAGTTGAAGTCCAGGGGCGACATAAAAAGCAATCGGGTGGGAGAGGACAGTTTGGCGATTGCAAATGTATATTCGAGCCATTGCCACGAGGGGGCGGGTTTGAATTTGAGGACAAGATTTTTGGCGGTGCGATTCCCTCCCAGTGGCGACCAGCCGTGGAGAAGGGAATTAAAGATGCTGCGGCACGGGGTTACTTGGCGGGCTATCCTTTGGTGGATTTCAAAGTCCAACTGATAGACGGTTCGTACCATACGGTTGACTCGGATGACCTGTCATTTCAGATGGCTGGGCGGAAAGCCTTTAAGGCCGCCATCGAAAAGGCTCATCCAGTTTTACTCGAACCTATGATGAAGGTTGAGGTGATAGGCCCGCAGGATAATTCTGGCGATTTGATGGGGGACCTTAACTCCCGGCGTGGTCGTATACAGGGGATGGATTCCAAGGGAGCACAGCAAGTCATTAAGGCTACCGTCCCCATGTCCGAAATGCTCAACTATCCGCAAACACTGAATTCAATCACCGGCGGAAGAGGAACATATCACATGGAATTTTCACACTACGACGAGGTTCCGGCGCATATCTCACAGAAGATTATTCAACAAGCGCAAGCAGAAGGAAGAGTCAGGAAGGATGAGGAAGACTAAGGGGGAAAACCGGCTCCATAAGGATAAAGGACTGCGTTTGCAGTCCTTTATTTTTTCTCCTGGTCTTTCTTGCGCTCGTTGTCCTTTTGCGTAGCCCAGGACTCATAGCGAGTTTGCTGGTGGTTGTCGAGTATAGCTTTGACCCTGGTTTTAGTGCGGGCGCGTAATTCGTCCATTTGCGGTTGAATCGTTTTGTATATTTCTTTCCCTTGCTGTCGGGAGTCTTTATATATCTCTTCGACCTTGTTTCTTTGCTCCGGAGAAAGATGTAATTCTTCCGTCAGTTCCTCAATCATCGTAGGCTTTTTAGGGACAGAGGTATTGGCTGTGACCAGATTCATCAGCAGCGAGCCTGTCACAATTCCTAAGACGAAGGCCCCCACGATAATCAGATAAGCCTGGCTTTTAATGTTGCCGAGTGCATGCTTCATAAAACTCCTTATTCCATCAGGGCTTCTTCAACGTAATCTCCTTCTTCCATATCCTGTAGCGATGATTGTGCGGTGGGATGTAAAAGCCCTCTGGACTGCGTCCTGATGGCGACCAGATTGCCAAAGAAGAATAATAAGGCTACCACGCTCAGTGCGAAGAGCCACTTCCTGGCCGAAATGACCCCAAGCTCCCAGATTTGCGGGGATTGCTGTTCTTGCCTGATGCTGGCCCATAAACGTGTCATGAAAAATGGGGTGTGGTTGGCGTCAACGATTTCGCTTTCAACCCGTATATGTTCTGAGTAGCTTTGCAGAAGCCGGGTTATGAACTGGTTCGTATCGTTCTTGAGGTGATTTTTCTTCATAATTTTCCCTCCAAATTTCCCCTCCGGATGTTCTGGTAAAAACTATCTATTCGTCTCATCCTGGATAAAATGCAGCCGCCTGACGTTCCCTGCGTTGTTCTACCAGCCGCAGCTTGTTCAATACTTTGCGCATTGCATGACGAGCCCGAAAGGCACGTATCTTCACTTTTGCTTCCGACCACCCTGTGAGGGTTGCGATCTCGGATACAGAGTATTCTTCGGCATGTAATAGCAATAAAACAGTTCGGTCTTCCGGGGATAGTTTATCCAGCAGCTTGCGTGTGATCTCCGACGCCACTTCGCGCTCGGCAATCTGTACGTGGTGGCGCAGGGAGACTTGGGCCAGCTTGTTGTCTATCCAATCTACCTCATCCTCAGTCAGATCGGAGACGGTTAACTCCCCACGGGACTTACGGCGGCGCAGTTCGTCGTAGCAATTGTTGACTGCGATGCGTGCCAGCCAGTATTCGAGTGACGCTCCTCGTTGGTAGCTTTGCAGGGCGAAATACGCCTTGGTGAAGGTTTCCTGGGCGATGTCTTCGACGGTTTCGGGTTGTCGGAAAAAATGCCTCGCGATAGCAAAGACGCGGCGTTTATATCGGACGGTAAGCTGTTCAAACGCCTGGTCATCGCCTTGTAATGTGAGTTCGACCAAGCGATCATCGGTAAGCTCTGATAGTCCGATTTGTTGATAAGCGTCTAGCATGGGTTCATTCTAGCACTGGCAATGTCAAGTACGAATAGCTACAAGGCCTCGTTACATTTTTATGAATGACGATCTGTGCCATATACTGTTGTATAGTAAGAATAATAGAATACATAATAAGTATTATCGGACGCAATAACTGACCATGAACCTATTTCCCTTTTCCCGCTTCTTTCGCTATCTCTTCCGCGAAGCTCTTCCTTTTATCTTCCTCACCCTTGTCGTTCTAACACTACTCATCCTAGCGCAACAGATTTCCCGCCAGTCCGACCTACTCTTCAACTCCACGGCATCGCTGCTCCTTAGCCTGCGCATTATTCTTTATCTACTGCCGGGGATATTGGTCATCACCTTGCCGTTTTCCTTGTTAATCGGCTCACTCATCGCTCTGAATCGTCTTTCGGCGGATAACGAAATCATAGCGGCCCGAGCGAGCGGAATTAGCCTGCTCAAGCTCGCCCAGCCCTTGGTTTTCTGCGGCTTGGTCGGCCTGATTTTATCTGCCTTCTTAACCATCCGCGTCATCCCGCAACTCCTTATTTCCGCCAAAAACCTGCGCACAGAACTCCTGCTTATCATTTTAGCCGCCCCCTTAAAAGCACAAACCTTCAATACGCAATTCGCTAACCATCTGGTGTACACGCGCGAAATTGATAAGGCGACGGGCGAGTGGCTAGGGGTCTTCATATTACGCCAAGTCTCGCCGGACCAATCCATAGTTCTAACAGCGCAACGGGGTCGCCTACGCATCACGCAGACTTACCCGCTGGCCCTGGAAATAGAACTAAGCGAAGGGCTGCTCCTGACTTCCTCTACCATTGAGCCTGAAAAACAAACCCTCACCAGTTTTCAGCAGCAAAAGATCAAGCTTTCAGCAGAAAACCCTGCCCTGGCTCAAGCCATTGAAAGAACTCGCGCCGCCCAGGAGCTTTCGCTGGCGCAGCTTTCCAAGCAAGAGCAAACAGCCGAATCTATACAGGAACGCCGTCAAGCCCGGGTGGAATGGCACAAGCGGTTTTCCCTCCCTATGGCCTGTTTGATCTTAACCTTATTAGCTATTCCCCTTGGCCTCAAATCCTCGCGCCAAGCTGGACGAGCCGTCGCTTTCACCATAGGGTTTATCATTGCAGTCCTGTACTACCTGACCCTTATCGCCGGACAAAATCTGGCGCTGGCTGGAACCTTACCGGCAGGGCTGGGCGTGTGGTTGCCCAACCTGCTGGGAACAGGCTTCGCACTCGTACAAAGTCTCGCGCGCTCCAGCACCGGCAGCCGCCCCAATCTTACTCTCGGCGGACTTGTTAACCCTATTAAGAATCTGCTTAACCCAAGATCTGCTTTACGGCGATTTCCGACCAGCCAGCGCCCGCTCTTATTGAGTCTGGTAAACTATCTCACCACCAGCGAGTTGGCCAAATACTTTCTCCTATCTCTCACCATCCTGGTGACCACTTCGATCATTTTCACCCTCTTCGATCTGCTCCCCGCGCTCAATCGCAGCGGACTAGGGTGGAAATTTGCTGGCACCTATTTAATCTTCCTGGTCCCGCAAATCCTGTATTATGTCACCCCGTTTGCGCTCCTTCTGGCAGCCCTGACCACGCACGGTATCCTTTCCCGCAGTAATCAGTTGACGGCATTGTTAACAACCGGGCAGAGCACTCTACGCCTCATGACCCCCTTGCTCTTCTGTCTGGTGGCAACCATCGCCGGATTGCTGTGGTTATCGGAAAGGCTGCTGCCATATGCCAACCGGGAACAGGATGCACGCTACAATCAAATCAAAGGCAAAAAGAGCGAACAAGCCGTCTTATCCCTGGGACGGTATTGGGTACAGGGCGAAGATGAAACGATTTATGGCTTCCAGATAAACAATTCCGATAATTCTTTGCTTAATACAACTGTTTATCGAACCGATTTGCAAACGGGCAGGCTCGTAGAACTCGTACATGCCCAGGAGGCCGCCAACCTCAATCCCCAAACCTGGCAGATCAAGCAAGGTTGGCGCTACGCCATAGACACCCAAAACCACCTGGCCTTTCAAGCCCTCCCGCTTGCCGTCGCAGAGCCTGCGGTCAATTATTTGACCATACGGGAAGGCATAGCAATTTTTCGACGCATCGTGAACGAGGCCTCCAAAATGAGCTTTCAGGAATTGCGCAACCATATACGTTATTTGTCGCGACTGGGAGCCTCCACAGCCCCTCTGAGGGTGGAACTGGAAAAGAAAATCGCCTTCCCCTTCTCTTGTCTCCCGCTACTCATGCTCGCTATTCCTGTGACACTCAAGAATACCCGACGTGGAACCCTGGCTGGGATCGGGCTGAGCATCATGATCGGCTTCACTTACTGGATCACGGCCAATTTCTTTGAGGGACTAGGCAAGCAGTCCTACCTTCCTCCAGGCTTATCTGTATGGGGGCCGCAAGCCTTGTTTTTGACGTTGGGCATCTTCCTCATCTTTCGCCTACGCCAATAAAAAAGCGCGTCCCGTAGAACGCGCTTTGGCTCCCATCTCTTTAGTTTTTTTTAGGGGTTATGTCCCAATTTGCCAGCTATTCATGTACTCCACCATCTCCGGCGTCAATTCATCTATGCGGACTTTCATCGCTGTCAATTTCAAGCGCGCAATCTCTATATCCACCTCTTTTGGCAACAGGTGAATTTCCGGCTGCAATTGCCCTTTATGCATAATCAAATATTCAGCCGACAACGCTTGATTGGCAAAACTCATGTCCATAACGCTGGCCGGATGTCCTTCTGCCGCGGCCAGATTGATCAGACGTCCTTCGCCTAGCACCACTACGCGCTTGCCGTCGCGCAATTCGAACGCTTCAACAAAAGGACGCAATGCCCGCCGCGACACCGCTGCTTCCGCCAAGCCGACCAGATTCAATTCGACGTCGAAGTGACCGGAATTACAGACTATCGCGCCGTCTTTCATAGCTGCAAAATGGGGCATGTCAATGACGTGATGATTCCCTGTCACAGTGACAAAGATGTCTCCTTCGCGCGCGGCTTCTGTCATAGGCATCACGCGGAACCCATCCATGGTCGCTTCCAACGCACGAATCGGATCCACTTCGGTCACTATAACTTGTGCGCCTAACCCGCGCCCGCGCATAGCCACGCCCTTCCCGCACCAACCATATCCGACCACGACCAGGCACTTCCCCGCCAATAAAATATTGGTGGCGCGTATGATCCCATCCAAGGTGCTTTGCCCCGTCCCATACCGATTATCGAAGAAATGTTTCGTCTGCGCGTCATTGACGGCAATGGCTGGGAAACTCAGCTTCCCGTCGCGAAACATGGCTTTGAGCCGCAATATCCCCGTAGTGGTTTCTTCCGTGCTACCTATCACCTCAGGGATCTGCTGTGGGCGTTCCGCCACCAATGTGGCCACGACATCCGACCCATCATCAATGATGATTTGGGGATTATGGTCTAAGGCCAGTTGGACATGTCTGCGGTATGTATCCGTGCTCTCGCCCTTCATCGCGTACACCGAAATGCCATATTCCCGCACCAGAGCCGCTGCGACATCATCCTGTGTGCTGAGCGGGTTCGAGGCGATCAAAACAGCATCGGCCCCTGCCGCTTTTAAGGCGCGGGCCAGATTCGCCGTCTCAGTGGTGATATGAGCGCACGCCACCAGCCGTACGCCCGCCAGCGGTTTTTCCCGCTCAAACCGCTCCCGAATCAGCTTCAGCACGGGCATTTCCTGTTCTGCCCATTCAATTCTCAATCTCCCCTCTGTCGCCAAGTCCAGATTTTTGACTTCGTGTTTTATCTCCAAGATAACCTCCTAAAACTCGCAGAAATGCTTATAGACCCGCCGCCTGGCGCAAAGCCTCAGCCTTATTGGTCAACTCCCAGGTAAACCCGTCCTTTTCTTCGCGCCCAAAATGCCCAAAGGCAGCCGTTTGCTTGTATATGGGACGTCGCAGATCCAACGATTCGATGATGCCTTTGGGCGTCAGTTGAAAATTGCTACGCACGATCTCACCCAATCGGCTCTCGTCAATCCTGGCCGTCCCATAGCAATCCAAATACACAGACACAGGCTCAGCCACACCAATCGCATAGGCCAACTGCACCTGACAACGATCCGCTATCCCAGCAGCTACCACGTTTTTAGCGATATAACGCGCCATGTAGCAGGCGGAGCGATCCACTTTTGTCGGGTCTTTCCCGGAGAAAGCGCCGCCGCCGTGCGGAGCCGCGCCCCCATATGTATCCACTATGATTTTGCGTCCCGTCAGCCCTGTGTCTCCCATGGGACCGCCCACGACAAAGCGCCCGGTCGGATTCACGTAATATTTACTATTGGCATCGAGCAATTCGCCTGGAATCGTGGGCTTGATGACCTCATCAAGAATCTCTTCGCGCAGGCGTTCGGTTTCGATTTCCGGCCCGTGTTGAGAAGAAATCACGACCGCGTCCACTCGTATCGGTCGCCCGTTTTCGTACTCAACCGTAACTTGCGATTTCCCGTCAGGGCGCAGGTAGCCCAGAATGTTTTGGCGGCGCACTTCGCTCAAGCGGCGCGTCAGTTGGTGCGCGAGTTGTATGGGCAAAGGCATCAGTTCTTTCGTCTCATTACAGGCATAACCGAACATCAGCCCCTGATCTCCTGCGCCGCCCGTGTCAACGCCCATGGCTATGTCCGGCGACTGCCTGTCAATGGTGCATATCACCGAACAGGTCTCCGCATCGAAGCCATATTTGGCGCGGTTGTACCCGATTTCCGTGACGGTCTCGCGGGCCAGCTTCGAGTAATCCAACACGGCGTTGGTGGTGATTTCGCCTCCCACCACAATCAGCCCTGTGGTGATGAAGGTTTCACATGCGACGCGGCCTTTCGAGTCCTGTCGCAGGACCTCATCCAGTACCGCATCCGAGATTTGATCGGCGATTTTATCAGGATGGCCTTCTGTCACCGATTCTGAGGTGAACAGAAATTTCCCCTGTGATTTCATGTGCTATTCTCCTTCGTGTTATTAAAGTCTGCGAACTCCTCAAATTGCATTATCAGCTCGCTTGGTGAGCGTTAGAGGAAGTGCGAGGGGATCAAAAATAAGCGAGAGAATCGCATAGGAACTCTACCCTGTCAAGCCGTCCCTGTGTTTTGGCATCAGGAGCGCGGGTGATGTCTGCGGTAGGATTCGCGCAGTTTTTCATCTGTAAGATGGGTGTAGATTTGCGTTGTGCCTATATCTGCGTGTCCGAGCAGAAGCTGAACCGAGCGCAAATCGGCCCCGTTTTCTAACAAGACGGTAGCAAAACTATGGCGCAACACATGTGGGCTGATGTAATCAATGCCTGCTCTACGCCCATATTCTTTGATCAACTGCCATAATTTCTGACGACTCAAGGCTTGTCCACCCGGTTCAACAAAAAGCCTGTGAGAAGTTACGCCTTTGAGCAATCGTTGCCGGGCGGGCATATATCGCAGCAGAAAATCCATAGCCGTTCGACCGAGCGGAACTTTACGCTGCTTACTTCCCTTCCCAAAACATGTGAGTGCTCCTGCCTCCCACTCAACATCGGGCAATTTCAAACCCAATAGCTCGGAGACGCGCAACCCTGAGGCATACAATACTTCCAAAATTGCTCGATCTCTCAGCCCTTTATCAGTTGTTAGATCAGGCTGCTGTAGAAGTTGATCCACTTCCTCAAGAGATAAAAATTTTGGCAATGATTGCCAGGATTTACGAGACTCTAGGTAAACCGTTGGATCAAGGTCAATCAGGCGCTCTCGAAAAAGGAATCTGTAATACCCTTTTATGGCAGAAACAAACCGTGCCAAAGTCGCATCACTTTGCCCTGCTGTTTTCACCCAGGCAAAAATTTCAACCAAATCCTGCCGATTCAACGCAAGCACCGACTTGCCATTCTCAGTCGCCCAGACAAATAATTTTTCCAAGTCACGAGCGTAAGCAGCCAAGGTGTTTTCCGCTAATCCACGCTCAACTCGTAGAAAATTCTGATACTCCACCAAATATTTTTTTGCATCCATAACTTAGCCCCTTGACCCATTGCAGCATAAAAACTACAGTTCATAGAGATAGTAATTATACTATTATCAGAACCAGTTTACGAAAGGACAGCACCTGAATTCAGCAATATTGTACTGCCCAGCAGCAAAGAATATCTGGCATAGAGTTAATCAATTTCGGCTCAATTAGTCGTGTTTTCGTTATCGGACTCTTGCTATCTCCATTTTCAATCTCTGCATTGCTCTTCTCATCACCCTATGGCCATAAAAATAGACAATAAGGCAACCATCAAACTTCCCGCTAAGACTGAGCAGATTATCAATAGTGCTATGGATGTCATCCCCCGCGAGCATGTGCGCGGCTTGCAGCGCATAGTGCTGGTGGATTTTATCTCCGCCCAACATCAGCGTGTTCATATCCCCAACGCCTCTGATTTGCCCGGCTTGTACCATCCTCGACAAGGGAACGAGCAGCCGTTTTTTGAAATCGCGCTGGGCGTGTTACTGCCCTCTTCAAAAGGCTTCTTTCAGAAATTGGCGGCACGCCTCAATTACAAAATCAACCTCATAGGCTTAGTCCACTCGCTGCAAGCACAACATTACCACCTGACGCTTTCGCATGGCGTAAAGAAAAACCAGTACGAAAAAGCTGTGCGGAACTATATGGAAAAATATTTCGAGGTATGGCGCGAACGCAACGGCGGCTGGCGGGCCAAACTCTTCAAGCCTTTCAAACCGCTGATCGAGCGATGGTCGAAGAAATTAAGAAAGCGATATCAGGCAGAACAGCGGGCCAAAGGGTGAGTGTTACTTTTCAGATTGCTCACGCACCAGCGCGAGTATGTTTTCCAAAACCTCTATCAATTCGTCGCGCTCCACTGTCGAACGACGAAACTTCAGTTCAAACGTAAATTCACGACCAGGAGCTTGATGGCGAAAAACATAAGGTTGCTGGCGCGTCTGTTTTTTCTGGCGTGCTTTGCGTGCCTCATCGCGGGTCAGTCCCTGTTCATTGACGCGCTTGACAAAGGTTTCCATGGCGGCTTTGTCATTCTGCCTTACCACCTGCAATAGCAATGATTTAGAGGATATGTCGGCACGCCGACAGAGTTCGCGTATGTCGGTCGGCAGGCTGGCAATCGTCAGCGCTTCCGTCACCGACGAGCGGGCTTTGCCAATCTTGCGGGCAATCTCTTCGTGCGTGTAGCCAAACCGCTCGACCAGCACCAACAATCCATCGGCTTCTTCAAAGGCTGTCAGGTCTTTGCGCTGTAGGTTTTCGATGAGCGCGATTTCCGCCACCGCGCGATCATCTACGTCCATCTCAATGCAGGGCAATTCCCGCAAGCCCGCTTCCCGCGCCGCGCGATACCGCCGCTCGCCCGATATGATCATAAAGCGCCCGCCGACTTCGGAAGGTCGTACCAGCAGCGGTTCCAACACGCCTTTTTCCCGAATCGAATTGATCAGATCGGTCAGGTCGCCGATTTCTATGCGCGGCTGATTCGGGTTCGGTTCGAGCCTGTCCAGCGCAATCATACGCCC
Source organism: uncultured Heliobacteriaceae bacterium (assembly GCA_964631865.1). Lineage (GTDB taxonomy): Bacteria > Acidobacteriota > Blastocatellia > RBC074 > RBC074 > JAFDVL01. The sequence goes on along the minus strand of CAZWAK010000028.1, from coordinate 38,119 downwards.
GACCGGAGCCCCGCTGCGCGATGAAAGTTCCTCGACATAATGTCTGTCGTGGCGCATTTTTAATGTGGTAGGAAGACCTCTTTTAATGGACACGTTGCAGCACCTCGTCACAAAGTTTGGAGTATTCAATGGCCCCGCTGGAGTTCGGGGCAAAGGTGAAGATGGATTCGCGATAGGCGGGGCTTTCCTCCAGTCGCACGGAGCGGGAGATCGAAGTCTCAAAGACTTTACTGCCAAAGACTTGCTGAATCTGCTCGAAGATGTCGCGCGCCAGCGTCGTGCGCCGGTCGTGCAAAGTGACTAAAACGCCCAGCACTTCCAGATGAGGATTGGGACGCGCTTTGATCCGTTGCACTGTTTCCAATAAATCATCCGTCCCCTCCAACGCATAAAACGAGGACTGTATGGGAATGATCAAATGCGTTGCCGCCACTAAGGCATTGACGGTGATCAAGCCGAGCGTGGGCGGAGAGTCCAATACGATCACATCATATTTTCGCCGCAGCCCATCCAAACGGTCTTTCAGACGAAAGGGCGCATCCAGTTCTCCCACCAATTTCCCTTCCAACTTCGCCAGACTGATGCGCGCTGGCATGAGGTCGAGCCGCTCTATCTTGGTCGGCCTGACGACTTCTTGCCAGGAGACATTATTTTCGGTCAGGAAATCATAAGTAGAGAGTGAGACTTCGTGCAGGTCTAAGAAGGAAATCGTACTGTTGGCTTGTGGGTCCAGGTCTACCAACAGCGTTTTTTTGCCTTTGTACGCCATGGCAGCCGCCAGATTTATGGCCGTAGTCGTCTTCCCGACCCCGCCTTTTTGGTTGGCGATGGCAATCGCTATCCCTTGCAATTAGCTATTCCTCAGTTTTCTGAAACAATTATGGTCGTAAATTTGATACCAGATAATGGGGCTGCATCCTATGCAAGCGCGCAGCACTTGTCAACTTGCCGCGCCCTGCTTTTTTTCCCAGCCGCCCGGATTACATCTTGTAATCGCTGATGTCGCCCAATTCTTCCGGCCATTCCACCTCTTCGTCCTCCTGATCGAAGGCATCGCCATCATCTTCCGCGAGTCCGGCATTTTGCGAAGATTTCAGCACCTCTTCATTGACAAAGATAGGGCAGTCCGCCCGCAAAGCCAGCGCAATCGCGTCGCTCGGTCTGGCATCCAGCAGCAGACGATTGCCATTCCATTCCATCTCGATCACCGCATAAAAGGTATTATCGCGCAGTTCCGTCACCACTATGCGTTGCACCTCGGCTCCGAATAAGTTGAGGGCGTTGCGGAGCAGGTCGTGCGTCATGGGGCGCGGCGGAGCGATTTTCTCTATCTCTGAGGCGATAGAATTGGCTTCAAAGGGGCCGACCCATATCGGCAACATGGCGTCGCTATTGACATCCTTGAGAATCACAATCGGTGAATTCGTGGTAGGGTCCATCAGCAACCCGCGAATCTTCATTTCTAATTCCATAATCAACCTGCTTTCCTTGCGTGCCTGACCTTACGTTTTTAGCGGACGATTTGTCCGTGCAAACTATTTTTCCCGACCCTGTCCACGCGCACCCGCACTATGTCGCCCCAACGACTATCCCCTTTCGGGAAATTGACGGTTTTGTGACAGCGCGTATGCCCCGTGTATTCGTCTTCCGACTTCGCGCTGACATCCTCGACCAGCACTTCGACAGTTGTTCCCATATGGCGTTCATATCGCCGCCGCTGTATACGGCTTTGCAATTCCACCAATTTCATCAAGCGTTCCGTTTTGACGGCTTCTGGCACAGTTTCTTCATAGGTCAGCGCCGCCGTGTTGGGACGAGGAGAGTACTGAAAAACATATAAACCATCGTACTCCACCTCGGCCACCAACCGCAGGGTCGCCTGGAAATCCTCTTCCGTCTCGCCCGGAAACCCTACTATGATGTCGCCTGTCACAGCATAGTCCTTTTGCGCCGCTTTGATAAAGGAGATTTTGTCCATGTATTCCCGAAAAGTATAGCCGCGCCGCATTCTTTTCAGGACTTTGTCACTCCCGGACTGGGCCGGCAGATGCACCCATTCGCATAAATTCTCCTGCCCATCCATCACCCGTATCACTTCCTGGTCGAAGTCTCTAGGATAAGAGGTCGTATATTTAATTCTGGGTACGCCGCCTTGCTGCGCCAACAGCTCGAGCAAGGCGGCAAAGGTAATTTCGTCGGTCTGCGCCGTGTGGAATTTCGTGGGCACATTGCCGCGATACCGCCCGCTCAACCCGTAACTATTGACGTTTTGCCCCAGCAAATGCACTTCCTTGTACCCTTGCGCTGCCAACCCCTGTATTTCCTTCAATATGCTGTCAGCGGGACGACTTCGCTCCCGTCCGCGTGTGTAAGGGACTATGCAATAGGAACAGAATTTATTACATCCTTCGATGATCGAAACATACGCAATGCGCCGCGATTGGCGACTGGCCGGGTCTAACTCAAAAAAGTCGGCGTCACGGGTCAGCGTGACATCCATGGCGCGGGGATAGCCCTGCTCGATCTGCTCGACCATCCGCGGGAGTTTGGCAATGGACTGCGTGCCTATTACTATGCTCACCTCGCGGCTGCGCTCAAATATGCGCTCGGCTTCCGCCTGTGCCACGCATCCCATTACGCCAAACACCGTTCGGCCCCCCCGCACTGCTTGCTGTTCGCGCTTGAGTGCCGCAATGCGTTTGAAGACTTTCTGCTCTGGCTTTTCCCGCACCATACAGGTATTGAGCAAAACCAACTCCGCCTCGGCTGGCGAGTCCGTACTTTCATAGCCGATTTCCGCGAGTGCAAACAGAGCTTTCTCGCTATCATGCACATTCATCTGGCAACCATGTGTTTCGAGATAGACTTTCTTCATCACAACTGATCCTATCTATAGCTTAACTATGCTGATTTCACGTGTAACATTGCTTTATAATCGCTCTCAAGTAACTCACTATAAAATACTGAAGTTAATGGGCTTTTTTACTTTCGCTCGCCACTCCACCCAGCATCTCCCTGGCATGTTGGCGGGTGACTTCGGTCACACCCGCTCCGGCCATCATACGCGCCAGTTCCTCCACTTTCTCATCCGCTGTCAAGCGGTTTACCGTCGTTACAGTCCTTTGCCCCTGAATCTCTTTCAAAACCTGTAGATGGATGTCCGCATAGCGTGCAATTTGCGCCTGATGCGTGACACATACAACCTGATTCGTTTGCGCCAGCCGATGTAATCGCACTCCAACAGCATCGGCCACTCGTCCGCCTATCCCTGTGTCCACTTCGTCAAACACCAGGGTTCGGGGATAGGGTGTAGGAGCTATATTCGACTTCAGAATCAACATCAAACGCGAGAGTTCTCCGCCTGAAGCCACTGCGCTCAAAGGGCGCGACTCCTCGCCCGGATTGGCCGAAAAATAGAACTCCGCCATCTCCTCACCTAATCTATTAAAGATTTTTTCCTGCAAATAGTCATTATCTTGCTGATTTAACAGTGGAAAAGTGATGCTCGCAGGTGGGCGGTTAAAGTGTATCCTGAACTGTGATTTCTCTAATGCAACATCTAAAAGGTCTTTTTTTAACTTAACTTCAAGTTCTTTCGCAGCATTTTTACGCGCTTTGCTGAGCTTTTTCGCCAGCCCATCGTAGGCTTTAACCTGGTGCTGTAAATCGTCCAGTAAGGCGCGCTCGTGATCCTCATAATTTCTTAACTCATCATATTTTAACTTGAATTCGCTCAAGCGATTTATCACTTCATCTAATTGCCCACCATATTTTCTTTTCAGGCGATCCAACGCCAGTAATCGTTCGGTCACGAATTGTAACCGCTCCGGGGAGAACGTGACTTGATGCGCAAAATCCCGTACGGCAAAAACTATGTCTTCCAGCATATATTTGAGGGAAGACAATTGCTCGCTCTGCGTCTGGAACTGCGGAGCAATCCCAACCAATTCGTCTATGCGCCGCCCGGCCTGACTCAACCGGCTGATCGCCGCGTCCTCCTCATCGTACAAAAACTGTTGAATCTCCTGACATAAGGAGGACAGCCGTTCAGCATTCGCCAATATGCGGCGTTCGGCTTCCAACTCTTCATCTTCCTGCGGCTGGGGCGCAACTCCCTCGATTTCCTTGATTTGATAGGCCAGCAAATCCAACATTTGCAGCCGTTCCGACTCCGAGCGTTTGGTTTCTTCCAGGCGTTTGGCGAGCTGACTGATGGCTCCAAACACTTCCTCAACCTTTTGCCGCAAGACACCGTTTCCCGCATAAGCGTCCAACAGATTCGTCTGCACCGCAGTCGCCAGCAGACTCTGCTGTTCGCCCTGTCCATGTACGTCAATAATATGCGGCTGTATGGCTTTGAGCAGATTCAATGTCGCGGCCTGATTATTAACAAAGACCTTGCCGCGCCCATTGGCTATGATTTCCCGCTTGATAATCAGGTCGGGGAAATCGGCTTCGATGCCGGAATCGGCCAATAACTGTAAGAGCGGCAGGTTGCCTTCGATCTCGAAAACTCCTTCCACCAACGCTCTGGATTCCCCCGTGCGCAGCATATCCTGTGAGGCACGTTCTCCCAACAGCAGCCCCAGGGCGGCCAGTATGATGGATTTCCCGGCCCCTGTCTCGCCGCTCAATATGTTCAGCCCCGTACCAAATTCGACCTGTAAGTGACGAATCACCGCTAAGTTGGTAATACTTAGAAGTTTTATCATGCGTTGCTCATCCTATAAGTGTTCTTCGAACGCTGTGCGTGCTATTGCGCTGCCAGTCTAGCAGATCAATTTCGGGAAATTAAGCCGTAGGGATTTTACATGACGTCAGGGCTGTGATTATATTTACCCTTGCATCTGGCGTCCCCTTTCAAGGCAAGGTCATTTACCAACCATTTTGTGTACCAATATGGAGGAATTTATGAAACGCTACAGCCCATATATCTTGTGCGGAATACTCGTATTTGCTCTCGGAGCCAATCTGAGCAGCGACAAAGAACTCATCATACGCTTGCAGGGCGAAGTCCTGGTCTTACAAAAACAAGTCCGCGACTTACAGGAATCCTTCGACAAATCCACCGGTCAATCGGTGACGCTCATGCAGAAAGTGACGGACAATTCCGAAACCACCCTGCGCTCGCTCAGTTCCATCGAGGAAGCCATCAAGCTTTCGCAAACCACCCAGAGCAATACACTCAGCGGCACGACAACACGTATCACACGCTTAGCTGACCAGGTCACGCAAACCGACAAACGCCTTGATCAAATCTCCGGGCAGATCAATGCCCTCAAGGGTTTTATCGAACAGCAGGCCAAACAGCGGCAGGAAGAGGAGCGCAAACGCGACACGACGCCACCGCGCTTCGAGAACCCTGAGCAACTCTACGCTTACGCCTACACCCAATACACGCAAGGCAAATATGATGAAGCGACCGCCAATTTCCGCCGCTATGTCGAGGCCTATCCTACCACGGAAGCCGCCGACAATGCCCAGTTCTGGATCGGCGAAGGGCTGTTTGCACAGATGCGTTATGCCGAAGCTCTGACCGAATATGACCGCTTGTTGACGATCTATCCGAGCGGAGACAAAGTCGCAGGCGCGCAACTCAAGAAAGGTCTGGCACTGTTGTACCTGGAACGGCGCGAGGAAGGCATAGCAGCCTTGCGACAGGTGATCGCCACCGCTCCCAATTCAACCGAATCGGCACAGGCGCGGCAGGAATTGGAACGGCTCGGTGAAAACCCGAATCCGCCCGTTGCGCCCAAACCTGCGCCCAAAACTCGCCCACGCCCCAACAATTAACCACTCAGTACCGAAGGAGGATAGTTATGGCATCGTTCAATAAAATCATTCTCGTTGGTCATCTAGGCCGCGACCCCGTGCTGCGGTATACCCCACAAGGCACAGCCGTATGCGATTTTTCCCTCGCCACGTCCGAACGCCGTTCCGGTGGCGGCGAAGGTCAGGAAATCACCACTTGGTTTCGCGTTTCTGTCTGGGGGAAACAAGCCGAATTGGCCAATCAATATCTAGCAAAAGGGAAACAGGTATTTATCGAAGGACGCTTACGCCAATCGGAGTATACCGATAAAGAAGGGATGAAACGTATGACCCTGGAGGTCAGTGCAACAGATATTCAATTTCTGGGCACACGCGGCGAAGAAGGCGGTGGAACGGCCCCCACCGCGCGCCCTGCGGCAGCTGCCGCGCCAGCCGCCAGCCACGACGACAACCAACCACACGACGACGATATTCCCTTCTAGTTGAAGAAGTTAGCGAATATGTCGGCGAGCCGACATATTCGCTAACGTTCTACAATCGCTCCCATCGCCCGAAACTTCGCATACCGCTGCGCCAGCCGTTCCGCTTTGTTCATCTTCTCGGCCTGGGCCAAAGATTCCAGCAACGACGCTTTCACCAGCGCGGCTGCCGCTTCCCAATCCGCCTGCGCGCCTTCTTCCGGTTCGGGAATAATGCTGTCCACCAAGCCCAAACTTTTGAGATCGCTGGCGGTAATTTTTAAGCTCGCAGCGGCACGCGCTGATTGCCCCGCATCTTTCCACAAAATCGCCGCGCAACCTTCCGGCGTAATCACCGAATAGGTCGAATTCTCCATCATATTCACCACATCGCCCACCGCAATCGCCAAAGCCCCGCCCGAACCGCCTTCGCCCGTGATCGTCACCACTATCGGAACGGTCAGCCGCGCCATCTCGCGCAGATTGAAGGCGATGGCTTGCGCCTGCCCACGTTCTTCGGCGTCTATGCCCGGAAAGGCTCCCGGCGTGTCAATCAGCGTCAGAATTGGGCGGGAAAACTTTTCGGCCATTTGCATAAGGCGTAGGGCTTTGCGGTAGCCGTCCGGCTTGGGCATGCCAAAATTGCGCGCCTGCCGTTCGCGCAAATGTCTGCCCTTCTGATGCGCAATCACCATCACCGGGCGGGCATCTAATTTCGCCGTGCCGCCAATGATCGCCGGATCGTCGCGGTAGCTGCGGTCGCCGTGCAGTTCCCGAAAATCAGTAAAAATTCGTTCGATGTAGTCCAGCGCGTAGGGACGGCGGTCGTGACGCGCAAGTTGTACGCGCTCCATAGGTTGGCGCTCGCCGGGCTTGACCAGATTCAAATGAGATTCAGTCGTCATAGGAGTTCAGTTCAATTGATATGTCACTTCCCAATCGGGGCAAATCGCTTTGATGTCCGCCTCCAAATCAGGAGTAATTTTCACCCGTAAAAATTGATTGGGTCGAATTTTGATCTGCTGGGCAGCCGTCGTTTGCAGTTCCAGCACTACGGTCGAATGCCCCGCATGTCGGGAAAATAATTGGCTGAGCGATTGCGCGCGCGCGCTGGTCAGGGTGTTTTCCGATAACCGAATCGTCATCCCCTGCGCAGCATACGCTCGCGCCCCATCGAGCGGTTGAAGTTCCTGCGTGATGATCGTCGTCGCGCCGTCTTCGGCCACTTCCAGCCGCCCTTTCACCAGCAGGGCTTTATTGTCTTCGATGTGAGTTTTGTATTTCGTGAACTGTTCCGGCCAGCACACGATTTTGACTGCCGAAAATTGATCTTCGAGCCGAAAGAGCGCAAAGCGGTCGCCTTTTTTTGTCGTGCGAATGGCTAAGTCAATCACTATGCCGCCCATAGCCACTGGATCGCCGTGCGTATGTTCCCCAATGGTTCCGCCATCTACATTCGCCAAGCCTTCGAGCGAGGCGGCATAATCTTCGAGCGGATGCCCGCTGGCATAAAAGCCCAGCGTTTCCTTCTCGAAGCCCAATTGTTCTTTTTTGCTCCAGGGTTTGGTTTTAGGCAATTCCGGCTCCGCTTCCTCCATCGGCATCATTTCAAAAAAGCCTATTTGCCCCGAAGCGCGATCCCGTTGCGTCTTCGCGCCTTGCTCCAAGGCTCTGTCCAACACAGCCAGTAAGGCCGAGCGTTTGTCGGCATCCCCACCGACTACGCCGTCCAGCGCCCCCGATTTAATCATCGCCTCGAACACGCGCTTGTTTACGGCTCGCGTGTCCACGCGCTCGGCCAAATCGAAGAGGGATTTAAAGTTCCCGCCTTCGGTTCGCGCACGCAAAATCGCTTGCACGGCGGCCTCTCCTACACCTTTGATCGCGGCCAGCCCGAAGCGCACTGCACCGCCGACCGGCGTAAAGCCCTGATTGCTGGAATTAATGTCGGGCGGCAGGAGCGCAAATCCGCGCTGCTTCATTTCGCCAATATACCGTGCGACTTTCTCCGTGTTGTCACCTTCACTCGTCAACACGGCGGCGTAGAAATGTGTGGGGTAGTTGGCTTTGAGATAAGCCGTGTGATAGGCCAGATAGGCGTAGGCAAACGAGTGCGAACGGTTGAATCCGTAATCGGCAAACTGCGCCATCAGGGAAAAGATTTTTTCCGCCTTTTCTTTGGCGATCCCGCGCTCAACTGCCCCACTGACGAATTTCTCCTCGTGCTTGGCCATCTCCTCTTTCTTCTTTTTCCCCATCGCGCGGCGCATCAAATCCGCTTCGCCCAGGCTGTATCCTGCCAGCTTTTGGGCAAGTTGCATAATTTGCTCCTGGTAGACCAAAATCCCGTAAGTATTTTCGAGGATTTCCTTCATCTGCGGAACGATGTAGGTGACTTTGCGCCGCCCGTGCCGCCGCTCTATGTAATCATCCACCATCCCACCATCCAGCGGGCCAGGGCGATAGAGCGCGTTCAGAGCGGAAAGGTCTTCGAGGCTTTCGGGCTTCAACTTCCGACAGATTTCCACCATGCCCGCCGATTCGAATTGGAACACGGCATTAAGAAGACCGTCTTCAAACAACTTGAGCGCAGGCGCGTCATTCAGCGGAATTTGCGACAAATCAAGTCGCTCGCCAGTATCCTGCGCAATAAATTTCAAGCAATCTTCGATGATCGTGAGCGTGGTCAGCGCCAAAAAGTCCATTTTGAGCATGCCTGTCTTTTCCAGATCAGACATAACGAATTGGGTCGTTAATTCGTTGTTGGCATTGACACAAACCGGCACGAGTTCATGTATCGGTTTAGGTGAAATAACTACACCAGCCGCATGGACGGAAGTATGCCTTGACGCGCCTTCCAGCTTTCTCGCAATATCAATCAATTCAGCAACTTTCTCATCTTTTTCGATAAGTTGCTTTAAGTCCGGCGTCATCTTGATCGCGTCTTCAATCGAAACGTTGCGACCGCGAATCGGCGGCGGGATCATTTTGGCGACTTTTTCCACCTCTGTGTAAGGCATCTCCAATGCGCGTCCCACGTCTTTGATCGCCGCCCGTGAAGCCATCGTCCCGAACGTGATGATCTGCGCGACGTTCTGCCGCCCGTACAAATCGCTCACGTAATTGATGACGTCGCCACGCCCGCGCACACAAAAATCCACGTCAATATCCGGCATACTGACGCGCTCCGGGTTCAGAAATCGCTCGAACAGCAAGTCATATTGCATGGGGTCTACGTCCGTGATTTTCATGCAATATGCGACGAGTGAACCTGCCGCGCTGCCGCGCCCGGGGCCGACGGGAATGCCGCGCTCTTTGGCATAGCGTATGAAGTCCCACACGATCAAAAAGTAACCCGGAAACCCCATTTTTTTGATCGTAGCAATCTCGTGCGAGAGCCGTTCCTGATATTTGGAAAGGGGATGACGCAAGGAACCAGACGCTTCCAGATGCTGCCAAATCTCACGGAACCGTTCATCGAAGCCATCGCGCGCGACCTTTTCAAAATAGCTTTCAATGGTGTGGTCTTCCGGTACCGGATAAAGCGGAACCTGATCTATGGCTTTGGGGAATTCCAGATTGCACATCTCCGCGACGTGCAGCGTGTTCAGCAACCATTCCGGTTCCTCACCAAAATCCGCCCACATCTCTTCGGCTGACCGAAAGTAATATTTCGGCGAGCCGTAGGTTAACCGCCCCGGATCATTGAGCGTTTTTCCCGTGCTGATACACAACAGGCAATCGTGCGCTTTGACATCCTCGGCATTCAGATAATGCGAATCGTTCGACACGACGGCGGGGATGCCCGTCTTCTTCGACAATTCCGCCATCGGTTTGAGGATGCGCACCTGCTGCGCCAGCCCGTGATCCATCAACTCCAGAAAGTAGTTTCCTTTGCCGAAAATCTCCTCGAATTCCAGCGCCGCCCGCGCCGCCTCGTCAAATTTATCCTGCAAAAGGAACGTCTGCGGAACCCCGCTAATACAGGCCGAGAGACCGATCAAACCCTCGCTATGTCGCGCTAATAATTCGCGGTCAAACCGAGGCTTGCGCCAAAACCCTTCCGTGTAGGCAAAAGAAGAAAGCTTGACCAGATTGTGATAGCCCGTCAGATTTTTGGCGAGCAGAACGATGTGATTCGTAGCGCGTTCCCCCGGCCCCAGCGGCGCACCGCCACCTTTATCAAGGCGACTCCCCCGCGCGAGATAGCCCTCCATGCCAATGATCGGCTTCACCCCCGCCTCACGCATTTTGTAGTAAAAGGAAAGCGCGCCGTGCAAATTGCCGTGATCGGTCATCGCCACAGCGGGCATTTGCAACTCTGCCGCGCGCTTCGCCAGCGGGCCAATTTTGATCGCCCCATCCAATAAGCTGTAATCGGTGTGAAGATGAAGATGGACAAATTCTTTTTTCATGACTCGTTTTAAGACTAAGCTTAAATCATTCTTTCCAGCCCACTTGCGGGGAATTTAAGCATTTTATTTTAAGCATTCGGTTAGCTTATTAAGCATTCTATTCCCACTCAATCGTGCTCGGCGGCTTCGAGCTGATGTCATAAACAACCCGGTTCACGCCGCGCACTTCGCTGATGATGCGGCTGCTGATCGTGGCCAACACATCGTAGGGCAAGCGCGCCCAACTCGCTGTCATGCCGTCCGTACTTTCCACCGCCCGAATGGCAACAACCTGCTCGTAGGTGCGAAAATCGCCCATCACGCCGACACTTTTGATCGGCAAGAGAACCGCAAACACCTGCCATAAATCGTGGTACAACTCCGCGCGCCAAATTTCTTCTTGCACGATGTTATCGGACTCTTGCAGCAGTCGAACGCGATCCCCGTCCACTTCCCCAACAATTCTGACGGCCAAGCCTGGGCCGGGGAATGGTTGGCGCGCGACCAATTGTTCGGGCAAGCCCAATTCCCTGCCGACAGCGCGGACTTCGTCTTTGAAGAGTTCGCGCAACGGCTCAATCAGCTTCAGGTGCATTTTTTCCGGTAAGCCGCCGACATTGTGATGACTTTTGATGACCGCAGAGGGGCCTTTGACCGAGACCGATTCAATCACGTCGGGGTAGAGCGTTCCCTGCACCAGGAACTCAATTGCTCCCAATTTGGCTGCTTCTTCCTGAAAGACTTCAATAAATTCGTGCCCTATGATTTTGCGTTTTTGTTCGGGGTCGGCAACGTCTTTCAGGCGCGTCAAAAACCGTTCCCCGGCGGCGATGCCTTTGACATGGAGTTCGCCATAATCGGCAAAGGATTGGAGCACTTGCTCAAATTCATTTTTGCGCAGCAGGCCATTGTCCACAAACAGACAGATTTGCTGATCGCCTATGGCGCGTGCGACGAGTGCTGCCGCGACGGAGGAATCTACGCCGCCCGATAAGCCGCACACAACGTGGCCCGTGCCGACCTGTTCGCGAATTTTATGGACGGTGGATTCGATGAACGAGGCCGGGTTCCAATCGCCGCGGCAACCACAAATCGCCTTGACGAAATTTCCCAGCACTGTTTTCCCCAATGGGGTATGCGTGACTTCGGGGTGAAATTGCAGGCCATACCAACCGTGCGCGACGTCCTCGACAGCTCCGAGCGCATTATCGGTCTCAGCGATGATTTGGAACCCGGCGGGCGGGCTGGTGACGTGATCGCCGTGACTCATCCAGACGGGCATTTCGCGGGGCAGTTCCGCCAGCAGGTGGCTCTCTGCGATCAACTTGAGTTGGGCCGCGCCGTACTCGCGCCGTGCGGATGGAGACACTTCCCCACCCAGAAAATAACTCATCAATTGCAGCCCGTAACAAATGCCCAGGACGGGAACACCGAGATGTAAAACCTCCGGCGAACAATGGGGCGCATCCTGTTCGTAGACCGAATTGGGGCCGCCCGACAGAATGATGCCGCGTGGGCGCAAGGCGCGCAGGGCTTCGAGGGAAATATTGTAGGGATGAATTTCGCAGTACACGTTCAGTTCGCGCACGCGCCGCGCGATCAATTGGGTATATTGCGAACCAAAGTCCAGAATGACTATGGTTTCAAAGGCAGTTGACATGCAAAGTCCTCAAGCAGTTTCGTTGGTGAAAGTAGGAATGAGGCAGGCAGTATACGCGAGAGGTTGCCGTGTCACAAATAGAGGCGCAAGGGAGAGGTTATTCAAGGCTCGTCGGAAACTGTTTTTGTTTCGGGCGTCACGCGGCGCAGGCGCTGTAGTAGCCCCCAAATCTTCAGCACCGGGCCGTGCGAGACGTACACAAGGGCGAGCAAAAGCAACATCCAGCGGGAATAGAAAAGAATGCTGAATAGCAGCGCGGCCATCAACGGAATCACCAGAAACGGCTGTTTGCTGCGCGGCCCCATGTCCTTGAAACTCGCATAGCGAAAGGTGCTGACCATCAATACGGCTAAGGTCAAAACGATGAAGAGCAAAACCCAATTGCGCGTGATGCCGCTCGTGCCGGGCAATTGTTCGGGATTGAAATAGACAAACGCAGCCGTCAAGCCTGCCGCCGCCGGAATGGGCAGCCCTACGAAATACCGCTTGTCGAGTTTCGGCGTCTTGCCGGGCGCATCGAAGCGGGGCGCGCGTGCCAACACATTGAAGCGCGCCAGCCGCAATGCGCCGCAGATGACAAAGAAAAATGACACGCCCCACGCCAGTTGCTCATATCCAGCCAAATTGCCGTAGCCCCAGGTATACGCCAGCACTGCCGGAGCGACACCGAAGCTGATGACATCGGCTATGCTGTCCAATTCCACGCCAAACTCACTCGTGGCTCCGGTCAGTCGCGCGATGCGGCCGTCCAGCCCATCCAACAAATACGCGACGCCAATCGCCAACGCCGCACGATCAAAGAAAGTGGTGGCGACATCGGGCTGCGACTGAAACGCCTGATAGGCCTTCAGCGAGTTGATGACCGCGTAGAACCCGCAAAAAATATTGCCCAGGGTAAACAGGCTGGGCACGACATACACGCCCTTGCGCAGGTTGCGGCGCGTAAATTGGTTGGTCATTTTATTCATGCGCGAATTTTTCCGATGATCGTTTGCCCGCCCAGCACGCGGTCGCCTTTTTTGACCAGAATCTCGACCTGCGGCGGCAAAAACAAATCTGTGCGCGAGCCAAATTTTATCAAGCCAACGCGCTCGCCCGGTGCAAGAGTGTCCCCGATTTTTTTCCAGAACACAATCCGCCGTGCGATCAGACCGGCAATCTGTGTGAACGTCACGGTCAATCGTTCGTTTTGCACCGTAACGATGTTCTGCTCGTTTTCGCTCGAAGCGCGGTGATTGAGGGCGTTCAGAAATTTTCCCTGGCGATAAGTCACGTCGGTGATGCGCCCGGCAATCGGCGTGCGGTTCACGTGGACATCGAAGACCGACAGAAAGATGCTCACCACATTGCCCGCCGCAGGGTTCTGCGCGTCTATCGGTTTGACGAGCGAAACATGCCCGTCCGCAGGCGACAGCACCAGACTGGAATCCGACGAAATCTCACGTTCGGGATTGCGAAAGAAAAAGGCGATAAACCCGGCGAAAAGTAGGAAAAGCAAGGCCAGATAGTACAACCCGTAAGCCCAAAAATAGCCGCCTAAGAAGGCTACGACGGCGAGCAATAGCAACGCCAACAGAAACGGGTACGCATCTCGGAGCATAAATGACTCACCCTGATTTGGAATAGAGGTTAGAAAGTTGACGTTATCAGACGCTTGACGAAATGAGCACTGTGTGCGCTAACAAAAACGGGAACACCCTGTTCAAGTGTCCCCGTTCTTTTTTTGACTCACAGTCTTGTTCATGAGAGATCAAGGCTGATCCCGACTGCATCGGATCACATCCCGGGCTTAATGCCCGGCGGCGCTGGTTTTGAATTGAACCGCGATCTGTTCCATTTGGTCTTTGAGGTAGAGTTTCTTTTTCTTCAGGATGGCTTCTTCGATCAGTTCGTCCTCATTCGGATGAGGCAAGGCTGTCAGTTCGGTCAATCGTTCGTCATACTTGCGGTGTTCAGTCGCCAGAAAACGATATTGCGCATCGTGATTGATTAAGAAATCCTTCAAAGCTGTTTCGCTCGTTGGAACACTCATTGGCGTCTCTCCTTTGTTAGATGTGATGGTTGTTTGGAACTATTGAGGATCCCAGCAAATTTGATCCTCGCGCTGTTGCAAATAATAGTACCAAGCGTGCGCAATGGCAAGCGGGGATTTCCTGCCTTTTTTCACTCCGGCGCGTCCTGCGCCGATGCGCCGCGCGTAAGTTCTTCCCGCGCCATCAGTACGGCATCGTCCATCGGGTCGTGATAGTAATTGCGCCGCCGCCCAAGCGTGGTGAAGCCATACGCCTGATACAAATTCTGCGCCGCGACGTTCGCCGCCCGCACTTCCAACCAACAACGATTTATACCGCGTTGGCATAATTCGCGTAGCCCTCGCTCCAGAAGCTGGCGCGCAATGCCTTGCCGTCGCAATTCCGGCTGCACCGCCAGACTGAACAATTCAAATTCATCCACCAGCACGCGCCCGGCCAAATAACCAACGAAATCCTGCTCCCAATACGCCACCAGCAGAACCGCCGCCGGATTCGCGAGCTCGCGCTCGTATCCGGCCCCCCCCCACGAACTCAGCCCGCAAGCCTGTTCCAGCGCAACGACAGCGGGCAAGTCCATTGGGCGCATCGTTTGAATGTGCAACTGGTTCACGTTCATTTGAGCACTGTAGCGGGGGGGGGGGGGGGGGGGGGGGGTAAAAAAAAAAAAAAAACAAAATAAAAAAAAAACAAC
>CAZWAK010000028.1:0-23101 GCA_964631865.1 uncultured Heliobacteriaceae bacterium | reverse complement strand
TTTTTATTTTGAATGTGTTTCATTTTATTTTGAGCAGTGTAGCGCGTTTTGATAAATCGCGCGAATTTACAAGAAAACCACCGCTATTTATAAAATCGCGCTACCATTTCCCGTACTTGATCTCTGCTTCGGACGGACGAATGTAATAGGCGGCGACGGGTTGGGACAGCCCCGCCTGCCATTGCCGCCAAGCTGCCTGACCTATCGTCGGAGCCAATGAATACGGGGCTGCGATCAACTGCCAGCGCGCGGCATCTGAACTCAACGCTGCCCGGTTTGCCTCTGCCCCATTGCCCGTAACCACAACTTCGGACGCAGCTAGATACGCGGAGAATCTCGTCTTCACTTCCTCAACGTGCCCGACACAATCCTCGCCCAGAGCCTGAACAGCCCCATTGGCTTCGACCAAGCGCACACCCGCAAACAGTTCGCCCCGCGAAGCATTGATGAGTGTGAGGATGGGCACATTCGTCACGCCCGTCGCTAACGCCAGCGCATTCAGCGCATTCACACCTACCGCTGGTTTGCCCAGCGTGGCCGCCAATCCTTTGACTGCCGCCAGCCCCACGCGCAAGCCCGTAAAGCTGCCCGGCCCTGTATTGACCGCCAGCAAATCCAAATCCGCAGGCACAAACGATTGAGCGGCGAGCAGTTCGTGCAGCAGCGGAAACAATCGCTGCGAATGCGGTGCGCCAGAAGTATCCACAATCGAGGTAATGAGTTCCGCCCCCCGCAGCAAGGCCAGACACAAAGTCGGCTGCGTGGTATCTATCGCCTGGATCAGTGGGTTGTTTGGGTTTGTATTCATTTCTTCAAAGCTGCTCTCCCAGGTAGCATGATCTGGATGGGCGGTGTGGGCGATGGCACTGTCACTACTGGAAACTGGTTCAGTTCCAACCCAATGGTTTTTTTTTTCGCGCCGGATCAATGGTAAGATGCCCGCCGGAGGTACTATCATGAGTCAAACAATCACGTTCGACCCAACAACAGAAACAGCGCCGGAAATTCAGGTTGCCGTCGAAGATAACCTCAAACGCATTGACCATCTCCTGGAAAAGATGGCCAAAGATCAAGTAGACATTGACCAGTTACGAGCCGAAACCCAAACGATCCTCGACCGATTAAAGGCCGCATAAAGCCAGGTGGAAAAGCATCTTTGATTTGACCAAACGACTCCTCCTCTTAGCCGAAAATACGGATCGCAATCGGGATGACATCAAAGAACTACAGCGCCAGATGAAAGAAATGACCTCAGCCTTTGAGCGCCTGGCCTACGAGGTACGTCGCGTGAGCAACAAAGACGATCACGAACGAGAAAAGGTCATCTTGCGCCTAGAAAACGAATTGCTCAAGTTTGCGCGCCGTTTGCCTGCGGGCAAGGATAACCCCGAAGACAAAGGTTAACTCCGCTCGGCTTCGCGGTTCAAACGGGTATCGCGCGCACGGAACACTTCGTCCATCCCGCCTTTGCCAAGGGGGGCAAGAATTTCGTAGTGATCGAATTGGGTGTTTGGGGCAATGGGCATAGTGTTCAATCGGGGTAGCGCAAACTGACAGTTTGCGTAGTTATCAAGGAAACTGCTCTGGAATCACAAATCGTAATTGTTTGATTTTCTTGCGGCAATTGCTCTTGGAAGAACGCAAACTGTCAGTTTGCGCTACCGTTTCCGCGCGCGCAGTGTAGCATTGATTTGACTGTGGCTGAAGTTACCGTATCATCTGGACTTCCATCGCATTGCCAACAAACCAAAGCGAAACATTATGTCTACCGAGAAGCCCCTGACGCCCCATACACCCCAAACTCCGATGCTGCGGCAATATCACGAGATCAAGAAACAACATCCCGGAACCTTATTGTTTTTTCGACTCGGCGATTTCTACGAATTGTTTTTCGACGATGCGTTGATCGCTTCGCGCGAGATGGAAGTGACGTTGACCGCGCGGCACAAAGAAACTGGAACGCCCGTGCCGATGTGCGGCGTGCCGTATCACGCGGCGTCGAGCTATATTGCCAAGCTCGTGCGCAAAGGCTTTCGCGTGGCGATTTGCGATCAGACGGAAGAAGCTTCAGCAGCAAAGAAATTGGTCAAGCGCGAAGTCGTCCGTGTCATCACGCCCGGCACGGCACTCGAAAGCCAATTGCTCGAAACGAAGCAGAACAATTACCTCGCAGCCGTTTGTGGCGCGGGCGAAGGAATGGGCTTGGCGCTGCTCGATCTTTCGACGGGCGAGTTTTTGGCGACCGAGTTTCGCGGCGAAAATGCCTGGCTCAAGCTCAAAGAACAAATCGAAATCTTTGGGCCCAAAGAACTGCTCTTCCCGCATTCGCTCGCGCCGCTGTTTGGGAAAAAGAGCAAAGGACATTTCACCAACCCCAGTCTGCCGCACGCGCCGAACACTCCAAAAATTGAAAGCGCGGAAACCCCTGTCGCGTTATCAGATGCTGGTTCGCGGCAATTTGAGGAGTTGACGCTTTCGCCGTTGGATGATTGGTTATTTGGCTACGAACACGCCGAAGGATTGTTGCTCGCGCAGCTTGGCGTCGCGGCTGTGGACGGGTTTGGGTTGAAGGGAAAATCGTTTGCGGTTTGTGCGTCGGGCGCGGCGGTGCATTACATCAACGAGACGCAGCGGGCGCAGGCGGGACACTTGACCGAAATCACATATTTCGAGTCGAGCGAGTATTTGATCCTCGACGCGACGACGCTCAACAATCTCGAAATCGTCGAAGCGAATGACGGTAACAAATCGCATACGTTGCTCGGTGTGCTGGACGACACGATGACGGGGATGGGCGCGCGGTTGTTGCGGCAATGGCTGCTGCGGCCTTCGGTACGATTGGCCGAGATCGAAATGCGGCTGGACGCGGTCGCGGAGTTCAAGCAGAACAGCATCCGGCGCGATCAGGTGCGGCGATTGCTGGAATCGCTCGCGGATTTGGAACGACTCGCTGGCAAGATCACGCTTGGTCGCATCAATCCGCGCGAGTTACAGTCGCTGCGACAATCCATCGAAACCTTGCCGTCGTTGCGCCGACAAATCGCGGACGCCGAGGCTTCCCTGCTGCAAACGTTGGCAGAGAATTTTGACGACTTGAGCGATTTGGGCGAATTGATTGCGACGGCGATTGCGGATGATCCGCCTGCTGCCGCGAACGAGCCGGGCATTATTCGCGCAGAGTACAACGCCGAGTTGGACGAGTTGCGGAGTTTAGCGACAAGCGGCAAAAGCTACATCGCGGCGATTGAAGCGCGCGAGCGCGGGCGCACGGGCATCGCCACGCTCAAGGTCAAATTCAACAACGTCTTCGGCTACTTCATCGAAATCAGTCATACGAACCGCGACAAAGTTCCGGCGGATTACGAACGCAAACAAACGCTCGTGAATGCCGAACGCTACACGACGCCGGAGTTGAAGGAATACGAAGTCAAAGTGCTGGGCGCGGAGGAACGGATCATTGCGCTGGAAATCGAACTCTTCAAAGAAATCCGCTTGAAGCTGGCGCAACAGGTCAAGCGAATTCAAGGCGTGGCGCGCGCGATGGCGTTGTTGGATGTGACTTCGGCGCTGGCGGAAGTGGCGGCACGGCGCGGTTATGTGCGACCGCAACTGCATGAAGGCGATGAAATCGAAATCAAGCAGGGGCGACATCCGATTGTCGAGACATTTGGTGAGCGGTTCGTGCCGAATGATTTGCAGTTGAATAATACGACGGATCGCTTGTTGATAATCACGGGGCCGAATATGGGTGGCAAAAGCGTATTCTTGAAACAGTCCGCGCTGCTTTCGATTTTGGCGCAAGTTGGCAGCTTCGTTCCCGCCGCATCTGCCAAGCTCGCGGTTGTGGATCGCATTTTCACGCGGGTTGGCGCTTCAGATAATTTGGCGAGCGGGCGTTCGACGTTTATGGTTGAAATGACGGAGACGGCGAACATTCTGAACACGGCGACGCCGCGCAGTTTGATTCTCTTCGATGAAGTCGGGCGCGGCACGGCGACGTTTGACGGATTGTCCATCGCGTGGGCGATTGCGGAATACATTCACGATCATCCGCAGCATTCCGCCAAAACCTTGTTCGCCACGCATTATCACGAGATGACGGAATTGGCGAAGATGCGTCCGGGCGTGCGGAATTACCAAGTGGCAGTGTCCGAACGAAATGGCGAGATTGTGTTTCTACGGCGCGTGATTGAAGGCAGCGCGAGCAAAAGTTATGGGATTGAAGTTGCGCGCCTCGCGGGTCTTCCTCGCTCGGTGGTCGAACGCGCGCGCGAGATTTTGACCAACCTCGAACAGAACGAATTGGACGTGATGGGCAAGCCGAAATTCGCGCGGCATTTGAAGAAGCCCAGCGTCAAACTAAATCAACGTTCGTTCTTTGACGAAGGGGCGGAAAACGATTCGCCATCCTGAAAGTTTTCTGCTATATTGCCCGCTTTCTTTTGGACGGCATTTTTTCACTATAGGAAAGGGAATCACTACAATGGCTAAAGTATGTCAGGTAACGGGCAAAAAGCCCATGTCAGGAAATAACGTATCCCACGCGAACAATCGCACCAAACGTCGCTTCGAGCCGAATCTGCAATCGCATCGGTTCTTTGTGCCGAGCGAAAATCGCTGGGTCAAGCTGAGCGTGACGCCGCGCGGGATCAAGACGATTGACAAAAAAGGGATCGAAGTTGTGCTGGCGGAAATGCGCAAACGCGGCGAGAAAGTCTAACGCAGTCGGCACGCCGACCAGAGGTAGATTTTTCTTCCCTGCCAGCTATTTAGATACAATCGCAAACAAACCGCCTTTAGTTTAGAGCAAGTCTTAGGTCAATAAAATGATTTCCGCTAAGACTTGCTCTACGTTTATTTTATATGCCCCAAGCTCAAGAAACTTCGCCGGGACTGATCCGCCATTTCGGATTCCTCCAAGCCACTGCGCTAAACATGTCTAATATGATCGGGGTCGGGCCGTTCATCACGATTCCGCTTTTGATGTCGGCGATGGGTGGGCCGCAGGCGTTGTTGGGTTGGCTGATCGCCGTTTTGATTGTGATTCCCGACGGCATGATTTGGAGCGAGCTTGGCGCGGCGATGCCGGGGTCGGGTGGGTCATATCTGTATTTGCGTGAAGGCTTCGGGCGCGAAACGTTCGGGCGATTCGCAGCGTTTTTGTTCATCTGGCAATTCATCTTGAGCGGGCCGCTGGAAATCGCTTCGGGCTACATCGGCTTTGTAGATTATTTGGGTTACATCTGGAGAGGGATGACGCCGATGACACGCGGTGTGGTAATTGTAGTGATTGGCTTGCTCAACATCGCGCTGCTCTATCGTCGCATCACGCATATCGGGAAATTGACGGTTTTCCTGTGGATCGGAATGCTGCTGACGGTCACGTTGGTCATCATCACAGGCGCATTCAATTTCAGCTTGAGCCGTGCCTTTGATTTTCCTTCGGACGCCTTCCATTTTTCGACGGGGTTCTTTGTAGGGCTGGGGCAAGCGACGCGCGTGGGCATCTATGATTATCTCGGCTACTACGACATTTGTTATCTCGGCGATGAGGTCAAAAATCCGGGCAAGGTAATTCCCCACTCTGTCATCATCAGCATTCTGGCCGTCGCCACAATTTATATTGCGATCAATCTTTCGATCATCGGCACTGTTTCGTGGCGCGAGTTTGTACCAGCGAAAGCGTTTCCAGAAGTTTCCCAATTCGTTGTCTCCATTTTTATGGAGCGAGTTTATGGCGCTGGTTTCGCCACGATTTTCACCTTGATGATTTTGTGGACGGGGTTTGCTTCGTGTTTTGCGCTGCTGCTCGGCTATTCGCGGATTCCGTTTGCGGCGGCGCGCGATGGTTATTTTTTCCGCGTTTTCGCGCATCTCAACCCGCGTGGACAATTCCCCGATGTCTCGCTGCTTGTCATTGGAATCATTGCCATCGCTTGCAGTTTCTTTTCGCTCGGCACGGTCATTGATGCGTTATTGATCACGCGCATTCTGGTGCAATTCATAGGGCAAATCGCGGCGGTGCAACTCTTGCGCAAACACAAACCGGAGATGCCGCGTCCATTTCGGATTTGGCTTTATCCGCTGCCGAGTTTGCTGGCATTCGTGGGCTGGGTCTTTGCTTTTCTGACGGCGGATCCCAAGTTGATTCAATACGGGCTTAGCGTTTTAGGGCTGGGCATTGTGAGCTTTTTCGTCTGGTCATTTCTCAAGAAAACCTGGCCTTTTGCAGCGCCTGCGCCGACCACCGACTAAGAAAAAGTATTCCAAAACGTAGATTGCGCCGCACGTATTCAAGCGACGAGGCGGGTTGCCACCTACCAAATCAGACAAACCACTTTTCACGTAAATGATTGAAAAGCCCATCTATCCGTCATTCTTTCAATTCAAAGGATCGAAGGTTGTCGCTATGGCATCAGGTTTGCCAAGCACGGGCTGACAGTCGAGGTAAAAATTTGATCTGTCAAGTAATTTGATAGCAACTGTGATTCGATTGCGTTAACATCCCCCTACGCTGTACTGAATGGGGTAATTTATGACGAAGAAACTCTTCAATTTGATGCTGTCCCTCTTGCTCGGTCTGGTGCTGGCAGTTGGTTGTGTAGCACAAGGAGGCAAGCCGCCAGAGAAGCCCAAGGAAAAAGAAAAGATCAAAGAAACGCCCAAACCGACGCCGACGCCAAAGAGGCCCAATTAACTTGCGCCATCATCTTAACATTCTCTCTCTCCTTACTTTCTTTCGCACCCGTTGCCACGTCGGCAGCGGGTTCTTTTTTTCCTAAGAAAATTTAATTATATTGACCGTACATCTTTGTATTTATTGTGCTTATAATACCCAACGTGCAGCATTGCTGACGTGAGTTGTCAATCGTAGTTAACAAGGAGATTAGCCATGAGGTCAGTTACCCCTTCTCGCAGCATCGTACTCGTTGCCAGCTTGATGGTCTTTTTGCTGAGCGCAGCCTTCGCGCAAACCAAAGACCAAAAAGCGCCGACCAAAGCCAGTGCTTCTGCGCTTTCGACCAAAGAGAATCCCGAAATGATCGGGAAGCGCGACATCAACAAAGGGCAAATGAATTTTTACTCTCTTGATAAAGAGGTGGCGCTCGGACGGCGTATTTCGGCGGAGGTAGACCGCGAGGGCAAGTTTGTCGAAGACCCCATCATCGTGGAATACATCAATCGCGTCGGGCAAAACCTCGTCCTGCATTCGGATGCCAAAGTTCCCTTTACCATCAAAGTGATGGACGCGGATGAAATCAATGCCTTCGCGTTGCCGGGCGGCTTCTTTTACGTCAACAAAGGGTTGATTATGGCTGCCGATAATGAAGCCGAACTGGCGGGGCCGATGGCACACGAAATTGCGCACGTCGCGGCGCGGCACGGTGTTGAGCAGGACACCAAAGGTCAATTGTTACAGTACGGCTTGATTCCGCTCTATATCTTCGGCGGCGGTTGGACAGGGTATGCGATTCAGCAAGGGTTGGGCTTAGCCATTCCGTTGGGCTTCTTGAAGTTCTCGCGCAGCGCGGAAGAGGAAGCGGATATGCTGGCGGTGCAATATCTGTGGGCTTCCGGTTACGACCCGAACGCGATGGCGACGTTCTTTGAGAAGATTCAGACCAAAGATAAGAAAAAACCCGGCACGATTGCGAAAATTTTTAGCACGCATCCGCTTGTAGATGATCGCATTGACAAAGTCAAAGCACTGTTGACCCGCTTCCCAGATCGCAGCGAATACACGATCAATACGTCCGACTTCAATCGTGTCAAGTCGCGGCTCATCTCGTTCACGAATGCGCGGAGCGTCAGTGCGAGAGCGGGCGGTACAAACAGCGAGCAGGACTCGAAGCGTCCCACGCTGAAACGACGCCAACCGACAGACGGCACGAATCCTGACGGCACGGCGGCTCCTGCCGAGCCGGAAAAGAACGAACGTCCGACGCTCAAGAAAAACGATAAGCCCTCTGGCAATTAATCTCCATCGTCATCTGCAACCAATGAAGAGGCAAGCTGGAAATCCAGCTTGCCTCTTTACTTTATGCGCTGATTTTTTCGCGCAACTGCTTTAGCACCGCTTCGAGTTGCGCCAAATCGGTCGCGCCGCCTTGCGCAAAGTCCGATGTGCCGCCGCCCTTGCCGCCCAATGCCTGACAAGCTTCCCGCATCAGAGCGCCCATCTCCGCTTGAACATTGGCCGAACGCGCAAAGACTAAACGCGCGACGCCTTGTTCTTTCACAACCAGGAGCGCGACGACGGAATCAGATTTGACCAATTGATGCGCCAACAGTTTCAACTCGTCGAAGCTCCGATCCGTAAACACAGAAACGATCACCTGGAGATGCGCGGAACTGTGCGCCGACTTTCGCAACTCTTCAGCCTCGTACTGCACAGCCGTCTCAGCCAACGACCGCAGGCGACGTTTGAGGTCTTTGTTTTCTTCGATGAGGCGTGCGACTGATTCGGGTGCAGCATCGCGCGCCACGCTGAATTGGCGTGCAATTGTGTCCGAAGTAAGGTTGGCGGCGCGGTAATCGCGCAAAGCCCGCACGCCGCAAAGAAATTCGACGCGAATCATTTGCTTGGCGCGTTCCCAATGCTTGACGACAATGAGGCCGACTTCGCCTGTCCGTTGCGCGTGCGTCCCGCCGCAAGCTGACCAATCGAAGTCCTCAATTTCAATGACGCGCACGCAATCATCCACGAACGTTTCTTTGCGCAGGGGCATCCGGGCAGCTTCTTCCGGCGTCACGAGGTGCGTGCGGATGGCTCGATTGGCGAAGACGATTTCATTCGCCAAATCTTCCGCCTGCTGTATATGTTGCGAAAGTTCCTCCGCCGCCGAATCCAACGCGAGATCAACTTCGGACGAGTGAGCATTGATGCGAAAACCGCGCGTTTCTGCGCCGAAGAGTTGAAAGAAAGCTTGCGAGAGAATGTGCTGCCCGGTGTGCTGCTGCAAGAACTCCTGACGGCGTGCCCAATCAATGGCACAAGTTACCGCTTCCCCGTTCGTCAACGAAATCGGTGTCGCCAGATGGTGCTGAATTAAACCATCCGCCGAGATTGTAACATCGCGAACGGGCGCGGAGTTGATCGTGCCGAAATCGCAAGGTTGGCCGCCGCCCGTCGGGTAAAACGCGGTCTGGTCGAGGACGACGAGTTGCTGGTCGCCAACCACAGATTGCGCCTGCACGCGCGCGGTGAAGTTCGTCATAAGAGAATCTTGCCAATAAAGTTTGATGGTCATAGTCATTTACTTGAAGGCGGGTTTTCTGGCCAGGAATGTTTGGGATACCGACGACTCAACTCCCGCCGAATCTGCGGATAGTGCCGTGACCAGAATCCGGCCAAATCCTGCGTGATCTGCACAGGCCGTTGATTGGGCGCGAGCAGATGCAGTACGAGGGCGGCGCGTCCGTCAGCGATTTTCGGGCTGCTCATCATACCGAAAAAATCTTGCAGCCGGGAGGCGATCCACGGCGATTGCCCCGACTCGTAATGCACGCGCACGTTTTTCCGCCCGGCGAGATGAATTTTTTCGGGAGCCGTTTGTTTCAGAAACGCAAGCTGGTCGTAAGAAAAAACTTCGTGAACAATGGCGTCAAAATTGACGGCCTGAGACAACTCGCTGAAACTCCGTCGGCCCCGGCAATACGATTTGAGTACAGCGAGAACTTCCTCGTCGCTGAAGGTTGGCCAAACGGTTTCGGGATACGTGCGCTGCACAAACTCTAACCGTGCTTGAAATTGCTTGAGATCATCGGCATTGATGAATTGTTGCCAGCCTTGTTTCCGCACAGCCTCAAACAAGGTCTGCGTAATCCCCTGCTCCAACTCAGGCGGAGGCGAGTTCACATCAAGCCGACTTTCAGCGAGCACAAGTTGGTCGTACAACAGCAAGCTCACAACTTCGACTCGTTTGCGCTCCTCGTGCCAACGCACCAGATTCTTTTCGCAAACGGCATCGGGGAACAACTCCAAAAGCCAATCCGGCTCAATGACCACAGCAGTCTGAATCACTGTCGAAGAGGAGCGATTGGCCAGCTTCTCACTGGCTTCGACGGCGACGACAAATTCCGCCCCGCGCACAACGCTTTCCGCCGCCAATTGGGCAAACGTTCCATTCGACAGCTTCCAAATGCCCTGGCCGGTCGAGCGAACAGTTGAGCGCGAAGCAGTTGGAAAAGCATCAACCATATCTGCGTTATCAGACTCTTGCCGTTTCGCAACCCGGTCAGGATAACCCGCCAGAACGGACAGTCGTATCTGATCTTCCGATGTTTCATTATTTCTCGCGTTATCAGCCGCTGGTTGTTTCAGCAGACGCAAAAGTTGTTTGTGCGCGCGGTCAATCGCGTTGGCCACGCCGGGGTTGATGCCGCGTGCCTGCAATCGTGTGGGTTCAAAATGCAGCCGCTGAGCTTCTCGAAACAACTCTTCCCGTTCGGTCAAATCGGATTTGCCTACTGTTCCTTGCGCTGTTTGCGGCGAGGTTGAAAAGTTGCGGAGGCGCAAATCTCGCTCGTTCATCAGGACAGCCATCAAGGCTCCGCGTTCAGCAATGCCTCGTGCTTCGGCTTCAAACAAAAGTCGCGCTTGGCGTGGGTGCAAAGGATAGCGCAGCATTTTTGTGCCGATGGGCGTCAGTTCAGATTGGCGATTGATTGCGCCGAGTTTTTGCAGCAGCGTTTCGGCGGCTTCGATAGCTTGCCCGTCGGGCGAGTCGAACCAATCGAACGCGGTTAAGTCGTTGATCCCAGCGGCGTGCAATTCCAGCGCGGCTCCGGTCAAGTCCAGACGTTGAATTTCGGGGCGCTCAAACGCCGGGCGCAACGCGAAGTCCATCTCAGTGAACAAACGCAAGCATGTGCCTGCGCGTGTGCGGCCCGCGCGACCTGCACGTTGAATCGCCGAGGCTTGGCAGATGCGTTGCACGGGAAGGGTCGGCAAACCAGACCAGGGCGAATGTTGTGCGATGCGCGCCAGGCCGGAATCAATGACGGCCACGACGCCGTCAATCGTGATCGAAGTTTCGGCGACGTTGGTGGACAGGATGACTTTGCGTTGTGCCGCCGGACGCAGCACACGATTTTGTTCACTGGTTGACAATTCACCGTGCAACAAAGTGACGAGCAGGTTTTCTTGAGCGGCCAGCGCGGCACAAGCTTCCTGTGCGCGGCGAATTTCTGCTGCGCCGGGAAGAAACACCAAAACATCTCCGTCCAGGTTTTGGGCAATCAGTGTTTTGAGCGCGGCGACCACTTGCTCGGCCAACGGGCGCGCGTCTTCCTGCTTGAGAAATTCAATGGCGATGTCGAATTGGCGGCCTTCTGACTTGAGAATGGGACAATCGCCGAGATAGCGAGCGAGCGGCGCAACATCGAGCGTGGCGGACATCACGACGAGCTTCAAATCCGGGCGCGTCGTTTGTTGCAGTCGTCGCAACAAGGCCAGAGCTAAATCGGTTTGCAAATGCCGCTCGTGAAATTCATCCAGGACTACGACGGCCACACCTTTGAGCATTGGATTGCTGAGCAAGCGACGAGTCAAGACGCCTTCGGTCAAAAATCGCAAGCGCGTGCGCGGGCTGCTGATTTCTTCAAAGCGCACTTGATAGCCGACGGTTTGCCCAAGTCGTTCGCCCAACTCTTCGGCCACGCGCTGCGCCGAGAGGCGAGCGGCGAGGCGACGCGGTTCCAAGACCCAGACTTCGCTGTCGTTCGCGACAGCTGGATTAAGCAATGCAGGCGGCACGCGCGTGGTTTTTCCAGCGCCGGGAGAGGCTTCGATGATGAGGTTTCGATTGGTTTGAAGTGCAGAGAGAACGGCGGGAAGCAGCGAATCAATTGGCAATGGATGCACGGCTTCCCGCATGGATATTCGTTGGCAATGTTAGCGGCGCAAGGCGATGCTTTGATGCGGCGTGGCTTGATAATGCTCGGCGAGCAGATCGCGGCCCCAATCGCCGTTGAAATCGCGCCACACCGAATGAATATGATTCGCATTGTTTTGCGTGTTGTCATATTCAATCAGGAACGTGGGTGTTTGCACGCGATAATAGTGGCCTTGAAAACCAAGCGTTTGCCCGGTGGGAGCGGCAGTGGGGTTTAGATCACGAGCTTCCAGCGTATAACCGCCCTTCGCCTTCTCAATGGGGCCAGCCCAGGCGAACAGCAGTTGCTCTTTTTTCGTGCCTTTCAATTTGGCGCGGCGCATCGCGGCGACATCGTCGGGGACATTGCCGATATATTCCTCAATCAACTTTTCGAGCATCGCAAATTGCTTGGCATTCAACTCGCTGCCTTTGATCCCGACATTGTCGAGCGGTTGGATCGTGCGCTTGTCATGACTTAGGATGTCGCTCGGAGCCTTCGGATCGTAAATGGCTTTTTTGCGTTGGTTCTCGTCCAACGTCATCATCAATGCACGTGCCAAATCTTCTTCCACAGCCAAAACACGCAAGCCTTTTTGCGGGCCAGTGAGAACCTGTGCCGGGTTCGTGCCAAAGAAGGCCGGCGCGTCTACGACCAGCTTGCCTTTGGTGACGGTGAAGTTGTGCGAGAGGTGATGCCCTTCAAAACGAAAGCCCCAATCGCCTTTGCCTGGCTCGCCGAAAATCGTGACGTAATAGAGTTCGGGATCGCGCGGGAAGCGTCGGTTCGGCCCTTCGAGTTCGGCGAGAATCGGTTCGAGCGAAATGATGGACGTCGCTTTTTTATAGCCCGTTTGACTGAGCGCCGCGCGCAGCAATTCCATCGCGGCTTTGCGCTGCCCTTCGTTCATTTCTTTGAGCGGCAGCCCTTTGCGCGCTTGCGGTACGAAATGCCAATCAAACCGCTGATCATCGGTAAAGCTGAATGTGGCCTGCGCTTTCTGGGCGGGCGAGAGCGAAGCCAGAAACGTTTGTGCCGCTTTGGCCATGGCCTCAGCCGCACGCGATTTTTCTTTGCCGCTGATGACCGCAGCCGTAATCAGACACGCAACGGTGAGCAGCGTCGCCAACAGGGTGGAGGTTGCAAAGCGAGTTCGGAATCTCATAGTAAGCCTTGTGTTTGGAAATCGTGTTTTGGGGAACTATCTTGAGGCGCAGAGTGTAGCAAACAAATGCGAAATGATAAACCCTGCGCGTAAAAAGCATTGGGCAGGGAAACTTGTCAATAAGTTCCCTGCCCAATTTCTCGATGAGATATGTTGTCCGATTAAGCTTTCGGAATTTCCGGTGCGATGGTCTCGCGCAGTTCGTGCCGCAAGCGTTCGATTTCATCCAGCTTGCCTTGAATACGGCTGAATAAAGCGGCTTGCGATTTGATGCCTTCGGCGATGAGGAAATTCGCGGCGTCCATGCGCGACTTGAAGATGCCCGCCGAAACCAATGTGTCGAGCGCCTCGGATTCTTTCTCGCCGAGCCGCAACACGACGGTTGTGTCTTTGACGTTCATCGCGCGCTCCACGGCTTTGTTGATTGTCTCCGGCGCTTTGGTCACGAATTCGCGAATGGCGTTGACGACCTCATCTACTGTCGAGGGCGGGTTGTTGGGTTGTGGTGGATTGGGCACTAATTGTTCTCCTTGTGAACTCATAAATCTTCCTCCTTGTGAATGTCTGTCACTGCATCAACGCACCAACGCGCGGAAAAGTTGCAGGCGAACGAGAATTCCACCGCAGGAGTTGAGGCTTACACTTCGGCATTGCGTGCTTCGACCTCGGCGGCGCTGGCGACACAAACGTGATTGCGCCCTCCGAGTTTGGCGCGGTACATCGCAATGTCTGCCGCGCGGATCAATCGTTCCGGGCTGGTGCCGTGTTCAGGAAACGAGGCAACGCCAAAACTGGCGCTGAGACGATGACTGCCGATGACACATTGATTGATGGTTTGCCGCCAATGCTCGCTGGCCGCTTTCCCGCCGTCCATTGGCGTTTGCGGCAGGATCACGGCAAACTCTTCGCCGCCGTAGCGGGTGGCGATGTCCACGCGCCGCGATTGTTTGAGCAGCGTTTCGCCTGTCATCTTGATCGCGGCATCGCCGGCCAGATGCCCCATCGTGTCATTGATGATTTTGAGATGATCCAAATCTACCATCACGAGCGAGAGCGGCTGATTGTAACGGCTGGCACGCTCGAATTCGCTGATCAAAACTTCGTCGAAGTAACGGCGGTTGTAAAGTCCCGTCAACCCATCGCGCACGGATTGTTCCTGCACTTTGCGATGCAATGCCGCATTGACCGCCACGACGGAAATTTGTTGCGCTAGGGTTTTCAATAACTGGATGTCCTCGTCCGTCCATTCCCGACTCTCCTGACATTGGTGCAGACATAGATCGCCGAACCACATCCCTTGCATCGTCAACGGTTCGCATAGCAGCGCGGTGACGCCAAACCCATTCGCCAACATCCGCAAAGACACGCGCGGGTCGGAGGTCATGGCGGACGACAAATTCGGACTCGCCAGCAGGCTGTTGGAGCTGATTTCATCCCCGTCTGCCGAAGTTTCAATCGGGAAAGAAATCGTGCCTATCGGCGCGATGCCGGGCGCGCATTTTTCCGCCGCGAGACGCAAGGTTTGCGTTTCGCGCTCCACCAGTCGCACGCACGCCCGCGACGAGTTGAAAAGCGCCTGCAAAGGATTCACGGCTTCTTGCAGCACGACTTCAAAATCCAACGAAGTCGTCAACGAACCGAGCAATTGATTGATGAGGCGCTGGCGGTCAATGTTGCGCTGCAACTCCCGATTGACGGCGACAATTTCGGTTTGGCGTTCGGTCAGGGATTGTTCGAGATTAAGCAGCCGCTCGCCCGCGCGCAAACGGACGCGCAATTCCGCGCTGTCGAACGGTTTCGTCATGAAGTCATCCGCGCCCGCGTCCATCCCTTCGACCAGTTCGATCTTCTGGCTTTTCGCTGAAAGCAACATCACGTACGTGTAATGCGCCAGATTGGACTCCCGAATGCGGCGACAGAGTTCGACCCCATCCATCTGCGGCATCATCCAATCGGTAATCACCAACGACACGGGTTCCGCCTGAAACTGTTCCCACGCTTCGACGCCGTTCTTCGTCTTTATCACCTCATAGCCCCAGCGTTGCAGCGTGCGTTCCAGCACCAGCCCGGAAACCATATCATCTTCGGCAATGAGCACTTTCATAGCTCTTCCAAAACCTTCGCAAAATATTGTTGGACCCGCGCCAATTCCGCTTCAGCGGCGGCGAGCAAAGCCGGGACAGGCGTGAGGTCGTTGTCGGCGGCGAGTTTTTCCAGTTCCGCCATTTGCTTTTGCAATCCTTTGGCCGCCAGATTGCCGCACGAACCTTTCAAGCCGTGCGCTTCGCTCTTGATCTCGGCGGCAACCTGATTGGCAACGGCGGTGTTCAAGTTGGCAAAGCGACCGGGGACATCCGCCAGGAACAATTCCACCAGTTCGCGCAAAAACTCGGCATCGCCATCGGTCAGCTTTTGCAGCGCCGGAAAATCAACCGGTTCGTCTACTTGTAGATACGTTTGTGGCATAGTGGTTTTCGTCCATCGTTGGAGCGCCGCCGCCAGCTCTTCGAGCTTCAACGGCTTGGTCAAATAATCGTCCATTCCCGCCGCCAAACAGCGGTCGCGGTCGCCGGTCATAGCGTGCGCCGTCA
Source organism: uncultured Heliobacteriaceae bacterium (assembly GCA_964631865.1). GTDB lineage: Bacteria > Acidobacteriota > Blastocatellia > RBC074 > RBC074 > JAFDVL01. The sequence continues at coordinate 7,468 of CAZWAK010000028.1, read as the reverse complement.
TCGCAATGATCGGGATTCGCGCGTGCTCCTGGCGGGCGCGAATCTGTCGCGTCGCTTCCAGCCCGTCCATTTCGGGCATCTGCACGTCCATCAGGATCAAGTCGAACGGATGTTCGCGCACCATCTCGCAGGCGATCCGCCCATTGCTCGCCACCTGCACGTGATGCCCGGCCTTTTGCAAAATCTTCACGGCCAGACGCTGATTGACCAAGTTGTCTTCGACCAGCAGGATGTTGGCGCTCGGCGTTGTCATTGCGGCAGGCACAGCGAGGTCTGCGCTCACGTGTGTCGCGCGCGAAGCTTGTTGCACGGTAAATAAATCGTGCAGCGCCGCGAGCAGCATCGTGGGCTTGATCGGTTTGGGCAGGCAAATCTGAATGCCCAATGGTTGCAGACGCGCGTCATCGGGTTTCGTGCCGACCGAAGTCAACAACATGATGTGCGGCTGGCGCAGGTGTTCCGCCTGCCGCACCATTGCGGCCACTTCCAAGCCAGACCAGTCGGGCATGTCCAAATCCAACAACAAAAGATCAAAGGCGTGCTGCGCTGCGGCGGCTTCCGTCAGCGCGCGCATCACGTCTTTGCCGTCGGTAAGCTGCTCGCTCTGACAGCCAAAATTTTGCAGCATCTGATGCAAGATCGTACGATTGGTCTGGTTATCATCCACGATCAACACTCGCAATTGCTCGCGCATACCGGGCTGTGCCGTTTCGCTTTTTTCGTGCTGGAACGCAAACGGAATTGTGACCACAAACGAACTGCCGCGTCCCAGTTCGCTGCTGACATTGAGGCTGCCGCCCATCAACTCCACCAATTGCTGGCAAATCGCCAAGCCAAGTCCTGTGCCGCCATATTGGCGCGTCGTCGAACTGTCGGCCTGCGTGAAGCTGTCAAAGATCAACTTCAGCTTTTCGGGCGGGATGCCGATCCCGGTGTCACGGACAACAAACTCGACGACGATTTGGCGTGCCCGTATTTCTTTGATCCCGACTTGCAAAACGACTTCGCCAGACTCCGTGAATTTGATGGCATTGCTGACCAGATTCACCAGGATTTGCCGCAAGCGATGCGGGTCGCCGCGCAACTGTCGCAGTTGTTCTTGCGCGGACGACTCCAGATAGCAGATGAATTCGAGCTTTTTGCGCGCGGCCTGTGACGCAAACCAATCCGCCACGCTGTTGATGATCTCCGGCAAGGCAAACTCGATATTTTCCAGCGCCAGCTTGCGCGCTTCGATCTTGGAGAAGTCCAGGATGTCGTTGATCAGCACGAGCAGCGAGTTCGCACAGGATTGAATCGTGCTGACAAACTCTTCCTGTTCCCCATTCAAATCCGTGCCCCGCAACAAATCGCTCATCCCAATGATGCCATTCAAAGGCGTGCGGATTTCGTGACTCATATTGGCGAGGAACGCGCTTTTGGCTTGCGTAGCTTCGTGCGCGTTGGTCAGAGCCTTGTCGAGTTCGATGTTTTTGCGAGCAATCTCCGTCGCATATTTGCGCAACTGGTCATCCAATTGTTTTTGCTGCGAGATGTCTTCGACCTGCCCCACCACCAGGAGCGGTTGTCCCTCATCATCGGTGAGACACGAAGTGCTGATGCGCGTCCAAACCCAATGCCCCTGTTTATGCCGCAAGCGCCGTTCCAACTGCGCCGCAAAAGCGGTCAGATCGCCAACCTGCTGCAAGGTTTCCAACTCCAAGTCGCCATCTCTGGGATGAATCAAATCGAGGAAATCTTGCTCGCAGAGTTCCTCATCTGCATAGCCCAACATCGCGCACACAGCCGCATTCACTTCCAGGCAATAGCCATCCAGCGAGAGGAGTAACATGCCGTGCGGAGCGGATTTGAAAGCTCTACGAAAGCGCGTTTCGTCCTGACCAGCGGAAGCCGCCGTGTCTCCCACGCGAACTTGATCTAGCACTGCCTGGTTCTGCATTATCGTTCCTGCGAGGCATGAAGGGGCTGTTCTGACTGAATAGAGTTTGCTGAATGGGTTCGGGCTAGTCCGATAGCTAGGGCAACCGAAATATAACACAGCCGAAGAAATTCCTGGCACAAGAAATTTTTAGCTGGCGGGACGACGAATTTCAGCTACGACGCGGCGGGGAACATGACGGCAACGGCAGGTGCGTGAAGAAAACTGAGATCAGAGTTGGTCGGGATCAAGGCCGAGTTCGCGCAATTTGGCCGCCAGCCGCGCCGCTCGCGCCGCTTCTTCCACCGGGGTGCGCAGATATTCCCCCGTTTGTGAATTCCAGAGCCGCAATGTCTGCCCTGTATTGACCAGTTCCAACCCTAATTCGTGGCTGACGACGCGATTCTTCAAGACCACTTCTTCGACCAACTCCTCGCCCCGCCGCCGAAAGGCACGCAGCGGGGGGCGCAGTTTGTATTCCGGGTCAAAGACAAAATACTCGCGCACGCCCAGCCACGCATACAAATCCTTCTTCGCGCCCAAATCATCCTTGCGCGTTTTCCGCGACGAGATTTCCAGCACCACATTCGGCACAGGTTCTTCCCAAAACTTGTAAATGCGTCGTTCGTGTTTCGCCGCGCCACGCACGACAAAGACATCGGGCGAGACGCTTTGCTTGTCATCGCCTTCGACGTAGTAACACATCAGATTGCCGGAGACATACACTTGCGGATCAGCGGCAAAATGCGTTTTCAAGGACTCGATCAGATCAATCATCAATTGCCGGTGCTTATCGGTTTCAGCCATCGGTTCACCATCCGATTCGGGATAATCTATGTGGCGGAGTAAATCTTTTTGTCGTGCGCTCATAACTTCTCTTTCCAGTAGGCCTCGCAATGGGGCGGAGCATAGCACAGCGTTTCAAGCAGGAGCAATGTGGCGAGCAAGACGGGGGGCAATACCTCGCGGGCTTCATTCTGGCAAAATGTAGCCGCGAAATTTATACTTTGTTCCCTTGTCCAAATTCGTGAACGGCAGGAAGGTTTCACTCACGACCCAGCGCCGATACACGTTCATCTCACTGATGAAAACGCCTTCGGCATTGACGTCTTCAACGAAGGCGACATGCCCTGCTGCACCGCGCCGCGTCCACACCATAACTGCGCCCACGACCGCTGCTTGGGGGTCTTCAGAGACGCTGCGGCCTTCCTCTGCCGCGTTGTCGAACCAGCGCCCGGCGTCACCGCTCCAGGTCACGGGTGCGCCCGTGAATTCTTTCCACTTGCGGGCGGCGTACCACGTGCAATAGCCGGGGAAAAACGGATGCTCCGGTTTGTTTTTCCAAGCGGGTTCTGTCGCGTTGAGTTCCGTCGCAGCGACTTGTGCGGTGGGAGCCAGCGTCACCGTGCGCGCGCGCGTGGCGGGCTTGGTTTCGACCGCGCCAACATTGACGAGCAACGGCTCCAGCGTATGTTGCGGGGCTTCGGTTTCAAATGCGCGCAACACTTCCGCGAGGCGATAGGGCGCGAGCAGTTGCGTGACTTGCGGCGCTTCATTCGTTTCAAAATACAGATGAAAATGCCGCGTCCTGGTCGTGCGGCCTTTGAGGAAAAACTGAACTGTGCCGAGGGCGTTGCGCGTCGCGTGAAAATCGGGCGCAAAGTCAAATTGCAGCGGAACCGCTTCGTCCACAACGTTCCCGCCTGCATTGACTTCCACCACGCGCAACGTATTGGAAATGAAGAGGCCGCGCGATTTGGCAGCTTTGAGCGCAAGCGTAAAGTTGATCGTCACAGCCACCGGGCGATTGTGCTGCGCGGTCGCGGCAGGTTCAACCGTCAGCGGAAGCCGCAACGTCCAGTTCGGATTCCACCAGTTTGCTTGCGCCCACACAGGCACGCCACTGAAGCAAAGCAGAACGCATACCAGCACGTTCCGCCAGAAATTTCGGGGACTTGGCATTACTTACTCCGAATCACTAACGCGGGGCCGGGCAACAGGATTTCAATGCCGTGATGCTCAGTGTCCGACAGCAATTCCAGGCGATTCGTCCCGCGTTTTAGGATTTTGGGGTCAAGGGCGATTTGCCGAAACAGCACATCGTGCTTCCCTGCCCCGGCGATGGGGAGCGGCGTGCCGTTGAGCGTGAAATGATCTTTCACATTGCCCGCGCCGCCATCCCAAACCACTACATTCAACTCCGCGCGTTCGATGCGCGCGGGATCAATATCCACTTCAATCGTGCAAGCTTTCTTTTGATTCGCGCGCGACCAAAACGGCGCAGGCAAATCCCGCGAGGCATAGACCGTCACGCGCGTGCCTTTCGGTTTCGCGGCATACAAACCGCCGATGACGGGCGTGATGTATGTGAATTCGGGATGATCTTTGAAATGCACAATCGCGCGCACGGCCATTTCCTGCTGCTCCTGCAACATCGCAGTCTCCCACTCGACTGAAAACGGATATTGCTTCGCCGTGCCGATGATCGCGTGTGGTTCTTTGTTTTTCGTCATCCCGTGCCAACCGTAGGTCATCGTGTCGCCGTTTTCATCGTAGCCGTAATAGAAGCCTTGATAATCCACTGAGGCAATCACCAGATCGTCAGAACTCGACAATTTCAGCCGAATCGCCTCCTGATTGCCCGCCACAGCTTCGGCTTTGATGAGCGCATTGAAGCCGCGCAGTCCCGCTTTCTGTAAATCCGCGTGATCGCGCTTCAATTCGACGCGCAGCGCCGCATTGTCCACGATGAAATGCCCCCAAAAGCTGGAACCACGATCACAGGCAAATTGAAACGCATTGTAGCCGTTCACCAAATCGGTCGGTTGCAAATAAAGCGTCGGGTATTGATGCGTGCAATGTTTATTGAACGTGCCGACATCCTGAATCGAATAAGTGCTGCGACCATTGACGGTGACGCGCTTATTCGCCGTGCCGGGATGGCCGCCCCAGAGTTCCAGATACAATTCGGCGCGATAGATTTGCCGCAAATCTTCGTGGATCGGAATCAGCATCATCCCGTTTTCGCGGACTTCGACGCGCTGACTGTAGTTGGGATTGAGGACAGCTTCGGGCGAATTCACGCGAAAGCGGTCATCGAATTTCGGATTGCCGAATTCGAGGCCGCGTTGATACCAATAGGTGCGAAAAAACTGGCCTTCAGGCGATTGCGCCAGCAGCGAAAGGGAGAAAAGAATTAGGGCAAGTAACGACCGGAGTATCGTAAATTTCATTCTGAACTTGGGTTGTTTAGTTTAGGGGGCTTGTATGCTCGCGTAACCCTGCTTCGATTTCATCAACTTTCCAGAGATCGGCTTCAACGAGATGAACCATCTGGATAGTTTCAGGAATAGTAGCAAGATACCGGAAACCATTGCGCCATAAAAAGACTTTCATCAATAACGTTGCGGTTCTTTTGTTCCCACCTTTCCAGGGATGATTCTTTACAAGGCCAAAACACAACGTCGCCGCTTGTCGGAGAATATCGGCGTTTTCGTAATGGGCAGCTTGCTGCGGGCGTGCAAGGGCGGATTCGATCAGTGTCCGATCATCTACACCAACCCGCGTCTCGCCCTCGGCTCTCATCAATCGCAAATGCAACCAGACGGCGTCAGGAAAGGAAACATATTTTACGGCTTTAGTCGCCAAGTCGCTTCATCTCCGCAAAGGTGTCTTTGAGGTCGGCGTATGCCAATTGAAATTCATCCTCTAACTCTTTGGATGGCGGTGGGAGGATTTCATAACTAATGTTCCCATCCTGAACGTACAAGATGGCGATTGAACCTTCCGCAACACCTAACGCTTCGGCAAAATCAGGAGCCAAATCAATAACCCAGCCTTCTTTCGCTTTCTTTGGAACCATCACACTGCTCATAAATACCTCTCATTTCGATAATTGGTTCGCCTAAGTATGCCCCGTTCATCCCACAATTTCAAAATCACTTCCTTCGTACAACCCGCACCCGATGCGTCTCGCTGTCACCAATGAAGACCGCGCCATCACGATCTACAAACACGCCGTGCGGTCGTGCCATCTTGCATTGCAACGGATCGCCTTCTGGCCCGTCGCCGCGCTCGCCTGTGCCTGCAACTAATTCGAGCGTGCCTCGCCGCACGTCAATCATCCGAATCGAATGGCTTTCGGTATCGGCCAAATAGACGTTGCCATCCGGCGCAATGCTGATGCCTTTTGGCCCTGACAACGTAGCCGCTTTCGCCGGGCCGCCATTACCCGTGAAGCCTTTCGCGCCTGTGCCTGCGACGTGATGAATCGTGCCTGCTTTCAGATCGAGTTTGTACACCGCATTGCCTTCGCGCAGTGCGAGCCACATGTTGCCCTGCTTGTCGAAATCCATTGCGCGCGGGCCGTTGAGCGGCGTGCCTGTGATCTGCGCGCCATCGGGCGTCGGCTTCTTTTCGCCCGTGCCGACGAAGGTGGTGATGATGCCAGTTCTCATCGCCACTTTGCGGATGCGGTGATTCAGGATGTCGCAGATGTACAAATCGCCGCGCGCATCGAATTGAATGCTGTGGGGCTGATTCATCGTCGCGTCCGTCGCTTTGCCGCCATCGCCGGAAAAACCGACTTTGCCATTGCCTGCAATGGTCGTGATGATTTTCGTCTTTGCATCCACGCGCCGCACGACGTGATTGAGCCGTTCGACGAAAAACATGTTGCCCTGTTTGTCGAAGCGGATTTCGTACGGTTCGTTCAATTCGGCTTTTGTCGCCAAGCCGCCGTCGCCACTGTAGCCTTTCTTGCCTGTGCCTGCGACCGTCGTGATGATGCCTTTGCGATCCACGCGGCGAATCAGGTGATTGTTCGTGTCACAAACATACAACGCGCCGTCCGGGCCACGCACAATGCCGAACGGTTGATCCAGTTTGGCAGCGGTCGCTTGTCCGCCGTCACCGCTATATCCGGCTTGTCCGTTTCCAGCGAAAGTTGCGATCTGCCATTTGCCTTGTGCGAAAGCCTCGTTGCCAAGCACAAAAACCAATAAACATGCGGCTGGGAAGAAATGTTTCATTTGTTCGTCCGACTCCTTGAATTGCTTGACTTACACTGGTCTGACCCTAGAATTACGAGTGTCAATTTCGTGCGCCGTATTCTCGACGCACTGACGCTCGAAAGCAACCGTATGAAAACACGCATCACCCTTTGGCTTGGCCTTGTGCTTATGAGTTCACTGACGCTCTCCACGCCTGCGCCGGAACCCGGTTTCGTGTCACTCTTTGATGGCAAAACGCTGACGGGCTGGAAGCTGATCAAAGGGCACGGCCCCGGCTACGTCGTCAAAGACAACTCCATCGTTTGCCCGGCGGACGGCGGCGGCAATTTGTGGACAGAAAAAGAATACGCCAATTTCGTCTTCCGCTTTGAATTCAAAGTCGAACCCGGCGGCAACAACGGCGTCGGCATTCGCGCGCCACTGGAAGGCGATGCGGCGTATCAAGGGATGGAAATTCAAATCCTCGACGACCAGCACGAAAAGTACAAAGGCAAGATCAAATCCGAACAGCATCACGGCTCGGTCTACGACGTAATCC
>CAZWAK010000027.1:0-62683 GCA_964631865.1 uncultured Heliobacteriaceae bacterium | reverse complement strand
GAAGTTGGAAGTCCTGATGTTACCCTACTTTACCGGCCTTGCGTATCTTCAGCCAGAAAGAGCGTGCCGTTGTCCGCGGTTTCAATCAGCCCTTTGCGCGCCTGTTTTGCGCCTGTGAAGGCTTGTCCCGTATGCCCGAATAATTCAGACTCCATCAGCTCGGCGGGGATCGCCGCACAGTTGACGGGTACGAAGGAACCGCTGCGTTCGGAAGCTTCGTGAATCGCGCGCGCGACCAGTTCTTTGCCCGTGCCGGATTCACCCGTAATCAACACCGTGCCGACGCTGCGCGCCGCAATCGTGATGCGCTCAAATAAAGCGCGCATCGGACGCGACGCCCCAATGATGCGCGCTGGCACAACGGCTGCGCGCCGCAAGCGTGCCTGCGTGCGTTGCGCTTCACTGGCCGCCAACGCTTCCGCTACAGCCTGCAATAGTTCGCTGTTCTTGAACGGCTTGGTGCGATATTGAAACGCCCCCGCTTTGACCATCTCGACCGCTTGTTCGACGGAACCGAACGCGGTAATCACAATCACGGGTGCTTCCGCACGACGGGCGCGCAGGACGGTGAGCAATTCATCGCCCGTGATGCTTAGCATACGCACGTCGGTGATGACCAGATCAAGCATTTCGCGTTCGCGTTCGATGTGCGTCATTGCCTGCTGTCCATCCACCGCAATGATCGTCTCGTAACCCGCTTCGTCGAGCACGTCTTGCAACAACTCGCGCATGTCGGCATTATCTTCAGCAACCAGGATTCGCGCTTGCATTGACCATCTCGCTTTCCGTTGTTTCCGGCATGGCACGTTCAACTTTCGGCAACCACACCGTAAAAGCTGCCCCGCCATTAGGTTGATTTGCTACTTCAATCCAGCCCTGATGATCCTCGACGATGCGGCGCGACAGGCTCAGCCCCAGACCCATTCCTTGCCCCACGTCTTTGGTGGTAAAAAAAGGATCAAAAATCTGATGCAAATGTTCTGCCGCAATCCCCGGCCCCGTATCGGCAACCCGAGTGGCGATGAAGGACTGCTTATCTTTCACCGTTTCCTGCGCCAGCATTTCTACTTGCAACGTTCCGCCTGCGGTCATCGCTTGCAGGCCGTTGCGGCAAATATTCATGAACACCTGCTGCAACAATTCCCGATCCCCACTGATGTGTTTTTCTTCGTGGCCATCGAACGCCAGTTCGATACCCAGTTTCACCGCCTCTGCTTCCAACAATTCGTGGACTTCGTGCAGCAACGAGGCTAAGGCAATCGGCTCACGTTGCAAGGCGGCGGGACGACCCAGATTCAGCAGTTGGCGCACGGTGCGCGCAATCACATCGGCCTGTTGATTGATGATGGTGAGATTGCGTTCCAATTTGCTGCGCGGAGCGTCCAGCCCTTCCAGCAACTGCTCCGCCCGTCCTTTGATGACATTGAGCGGCGCGCCCATTTCGTGCGCGACACCAGCCGCGACGCGCCCCAACGCTGCGAACCGTTCGGCGATGAGCAGTTGCTGTTCCAACTTGAGTTGCTCGGCAGCGGCTTGGGCCGCAGCGTTGCGCTGTTCCGCCAAACGGTCGGTCATGCGATTAAACTCCCGCGCTAATTTTGAAAATTCGTTTCCCCCATCCGGCACGACCACCCGAAAATCCAATTCGCCCTCACCCAATGCTGTTGCTCCCGTCAATAGTTCTCGAATTGGATGCGCCAGATTGCGCCGCATCACGATCAATACGCCCAGCAAAATGACCGCGAACAGCGTCAGCGTAATCACCGTCATATCGCGGCGCGCGGCGGCAAAATCGGCTTCGATGAAGTCGCGGGGTTGGGTAATTTCAAAGGCCCCCCGACGCGTGTCGCTCATCTGAATCGGCATGATGATAGAAAAGACTTTCTGCGCGCCGATGCGCCGTACTATCTCTGCTGTTTCTCCCGTTGCCAACACGCGGCGCACTTCCGGCGGAAAGCGGATTTCATTGGCGACTAATGGATCCGACAGCATGGTGATCTGCCCTTGTTCGTCGTACAAAATTACGCTGTAGATTTTGGGGTTCTGGCTCAGGCGATTGATAAATTGCTGCGCGTCACGGTCACGCCCGGCGTGAAAATCTTCTTCCAACATGAGTTGCAACGTGCCGGCGTGCGCGCGGACTTCGTTGTGCATCGCGCTTTCCAGAATGGTCTGCCGCTGATACAAAAAGTAATAGCCCGCCGCCACCATGACGAGGCCGACCATTGCCGTTAACAGCAGGATCAATCGGGTACTGATACTCATAAGTTGATACTATCACTGCGCGGTCACACGACCACCGCTTTGCACTTGTCCGTGCAAATCGCTTGCCAAACATAACCCGTGCAAATTTGCGGTTTGTCGCTACAGACTTGCCCCTTTTTGCCCCAGTCGGCAACTGGCGCACCTTCAGCCAAATCTCCTCTTATCCTCGTGTGGCGTGAGGTTTAGCGGGTCACCTCGTTGCGGCACGGAATTTGTAATGGGCATAGACGGAAGGCACTCCTGGCTGGTACGAGTAGTCCCGATCTAGCCAGGAGTGTTTAGTGCATCGTGGCGGGCGACCTCGCTGATGTGAGCTGGATGTTGAGCATTTCAATCTAGCTCTCACTCAAGGGGGACGGGTGAGGGACTCGCCACGATCTTTTCAAAAAACTACCTATGAACCCGGAAACCATTCTCAATCTGACACGTGAACTCAATGGGATGCCCGTCGTCAGACTGGAAGGCAGACAACCAGTGGGCGTGGTCACCGATGCGGTTGTGCATCCGACGGATGGCGTTGTTTTGGGGCTGGTAGTAACTGATGTTGAGCGGAAAGAATGGGTGCTGCGTGCCAGCGACTGTTTTGTTTACCGGGAACAAAGACTGGTGCTGGTGACGCCGGATGCCTGGGACGAAATGCAAGAAATGCCACCATCGTTTCCCGGTAGCGCGCGCGTCCACGAAAACCTGCTGGGCATCGAAGTGGTTACACAAGGCGGCAAGTCGTTGGGACGTGTCGTCGAGGTCTATGCAACGGAAGGAGAACTGCGGACGATTTACCGCGTCGCAACGTCTCGGTTGCGCTTGTTCGTGAGGGGCGGTTTTTTCGTCCCCGGCGACCTTCCGCTTGCATGGCTGGAGAAGGGCGCGCGTTTGATCGTGCCTGCCGATACGATGGAACGCGAGACCTTCTCCAGTTTAGAAGATGCCCTCAAATTTGTTTGAGAGTAAGCTTTGCTGGAATACTTTATGAAACACGAATGGCTCCGTGAAAAACTGCAAAAAATGATCGGCATCCCCGTCTATCAATGCCCCCATTGTCAGACCGTATGGCTCATCGTCGGTGGGGAGGCATTGACCTCCTATACCTGCAACAACTGTGATCGTCAGTTCGATCCCGCGCTGGCACATTACGAGAAAACCAACCCGAAGCCGGCGACTGACCGCGACCAACTGCTGCAAGTGGCTTGAGGGGAACGCACGCCTATGATTTCGGTCATCATTCCTGTCCTCAACGAATCCGCTACCGTGAGTTCGGTCGTGCGCTGTGTCCGCTCTGCGGCACAGGTTACAGAAGTGATCGTCGTGGATGATGGCTCGATTGATGGCACGCCCGACCTCGCGCGAGCTGCGGGTGCGCGCGTGATTACCAGTACTTTGCTGGGCAAAGGCGCGTCTATGCGGGATGGCTTACTGGTCGCGCAGAATGATGTGTTGGTCTATCTGGACGGTGATTTGAGCGGGCTGCACGAAGATTTGATTGCACGTCTTGTGGCACCGCTCCTAGCTGGACAAGCCGATTTCGTGAAGGCGAGCTTTACGCGCGAGGCGGGACGGGTGACAACACTGACGGCCCGTCCGCTCTTGCAAACGTTCTTTCCTGAACTCAATCACATTCAGCAACCTTTAGGCGGGCTTATCGCGGCGCGGCGCAAATGGCTGGAACGTCTCCGCTTTGAGGATGACTACGGCGTGGACGTCGGTTTATTGCTTGATGCTGCCCATGTCTGACGTCAACTAGAATTTCCCTCCGTGTTGCCTCAGTGAGAAATGTTACCGAACAAAAAAGAGCCTCGCGGCTTACCTTGGTGCCTCGGTTACCTGCGCTGCCACGGCTCCCTTTGTTACTTCAGCTTGCTTCGCTTCACTCCCATAAACGAGTTCACGTGCAATGCGTGTGCGCCAGATTCGCACGCGCCGTTGTAAAGTGCGCAGTTGATTGTCAGGATACGTGCCATAATCGCTCGCCTGTAAACGCTTGAGCAGTTCTTTCGCTTCCATCTCTGGCCGCTCCTCCAACCAATTGAGTAATACCGGCCAGACTTCCGCAAAGGGGTCTTTGCGTGTGCGATACCAACGCCCAGCTTGTGGTTCACGACGATGGGTTGGACGAACTTCGCCCGCACTCCAAGCGGTGGCCAAACTGCTCACGAACTTTTGTAAATCTTCGGACAATGGCGGCGGCGTCTGATTTTGACTGAAGGCTACAACTGCTGCCTGTGCATCACGGATGTGTTTGAGCAATAACACCGGATCAAGTTGCTGAAATTGAGCCGTCAGTCGTTGTTGCATTGCTGTGGCCACTTCCTTACTTGCGAGCAGTCGCCGGTACGGCGTTGCCGGTGGCTCATAGTGTTTGCGGACTTTCGCTCCTTGTCGTTCTTTGTCTTTCAGCTTGAAGGACGGCTGAAAGAAGTTGACATACAAACGGGAAGCCTCATACAGCCGACGCAATGCCGCCGTGGCGGCTAAGCCTTCGAGTCGTCCATACCCAATGAGCTTACGCACGATGGCTCCATTCTTTTGCTCCACCCAGGCCTGATCGTTTTTGCGGTAAGCGCGACTGCGCGTGAATTCCAGCCCCTGTTGCTGACAGTAATTCCAGAGAGTGTCATTGATGAACGCACTATCGTTGTCCGTATTCAGACCAAGGAGTGGGAACGGCAAACGTGCTTGCACCCCTGTAATTGCCTCCACAATCAATGACTGCTCGCGCACAGGGAGCGCTACGCATTCTGTCCAGCCCGACGCCACATCGGTGAGCACCAGCGTATGGACAAACGAGCCACAGGCTTTCGTCCCGCTATGCGTCACCAAATCTACTTCCATCATTCCTGGTCGTGCCTCTTCCCAATCGGCAAAAGTTTTGACGGCAACCAATTTGTGAATGCGATTTTGCGCGCGCTTCCTGCGCTTGTTGCTTAGGGCCTGGACACGTACCTTCTGGAGCCGCCGATCAATCGTCGCCGCACTGATCTTGAGCAACTGCTGGCGGAGAGTCTCATTTAGGCAGAGATGCCCATGCCGTTCCATGGCCTCAATCAGAGTCGGCAGCAAAGCTTTGAGCCGCTTGCCGCAGATACGATCTGCCGCTTCCCACAAAACGATCAAAGCTTCTTCTATCGCTGCCTCATAGATTCGCTTGCCAACAGCTTTCATCGTAGATTTTTTCTTCTGGTCGCGCAAAATCCGAATCGCGTGTTTGCGGTGATACCCAGTTACTTTTACAAATTCATCCAAAATCAGCTTTTTACTTTGCCGATCCGCCACACGATATCGCTCAGCTATCGCCAGACACAACTCACGTCGGGTTTCCAAACTCACAGTTCGTTTCATAGTTGCCTTTCCAATGCCTCGAAATGTTGGGGAGCATTGGTAACAATTTTATGAGGCAACTACCCCTTCGTCAGTAACAAAGATGCTGAGGCAATGCGACCGGTAATTCTAATTGTCGTTCATCACGACCTGTCTGAACCACGAAAACAAGGGGCTTCAGACAACTACGATTTACTAACCCCAAGCACCAAATGAACGCATTGCAGTTGTCACAGAACTGTCACCAGAAAAAGAGTCGCCTGACGGCGACCCAGGCAATTTTTGTCATTTTTCCCCTTGACACCGAAACCGTCTTTAGAGATGAAGGCTATACGAGTTTCTGTCGGTGGATAACGACCGTTATCGCATCAACGGTGACTTACAGCAGGTCATGCTTTCGGCCCGCGAACTTTCTTCGGCAAGTCTGCCGAATCGCAACTGGATCAATGAGCAACTGACCTTCACGCACGGCTTCGGCCTGACGCTCGGCCCGGTCAATCAGGTGACGCCAGAGGGCTTGCCGGTACTCTTCATCAAAGACCTACCGCCCGTCTCGACAACGCCTTCGCTCAAAATTGAACGCCCTGAAATCTACTTCGGCGAATTATCGAATGATCGCGTCTACGTCGGGACGAAGGCAAAGGAGTTCAACTACCCGGCGGGCGAGCAGAACGTTTTCACCAGTTATACGGGCGAAGGCGGCGTCTCCATCAGTTCGATGTGGCGGCAGTTGCTGTTTGCCACGCGCTTCACAGACTTAAAGCTGCTGCTGTCGGATGACTTAACGCCGGAGAGCCGCGTGCTTTACAACCGCAACATCAAAGACCGGCTCGCTCAAGTTGCTCCATTTCTGCACTTTGACAGTGATCCGTATCTGGTGATCTCTGAAGGCCGTCTGTTCTGGATTTGTGATGCCTACACGGTGAGCCATCGCTATCCTTATGCACAGCCAGTGGGCGGCATCAACTACATCCGCAATTCGGTCAAAGCGGTCGTTGACGCCTATCACGGCCACGTGCGGCTTTACATCGCCAATGAACATGACCCGGTGATTCAGACCTGGGCGCGCATCTTTCCCGGCATTCTGCAACCGCTTGGTGAAATGACCGCCGATCTGCGCGCGCATCTGCGTTACCCGGAAGATATTTTTAAGGTGCAGACCGCTGTCTACTCGACCTATCACATGGATCAGCCGCAGGTCTTCTACAACAAGGAAGATCAGTGGTCAGTCGCGGGGATGGGTGAGGCGAAGACTGGCGGTGAAGCGCAGACGATGGAGCCGTACTACACGGTCATGAAACTGCCGGGCGAACAGCAAGAAGAATTCATTCTCATGCTGCCCTTCACGCCGAAGAGCAAGGACAATCTGGCCTCGTGGATGGTCGCGCGCGCCGACGGCGAGCATTACGGCAAATTGATGGTCTATCGCTTTCCCAAACAGAAACTGATCTACGGGCCGAAGCAGATTGCGGCGCGCGTCAATCAGGACCCGGAGATTTCGCGTCAACTCTCGCTCTGGAACCAGCGCGGGTCGCAGGTCATGCTCGGCACGTTGCTGGTGAGCCCGATCAAGGAGTCACTGATTTATGTGCAACCGCTCTATCTGCGCGCGGAGACGGGCAAGATCCCTGAACTCAAACGCGTCATCGTGGCGGCGGAAAACCAGATTGCGATGGAACCAACGCTTGAGGCCAGCCTGGCCCGCATCTTTGAAAGTGAGCCTTCCTCTACCAGTCAGGTTCAGCCGCAGGCGTCTCGTCTGGGTGATGCGCCCGCCACCACACTGCCAGCAGAGGTGCAGAGCCTGATGGCGCAGGCGCGGCAGCATTACGAGCGTGCTGTGGAGGCGCAACGTGACGGTGATTGGGGGCGCTATGGCGAAGAGATCAAACGGCTCGGCGCGGTGCTTGAACAGATGCCCCGGCAACCATAACTTAATCAATTTGTTGCGAAGGAATCAAGCTATGGAAGTGAAAGAACTGCAACCGCACATACGCACGCTGGCTACGCTGAATGAGACGGCGGGGCAGAGTGGGGGCGCAACGTGGCAGAATGCCCCCTTCGCCACGAGCAACGACAATAACATGCTCAACAAAATCAGCCTGTTTCGCCGTGGCACCTCTCTTGCACTGTGGAAAGTTGTCGGTCTAGCGGCATTCCGTCGAATGCCGGAGTGAAATCATTTGAAAGCTCGAAAGAGCAGGAGGGAAAACAGAAATGAAAGTCCAAGAAGTAATGACCAATAATGTCAGAAGTTGCACTCCAGAAGCCACACTAGCTGAAGTCGCAGTTATCATGTGGGAAGCGGATTGTGGCGTATTGCCCGTCGTAGATGACTCAGGAAAAGTTCTCGGCCTGATCACAGACCGTGATATTGCCATTGCCGCCGCGACGAAGGGGCGTCCCGTCTCGGACATCAGAGTGGCTGAGGTCATTAGCGGTCAGGTCTTTTCCTGCCACTTGCACGATGACATCAAAACCGGGCTTAAAACCATGCGGCACGAAAAAGTGCGACGGCTCCCGGTCGTCAACGATGATGGAATGCTACAAGGCATGCTGTGCCTGAACGATATTGTGCTGCGCGCCAAAGAGGCGAAGGGCAAGCTTGTTCCTGAACTCTCTTATGAGGACGCGATGAGAACGATTAAGGCGATCTGCGAGCATCGTCCACAAGCCCTAATGGCAGCGTCTACCTGATCTGGAGACCGCTGGAGACAGCGTTGCCCAGGGCGGCAACTCCGGCCAACAGCCTGCCTAATTCTCAGTGTTATCCAGTGCAGGCTGTTGGCGCTCTAGGCGGGACAAACCGCATTACTGATTCTCCGATGAGGTGATTATGAACGTCAAAGAAATGATGACCCAGCCTGCTTTCGTCATCGCGGAAACAGCTACGTTGGAAGAAGCCGCTCGTTTCATGCTCGAACATCGCATTGGTTGTGTACCGGTGATAAATAGCAAGGGAAAGCTCAGTGGCATCATCACGGAATCCAGTTTTGCCGCACAGGAAAAGAGCATTCCCTTTTCCACCTTTCGCGCCCCCCAAGTGTTGGGGCAGTGGCTGAGCAGCGATGGAGTGGAGCGCATTTACGAAGCGGCGCGGCAAATGACAGCCCGCGAAATCATGCGCCATCCCGTCATCACCGTCACGGAAGAACAATCTATGGATGAAGTAATCGCGTTGATGTTGCGTCAGGACATCAATCGCCTCCCGGTGGTACGCGATGGCGTGCCGGTCGGCATGGTCGCCCGCCACGATCTGCTTCGCATGTTGGTCAGGAACCCGCTATGAAGGTGAGAACGAAAACCGTATGCCGGGCCTTGTTTACGCTTCTCATTGTGGCGAGCCTGTCAGCGCCTGGCCTTCACGCCAGAAAGCAAGCTTTACGCATTCGCACCGATCTGGTTTCGGTGGCGGTGTCTGTGCTGGCGCGCGATGGTAGTCCGGTGGTGGGACTACAGCGCGAGAACTTTGAAGTGTATGAAGACAATGTCCGCCAGGAAATCGAATACTTCAGCGACGTAGATCAACCTGCTACGGTCGGGGTTATCTTTGATCACTCTGGCAGTATGCGTTATCGGCTGGCCCAGGCCCGCGAAGCCCTGAAATATTTTCTCGACGCCAGCCACCCGGAAGATGAATACGTGCTGTTCAGTTTTAGCGAGCAAGTCAGCGCACCCTTGAAAACAGGCGATGGCGAAGATTTGTTGCGGCGTTTGCACGGGCTGCATCCGCAGGGCAATACGGCGCTATATGACGCGATCTATTTGGCTTTAGAGCGCCTGCGCGAAAGCCGCCATCGCCGCCGCGCTTTACTGATTGTTTCGGATGGCGTGGACAATCATTCGCGTTACAGCATCACTGATGTGCGCCGCCAGTTGCGCGAGGCCGAAGTGACGATTTATGCCATCGGCAGCCGCGAGCCGACTAGCAGTGCTTGCGGGCGCGTGTGCCATTTTGAGGCGACGGCGCATTTGGAAAGTCTGGCGGCGATGAGCGGCGGCAAGGCGTTCTTTCCGATCTCGCGTCAAACTCTGGAAGAGGCGGTCGCGCAAATCGCCGTCGAACTGCGCAGGCAATATCATTTGGGCTATGTGCCCTCAGCATCAAAGCGCGAAAGCGGATGGCGTAAAATCAAAGTGCGCGTAAAGGGAGAAGGCGTAGCGGCAAAAACTTCGGTGCGCGCCAGAGAGAGATATTATGCGATCCCTTGAAGATGATCTGGCACTGGAAGTGGTGTGATGAAAAGTGGGGATCAAATTATCAATGTGGGGCGGGACTGAACGGAGAAGATTTCCCTGCGGATACAGGTGACATTACCCCTTCTGCTGCTTCAGGTTTCAAGAGACGACCTGCCCCCAGCACTGTGACCAACGTGGGATTAGGCGCAACCCTGACCTCAAGACCAGTTTGCTGGCCGAGAAATTCCGGCAACCCCGCAAGCTGCGCCCCGCCGCCTGTGCAGGTCATGCCTGATTCCATCAAGTCCGCCGACACTTGTGGTGACAAATCCGTGAGCGCGTTCAGCACGCCTTGCGCAATCTTGTAGATGACCGGTTCAAGGGCGGCGCGTATCTCTGCACCCGTGACGACAGCTTTCATTGGACGTTGCCTGTACAAGCAACGTCCTTCCACTTCCATAGACTGCTCGTCTCTTTCACGCAGCGCCGAGCCAAGCCGGATTTTTACTGCTTCCGCTGTCGTTGCGCCGACTTCCAGATGACGCTGGTCGTGAAGATATTGAATGATCGCGCGTTCTATTTCTTCTCCACCGTGCTGCAACGTAACAGCGCGAATCACCGTTCCCGCGCTGAGGATGGCAACGTCCGTCGTTCCTGCTCCCAGGTCTACCACCATCAGCGCACGCGCCGCCTCGACATCCAGTCCGACTCCGACTGCCGCTGCAAAAGGCTCTGCCACAAAGTTCAGTTTGCTCACCCCAGTCCGTCGGAGCGAATCTTCAATCGCGCGAGACTCGACTGATGTCATTTCGCCGGACACACACACCAGGACGCGCGGGCGAATGAGCCAATGCTGTCGGAGGGCTTGCTGAATAAAATGTCGCAACATTTGTTCTGCCGCAGCGTGCGCCGCGATGACACCACTACGAATCGGTTGCACTACGCGCACAGAAGAGGAGGCGCGCTCCAACATCAGCCTGGCCTTCTGCCCCACTGCGATGATGTGTCCATCTTCGTGAAAGGCAATAACAGAAGGCTCATTCACCACTACACCGTGACCAGCCACAAAGATGCGGGTGTTGGCGGAGCCGGGATCAACGGCGATTTGGCCGCACAGCAATGACAGCCACTGCTGCCAGATTGCGCCCTCAGCCCGCATCATTTTCCCTACTAGCTTTTCATTGGTCATACGGCACTTCCTCGCTGTCTTTCAGGCTCACGATGTGCAGGGGGTGAAAAACAAACTCCCTTTCACCATCGGCAAATCAAGTGCCATAAGCCGGAGATGCGTAAGCCATAGCGGACAGAAGGAGTAGCCGATGCCGCGCGCGCAAACGTTGGGGCAGGGATGTGTCATTTCACCTCAGTCGTGATGAATTCTACCCCACCAGGATCGCCGCGCTTTCAACCTGCCTTTGGGCGCGTTGCTTCAGGCGGCACTTTACTGTGCTTTGCCATTCATCCGGGCAGTCATAAACGCACTGAGCAAATCCATCGGGATGGGCAGCACCAGTGTATGGCTGCGCTCATTGCCGATGCCCGTCACCGTTTGCAGGAAGCGCATCTGCATCGCCATCGGATGATCTTCGATAAGCTCGGCAGCATCGCGTAGTCGGGCGGCAGCCTGAAATTCGCCTTCAGCGTGAATCACTTTCGCGCGACGTTCGCGCTCGCCCCACTACATTTCACTTGTTTGCACGTCAGCGTTGGCGGTGCGCAAAATCACTTTGCTGCGGCAATGACAGTTCGCAGCCTTCCAGCCTAATCAGGAATTCGTTGAAGTCGGTGGCGACGAAATCCACCGCGCGCTCATTGACGGCTTCTGCCGCCGTGACTGAGATGCTTTCTCTTGATGACTTGCCAGTTGAATCAAGAACAGTGGCTTGGAATGCGGTGCCGGTTACGGTTTCACGATCCGTTTGATGAGCAGCACTTCATTGCCCACTTCGTTGTAGAGCAACTCATCCACCAGTTGCCGCGTCATCAAAATGCCGAAGCCGCCTGGTCGCAAGCCTTGATCAAGGCGATAAAGAATGTGCGCGGTGGGGTCTTCGGCGGGATTGGAAATCGCCGCGTGCGGCAATTCCTGTTGGCGAAAGCCTGGCCCCGGATCACGAAAGAAAAAAATCATCTGGTCGTGCGTGCGAATCGCGGAGACTTCAACCACCTTTTCCGGGTCGAAGCCCGCGCCATGTTCCATTGCGTTCAGCAGGATTTCCCGAAAGGCCGTCACCAGATTTTCGCGGTCGGCGTCGGGTACGTCCTGCATCAATTCAGTGATGAACTGCACCAGCCGCGCAGCGGTCAGGCGGCGACAGGAGACACGCAACGAAATCCAGGCGGGATTGGCTGAGACGAGTTCAATGCCGTCGCGCCAATCGCCGACCTTCAGCGCGCGCACCGTCATCGCAATGATCTCCGTCGCATTGAACGGCGCAGTGAAGCAGGCAAAGATGTGGGCTTGCAGTGCGGCCAGCACGTCTTCCGGCGCAGCGTCCGGCAGCAGCAAGATAATTTTCAAGCCGGGTTGCGTGCCGCCGAGCAGTTTCAGATACGCCAGATCGCGGCAGGCCGAGCTGGCGGGATCGGTCAGCACGACATCGAAACTGCGCGCGCGCAGTTGCTGAAACGCTTCCGTCTCATTTGGCGCAGCGACGACTTGCGCGTCCTGCAATTCGGCGGCGGATTGCAGCGCGGCGAGCAGTTCGGCATTGGCTCCGATCAATAAAATTCTTTGCATGTCAACTTCCCTTTACGTTCAGAACAATCTTTGCCGTGCGCGCGGCATCTGCGTTGTGCTTGATTGTGAATCGCTTCTCTGCCACTTGCCACTTCATCGCCAGATAATCCGCCACTGCGCGCGCCCGTTGTTCCGCCAGCGCTGCGGCTTCGGTCGGTTCGCGGCCTGCGATGATTTCGGCGTGGAGTGGCGGATGACGTTGCAGCAGTTGTCCGACGCGATCCAACGCGGCTGTCGCAGTGGCGTTCAGATTCGTTTGATTGCGCGCAAACATCAGTGGCTCAAACGCGGACTGTAACCGCTCGAAATTGACCGCCGCCGTCGCATCGGCAAAGCGCGCGCGGATTTCTTCGGCCAGCAGCGTTTGCGCATCCGTCGCCAGTTCGTGATCGCACAAGTAACGGATGTTGACTTCGGTCGGCGCGGCGCTGGTCGTGACACGACAATCCAGCAATTGTACGGCGGGCGGCAATCGCAGCGTGCGCAACGCCGTCCCGACTTCGCGCTGAAAGTTCGCGGCCAGTTGCGCAACCGTCGGCGGCGCTTCAACCGGTCGTTCTTCGCGCGCCCGCGCCAACGCTGCCGCCGCCGTCGGCACTTCGATCAATTCCAACCGGACGGAATCCATCGGGCGTCCCAAACGCGCGGCGACCAGTTGCGCGAACTGTGTTCGTTCCGTCGCGGTGTAAGGCCGGCTGGTGAAAACGCGCAACGACAATGTCAGCGCGCGTTCCGTCTCCGCGACGGAAAGTTGATCGAAATACGAACGGATTTCGCCGTTGGGCAGGCGTTCCATCTGCTGTCGCCAGAGATCGGTCGCCGCACGCCGGATGCGATTTTCTTCGCGTTGTTCAGTGATCTCGCTTTTGAGTTTGATGAGCGATTGCGTGAGTGGGATCGAGATGAGGAACAGCGGCACGAAGATGAGCGTCAGGCGCGCGGGCAAGCCGCCTTTTTGCCGCAAGCTGTCCGGCACATGCAGGCGATCCAGAAACGCCTGAATTTGCTGGCTGCTTTCGTCCTGTTTGCGCCATTCGCGCACGCGCGCTTTGACGCGCTCCGTATCAATGTGCAGCGCCACAAAGACCAGCATCGCCGTGAACGTAATCGCCACCAGGTTCGTCAAAAAGAGCAAGCCGCCGCCGCTTGCTACGCGCAGCCCTTCCGCCGCGTTCAGTGTCAACGCCAGACCGATGCCGTAACCGACGACGCACAACGGCGGCATCAGCGCGACGGCAATCGCCACGCCGGGAATCGAAGTCACGACGCCTTTGATCTCTTTGCAAATCGCAATCGAACCAATCGCGCCGGAAAACAAAGCGACGACCAGATCAAGCGTGTTCGGCTGTGTGCGCGCCGCGATTTCTGTCGTCATTTCCTTGAAAGGCAACAGGCCAACCAGCGTGACAGAAAAGGCGATGGAGACGGCACAACTCAGCAACAGATTGAGGCCGGCCTTTACGCCCAACGCCAGATCGCCTGCGGCCAATGCCAAACCCGCCGCGAGAATCGGCCCCATCAACGGCGAGATCAGCATGGCACCGATGATGACTGCCGGGCTGCCCTGCGCCAGGCCAAGCGTGGCGACGCCCGCAGCGAAGATCAATTGTAGCCAGTAGGCTGTATCGCGCAACGAAGCCGACCGCGCCAAATCGAGATAGATTTCTTCCTTGCGTTCGGGGCGGATGCCCAAACTGTCGGCAAACCAGTCGCGCAACCGGTTAAAGGATGGCAGGGCGGAGGTTGCTGTTTGGTTGGTTTCGTTCATACAGTTTCACTCGGCGGTTGTGAGGAATTCCTCATTACGCATTTGCCTGAATCTGCCAGACCCTGAAACGGCGGCAAGTCGGTCAGCGTCCGCCAGGCCCGGTCAATCGGCTGTTTGCGCGATCAATCGGCCCTGCTTATCAATCTCGCAACAGACTTCCGGCTCATCTACCACCGAGCCGGGCAACCAATACACGCCACTGCATACCACCTTCTTTCCAAATTCGGCTTCTGGTGTGGTAGCTCTTCCAACGAAAGGTTCGATTTGACCAAAGCTGAAGTTGCCGCCAGCAGAAGTATGCGCCGTCACGGCTGCGTCTTTGCGCAGCTTCAGCGCAGGACGGTCATTCCCCGCGACAAACTCACTGCCGAACCAATCGGTCGAATTACCCATTGAAACTCTCGTCAGCTTTCCGAAGCCGTAGGTGCGCTCGCCGCCGATCTCCAATCGGCAACAGGCATTGCACCAGCCTTCTATTCCACTGGCATTTTCTTTTTCGGCAATCATCGCCGTCAAGTAAAGCGGCTGTCCGGCTTGGACGCCAAGCCTCGTTTCTTCACAAAGCACGCGCGGGCTGATGAACTCCACTTCGTGCAATGATCCGTCTACAGCAGCGTTGTTCGCGTAATCCAGCGCCGTCGAAGCATAACTGCTCAGGCAGAGCCGTTGCGCAATTCGTTCGGTCAAACTCTGGTTGCCGAGTTTGTACTGCAAACCTTCTGCCGTGTACACCGGCAGCAACGGCTGGCTTCCATCTTCGGTCAGACAGAGGTAGCCGTAGCTGAACGCCAGATACTCTTTGACCGCATTGCCGACGGTTTCATAATCATTGTGTCCCTGATCGCGCGTCAGCCGCGCCGTCAATGCGCCCCACAGCATGCGCCCCGTGACATACAGCCGCGTGCGCTGAATGTTGCCCAGTTTGGCGAAGCCGCTATGCAGCGGACTTTCCAATCGCCAGGTGATTCGATGCAATGCCCACGCCATCGCTCTCTCCTTACAAAGCCTTCGCTCCGTAGCGAACGTAAATCAACGTCTGCTCAAACAGCGACTTGACCGCCAGCAGTCGTTGCAGATTCGTGGCCACGCCTTCCGCGCCATTCACGCCTTCAGCAAAATGGCGCAGGATGTTTTGCTTCTCGTTCTGCGCCCATTCGGAGGTAATGTCGTTGGTGGCCGTGTTCGGATAGCTTGCTCCCAATCCGACCAGATCGTTATTTCCCAACAAACGCAGCAAGTGCATCACCAACAGGCGAGCCACGCTTCCTTCCGCCGAGCCAAAGCGCGAAAAGAGAAACAAGATCGCAGCATAGACACCTTGCTCCTGCAACACGCCAAGCGTTTTGGTTGTAAACCCATCAATCAGCTTCGGATCAGCATTGTTTCTTCCGTCTATGATGTCCTGCGCCGTCTTTGCGCAGAGCTTATCCAGAATGACCATTGCCATTACCTCCTTCCGCTGGCGCGACGCCCGTTGTTTCAGCTTGCGCGGAAGCCGTCTTTGCGCCGTTTGCTGGCGTCACTGCAATCGGCTCGGCAAGTTGGCGAATTCTGCCAAAGCCGCGCGTACCCATTCCGCCAATGCCCAGATACTCAGCCAACCCCAAACCGTCTTCGACGACATCTTCCACCTTTTTCCAATTGACGCCGTTTTCCTGAAACGGGAAAGGCCGCTTGCTTTGCTCCCCATTCTTTTTGAGCGCGCGGTAATCATCCACCGTCACATCGAAGCTCAGAAAAGTCGCGCGCGGAATCGCTTCGTAAGTAAACAGCGCGCCATCTTTCGCTGCGCCAGTGTCAGGCTCGATGGCAACCGAAGTGCGGACTTCCAAACCGGAATTGACCAGATGCGCAAAGATGCTTTCGTGAACGATCACCGTCCGTGTTAAGGCATGTGTGAGTTCAGCACTTTGCCACGACGTTGGCGCGCTCAACTTCTTCTCGTTTTTCAACGCTTCCAGCATCAGCCAGCCCAGCCCAAAGCCTTTGTTGACGGCTTGCAACTCACCTAACAGCACAACCTGATCGGACGACGACGGAGCAGAAACCGAGGATACGTCAAAACCAACTTCCTGCAACGTCTCAAGCGTCGAAAGCCACACCGGCCCGTCCCACGAAGCAATGGGAAACAAGACCACGCGCGCATCGCTTAGACTGACCGCGCCTGCGCCGCTGCTGCCGCCATCGCGCGCTGAGCCGAAGGTATAGCAGATCGGACACTCTTTGAAATTCGCGCAATGCCCACCCTGCCCGGCGCATGGTGTTTTGTTGATGCGCATCGCCGCTGCGGAACGCGCTGCGCCCGAAAGGCTCGTGCCGGGGATTTTCGGCAGGTTGGTTCCCGGCTCGCGGACAATCGCATTGTCCACGCGCCCCAGCCGATACCCGCCCGTGCCGACATGCACCGGATCAAGCGTCATCAGCAAATATCTTCGTCGTTGCCAATTCATAGTTTATCGCTCCTCGAACAATGTAGAACAAACTGTCCAGTTTGTTCTGTTACTTGCCAAGTCGTCTTTCGAGGAAGCAGGGCAAACTAGACAGTTTGCTCTACTCTCCCCGCGCGTCTTTATTCCTTTAAGGCCTCACTATAACGACGTGAGTCACTCTTCATTCGATTTCGAGCTTCATCATCTTTTCGTAAAGTTCCAGCGCATCCGCCAGCTTGCCATTCGCCGCCCACGCTTCGAGCAAGCGCCGCTGCTCGTTATCAAGTTTCGCTGTCCACCATTTCTGCTCTTTATCAGTTCGCCTCAAAGTATCAGAAGCGAATCGCTCAAGAATTTTATAAGCTTCATCTGACACATCTGACTTTCTTACTCGCCACTCGGTTCGTTTGGTTTCGATCAGCCGCACCAGAAAATCGCGCTGCCCGCCGGGGAGTTTCTTCAACGCCTCCCACACAGTTTCCAGATCGGCAATCTCTTCGAGCAGAAATGGCCGCGTCGCGGGATGCAGCCGGTTGACAGGCACAACGCGAACGCCCGATGCCTGATAGTTCAATTCAAACCGCCGCCCAGCCACATCCAGATGCTCGAAATCGAAGGTGGAAGGCGAATACAGCACGACATCGTCCTTGCACAATTCGCTGACGTGGACCAGATCGGCGAAACCGTGCGCGGCAGTTGGCGTGTGCGTCGGGTGAATTGCCTGCCAGTGATGCGGGCGCTCAGCCAGCGGCTTGCCGCCTTTGGTTTTGTCTTCATTCGCCTGCGCGACGAAGAAGTAAGGATAATAAAAATCCTTGCTGTCATCGCCGAGGTTGTAGCTGACACCTGCCGTGATCTGCTGCGTCGCCCATTGATTGTCTGACGTAGGCGCTAACTTGATTCGAGTCGCGTGCTTGCCCAGCTTTCCGGCGCTGTCATCGAAATTCGTGACCTCAGCCACATGCCATCGCGCGGCGCTGTTTGTCTTGCGGTCCAGCATTCGCTGCATTGCATCCATTGCTACATAAAGCGGCACTCGGCGATTGAACGTCAACAGGTTCAAATGCAGCGGCAGGCGATTGCGGACTTTCGACATCTGCTGTTCGTACTCGTCACGCAGATGAGTGATGACCGTCATTGCCTTGTCGGCTGGAACCAGCGCAATGAAGATTTGCGGCTCTGCCAGCAACGGGATGACCGGCGAGTAATCGTGTTGTTCAAGATCAACTTTGAAATCAGTTACGACCGTTACCGGCCTGGGTTTTCGCACCAGACCTTCCTGTCGGCTTGGCTTCTCGAAAAGTTCCAGCTTGTCTTCTTTCTCCAGTCTTTGCTTTACCGCTTCGGCGATTGCTTTGTCGTCAGGCTTGTCGGGCAGTTTCAATTCCAACTGCTTCGCCAAGTAGCGCAGATTGTCAGCCGAAATCAGCCGCGTTTCGTCCCAGACAAAGCTCGTCTCAACCTTGCCGATACGCGCGTCATAAACGTGCGAAGGGCCGATGCTCGCGCTGAGACGGCCTTGCAGAATGAGGCGATACGTTTGCTTGCCAGCACGATCACCGAGCGCCGCTTTCGCTTGATTCCAGAACTCGCCCGTGGTTTCCCAGATGCGGCGCAAGCGAGCAAACGATGTCGTTTTGCCAAAGAAACCCTGGAATAAAAGACGGGCAGCACGGTCATAATCGTTAGGTTCACTGGATGGCAAAATCGGTGCAGTGCTAGCCAAGTCTCTCTCAAGGACGAGCCGCTTATATGGTTCGGTTGGGGGAACGCCAGACGAGAATTCCTCTTCCAACCCAGTGATCAAAGACGTACTGCTCAAGCACTTCCTCAGAGCTTTCGTCTTTTTGCCTATAGATTGCTTTAGCCCCAATTCAGTAGAAAGTGCGGATATACCTGACTCATAGTCGTTTACCGGGAAATCCTTGATGTCGGCGGGAAATAGTCTCACAGCCTTACTTTGCAGATAAAGACCTTCTATCCAATCTGAAAGTTCAAACTTTCCCGCAATCAGCGCTACACGGCCATTTGGATCCGCAGCTTCATCAATCCAGATTGTTGCTTCAGACAGGTTGTCTGCCCAGTCCCTCGAACGCTTTTCTCGCCGTTCCAGACAAACACAACAAACGTTGCGGCGGCGCGCTTTCTGAGCATCCCCGGAGCCATAACCTTGCGGACGGACGCGACAGACTGTGCAGGTTTCGTCCGTTGCTCCGCCCCACCAGTCGCGCATCTCAATTGGGTTTGGTTGTGGTGATGAAAGCTCTTTGCGTAACGTTTGACCAAGATTGATTGCGCCGCGTGAACGCTCGCTCAACCAGACTTGCGGCTCAAGTTCGCCTTGCAGTTCAACGGCGAACACATTTTTGATCTGCGCTTCCAGCGTCGTCCTTGCGCCCCGATAACTGAGCGACGCTGTCAGCAGGTCTGGTAGATCGGGCACAACAAACACCAGGCTGGCTTCATCGCGGTAAGCTTCAGCAGCCAGCGGGTAAGTAACTTCCAGCAACCGACAGGTTATTTCTTGCGCCTGCTGAAGCGCCTTCCAGCGCCCGCGTAAATCTGTAGGGTGATGCGCGTTGGCGATGAAGCTCAGCCCGTCATAGTAAATTCGCAAGAAGCGCCAGCGGTACTTATCAGTAAAGTTGTTGACTAGCGGATCGCGCCACAAACCTGCTAGGACGTTTTGCACAAGGCCGGTTTTGAGCAGCGATGCTGCCGTCACAGTTTGATCCCATAGAGTCACTTCATTGGCCGGGCGGCGTGTATCGCCAACGCTTTGCGACAGGCACTCGCTCAATTGCGCTTTCAATGCGAAATACAGGCTTTCCCAATCAGAGACTGACAAAGAGCCAGTGAAGATTCGGTCAAGCGCATTTTCAATTGCCGTAATCGTCGGGATTCGCAGCGCGTCGAGGTCTCGTCTTATCAGGTTGTCGCTTTTGTCTTCGCAACCAAACGCATTCGCAGTATGAGTATCTGTAGTAGTTTGCTTTCCTTCCTTGTCCGGCAGCGTGCCTTTTTCAGTTCCCGAAGCCATTCCGTGTGCGTCAACCAAAATTTTTAAGCTGGCTTCAGTAACGCGGCGGTTGCGGTGGTTACGAATAAATGTGTCGAAAGAGGACGGCGCTGTTGCCAATTCAATTGGCGTTGCCAGCACAAGCAGAGGCTGAAGGCCAGCGTCGGTAAGCTGGCTGCAAAATCTGCTGTGCAAAGCCTGCCAAAGCTGAGATAGGTCAAGATCGTTGTAACTCAGAGTGGAACCTTGCGCCTGGCTAGGCGCGAAACGGTTATCAAGCTTACCCAGCATATGCAGCCAACCGCCAATTTCCGTGAGCAGGATGGCCGTCCGCACTTCGTCTTTTGCCAGCAGGTCCAGATTGATCACTCCGCTCATCGCGCCACCTCCTTAACGCTGTCGCGCAATTCGCTCAAACTGGTAAAAGGTAATTCAGTGATAGTTGGTGTTTGTGCCGAACATGGCGTTGGCGCTGGCTCTTGAAGACCTACCTCAGCCAACTGACGACCTTCACGCTCCCACCATTTCTGCGCCTTTTCGTAAAGCTGTTTGTCCTTCTTGCTGTAATGTCCGCCACGGCTTTTGATAAAGGTTTCGTACTCTGCTTCGGATCTCAGACTACTGTCTGGTTGGCGAAAATCCGGGTGCAGGCGCGTCGGTGATTCAAGATAACGAGACAACGCGGGCGTCGCTTGCTCTGGTTCAGAAGCAGCCACAACCGCTAATCCAGGCAGTTCACCGCGAAGCGCGAGAGTACCCTTGCCAGCCAGCCGATCCTCTGCAAGGCCGAAACCGCTGCTGGTCTTCGCCCCGAAGCCGTAAATGGTGAGCATTGCCTGAATGCCCTCAACCAAGATGGTCAGGTCTCGCGCAACTTCAGTCTCAGTGTTATTCCCGTTTGCCTCAATCGAACCAAACGGCACATACAATAGTACAAGCTCGCCAGTCGCCCCCTGTGGCACACATTCCATCAAGATCGGACCGCGCGCGCCGACGCCGGTTTCGCGGTCGTGCGGGTTGATAACCTCCAACTTGACCTTGTCAATCTGGTTGAAGAAGGTCGGGTAAAAATGCAGACGACCTGCTTGCCCGTCTTCACTGCCACGCGGATTGCCAAAGAGCCGCTGAATGACTTCGTGGTCTTCGTCATAGCTCAATTGCCATAACGCTGCGCGTAAAGCTCCCTTCCAACCGGTGGCGGCAACCATCGGTGTCTTAAAAATCTTCTCTCGACGCAAAGCATTGTCGAGCAGATAAAAGTCGCGCTCATCCTTGCTCAGATAAGGCGTCTGCAAGCGAAATGGGAGGTACAGCAGGAAGCCGAATGGTGGCAGCTTGGCAGCGTGGGATGCGTCTGGTGTGAATCGGAAAACGTCAGGGATTTTGCAAAAGTCAAAATGTTCCTTCTGCTCCTGCTGAAGATTGATGACCGCCAGACGTTGCTGCCAGGCATCACGGATTGAATTGTCCAGTTCTGAGTCCTGTGCTTCGTACCAAAGATACGCCAGCTGCGGCTCGACCTTCGCGGCGCTATTCGCAGCTTGTTCCATTTTAGCTTCAGCCTGCTGGCGCGCATTTCTATCCTTTTGCCTTTTCGCCTGTTCAAATTCCGCAGCCGCTTGCTCAAGCTCGTTCAGGTGATTATTCAATTGCGCCTGCTGGAAAGCATAACGGTCATACAGCATCTTCATCCTCCTTCAAGAACAGCAAATCACGCAGGAATGCCTTCGCATCGCGGCAATTCGGCAGAGAGGTATCTCGCGTTGAATTCAGCTCACGCCAGACCTGCAAGGAATAATTGGCTTGCAGGTGTTGGTGGATAGCAGCGATAACTTTCTCCCGGTTCCAGTTGCTTGTGTAAACATTGGCTTCTTCGGGAATCCATCCCCATACGCGCATCAGGCCGCCATCATAAGGTCGTGAGATTTTGACTTTGGCTGCGATCCGAACATCTTTTACTGTGCCCATAATGAAGTGGCGCAGTCCTTGATCGTTGGCAAACAATCGTCGCAGGTCATACTTCAAGTTGAAGGTGGTTTGTTCAGTGAAGGACTGGCTCGAATCTTTAGGTTTGGTCTGGGCCAAAAAGATGTTTTGCAACGAAGGCAAGTTTGGATAGCGATGATTACCTGTCACAGCAGTGAGATGATCGTAAAGCTTCTGTGTTTTGATTCGTCCGTTTACCGGCCTAATCACGCCAAATCCCATTTGCGCTTTAGCCCCAATTGCCGTCCAGTCAGCTACAGATTGAATCAGCCCTGCGATCACCTCCGGCTGAAAATCCTTGTCCAGACTTTGTATCTGAATGGCAAGCTGGCCTGATCTGGGTTGGTTTGGAAAATACCACGTCGGAGTTCGTGTTTTTCCACTTCCATCCTGATACGAACGCTGCGCCTTAATCTGCGTTGTGACAGCATTATCAAGACGCGTGCTGTCTTGAACATTCAGACGAAAACGTCGCCGCCAGCCTGTAGCTCCAAAAACTCGGCATACGTCGCACAATCTATTGTTTGTTTTCTCGACATATTGGCAGGACTGTGTAGACGGGTCACAAGTATTTCCTCCAACTCCACGTACCAGCGCTTCGTACCACCAGCGCAGGCTGCCGATGATTCCGGTTTCGTGGATACGGTCGCTTTGTCCGGCGTCTATCCCGCCCGTCCAGAGCGGCGTTACGGTTTGCAAGGTCAGTCTCATCTGATATGCCTCCTGTGCTGTGGTGAAGCCGATACCAAGTTCCGGGCACAGAACGAGAACGGGGCAATCGCTTCCGTCGGGCTGCGCTCCGCAAACGGCGTTGGAGCGCGGGGCGGACAGGCTTTTTCGTGGCATCAGTCTGGAATGTTGGCTGACACCACGAAGTTTACGAGCTTGCCTGTTGAGCGTCAATCTTGAATGGACTCGACAGGATTTATAGACCCATTTACTCGATCATCATTCAGGCCAATCCGCTGAGGGCGCTTGTTTGCCTGGCTCATCAAGGCTCACGCGGCAGTTGCGATGAAGCGCGCAACGCGGCTTCCGCCTGAGCGTTAACACTGCGCAGGCGCAGATCGCGTTGCGGAAAGGGAATCTCGATTTGATTCGCCTGAAACGATTCGTAAACGGCGAAGTTGAGCGCGCTAATCAACACGCCTTTGCGATGCACGAGCGTCGTGCTCCAAACGCGCAATTCAAATTCCACGCCGCTGTCGCCGAACGACATCAAGCGCACGGCAGGCGGTGGTTCCGTCCGCACATCCGGGTTTTTACTCGCCACGTCCAGCAACAGCTTTTCGACCTGCCGCACGTCGCTCCCATAGGCAACGCTCACGGCTATTTTGAACCTGACCTTGTCGTCGTTGTATTTCCAGTTCACGACGTTTTCCGTGATGAAGCTGGAGTTTGGCACAATGATGGCGATGTTGTCATTGGTCAGCACCGTCGTGCTGCGCGCGCCGATTTCGATCACGTCGCCTTCGACATCGCCGACTTCGATGCGGTCGCCGATTTTGATCGGACGCTCGAACAAAATAATCAGCCCGCTGATGAAATTGCTGACGATGTTTTGCAAGCCGAAGCCGATGCCAATGCCGACCGCGCCCGCGATGATGTTCAGCGTCGTCAGATCAATGCCGGCGGTTTGCAGAATGATGAGGAAGCCGATGGTGATCGCCAGATAGCGCAGAATCGAACCCGCCGCTTGTCGCAAGCCCAAATCCAGGTCGGTGCGCACAAGCACGCGCTGTACCAGCCACGTCCGCAGCTTGCCGGTGACGTAAAACAACAAAAAGATCAGCACCGACAGGTACAGCAACAGCCACAAAATAAGCTGCGTTGCGCCGAGTTTGAGCAGCGGGTAATCGAGAATTCCTTTCAGTTGTCCGAGCCATCGTTGCAAAAGTTCCATACGATATTCCTGTTTCAAAACGGCCAGAAGCGCGGAATCAACAGCGTCGCCAGAATCCAGAACAAAATGTTCAGCGGCGTGCCGACGCGCAAAAAATCGGCGAACTTGTATTGCCCCGGCCCATAAATCAGCGTGTTTGTTTGATAGCCGACCGGCGTCATAAAACTCGCCGAAGCCGCGAACGTTACCGCCATCAAAAATGGACGCGCATCTACGCCGAGCGATTCCGCCGTCGCAATCGCAATCGGAGCCAGCAGCACGGCGGTCGCGTTGTTCGACATCGCTTCGGTCAGCAGCGATGTGATCAGATAAAACGCCGACACCAGTGCAATCGGCCCCCACGAACCCACCAACGAAATCATGCCTTTGGAAAGCAACAACGCCGCGCCTGTCTTTTCCAGCGCGATGCCCAGCGGCAACACGCCCGCAAGCAAAAAGATGACTTTCCATTCGATAGACTTGTAGACATCCGACACGTCGAGACAACCCGTCAGAATCAACAGCACGCCGCCCACAATCGCACTGACCAGAATGGGCGTCACGTTCAGCGCAGCCGCCAGCACGACGCCGATGATGATAACCAGCGCTGGAATCATTTTGCGTTTGCGGTATTCGGGCAGGCCGACTTCCGAAACGATCACGAAAGCGCGGTCTTGTTTGAGTTGATCGAGATGATCGCGCTTGACCTGAATTAGCAGCACGTCGCCCGCGCTCAACCGCGTGTCCTCCAGATGGCCGCGCATCAATTTGCCGCGATGCCGAATCGCCAGCGCCACCGCGCCGAACACATCGCGGAAACGCAGAGCGTCTTTCCGGTCAGCGTCGAATTCGGCGCAATCACGGCTTCGACCAGCGTCATCGCTTCCGATTCGCCCGCTTCTTCTTCCCAGTGTTTGGCCGAGCGCAGTTGAATGTCCAGCCGTTCTTGCATCTTGCGGACTTTGGCGACATCACCGCGCACGCGCAAAACGTCGCCCGCCTGCAACAACAAATCGGGCGGCGGCAAGGGCAACAGTTTGCCATCGCGGTAGACCTCGATGATTTCGACTTCCACTTCCTGCACCAGCGACGCCGTCGCCAGCGGTTGCCCGACCGATTTCGCTTCGGGCAGCAGAATGATTTCCGTCAGGTACTCGCCCATGCCGAATGTCTGGCTCAGTTCGCCGGAACTGCGACGGTCAGGAATCAAACGCATGCCAACGGTGAGCATGTACAACGTTCCGGCGGCAAACATCACGATACCGAGCGGCGCAAACTCGAACATGCGAAACGGCGGTTGTCCGCGTCGTTCGGCAATAGAACTGACCAGAATGTTAGTCGAAGTGCCGATCAGCGTGCAGACGCCGCCGAACATCGAAGCGAACGAAATCGGCATCAGCAACCGCGACGGACTCGTTTTGAGTTGCTGCGCGATGCCGAGCAAGAGCGGAATGAAGATGGCGACGACCGGCGTGTTGTTGATGAAGGCGGAAAAGAAACCGACGGCAAGCATGACCGTAATCAGCGCCAACCAGAAATTGTATTGGAACAAACGCCCAATCACCGCGCCGAGATAATTCACGACGCCGGTTTTGAAGAGTCCCGCACTGAGCAAAAACATCGCGCCGACCGTGACCGTCGCCGCATTGCTGAAACCGGAAATGCCTTCTTCCGGCGTGATGATGCCACTGAGCAGCAACACCGCCAGCACGATCAGCGCCACCAGATCAACCGGGTAGCGTTCAGTAGCAAACAACCCGACGGCGATTGCCAACAGGGCGAGAACGACAGCGATTTCCCAGGTCATACGTCACTCCGCAATCATCGCCGCCTTGCGACGGCTCTCTTCCTTCAACAAATCAAACAACGCCAGCGTCACCGCTAGCACGACCGGCCCGGCAAACAGCCCGATCAAGCCAAACGCCTGCACGCCGCCGAGCAGCGCAAAAAATACCAACAGCGGGTGAAAGTCGCGCGCGCGGCTGATGAGCCAGGGGCGAATAAAGTTGTCGGCCACGCCGACGACACCCGCGCCCCAACCCAATAAAATCAGCCCTTTCATCCAGCTTCCGTTCATCATCAGAATGATGGACGCCGGCAGCCAGATGACGCTGGAGCCGATCAGCGGAATCAGCGAAATGATGGCGGTCAGCACGCCGCACAACACGGGCGACGGCAAGCGTAAAAACCAGAACGCCAATCCCATCAGCACGCCTTGCACCAGCGCGACGGCGACGACGCCGTACATGCTGGCGGTGACGGTGCGGCGAATGCTGCCGATCAGATTACGCCGTTGCGCCGGTTGCAGCGGAATCAAAACGATCAGTCGGCGCATCAATGCGCGCCCATCCCGCAGCAGAAAAAACAACGTCATAAATGCGATGAACAGGCTGACGAGAAACCACGTCAGATTGCCGATGAGGTTGGCCGACAGGCTCAACAAATAGCCGCTCGCCTGCTGCACTTTTTCGCGCAGCAGCGCGGGCAGATCGAAGCCCGACAGATCAACGTACTGGCTCAGCCATTGCGTGGCGTTGTTGCTCATCTGCATCAATTGCAGCAGCCAATCGCCATTCTGCATCCGCATCGTCGTGATGGCCTGATAGACCGCCGTCAACTCGCGTTTGATTTCCAAAACGAGGAACGTGGAAGGAACCACGAGCAACAACAGCACCAGCAAGGTTGAAATCAACGCTGCGAGGCTGGCGTTGCGCACGAGGCGACGCAAGCGAACGTGCGCGGGGTAAAACACTACTGCCAGCACCATCGCCGTCAGCACTGGTTTCAGATACGGGCTGGCAATTTGATAACCGAACCAAACCGTGCCAGCGGTCAGCAGCAGCAAAAAGATGGTGGCGGCAGATTGCTTGTCGCGCGTCATAAATCAAAGGTCAGTTGCTGAGGCGGGGATTGCGCCTTCCGCGCGATATTCTTCTAGCTTGCGATAAAGCGTCTTGCGATCAATGCCGAGCAGTTCCGCCGCGCGCGCTTTCAGCCCGTTGGTTTCGCGCATGACTTCCAGCACGTATTCGCGTTCGATTTCGCGCAGTGTGAGTTTGCGTTCGCGTGAGCGAGCGATAAAGGCCGCTGCACCACCGCTCGCGCGCAATCGTTCCGGCAAATCATCGGGTGTGAGTCGTGCGCCGTGCGCAAAGGCGACCGCGCGTTCGACGGCATTTTCCAGTTCGCGCACATTGCCGGGCCACGAATAGGCCGTCAGCATCGCCAGCGTTTCCGGCAGCACATCGAGTTGCGCTGTCCCAGCGGCCTGCGCGGCTTTCGCCAGGAAATGTTCGACCAGCAACGGAATGTCGAACGGTCGTTCGCGCAGGGCTGGCACGCGCAGGTGAATCACGTTCAAGCGCCAATACAAATCTTCGCGGAAGCGTCCGGCCTGCACTTCTTCTTCCAGATCGCGGTTCGTGGCGGCTACGGTGCGCACGTTGACCAGGCGTTCCTGTTCCGCGCCGACGCGCCTCACTGCGCCTTCCTGCAACGCGCGCAGCAGCTTCGGTTGCACCGTCAACGGCAATTCGCCGATTTCATCCAGAAAGAGCGTGCCGCCGTCCGCCGCTTCAAACAATCCCGCGCGCACCTGCTTTGCGCCCGTGAACGCTTGTCCCGTGTGGCCGAAGAGTTCCGATTCGATTAACTCCGCCGGAATCGCGGAACAATTGACCGGCACGAATTTTCCTTTGCGGCCTGAGAGATCGTGAACGGCGCGCGCCACCAATTCTTTGCCCGTGCCGGATTCGCCCGTGATGAGCACGGTGCTGGCCGAACGGGCGGCGCGCGCAATCAGATCGAACATCTGGCGCATCGGACGTGAGGCACCAATGATGCGCGTCGGTGCGGCGGGCAATTCGCGGCGCAACCGTGCCTGTTCGCGTTGCGGCGCGCTGCGTTCCAGCGCCTGCTGCACCGTACTCAGCAATTCATCCACCTCGAACGGTTTGGTCAGATATTGAAACGCGCCCGTCTTGACCAGTTCGACCGCCTGCTCGACGGAGCCGTAAGCCGTAATCACGATCACCGGAGCTTCGGCGCGGGTGGCGCGCACGGCTTCCAGAATGTCCGGGCCTTTGACGCCGGGCATCATTACGTCCGTGATGACCAGATCATAGTATTCCTGCTCCTGCCGCAGCCGCGCCAGCGCCTCCGCGCCGTCCGCCGCCAGCACGGTTTCATAGCCCGCTTCGGTCAGTGCTTCGCCGAGCAGTTCGCGCATGTCGTCGTTGTCTTCCGCAATCAACAATCGTTCTTTTGGCATGCAAAATCCTTTTCTGAAATGAAGGTTCAGAGTTCACGCTTCAGCGTGCTATTTCCGACGGACACACGCTGAAGCGTGAACTCTGAGCGGTACTGCTTCAAGCCGCTGTCTGCGGCAAATAAACGGTGAACACGGCTCCGTGTCGTTCGTTGTTCGGCTGATTCGCCGCTTCGATCCAGCCGCCGTGTTCTTCGATGATGCGCCGCCCAACGGCCAAGCCCAAGCCGGTTCCGCTGCCGACATCTTTCGTCGTAAAAAACGGCTCGAAGATGTGCGGTAAATCGTCCGGCGCAATGCCCGGCCCGGTGTCTGCGATGCGCACGGAGGCAAACGGCTGTCCGTTTTTGATTTGCGCCGCTGCTGCGCCTTCAATGCGCAACTGTCCGCCAGCGGGCATCGCCTGCAACCCGTTGGCGCAGAGGTTGAGCAACACCTGCTGCAAAAAATTCGGATCCGCGTCTACGTGCAATTGCGCAGGCAGGACAGTTTCAATCTGTACGCCGTTGCGCGTGGCTTCTGCTTCCAGCAATTCCTCGACGTGCTGGAGTAGCTTGCGCAGATCAACCGCTTCGCGGCGCAGATGGTAAGGCCGCGCCAGATTGAGCAATTGCCGCACAAGGCGCGAAATGCTTTCGACCTGACGGCGAATCGTCGTCAAACTGCGACGGTGATTGTCTTCCAGATTCGTCGCCGTATTCAGCACGCGCGCGGCGTGTCCATCAATCACGTTGAGCGGCGTGCCGATTTCGTGCGCCACACCGGACGCCAGCCGCCCGACCGCCGCCAGTCGTTCGCTGTGCCGCAGTTCGCGTTCCAGCAGCAGCCGCTGTTGCGCTTCTCGATCAAAGGCGGCGCGCTGCTCTGCGAGGTTGTCGGCCATCCGATTGAATTCCTGCGCGAGCCGGGCAAATTCCTGATCGTTGACCGGCAGCGCCACGCGGCGTTGCAGATCGCCCTGCCCCAACGCAATCGCGCCTTCGAGCAGCGCGTTGATTGAGCGCGTCAGACTGCGCCGCAACACCACAAACACAATCAGACCGATGAGAGCGGCCAGCAATCCGACAATCAGCCACACATCCCAACGCGCCAGCGCCAGGTCAGAATTCGCCAGCGTCAGCGGCTGCACAATTTCCAGCGCAGCGCGCTGCGAGGCGTTCACCTGCACCGGGCTGATGATGGAATAGATTTCCTGCGCTCGCACCGGTCGCTCAAACTCCAGCAGTTCGCCGGTCTGCAACACCTGCCGCACTTCAGGGAGAAAGCGGAGTTCGTCCGGCGCTTGCGGATTGGAGATCACGGTGACATTGCCTGCCGCATCGAACAGCGCGACACAATACACGCGCGAATTCTGGCGCAGATGGTCAATCAGCAGTTGCGCGTCCTGTTGGCGTCCGGCGCGGTAATGGTCTTCGAGCGCGATGCGCAACGTCTGAACGTGCGCGCGCAATTCGTGACGCATCGCATTGTCCAGCGCCCGTTCGCAATGCCAGACGATAATGTATCCGCCCACCGCCGTCACAACGGCAACGGCCAGCGTCAGCCACAAAATCAAACGGGTGCTGGTGTTCATCTGTTACAACTTTCCTTTCCGGGGCCTGACCTGAACAACGACACACATCCGCCCTCAAACGGCGGGTGAGAAAGCAGGCGTACTGCCCGCCTGCCTGCGCTTGATGAGTTTGAAAACTTCCATCACGATCAACATCACCGATGCTATCGCAAACGGGATGATCCATTCGTCAAACCGAATCGGAGCGATTTGCAACAACCGCTGCATCACCGGAATGTGCATCGCCAGAACATGTATGCCAGTTGCCGCCAGCACGCCGAATACCAGCATGTAATTCCGTTGCAGCGGCACGCGGAATACCGATTCGTATTCCGAACGGCAGTTGAACGCATGGAAGTTTTGCATCAACACAAACAGCAGCAAGAGCCGGTCGCGCGCCTCGAATTCGCTCAGGCCCAGATCGAGCAGCGCATACCAATTGGCAAAGGCGAGCAAGCCCATCGTCAGCCCGGCAACAGTCGCCTGCTGAATCATCAGCCGATTGAATATGCCTTCGCCCGGTCGGCGCGGCGGGCGATTCATCGTTCCCGCTTCGCCGCCTTCAAAGGCCAGCGCCACATCCTGAATGCCGTTCGTGACCAGATTCAGCCAGAGCAATTGCACCGGCAACAGCGGCAGCGGCAAGCCCGTAAACAGGGACAGCACGAACAGCAACACTTCTGCCGCGCCGCAGGAAATCAGCAGGTAGGTCACTTTGCGAATATTGTCGTAAGCGAAGCGGCCTTCTTCGACGCCCGCTTCAATCGAAGCGAAATTGTCATCGGTGACGATCAGCGACGCCGTGTCTTTCGTGACATCCGTACCCGATCCCATCGCCACGCTGATGTTGGCTTTCTTCAGCGCCGGAGCATCGTTGACACCGTCGCCCGTCACCGCTACGAAATGACCGAGTTGTCGCAAGGCTTCGACGATGTGCAGCTTTTGCATCGGCGCGACGCGCGCGAAGACGCGCGCTTTTTTGACGGCCTCCAGATAACCGGGCGATTCGTGATCGCCGATGTCGTCCAGTTGTTTGCCGGTGATGATCTGTTCGCGCGTGGTGGCAAGGCCGAGTTCGCGCGCGATGGCAAAGGCCGTCAGCGGATGATCGCCCGTGACCATTGCTACCTCAATGCCTGCGCGCTGGCATTTGGCGATGGCTTCTTTGGCTTCCGGGCGCGGCGGATCAATCAAGCCGACGAGACCGAGCAGCGTGAGCGGCGGCAGGTCTTTTTCAGTGAAATCCTGTGTTGCGTCCGGCAATTCGCCTTCGGCAATGGCGATGAAGCGATGACCGGTTTCGGAAAGCGCCTGTGCCTGTTGCTCGATGCGCGCGGCGTCCACTGCGCTTGCGCCGTCCGCCGTCAACATCGCCTGACAACGCGGCAACAACACTTCGAGCGCGCCTTTGACGGCGACTTTGGTTTTGCCGTCCGCTTCGTAAAACGTCGCGGCATAGCTGCGTTCGGATTCAAACGGAATTTCGCCGACGAGCTTGACCGCGCTGCGCACGGCGGCGGGTTCGAGCTTCATCTTGTAGCCCAATGCCAGCAGCGCCACATCCACTGCATCGCCGTTGTGTTTCCATTCATCTTGTTCGCGTGTGAGCGTCGCTTCGTTGCAAAACACACCCGCTTTGACCAGACGCGCGAGTCGCGTTTGCGCTTCGTCTGAAATCGCCGCTCCACTTTCCGCCGTCACTTCGCCTTCGCCCGCGTAGCCTTCGCCGGAAGCCTGAAAGCGTTCGCCCGATGGCAGCGTGATGAGCCGCACGGTTTGCCGATTGACGGTCAGCGTGCCGGTTTTGTCGCTGGCGATAAATGTGCAACTGCCCAGCCCTTCGACCGCCGTCAATTTGCGCACGATCACGTTGCGTTTCGCCATGCGATTGGTCGCAATCGAAAGCGCGACGGTCATCGCAACAGGTAAGCCTTCGGGAATGGCCGAGACCGCCAACGCGACAGCGAGAAAGAAAACATCCAGCCAGGGCATGCCTTTGTACAGCGCCACTATTGCCAGCAACACGCACGCGCCCATCACCACCAGACTGATTTGCTGCGCGAACTTTTCCATGCGAATGACCAATGGCGGTTTCACCGTTTCGGCAGTCGTCACGGTTTCGGCGATCTTGCCGACTTCGGTTTGCAAGCCTGTCGCCACGACGACGCCCGTGCCGCGCCCGGCCATCACGGTCGAACCGGCGAAGGCCATATTCAATCGTTCGCTGACAGAAATGTTTTCCGCCAGCGGTGCGGGGTTTTTCTCGACGGCCAGCGATTCGCCCGTCAGGAACGATTCGTCCACGCTCAGGTGGTTGGCCTGCCACAAGCGCAAATCCGCTGGCACACGGTTGCCCGATTCCAGCAACACGACATCGCCCGGCACGAGTTCATCAGCGTCAAGCTGTCGTTCGACGCCGTCGCGCCGCACGCGCGTCAACACTTTGAGCAGCTTTTGCAATCCGGCGGCGCTTTGTTCCGCGCGCCATTCTTGAAACGTTCCCAGCCCGGCATTGAGCAGCACGACGGCGAGAATGAATCCGGCATCGGTGAAATCCTTGAGCGCAACGGCTACGGCAGCCGCCGCGAGCAGAATGTAAATCAGCGGACTCTTGAATTGATGCAGAATGATTTCCAGCAACGACGGCGGTTCTTTGTGGGGCAGAACGTTTTTGCCGAATTGCTCCTGCCGTGCTTTCGCTTCAGCTTCGGTCAGCCCGACGGTGGAAGTGCGAAGTTGCGCGAAGATTTTTTCTTGTGCGGCGGCGTGCCAGATAAGCGTATCAGTGGGGTGTTGTAATGCTTCGGATGCTTTCATCGTAGTTCTCCTCATTGCGCGATCATTCCGTTTTTCAGCAACTCTTCCGCGTATGGACAGACGAACAGCGGGTCAGGCAGCACGACTTTTTCGTCCTTGTCTTCGTAATCCAGACGACTCAGCAAATCGCGCATCAGATTGATCCGCGCGAGCCGTTTGTCATCCGCGCGCACCACCGTCCAGGGCGCAAAGTCCTGATGCGTGCGCGCGAACATGGCATTGCGCGCCTGACTGTATTTGTCCCACAGCTTGTTGGCCTGCCGATCAATCGGGCTGAGCTTCCATTGTTTGAGCGGGTCTTCGCGCCGCGCATCCAGCCGTGTCTTCTGCTCCTGGCGATTGATGTCGAGGTAATACTTGAAAACCCGTATCCCGGAGCGCACGAGCATGTCTTCAAATTCCGGCACAGTGAGCAGGAACTCTTCGTACTCTGCGTCGGTGCAAAAGCCCATCACCCGCTCGACGCCCGCGCGGTTGTACCAACTGCGATTGAACAGCACGAATTCCTGGGCGGCGGGCAGATGCGGCGCATACCGCTGGAAGTACCACGTCGTGCGGTCGCGGTCGGAGGGTTTGCCCAACGCCACGACGCGCGTTTCGCGCGGGCTGAGATGTTGCACAATGCGTTTGATCGTGCCGTCCTTGCCGGCGGCATCGCGTCCTTCCACGATGACTAGAACCTTCTGGTTGTTTTGGATGATGTGCCGGTGGAGTTTGACCAGTTCGACGTGCAGCTTGTAGAGCGTCTTTTGGTACTCTTTCCCGCTCATCGTCATCGCTTCTAGTTTGGGTGCCTGTTTGTCCTGTTTTGTCTTTTTGCTCATTGTTGCTCTCCGGTGGATTGATGTTGCACGAGACTCCTGAAAGTCATTCCGCTCGTCCCAGCCTGCCCCGCCAAGTCCCAATTTGCCCCGTTCCAAATTGCCAAATCAGCGCCGCCCCGTGATGGATGACGCCCCAGAATGTTGTGCCGCAGTAGGGTGTGCAAAGCGGTTTCGCGTGCGTTTGGCGCGGTGATAGTTCCCTTTATCAGCACTGCTGCGACAGTTCATGGCGATGACCTCGCCGGAGCAATAGGCAAAGCCGATGCCACTGCTTTTGACCGCGCGTGGATGTCGCCATTCGGAATCTGGTACGGCGGTTGCAGTCTCACTTTTCCGACAACACGAAGACACGCAGGAGAAGTAGTGATGGACGAATTTCAAATCGAGACCCAAGCCTCAGCCATTGCCGCCCAAGCGGCCCAACATCGCGCTGAGCAAGAAGACTTCGCGCACTGGGCGGAAGGCTATGGCGCAATCCGGCATTCCGCGCTGACGCAGGTGCGGATTCATCAACTGGGACAACGGCTGGCGGCATCAGGACAACGCGGTGACGGCATAGAGTTTTATGACCTGCTGCACGCGCTGGATCGTGTAACGAGCGCGGCGCTGTGGCTGGTTGTGCATCAGACCTACGCCCGCAATGTCTGGCTCGATGGCCGCACCTTGACCACTGAAGATTTCAAGCCGCGCCCGGAAGGACACACGGGCGGCGCGCTCAATATGGTTCCGGCGTATGCTGGCTATCTCGCCGCGAATGTGCTGGACGGTTTCACGCGCGCGTGGCTGATGGGACAGGGGCATTGCGTCGCGGCGATTGACTCGCTCAATCTGCTGGTCGGCAATCTGACGCCTGCGCACGCCGAACGTTACAGCCTGAACGATGAAGGGCTGACACGCTATGTGCGCGATTTTTATGCGTACCGCTTGCGCGA
The DNA here is from genome assembly GCA_964631865.1 of uncultured Heliobacteriaceae bacterium. Classification (GTDB taxonomy): domain Bacteria; phylum Acidobacteriota; class Blastocatellia; order RBC074; family RBC074; genus JAFDVL01. The sequence goes on along the minus strand of CAZWAK010000027.1, from coordinate 28,708 downwards.
AGACGGCCAACAGGATTCGCCGCTCGGCAGTCATGTCAACGCACACACGGCGGGCGGTCTGGCCGAAGGCGGTTATCTGGGTTTCGCCGAATTGCAATACGTTCACATGCCGCTCGTCGGCGAACGGCTGGTTGCCTTTTTGTCGGATGGCGCTTTTGAAGAACAACGCGGCAGCGATTGGGCGGCGCGTTGGTGGCGGGCGGAAGATTGCGGTCTGGTCGCGCCGATCATGATTAAGAACGGGCGGCGCATTGACCAGCGCACGACGATGTCGCAACAGGGCGGCACGGACTGGTTCTGTGAACATTTGCGACTGAACGGCTTTGACCCGATGGTGTTTGACGGGCGCGATCCGGCGGCATTTGTCTGGGCGATTTTCGAGATGGAATATCGTCTGACCACTGCCGCAGAAGCTGTCAAAAACGGCGCGAACAGTTATCCCGTGTCATTGCCTTACGGCGTAGCGGTTGCGCCGAAAGGCGCGGGCTTTCCGGGCGAGGGCACGAACCTCGCGCACAACCTGCCTTTGCTGGCGAATCCGCACACCGATGCGCGCGCGGCGGCGTTGTTCAATGAAGGCGCAGGCAAACTCTGGGTTGCGCCGCCGCGCTTGCACGAAGCGATCAGCAAACTCAAACAGCATGCCAATCGTCCCAAAGAACGCGACCACGCGCTCGCGCAGCGTGACGTGCAACTGCGCGAAATTCCGACTCCACCGTTCCGCGCCGTGACCGACGAGCAGCGACGCGACCCGGCGCAATGGACGACCACATCGCCAATGACGGCGGTGGACGAAATGTTCACGGCCATCGTCATGGCCAATCCACATCTGCGCCCGCGCGTCGGCAACCCGGACGAGATGCGTTCCAATCGTTTGGTGCGCACGCTGGAGACGCTGAAATTCTGCGTCACCGATCCCGAACCCGGCATTCCCGAAGCCATCAACGGCGCAGTCATCACGGCCTTGAATGAAGAAGCCATCGCTTCAGCGGCGCTGGCGAACAAAGGCGGCATCAATCTGTTTCATACCTACGAAGCCTTCGGCACGAAGATGCACGGCGCGATTCGGCAGGAAATCATTTTTGCCAATCACTGCGCCGCAGTAGGCCGCCCGCAACGCTGGCTTTCGATTCCGCTCGCGCTGACTTCGCACACGTGGGAAAACGGCAAGAACGAACAATCGCATCAAGACCCCAGCCTTGCGGAAGCCTTGCTGGGCGAACCGTCGCACGTTTCGCGCGTGCTGTTTCCGGCAGACTTCAACACGGCGGCGGCGGTGATGGAAACGGTCTATCAAACGCACGGCCAACTCTGGACGCTGGTCGTGCCCAAAGCCGACACGCTGCCCGATCTGTTCACGCGCGAGGAAGCGCGGCAATTAGTGCAAGACGGCGGGCTGCGACTGGATTGGGCGAGCCACGAACCGGAACGTGCGCGGTTGTTGTTGACGGCTATCGGCGCATATCAACTCGGCGAAGTGTTGCGCGCGGCGCGACGCTTGGCTGAACGCGGCATTCCGCATCAGGTGAATTATCTGCTCGAACCAGGACGCTTTCGCCACGCCCGCAGCCACGCGGAAGAATCGCATCTGGCTCCGGCGGCAGTGCGCGAGCGGTTGTTTCCGGCAATGGCGCAGGCGCGCTTGTTCGTGACGCACACGCGGCCTGAACCGCTGCTCGGCTTGCTCGGCGCGTTGCACACGGGCGCGCAAACGTGCGGGCTGGGCTACATCAATCAGGGCGGCACGCTCGACACTCCGGGCATGCATTTTGTGAATCGTTGCAGTTGGGCGCATGGCGTAGCGGAAGCGGCGCGCTTGCTGAACGTGCCGCGCGAAGAGTTGCTGAGCCAAGCAGAGATGCAGGCGCTGGACGGGCGGGCAAGTCCGCACGGCATCATTGTTCCAGCACTGCCTTGACAGCAGCCATCAATCAACCAGGCGGTACATTTCTTCCAGAAGGATTCTGGCCGAAGGAGTAACTATGCAGGCAAACATCAAGCTAGGGCGCATCGCAGGCATCGAAATCGGATTGCATTACTCGTGGCTACTGATCGCATTGCTGATCGCGTTTTCATTGGCGGCGCGCTTTCAAGCCTTGCACCCGGATTGGGGCAGCAGTGTGGCGTGGCTGACGGCCATCATCACGGCAGGCTTATTTTTCGCTTCCATCGTCGTGCATGAATTGTCGCACGCGATGGTGGCGAAGATGCGCGGACTGCCCGTCCATTCGATCACGCTGTTTGCGCTCGGCGGCGTGGCGAAGATCGAGAAGGAAGCCGCCGATGCGAAAACCGAATTTTGGATGGGCATTATCGGGCCGATTACCAGCGCGGTGATCGGGCTGTTGTTTCTGGGACTGTCGTGGCTGCTGGGCTGGGCGGCATTGTCTGAACCGGGCACGCCCGTGATGGCGATGCTGGTCTGGCTGGGCTACATCAACCTGTTGCTGGCGGCCTTCAATATGCTGCCCGGTTTTCCGATGGATGGCGGGCGGGTGTTGCGCGCGCTGGTCTGGTGGAAGACCGGCAATCAGGCGCGGGCGACGCGCATCGCAGCGGCAACCGGCTTGTTCCTGGCGTTCGGCTTCATCGTGCTGGGCATTGTCAGCGTTTTTCAAGGCGCGGGGTTTGGTGGCTTGTGGATTGCATTCATCGGCTGGTTTTTGCTGAACGCGGCGCGGGCGACTTACGCGCAGAACGAAATGACGGAACGGTTGCGCGGCGTGCGTGTGGCCGATGTGATGGCGCGCGATTGCCCGGTCGTGGACGGCAATACCAATCTGCAAACGCTGGTGGACGAGCATCTGTTGCGGACGAACGGGCGCTGTTACCTGATTGTCGAAAACGGTGTGACCGCCGGACTCATCACGCCCAATGAAATCAAAGCCATCGAACGCGCGCGCTGGCCCTACACGACGGTCTCTGACGCGATGGTTCCCATTGAGCGGCTGAAAATCGTCAATCCCGAAATGCCCGTTGCTGAGGCACTGGAAACGTTGGGACGCGCGAACGTCAATCAATTGCCGGTCGTTTCCAACGGACGCTTGGAAGGCATCATCTCGCGCGACCGCGTGTTGCAATTTCTCTTCACGCGCGCCGAACTGGAAATGTGAGGAAATTATGCGTCAGAAACGCCTGAAAATCTTGCTGGGGTATGACGGCTCGGAACACAGCGAAGCGGTGCTGGAGGACTTGCGCCGCGCCGGGCTGCCGGCCAAAGCTAAAGCGGTGGTGCTCTCCGCCGCTGATGTCGCGGCTCCGTCCGATTTGCCGCCAGAGAGTGAATCGGCGGCTGATCGCTCCCTCGAATTCCTGACCCGCAGGGCCAACATCCAGCGGCTTCGCGCCCTTCATCAGCAAGAGCGAATGCGCGCCGCCGAAGCTCTCGCTACCGCCAAAGAGTTGGCCGCGCGTGCCAGCGAACGGGTCAAGTCGCTTTTTCCCGCGTGGGAGGTGCGCGCCGAAGCAGGGGCAGGTTCCCCAGCCGCACTGCTTCTCAAACGCGCCCAGCGCTGGCAGGCGGATCTGATTGTGGTTGGCTCGCAGGGACGCTCGGCCATCGCGCGTTTCTTTCTCGGCAGCGTCTCGCAAAAGGTGCTGGCCGAGGCGCAGTGTGCGGTGCGCGTCGCCCGTCGCCGCCACGCAGCAGACGATGCTCCGGTACGAATCATGATCGGCCTTGACGGTTCAGAAAACGCTGATGCTGCTGTCCGCCACGTGGCAGCGCGAGCCTGGCCGGCGGGCAGCGAAGTTTGTTTGCTCGCCGCCTACGACCTCATTACCCCCGGCGTCGCCGGACGAGTCATCCCCGCGATTGCGGAATGGACGGAAGAGCGCAACGAAGAAGAAGGCGTTTGGGTGAGCCAGGTGGTGCGTGCCGCGCAGGAGCGATTGGAAGCCGTCGGCCTCACCGTCTCGACGCTTGTCCAGCCGGGCGATCCCAAAGAGATGTTGGTTGCGGAGGCGGAGCGTTGGGGCGCGGATTGCATCTTTGTGGGCGCGCGTGGGGTGAAGGGACTCGAACGCCTCTTATTAGGCAGCGTCTCTAGCGCAGTGGCGGCGCGCGCTTCGTGTTCGGTGGAAGTCGTGCGCGCCATCAACCAATCGGAAAAATGAAAAGGGAAGAAACAAATGAAACAGCAGTATGTTCGTATCATTACCTGGATCATCGCCGCATTGTTGGTGTTGAGTCTGGTCGTCATTCCTTTAATTTCGGCCCCGGCGCAACAGCGCAGCCGGACGCCACAATTCAGCGGTACACGCACAGCCTCTGAGGGCGCTTATAGCGGTCATCTGCTGCCTGCTCAGGCGTCAGAAAACAAAGAGATGAGGAAAACAACAATATGAACATTCTCCTTGCAGTAGATGGCTCAGCTTACAGTTTGGCGGCGGCAGCAGCTATTGCCCATCGTCCCTGGCCGCCGGGCAGCGCGGTCAAAATTCTCTGCGTCGTCAAACTGCCGTTTACGCCTACAGCGGAAACGCGCGCGCTACCCGACAGCGAGTATTCGCAGCTCGAAAGCGCCGCGATGCAGCAGGCGCAGGAAGCGGTGGACGCAGCGCACGCGCGCATCAACGCCAGTCACGCGGCGCAGGGAACACCGCTGACGATGACGACGGACATCCAACTCGGTCAGCCACAGGACGTCATTCTTACGCAGGCGGAGCAAGGGGGAGCCGACCTGATTCTGCTCGGTTCGCGCGGGCTGGGCGGTTTCCAGCGATTTCTGTTGGGATCGGTTTCCAGTGCGGTAGCGACGCATGCCCCTTGTTCGGTCGAAGTCGTGCGGCTTGACGAAGCACATCCCGGCGGCGCGTCGGGGCTGAAAATCCTGCTGGCAGTGGATGGGTCTTCCAGTAGTAACGCGGCGGTCAGGGAAGTCGCACGTTGTCCCTGGCCGCTCGGCAGCACGGTGAAAATCATCGGCGTTGCGGAGCCGGCCAAACCGCTCACACCGGAATTGTGGTTATTGCCCAATGCGTATTATCAGGAAGGGGAGAAGCAGTTGGAGGAGCAAGTCCGCGCGATGGTCGCGCAAGCGGCGGCGCAGTTTGCAAGCCCGACGTTAACCATCCTGAAGGAAGTGGGCAAAGGCCAGGTGCGAAACGTGTTGCTCGCAGAAGCAGAAAACTGGGATGCCGACCTGATTGTGCTCGGCTCGCGCGGCTTGGGTGGGGTGAAGCGGTTGCTGCTTGGCTCGGTCTCCTCCGCTGTGCTGGCCCACGCCAATTGTTCAGTCAGGATTGTGCGCGAGCGTCCTGTGGCCTGACTACTTTGCTCGAAAGGAAATCCACGATGACGGACAAAATGAAACTGTTGATTGCTTATGACGGCTCTGATTGCGCGGATGGGGCGCTGGCTGATTTACAACGTGCTGGCTTGCCGCCGGAGGTGGAGGCGATTGTCCTCACCGTAGATGAACAATGGCTGCCGAGCGCGGGACATCACTGGATGTTGGGAACGACTCCGGCGCAAACCGCATCGGAAGAAGCGCCAGCCCTGGCCCAACGCGCGGCAGAAACCCTGCGGGAGTTTTTTCCGACGTGGGATGTGCGTGCAGAAGTGCGCGGCGGTTCGCCCGCCTCGGTCATCCTCGTGGCTGCCGAAGAGTGGAACCCCGATTTGCTCGTCATCGGTTCGCGCGGACGCACGGGGCTGGTGAAACTCCTGCTCGGCAGCGTCTCGCAGAAAGTGCTGCATCACGCGCCCTGTGCCGTGCGCATCGCGCGGGAACGCATCGTTCTGGCAGGGGCACGGATTGAGATCATCGTCGGCATAGACGGTTCACTCGGCGCAGAAACCGCAGTGCAAGCGGTGGTCAAGCGGAAGTGGACTGCCGGAACCGAAGTGCTGCTGCTCAGCGCCGTCCCGCCGCTCCCGCTGGTGTCGCGGGGGCAGGCGTTGGAGCCGATGAGGCAGTGGTATCAGGAAGAACGCCTGCGTGTGCAAAGCATCGTCGCGCGTTTGGAGCAGGAACTCAGCGCCGCCGGGCTGCGAGTGCGTTCGCTGCTGCGCGAAGGCGAGGCGAAAGCGGTGTTGCTGGAAGAAGCCGAACAACTCGGCGCGGATTGCATCTTTGTCGGCGCGGCGGGACTGAGCGCGCTGGATCGCTTTCTGCTTGGCAGCGTCTCCGGCGCGGTGGCGGAACGTGCCGCTTGTTCGGTGGAAGTTGTGAAAACGGCAAAAGCGAATGCGTGAGAACGACACGCGCCGAACAGAACCAAGACGCGATGTGTCTCCGCCCCAACCACCGGGGCAGGATCACATCTGTAAACATTGCCACCATCGCTTTCAGGAAAAGAAGGAGCCACTACTTGCCACATAGCGTTCCCTTGCTCAATGACCTGCTGATTCTTTTGGCGGCGTCGCTGCCCATCGCGTTTCTTTGTTCGCGCTTTCGCCTGCCCGTGATCGTGGGGTTTATGCTCACGGGCGTGCTGATCGGCCCCGCCGGACTGGGGTTGATTCGGCAATCGCAGGATGTCGAATTGCTGGCGGAAATTGGCGTCGTGTTGTTGCTCTTTACCATCGGACTGGAGTTTTCGCTCAAACGCTTGCTGGAAATGAAACGGCTGGTGCTGGGTGGCGGCGGCTTGCAGGTGACGATCACGACGCTAATTGTGTTGGGATTGAGTCTTGCGGTCGGGCGGTCGTTCAATCAATCGTTGTTCTTCGGCTTTTTATTCGCATTGTCCAGCACCGCCATCGTGCTGAAGAGTTACATGGATCGGCTGGAAATTGACACGCCGCACGGACGCGCGGGCGTGGGCATTCTGCTCTTTCAGGATTTGTGCATCGTGCCGATGATGTTGCTGACGCCGATCTTGAGCGGGCAGGAAGGCTCATCGCTCGGCAACATCGCATTGCGGATGGGAACGGCGGTGGCGGTCGTTATCGGCATCATCGTAGCCGCGCGTACAGTGGTTCCGTTTCTGCTCAATCACATCGTGCGGCTGCGCAGTCCTGAAGTTTTCATCATCTTCGTTGTGCTGGTGAGTCTGGGTACGGCGTGGCTGACGTCGTTGTTCGGGATGTCTATGGCGCTCGGCGCATTTGTCGCCGGGTTGGTGCTGTCGGAATCGGAATACAGTCATCAGATCGTGTCGGACATCATGCCGTTCCGCGATGTCTTCAACAGCGTCTTTTTCATCTCCATCGGGATGTTTTTGTCGCTGAGGTTTTTGTTCGATCATTGGCTGATTGTGTTGCTGTGGGTCGCGGCGTTGATCGTTGGGAAGGCGCTTATCACGTTGCTGGCGGTGCGCTTGTTAGGCAATTCATTACGCATCGCCGCGATGGTCGGGATTGGTTTGGCGCAGGTCGGTGAATTCTCGTTCATTCTGGCGAAAGTCGGCGCGGCGCAGGGTTTGTTGCCAACCGAAGATTATCAGCAATTTCTGGCCGCCGCGATTCTTTCGATGATCGTCACGCCCTTGCTCATCAGCCTCGCGCCGCGCATTGGGATGGCGTTGCAATCGCGCTTTTCTCCGCACTCGCTGCTCGAACCGCGCCTCGCCCGCGAGACGGATGAACACGATTTGGAAAACCATGTGATTGTTGTGGGCTACGGGCTGAACGGGCGCAATCTCGCCTGCGTCCTGCAACGCGCGGCGATTCCGTATCGCGTGCTGGAACTGAATGCCGAGACCGTGCGGCGCGCGCGCAGTGCAGGCATCCCGATTGAATATGGCGATGCGTTGCGCCGCGAAGTGTTGGCGCACGCAGGTCTCCAACGCGCCGCTGTACTGGTGCTGGCGATTTCCGATCCGCTGGCGACGCGGCACATCGTGGCCTTGGCGCGCGAACTCCGCTCGGAATTGCACATCATCGTGCGCACGCGCTATCTGAGCGAATTGCCGGAACTCTACAAACTCGGCGCAACCCAAGTCATTCCCGAAGAATTTGAAACGAGCATCGAAATCTTCGCGCGCGTGCTGGAAAAGTACAGCATCGCGCCGGACATCATTCAACGCGAAGCCGACATCGTGCGCCGTGCCGGGTATGAAGTCTTGCGCGCGGAACCGCTGCCTGCCGAACCGGGGCAAGTGGGCAACGTCACGAGCCAGTCCGAATTATTGGTTGAGCCGCCGTCATCGGTGCGGGAGTAAGAAACATCGTGTTGGCCGTGGAGAGATTCTCATGACCTTTTTGCAAGGACTGTTCGCCGCGATTTCAGCGGTCATTTTGTTTCTTTACGGGCTGCAAGGATTCAGCCGCGAGTTGCAGGAAATCGGCGGCGCGCGGCTCAAGGTCTGGCTGGAGCGCGTGACGGCCAGTCGCTGGCGCGGCTTTCTGGTCGGCGCGTTTGCGACTGCCGTGGTGCAATCGAGCAGCGCGATTACTTCGCTGGCAGTTACGCTGGTGAATTCGGCGGTGATTTCGTTTCGCGCCAGTCTCGGCATCTTGCTCGGCGCGAATGTCGGCACGACGGCGACGGCGTGGCTGGTGTCGTTCAAGCTGACGGGCATCGGCCCGGTGTTCATTGTGCTGGGCGCGTTGACGTCGGCCTTGCCGTCGCGCTGGCGGATGGCGGGCAAAGCGATCTTTTATTTCGGGCTGGTCTTTTTTGCACTCGATTTGATTTCGTCCGCGCTGGGGCCGTTGCGCGATCAGCCGCTCGCCAGAGAATGGCTGGCGAAAGCGACTACGCCCTGGCTGGGCGTGCTGCTGGGATTGGTTTTCACTGCGCTCGTGCAATCGAGCAGTGTGACGACGGGGCTGGCGATCATTCTGGTGCAACAGGGCGTGCTGCCGCCGCAGGCTGCGATTCCGATTGTCATCGGCTCGAACGTCGGTTCGACTTCGACGGCATTGCTGGCCAGCCTGACGATGAACGCGACCGCGCGCGCGGCGGCCATCGCCGGGTTTCTGTTCAATGCCGTCGGCGTGTTGCTGTACTTTCCGTTCATCACGCCGTTTTCCAACTGGGTCATCGCCGCGTTCGAGAGTCCGGGACGCGCGGTGGCCGGCGCGCATTTGATTTTCAACCTCACCATCGGCCTGTTGTTTCTGGTGCTGCTTGATTGGATTGCGCCGCGCCTGGCGGCGTGGCTGTTGCCCTCTGCCAACGAACGCAAGCTGGCGCAGGGCTGATTCCTTCTCGGTTTTTCAAGCCCTGAGAATCACGACTTTGCTGCTACCCGCGTGGCTCATCTGCTCATTTCTGTATGATTGCTTCTTTCGCTCAGTTTGTAGCAATTTTGAAGGGCTGGCGTTGCTGCTTTTGGTGCGCGATGTCACTGCCTCGAAAACCGATTTTTCCGTAGTGTTGATAGTCGGCTTGATCGCCAACGGCTTGCCCTACGGTTCTCTGATCGGCGTGATTGTCAGGACGGCGCTGGCATATTTGATTCGCAAGCAACACCGGCCTAGCCTGATTGTTCCCGCCATTTCTGCAAAGGTGAGGTCATGCGCTTTATTTTGTGGACTACGTTTCTTTTTATTTTGACCGCCGTAGCGGAAATAACGGGCTGCTACTTGCCGCTGTTGTGGCTCAGACATGGCAAATCGGCTTGGTTGTTGTTGCCCGCCGCAGGCAGTCTGGCGCTGTTTGTCTGGCTGCTAACTTTGCATCCTTATGCAGCCGGTAGAACCTACGCTGCTTATGGCGGCGCGTACATTTTCACGGCGCTCCTCTGGCTCTGGGTATTTGAAAGAAGTGGCCTGGATCGCTGGGACGTAATCGGCGCAGCCGTCAGCCTGATCGGAATGGGAATCATCGCTTTCGCACCACGCGGTCAATGAGTTTATGAGAGCGAATCATCCACCTGCGAAAAAAGCCCGCTGGCTGATTTCAACCGTTTTCGGCATCGGGGTGGCGTCATTGTTCAGCGACCTCAGTTGCGAGCCAGTGACTTCCTTGATGCCCGCACTGCTGGCTTCAATGGGTGTAGCCGCTGCCGCGCTCTGCTAATTTCCTCCATCTTGATCTAATCTGCCGAGAAGCGTACCTTCCTAACGATTCCTTCGTATGTCAACATTCGGTTCTGGCAGGCCCACTCAGTAACAAAGCAAGCGGCCTGCGCTGCTGTCTCGATGCGGTCGTGGTCGGGGCAGTGTTTCCGCCTCACTGTTTGAGGTCTTATGGAAAAATTTGTGCGTTCTTCCTGGTCTGGTTATGGCATTGCGCTACTGTCGGTCGCGCTGACGTTGGCGATGTTGGTTGCCATTCCGCCGTTGCAACAACAACCGTTTTTTCTGTTCACGACGGCGGTGATGGTCAGCGCGTGGTATGGCGGCTTGAAGCCGGGTTTATTGGCGACGGTGTTGTCGGTCGCCGCCGTTGATTTCTTTTTTCTTCATCCGACCTGGTCATGGGCGACGGGGCTGGCGGAGTTGTTTCAACTGATCGTGTTTTCGCTGCTGGCCGTATTCATCAGCACGATCAACGGCAAGCGGCTGCGCGCGTTGGACGAGTTGCGGCAGGCCGAAGCCGAATTGCGGCAGCGCGTCAACGAACGCACGGCTACGCTGGGCGAGCTTTCGTCCGCGAATACCACGCTGGCCGCGCAATTGCGCGAGCATTTGACGCGCGAACGGCAAGCCATTGCGCGCATCGAACGCATCAACGAGATGTTGCCGGATATGATCTTCATCAACCGCGACAATCAAATTCGTTACATCAATCAGGCGGGACTCAAAATGCTGGGCGTGGAATCCGCCGCGCAGCTTCTGGGCCAATCTCCGTTCGACCTCATTCATCCCGATTATCACGCCGCCTTCCGCGAACGAATTCAGCGCCTGCACGAGACCCGCGAAGTTGTCGAACCGCTCGAAGAAAAAATCATTCGGCTGGATGGCGAACTGGTGGATGTCGAGATGATTGCCTTTCCGTTCGATGACCCGGAAGGGCCGGCCATTCAGGTTGTCATGCGCAACATCACGCGACGGAAGCAGGCGGAACAGGCTTTGCGCGAAAGCGAAGAGCGATTCCTGCGCGCGCAACGTTTGGAAAGTCTCGGCACGTTGGCCGGCGGCATCGCGCACGACCTCAACAACATCTTCGCGCCGATGCTGATGACGGTGAACATGTTGCAGCGCGAATGGACGGATGAAAAAAGTCTGCGCCGGTTGGAAGTGTTGCGGCGCAATGCGCTGCGCGGCAGCGAGATGGTCAAACAGGTGCTGACCTTTGCGCGCGGCTCCAAAGGCGAACACGTTGCGCTGCTTCCCGCGCCGTTGCTGCAAGAATCGCTGAAGCTGCTCAACGAGACGTTGCCCAAAACGATCACGATAGACGCCGCTATCCCCGATGATTTGTGGCCGCTCACGGGCGATGCGACGCAGCTTCATCAGGTGGTGCTGAACCTGTGCGTGAACGCGCGCGACGCGATGCCGCACGGCGGCGCATTGCGCATCACGGCGGAAAACCTGCGCCTGGATGAAACCTGGGCCAGCCTGCGTCCGAACGCGCAAGCCGGGCCGTATCTGCGGCTGACCGTCGCCGACACGGGCGAAGGCATTCCCGCCGCCATTCTCGACAAAATCTTCGACCCGTTCTTCACCACGAAAGACATCGGCAGCGGCACCGGGCTGGGCTTGTCCACCGTGCATGGCATCGTGAAAGGACACGGCGGCTTTGTAGAAGTCGAAAGCAAACCCGGTCAGGGCACGCGCTTCTGCATCTATCTTCCGGCTGACGCTGCCGCGCCGCTGCCACAGGCAAAAGCCACGACCCACACGCTGCGACGCGGCAACGACGAATTGATTTTAATCGTGGATGATGAAGCGGCGGTGCGCGAAACCGTGCAGGATATGCTGACCAGTTCGGGCTATCGCGCGCTGACGGCGTGTGACGGAACCGAAGCTCTCACGTTGTACAGCGCGCATCAACACGACATCCGCGTTGTGCTGCTTGATCTGAACATGCCGCATCTGGATGGGCTGTCCACATTGCGCGCCCTGCACAAAATCAATCCCGCTCTCAAAGTCATCATCAGCAGCGGCATGCCCGACAATGCCAGTGACGAGACGTTGCGGGAACATTCCGCCGCCTTCCTGCCCAAACCGTACAGCGACGAAAAACTCCTGCACTTGTTGACGACTGTGCTGGAACGACAGGCCGAGATGATGGCTTGACGAAAGCCCTGCCTCGTTGAAGCCGTCGCGCGATTTGGCAAATCGCGTTACTTCCGCTCAGGGCAGTTTGGGACTACACGGGGCAATCTGGGACTTTCACTAGCTTAAAGTTTCTTCCTTCCTTTGCCTCTCTCCTCAGAACAACCGCCAAAATCCGCTTGTTCTGCGCGTTTTCCGTTGCTTCGCGCCAGCTTTGCGCAACGGTACGCCGTTTGCACTTCTGCCCAGCGCGGAGAAGAAAATGAGGAGGTTCAAAGATGAAGATTCTGATTGCCTATGATGGTTCGGAATACGCGAATGCTGCGCTCAGGGATTTGCGACGGGCTGGACTGCCTTCAGAAGCGGAGGCTCTGATTCTTTCAGTCGCAGAATTGACGATGCCGATTCCGCCCCTTCACACGGGCGCTGCTGCAATGGCCTACGCGCAAACCTTGCCGCCGGGACAGGAAGTTGCCGCCGAAACCGCCAAACAAGCCATCGAATACATTTGGCAGGGGCATGCAGGCTGGCAGGTCAAGCTGGAAACTGCTGCCGGATCGCCCGCGTGGGTCATCGTGCAGCGCGCGGATGAATGGCAGCCGGATTTGCTGGTCGTCGGTTCGCAAGGCCGTTCGGCGCTGGGGCGCGCGCTCTTCGGCAGTGTGTCACAACAGATTGTCAACGAAGCGCGTTGCTCGGTGCGTGTCGGGCGTGAAGCTGCGCCGACGCGCGATGCACCGCCGCGCTTGATGCTTTGTCTGGACGGCTCGGAGTACGCCGCCGCCGCGCTGCAAACCATCGCGTCGCGCGCTTGGCCGGACGGCACAGAGGTTTGTTTGCTGACGGCGGTCGGCCCGTTTTCGGACTTGACCGTTTCCGATTTCAAAGTGGATATGGAGCGCGCGCAAGCCTTGCATCAAGCCGCCCGCGACGTGTTGCAGCCCAGACAATTCAAGCTCTCAAGCACAATCAAAGACGGTGACCCAAAGCGCGTCATCCTGGAACAAGCGGAGCAATGGCAAGCCGATGGTTTGTTTTTAGGTTCGCGCGGTCTCAATCGGTTTCATCGGTTCTGGCTCGGCAGCGTTTCCACCGCTGTCGTCGCGCGCGCGGGCTGTTCGGTAGAAATCGTGCGCGCCCGCGAAACAACCACCAACCAGTCGTAACGCGATTTGGCAAATCGCACCACATTTTTTGCAGTAACGCGATTTGGCAAATCGCACCACATTTTTTTGAGGAGGGAATCACATGAAATTCACAGCATTACTGTTGCTGTCTCTGCTGGTTGCAACGGCGGCCACAGCGTCAGCGCAAAGCAAAGCCCAAAGCAAATCAAAGCTCACCGATCAAGCTAGTCAATCGAACAAAGCAGCGACGGTCTTTCAGGAAATTATGCGCACGCCGGATCAGGCAATTCCGAGCGCGGTACTCAACAAAGCGGAATGCGTCGCGGTCTTTCCGCGCGTACTCAAAGCCGGGTTCATTGTCGGCGGACGCGGCGGACGCGGCGTAGCGAGTTGCCGCACGGAAAGCGGTTGGAGCGCGCCGATTTTTCTGAGTCTGAAAGGCGGCAGCTTCGGCTGGCAAATCGGCGCACAGGCAACGGACTTCGTCATGTTGTTTATGAATCGCAGCGGCATTGACAGTTTGTTGTCCAGCCAGTTCACCGTCGGCGGTGACGCTTCTGTTGCCGCTGGGCCGGTCGGTCGTCAGGCAGGCGCTTCCACCGACATCAAGCTGGATGCGCAGATTCTGTCGTATTCACGCAGTCGCGGCTTATTCGCCGGGCTGGAACTCAAAGGCGTCGTGATTTCTCCCGAAAGCAGACGAATCGAGGAAGCCTACGGGAAGAACATCACGCCGAAAGAAATTCTGGAAAAGGGCAAGGTGAAAGCGCCCACCACTTTGCAAACGTTCCCGGCGATGCTGCGGCGGTACTCGCCCAAACCCGCCCCAGCGTAAACCAATGCGGGCAACCCACACGCAGTACATCATCCATTTGTAAGAGGAGGCAACAACCCTATGAGTACACAAACAACGACCGGAAACGAGGAGCAGCGCTCCCGTCTCAAACGCATAGGCATCGCGGCAGGCGTGCTGATTGCGGTGTTTCTGCTCGGCTACGTGCCGTCGTGTCGCACGGCCAATTCCGCCGAACGGCAGCGCGCGCAGTTGGAGCAGCAACTCACTCTGGCGCGGCTGCACAGTCAGTTGGGCATGGTGAGCTTCGAGGTCAATCGGAATAACTACACTGAAGCGGCCACGTTCTCGACCCAGTTTTTCAATAACCTGAAGGCCACTATCAACAACATCAACGATGCTGGCTTACAAGAAAAGCTGCAAGCGGTCAGCGCGCGACGAGACGAAATCACTGCGCATCTGGCACAGGCGGATCCAACCGTCAAAGAGAAAATCGCGCAGATGTACGCCGACTTTCATCAACTTGTTGTCGCCCCGTAAGCCGGGCTGCGATGCGAACCATAATCCAAGCAGTAGAAATCATGAGGAGAGCAAAAAACATGAAGAGCAAAATTCTTTTATTGATAGCCGCCTTGCTTTGTGCGGGCAGCGTGGTGATGGCGCAAACCAGCGTCGAAGTGAAGAAGGTGGAACTGTCCGTGCCGTTCGGAACCGTTTACGGCAAGGTCGCGCTGGTGGGCGAATACCTGGTGTTCATTGACGACGAGCAGACGCCAGCCTCCTTCGCCATTGCGCGCAACCAGATTCAAAACATCACCAGCGATGGCGGGATGGTCAGGATCGAAACCAAACAACCAATTCGGGATCGTTCGGGCGAACGCAGCCAGTTCAGTCTGCGCCTGATTGAAGGCGATCTGGTCACGCTGATTAACTGGTCGCAGATGACGCCCGGTTCTGCTGCGACCACCAGCGGGAACGGCGAACAGATGAGCTTTACGGCGCAGCACACGCAGCGGTTTGGTCGCAATTCGCGCGGACGCTTGATCGTCACCAACGAGTTGATTGCTTACGAATCCACTGACCGCGTGGATTCGTCGCGGCGCTGGCAGTTGCGAGACATCAAGGAAATCAAACTGAAGAATCCTTACGAAATCGAAATCAATCCCTTCATCGGCGGTAAGTACACGCTGCGCCTGAGCGGGAAAGGCATGGATAACAGTGAGTTCAAAACGATTGTGGATCGCGTGACAGCGGCCCGTGTCGCTCGCTAAGCAATTGACCGGCGAGAGGGCGGCGCGTTGTGTTGTCCGCCTTCCGCGCTGGTGTAACGCAACGAGGAAAGTAAATGTCATTGGATCACGTCCTGAAGGAATTGGCCGCGTTTGCGCCGACGCATCTGCCGGTCGTTAGTTTATATCTCAACACGCAACCCGATCAGCATGGTCGGGCCAATTACGAATCGTTTGTGCGCAAGGAATTGATGGCGCACCTGCGCACCTATCCGCTGCGTTCGCCGGAACGGCAAAGCCTGGAGCGCGATCTGGAACGGATCAATTACTATCTGAGCGAGGAATTGCGCCCGTCGGCTAACGGGCTGGCGCTGTTTGCCTGCGCGGGTGAAAACGAATTCCTCAAGGCCGTGCAACTGGATGCGCCCCTCGCCGAACATTGCCTGCACATTTATCACCAACCGCATCTGTATCCGCTGGCGCGCGTCAGCGATCAATATCGGCGGTATGCCGTGCTGGTCGCCGATACGAACGCGGCGCGCTTATTTGTTTTTGGGCTGGGTACGCAACTCAATGCCAGCACCGTGCAGAACACCAAAGTGAATTGGGTTTCGCTCGGAGGATTGAATGAAACGCGCTATCAGAGCCACCTCAAAAACTATCATTTGCTGCATGCCAAAGAAGTCGTGAGTGCGCTTGATAAGCTGGTACGCGAGGAGCAGATCGAACAGATTTTATTGGCGGGGGATGAGGTCATTATCCCCGTGCTGATGCCACAACTGCCGCCGCATTTGGCAAACAAGGTGATTGATGTGCTGCGGCTGGACATTACCACGCCGGAACACGAAATTTTCGCCGCGTCGCTCGAAGCCATACGCGAACAGGATGCGAAAGACGACGCCGAAAAAGTCACGCGCTTGTTCGATCAATATCACGGCGGACTGGCAACGCTCGGCGCGCACGATACGCTCGTCGCCTTGTCCAACGGGCAAGTAGATGAACTATACCTGAGCGCCGCGCTCGAAGCCTTTCACGATGATGAAGAAACCGTCGGCGCAGCGCTCGTGCCAGGCACGCCCCTCAACACGCTCGATCAGGCCGCGCGGCGCGTGCTGATGGCGGATGAATTGGTGACGCGCGCACAACAAACCGGTGCGGGCATCTGCTTTATCGAAGACGCCGCCTTGCTCGAATCTGTCGGCGGCATTGGCGCGACGTTGCGGTATCGTTTGTGAGCCAAACAGGAGAAACACGCGCAATGAAACTGCATCGCTGGTCAAGTCCTGTCTTCATTGTCTACTTCGTGTTCTCGTGCCTGCCTGTCCCAACGGCGCAGGCACAAGGTGTTTTTCGCCTCAACGAACGACAGGAAATCGAAGTGGGCAAACGTGCGGCCATCGAAGTCGAAATGGAGCAGCCCGTCATCGAAGACGGGGAAGTCACGCGCTATCTGGATCGGCTGGGACAACGGCTCGTGCGCGAATCGGGGCGCAATCATTTGCGCTATCGCTTTCGCGTCATCAACAGCGATGAAATCAACGCCTTCGCCTTGCCGGGCGGATTCATTTACGTCTATCGCGGGCTGATCGAAGCGGCAGATAGTGAAAGCGAACTCGCGGGCGTGCTGGGACACGAAATCGGTCACGTCGTCGCGCGGCACAGCGCCTCGCAAATCCGCCGTCAGCAATTGGTCAATTTAGGCATCAGTGCTACGGGGCCGTTGTTCGGACGCGGCTTGAAAGCCATCGCCGCACGACGCGCGGGACAGACTGCGCTGGCCGGATTGTTTATGAAACACAGCCGCGAAGCTGAACGCGAAGCCGACCGGCTCGGCGCAAAGAATCTGTATGACGCGGGGTACGAAGCGCGCGGGATGGTGACGTTCTTCGAGCGGCTCGCGGCGGTGCGCGAGAACAAACCGAATTTATTGGAGCAGTTTTTCGCCACGCATCCCGCACCCGACGAGCGCGCCGAACACATCAACGATCTGCTCGAAGCCTTTCCCACGAAAAACAACGTGCGCACCGACAGCCCGGAGTTTCAGCAAATCAAACAACGTCTGGCAAAGCTCTATCCCGGCGGCACGCAAGCAGGCACAAGCACGACAAAGCGCGCGCAGGCATTGACCGCAGGCGCGACCGCCACAAACACGAGCGCACAACAGGCGGACGAAGCTGATGAACGCGAGCGCGAAATCGCCGCCATCTTTGCGCCGAATTTTTATCAGGGCTTGGGCGATGCGCCGCGTTACGATTACATCACGAATTTTGATTTTGACGGCGATTGGCGCGGCGACAACAACTGGAACAACGCCGCCCATCGCAAGTTTCCGCTGAGGGCGTACATCTACTATGACGTGCGCGAAACGCCGACGCATTACTTCATTCACTACGCCGCGTTTCATCCGCGCGATTACAAAGGCGGCAATCGCGTGGGACGGTTGATGAGTCAGGCGATTCGCAAAGGCGTCAGTCTGGGCGGCCAGTACGATCCGACCGGGCGCGCGGACGAAGCCGTGCTGGCGCACGAAAACGATCTGGAAGGTTGTCTGGTTGTGGCGGAAAAACACGGCGACGATCCGCGTCGCGCGCGCGTCGTGTTTGCCGAAACGCTGGCGCACAACAAGTTCTACAAATACGCGCCGCCGACTACGCCACGCGCAGGCTTCGACAGCATTCTCTTGCAAGGGCAGCGCGTGAAGTTATTCGTCGAACCGAAAGGGCACGGCATCAACGCCTACACGGGCGACGCGGCGCAACTCAAGGATTGTCGCAACGGCACGCTGCTTTACACTTTCACCGGGCGTGCCGAGGATTCTGAAAAACATCCGCGAGGGCCGGTTGGTTACGACCTGTTGCCAATGGCGACGACGCTGTGGCCGCCCGCGCGACGCGGCATCACGCCAACGTATGCCGAAACGCACGATTACGGCACGCTCTATCTGAAGGTGCAGACCGCGACCGGCCACATCGAAGAACGCGCGCTCAAAATTGGCCGCGTCGGTTCCGCCATTCGCAGCGTTGTCGGCGGACGCAATCTGGCGCGACCGCCCTGGGGCTGGTTCGACGGCACGGCGCGCGATCAGCCGCTCGGCGAATGGTTCTTCGATCCGGCGCGCACTATCAAACAACACTTCAATCTGGACGAGAGTTTTTCGACAGCCTATCTCGAAACAGGCGCGGCCAGCGTGTTCAGCACGATTGCACCGACCAAGCAAATCGCAAAGGAGAAACGATGAAAGCAACAGAAGTTATGACGCCCGATGTCATCACCGTGCGCGCCGACACGCCCGTCAATGAAATCGCGCGCCTATTGACCGCGCACCGCATCAACGCCGTGCCGGTCGTGGACGATGAATTTCACGTCATCGGCTTGGTCAGCGAAGAAGAACTTTTTCTCAAAGAAAAAGGCGTTCCGTTTTCGATGGTCAAAGCGCCCGCCTTGTTTCGTCAATGGGCTGACCCCGCGCGGCTGGAACAGATGTATGCCGCTGCCACGCATCACACCGCCGCAGACGTGATGAATCGCAATGTCGTTGCCGTCAATGCGACCGATGAAATCGGGCAGGCGGCGACGTTGATGCTGAAACACAAACTCACCAGTTTGCCGGTGGTACGCGATGGCATTCTGGAAGGCATCGTCTCGCGTGCGGACATCCTGCGTTTGCTCGCCAAAGCGGGGTGAGTTCGCATGCTAGCTGCCGTCCTTTCCGGGTTTCTACTCTCGTTCACTGCGCCGCGTTTGCATCGGCTGACGCGCGCGGCGGCGGGCTGGCTGTTGGCGTTGCTGCCGCTTGCGTTGTTCGTTTACTTCGCGTCGTTTCTTCCCGCCGTGACCGCAGGCCAGGTCTTTGCTTCCGTTTGGAACTGGGTTCCGAGTCTCGGCATTCCGCTTTCGTTTTATCTCGATGGCTTAAGTCTCACGTTCGCTTTGCTCATCAGCGGCATCGGCGCGCTGGTCATAGTGTATGCGGGCAGCTATCTGGCGGGCGATGATCGGTTGGGACGATTGTATCTGCTGCTGCTGATTTTCATGGCTGCGATGCTGGGGCTGGTGCTGGCGGGCAATGTCATCACGCTGTTCGTCTTTTGGGAACTGACCAGCATCAGTTCGTATCTGCTGATCGGGTTCGAGCACGACAAAGCGAGTGCGCGCACAGCAGCGTTGCAAGCCTTGCTGATTACGGGCACAGGTGGTTTGGCATTGCTGGCCGGTCTGGTGTTGATTGGCCTGGCAGGCGGCAGCTTTGAATTTTCTGCGCTGCTCACACAAGGCGATGTGTTGCGTGCGCATCCGCAGTATCTGGCAATGCTGTTGCTCGTGCTGGCTGGCGCGTTCACCAAATCCGCGCAGTTTCCGTTTCACTTCTGGCTGCCGAGCGCAATGGCCGCGCCAACGCCGATCAGCGCGTATCTGCATTCGGCGACGATGGTCAAAGCAGGCGTGTATCTGTTGGCGCGGTTGACGCCGATGCTGGGCGGCACGGACGAATGGCATTACCTCGTCACGATGGCGGGCGCAGTGACGATGCTGCTCGGCGCGGCGTTGGCGTTGGCGCAAACCGACCTCAAACGCATTCTGGCCTACACCACGGTCAGCGCGCTTGGCACGTTGGTCTTGCTCATCGGACTCGGCACGACGCTGGCAATCAAGGCGGCGCTGGTATTTCTGATCGTGCATTCGCTCTACAAAGGCGCGTTGTTTCTGGTGACGGGCGCGCTCGATCACGCCACCGGCACGCGCGAGGTCGAACAACTCGGCGGCTTGTGGCGCGTGATGCCGGTGACGGCAGCGGCAACTGTGTTAGCCGCGCTTTCGATGGCGGGCTTGCCACCGCTGTTCGGCTTCATCAGCAAGGAACTGCTTTACGAAGCCAAGCTCGAAGCGCCACGCGCCGCATGGCTGATTACGAGCGCAGGCGTGTTGACGAACGTGTTGATGGTGTCGTTGGCAGCGGTCATCGCGCTGCGGCCATTTTTCGGGCGCAAACGCGCGACGCCGAAAGCCGCGCACGAAGCGCCGCTGGCAATGCTGCTCGGTCCCGCGCTGCTGGCGTTGACGGGGTTGGTCATCGGCCTATTGCCGGACGTGATTGCCACGCCGTTGATTGGCGCAGCCGTCAGCGCGACGCGCGCCGAAGCGACGGAAATCAAACTCGCTTTGTGGCACGGGCTGAATCCGATTCTGTTGCTGAGCGTCATCACCGTTGCGAGCGGCGCAGTTGTGTATTGGCTGCGCGAACGGTTGCGCTGGCTCGCGCAACGGCTGCACGCGCTGGCCGAATGGGGGCCGCCGCGTTGGTATGAACTGGGATTGGATGGCGTGCTGGCCTTTGCGAAAGGGCTGACGCGCGTGCTGCAAAACGGCTATCTGCGCGTTTACCTGATGGTGACTGTCCTGACCACGTTGGGATTGGTGGGAACTGTGTTCTTCAGTCGTGTTGGCTTTCGCTGGCCTACATTGCAATTCGATATACGGTTTTACGAATGGATTGTGGCAGCGGTGATTCTCAGCGCGGCAGTGATGGCCGTGCGTTCGACTTCACGGCTGGCTGCCGTCGCCGCGCTCGGCGTGGTCGGTTTCGGCGTGGCGTTGATTTACATTTTGTACGGCGCACCCGATCTGGCGAAAACACAATTTGCCATTGAAACGCTGACGGTCGTTTTGTTCGTGCTGGTGCTCTATCGGTTGCCGCGCTTTGCCAATTACACCAGCAAACCCGCGCGCGTGCGCGATCTGGCGATTGCGCTGGCGGTGGGCGGATTGATGACGACGCTGCTGCTGGCAACGGTCGCCACGCCGCTTCAGTCACGACTCGCAGGCTACTTCGCCACAGCGAGCGTGCCGCTGGCGAAAGGGCGCAACATCGTCAATGTGATTCTGGTAGATTTTCGCGGGCTGGATACGCTGGGCGAAATCATCGTGCTGTCCATCGCGGCAATCGGCGTATTCGCGTTGCTGCGTTTGCGACTGGAAAGCGGGAAGCGTCAGTAGTGCTGTCATCACAACACGCGGCGTGTTACGAATGATAGTCGCTGAGGTAAAGCAGATTTTCGTAATCAACCAGCCCGAATCGCAGGTTGCGCAACCACCCCTGCCGTCCGAGCAGATTACGCTGTAAGCCCGGATATTTGGCAAAGTAAACAATGCTTTGAAAAGCGATGTCGCCGGTTTGCAAAGTGACTTCGTGGCCGAAAGCTTCGAGCGTTCCGGTTAAGCTACCGAGTTGGATGGGAATGCCTTGCTCAATGGGAATGCCGAGATCAAGGCCGTCTTCGTGTGTGAACAAGCAAACGGCAGCCCCGCAATCCACTTTGGCTGTGACATCAAGACTGGTTCCGGCATAAGACAAAGTGACTTGCACAGGAATGCCTTCATCGCTGTCTCGATAGCGAATTTCCTGCGTGAAATGAAGTTGTTTCATATTTTCAAAGCCCGACGTAAGGCCGGTCATCCGGCGCAGGGATGCGATGAATGAGCGGTCGTTTGGCTTGCGCCGTTTTGAGCGCGGCGCTGATGTCCAGCCGATTCGGACTGGCGGCGATCAAGTGGTCGCCTTCGAGCGCGACCCATTGCCCGGCGTATTCGTGGCGATGTTGCGCGATCCAATCCCATTCGCGCGTGCGGTCGGGTTGCGGTTCGCACGGCACTCGCGCATCGAGCGGCGGATTCGATGGGGGCTGTTGCGCTTCGATCAACTGCACAAGGCGACGCTGTTCGAGGCGTGGCAATTGAATAACCTGCTGAAGAATGGTTTCGACGGTTGACATCGTTGTAACTCCTTTGCTGCGGCGCTGCCCTTCGCAGCGGCCAGCGCATTATACTTGAAAAGAAACCTTATGAGTTCACTGATTCTGTCCACTGCCGCGCGTTATTTGTTGCCGTTGATGTTGCTGTTTTCGGTGTTCCTGTTGTTGCGCGGTCACAACGAACCGGGCGGCGGTTTCATCGGTGGGCTGGTCGCAGCGGCGGCGTTTGCGCTGTATGCCTTTGCGTTCGATGTCGCGCAGGCGCGGCGCACCCTGCGCACCGATCCGCACGTGTTGATGGCGTCAGGGCTGGCTCTGGCATTGCTGAGCGGGTTGTTGCCGCTGGCGTTCGGCAAGCCGTTTCTGACGGGCTTGTGGCTCGACGGCGAATGGCCTGCGTTGGGCAAAGTCGGCACGCCGTTGCTGTTCGACCTGGGCGTATATCTCGTCGTGTTCGGCATTATGGTGATGATTCTGTTTGCGCTTGCCGAAAAACCGGAGGACTCATAAGACGTAGAACAAACTGTCCAGTTTGTTCTGTTTACTTGAAAGTTATCTGTCCAGGAAGCAGAGCAAACTGGACAGTTTGCTCTACATTTTCCGAGGAAGAGTGATGGAAATTTTGCTGGCCTTTGTTGTCGGCGGATTGTACGCGGCGGCGGTTTACCTGATGCTGCGGCGCAGTCTGGTCAAATTGATTATCGGCCTGATTTTATTGGGTCATGCGACGAACCTGCTGATTTTTACCGCCGGTCGTTTGACGCGCAGCCAGCCGCCGATTGTGCCTTTGGGAGAGGCGCTGCCGCCTGCGCCGTTTGCCGATCCTGTGCCGCAAGCGTTGATCCTGACCGCCATCGTCATCGGCTTCGGCGTGCAGGCGTTTGCGATTGTGCTGCTCAAACGCGCATATCAAACCGTCGGCTCCGACGATCTGGACGCGATGAAAGCGACGGACGCATGAAACTGCTGCTTGTGCTTCCTATTTTGATTCCGCTTGCGACGGCAGTGCTGATGCTGCTGGCGTGGCGGCGCGTGCGCTTACAGCGTGTCTTGAATGTCGCGGGCGCGACAGCGTTACTGCTGGCCTCGTTGGCGTTGCTCGCGTTCGTGCGGCGCGACGGCATTCAGGCGGTGCAACTCGGCAACTGGCCTGCGCCGTTCGGCATTACGTTCGTAGCGGATTTGCTGAGCGCCGTGCTGATTGTGCTGGCGGGCGTGCTGGGCTTGGCCGTCGCGGTGTATTCGCTGTTCAGCCTGGACGTGCGGCGCGAAGCCTTCGGTTATTACCCGCTGCTGCACCTGTTGTTGATGGGCGTGTGCGGCGCGTTTCTGACGGGCGATTTGTTCAATCTGTATGTCTGGTTCGAGGTGATGCTGATTGCTTCGTTCGTGCTGTTGACGCTCGGCGGGACGCGGGCGCAACTGGAAGGCGCAGTGAAATACGTGACGCTCAATCTCGTTTCGTCCGCAATTTTTCTGGCGGCGACGGGCTTGCTGTACGGCATCAGCGGCACGTTGAATATGGCCGATCTCGCGCGACAGTTGCCGCAGGCCGCGAATCCGGGATTGACGACGACGATTGCGCTGTTGTTCCTCATCGCCTTTGGCATCAAGGCCGCCGTGTTCCCGTTGTTTTTCTGGCTGCCCGCGTCATATCACACGCCGCCCATCGCCATCACTGCGATCTTTTCCGGCTTGCTGACGAAGGTTGGCGTCTACGCAATGATCCGCGTCTTCACGCTGATCTTCACGCAGGACACCGGATTCACGCACACGCTGATTCTGGTCATCGCCGGATTGACAATGGTCACGGGCGTGCTGGGCGCGGCGGCGCAGATGGATTTCCGGCGGTTGCTGTCGTTTCACATCGTCAGCCAGATTGGCTACGCGCTGATGGGCTTGGGATTGTTTTCTCGGCTGGCGCTGGCCGCGGCCATTTTCTTCACGCTGCACGTTTCGATTGCGAAAGCGGCATTGTTCCTGGCGAGCGGCGTCGTGCATCGTTTGCAGGGATCGTATGACCTGAAAAAGCTGGGCGGTTTGTATCAACCCGCGCCTGTGTTGTCGGTGTTGTTTTTGCTGCCCGCCTTGTCGCTTGCAGGTTTGCCACCGCTGTCAGGTTTCTGGGCCAAGTTCGCGCTGGTGCGTGCGGGATTGGAAACCGCGCAGTATGCCATCGTTGCCGTTGCGCTCAGCGTCAGTGTGCTGACGTTGTTTTCAATGACCAAAATCTGGGCGGAGGTGTTTTGGAAACCGCCGCCCGCGAATGAGGTCAGTGTGGCAGAAAATCCCTTGCCAACACCGCCGCTCGGCTTGCTGTTGCCGCTCGCTGGGTTGGCGTCGTTCAGCGTTGTGATGGGGGTGTTGGCCGAGCCATTTTTCGCGCTCGCGTTGCAAGCCGCCGAACAATTGCTGCATCCGGCAGATTACATCAACGCCGTGCTGGAAGGAGGGCGCTGACGATGCTGTTGCTGAACCTTCTGCTGGCGTTGGCGTGGGCGGCGCTGATGGGCGATTTTTCGCCGCTGAGTTTGTTGTTCGGTTTTGCGCTGGGCTATTTGCTGTTGTGGTTGGGGCAACAGCATCTGCAACCATCGAGTTATTTTGTCCGCGTGCCGCGCGTATTCGGCTTTTTCTTTTACTTCCTCTGGCAGTTGATCTACGCGAATCTGCGCGTGACGTATGACGTGCTGACGTTGCGGCATCACATGCGCCCCGGCGTGGTAGCGATTCCGCTGGAGGTCAAAACCGATGCCGAAATCACCTTGCTGGCGAATCTGCTGACGCTGACGCCCGGTTCGTTGAGCCTGGATGTTTCGGCGGATCGCCGGATTTTGTATCTGCACGTAATGTACATGACCGATGAAGAAGCCGTGCGGCGCGAAGTCAAAGACGGCTTCGAGCGGCGCGTGCGGGAGTTATTGCAATGATGCTGAAAACCGTTGCCTTGTTCGTAGTCCTGCCTTTGTTGAGCCTCGCGCTCGTGCTGGCATTCGTGCGCCTGGCGCGCGGGCCGAGCTTGCCTGACCGCGTGGTTGCGCTGGATTTAATGACGGCGTTGGTGCTGGGCATGATCGCGGCGTATGGCATTGGCGCGGGACAGCCGGTGTTTTTGGACGTGGCGATTGTGCTGGCGCTGGTTTCGTTCGTCGCCACCATCGCCTTTGCCGCGTATGTCGAAAGGAGCCAACCGTGATGCGCGATCTGGTCAGTTTGCTGCTGATGTTGCTGGGCGCGTTTTTTATGTTCGTCGCGGCGGTTGGCGTCGTGCGCATGCCGGATTTGTTTTTGCGGATGTCGGCGACCTCAAAATCGGCCACGCTCGGCGCGGCATGTATGCTGCTGGCGGCAGCGGTTCACTTCAATGCGTTCGGCATCACGACGCGCGCGGTGGCGACGATTGCGTTTTTGTTTCTGACCGCGCCCGTCGCCGCGCATCGCATCGGACGCGCCGCGTATTTTCTCGGCGTGCCGTTGTGGAAAGGGACGGTGCGCGACGACCTGCGCGGCCAATATGACGCAGCGACCCATCGGCTGGACAAGGCGAGCGAAGCAGGAAGTGATGAATTTCGTCGGCAGGAGAAATAATCCGACCCGCGCCGAGACCACAAGCACGGCGTTTCAGCCGGTTTGGTCTGCGTTTGTCGCGGTGTTGCGCGGCGGACGTAATTGAGCCGCAATCATTCGCAACGCCTCATCCTCAAAATGCGAGGCACCACCCCAGGGCCAGTCGCCAGAAGCGTTGGCGACTTTGGCACAGTCGTGCAGAATCCTAGTGATAGTTTCTTCCGCTTGCGCAACGGGCAACGCCTGTAATACCAGTCCGAGCAGATGCAACGATTGCAGCAGAAATTCTCTTGTCGGGCGCGCTTGTATCCACTCTTCCAATTGTTCCCACGCCGCCGAACCGCGCGGAATGCCGTGAGAAGTAGCTGCTTTGAAAATATGTCTGGCCTCGCGTCGCGTGACTTCGCTTTCCGTCCATCCCATTTGCACGAGCGGAACCAGTGGGAGCAAGGCAAAGGTTTCGTCTGTGTATCCCAGTTCGCGCAACTCTGCCAGTATGGCTTCAGAAGCGAGTTGATGAATCGTTGGCAAATGACGGTTTCTCATCGTGTTCTCCTACGGGCGAGACGAGACAAAAGGATTGGGCCATCGCGTGCATCTGAGATTGGAGCGATTGCACCGTTTCTGGTCTGCCGACAAAGCGCAGCAGATACGTGCGCTGGTTGGCAAAGCGCAGATAGTAGTTGCGCCCGGAAATCGGCTTCCCATCCTGCGTGTAGCGGTATTTATTCAGCGCCACATCCGCGTCACGACGCAATTCCTTGACCTTCGTGATGCTCCCTTTCACATAGCCCTTTCTGAAGCGCACGTTATGCGCTTCATCGTGGGCGGCAGCTTCTTTGGCGCTGCGGTACGAAGTGGCGGCGAGGTGACGAATCTCCAACAGCACCTCATCCAGCGTGCGATAAAAAATCACGACGCGATCCCGCCCCAATCCATCCTTCGAGGTTTGCGCCTCCCACTCCGCCGGCAGCCACAAGGAATAGCTTTGATCGGGGGCGTGAAAGATTCTTCCTCCCTTGTGGGCTTGGGCCAACGTCAGCGTCGCTGCGCACACAATAGTCATGGATAACACGCAGAGCTTCGTTATCGAACGATCCATTTTGACTCCTTTCTGCCAGAGGTAAGGGCAACTGGAATGCCAGGACAAAGGTGTTCCGGGAAAACAGGAAAAGCGCCGAATTTTCAGGCGGTTTTCTTCTGCCTGTGTGCTGTTGCGAGTTTTATGCGAGCGGATTCTAACGGGCAGAATGCCCAGCTTGGGGGCAAATCTCCACAGTGGAAAGGAGTGTTACGAGGGAGCCAATAGCAGCAAGCCGATGTAGGTCACATACGCAGCCAGCAGCACACCTCCTTCCCCACGACTCACGCGCAACTTCGTGAACATCAGCGGGAAGAGAAGCAATGTGACACCGAGCATCCAGCGGCAATCGCTGGTGAATAGTGCGGGCTGCACCGGCAACGGTACAACCAGTGCGCACAAGCCGAGCGTGCCGAGAATATTGAATAAATTCGAGCCGATGACATTGCCGATTGCGATGTCACTCTGTCCGCGCACGCTCGACACCAGCGACGCGACAACTTCGGGCAATCCGGTGCCTGCCGAAACGATAGTCAATCCGATGACGCGCTCTGACCAACCCAGCAGTCGCGCGAGTCCTACCGCACCCGTGACTGTTGCGTGCGCGCCACCGGTAAGCAACACAATGCCAACGGCCAGCAAGACGAGGCTCAGCCAGGCGCGGGGCTGCCGTTCGTCGGGCGTGAGTTCAGAGACTTCTGCCTTCAATTCCTGTGCTTCAGAAGCCGTCACCTGCTGGCGCACCAGGCTGACCAGATAGGCCATGAAGCCGACATAAACAGCCAGACACAAGACGGCATCGAGCCGATTGATTGTACCGTCCTGCGCGATCACCAGACATAACAACGTCACCAGCACGAGTACCGGGTATTCCAGCTTGATGGTGTTGCCCGTGATGGCAAGCGGACGAACCAATGCGCACAAGCCCACGATGACCGTAATGTTGAAGATGTTCGACCCTACGACATTTGCGACGGCAATGTCACTTTGTCCTTGCCACACGGCAATGCCGCTGACGGCCAGTTCTGGTACAGAAGTTCCCGCCGCTACCACCGTCAAGCCAATGACAGCGGGCGTCAAACGGCACAACGTAGCGAGACCGACGGCTCCGCGCAGCAAACTTTCGCCTCCGCCAATGAGCAGCAAGATTCCCAGCAGAATGAGGCCGCTGGAGAACAACATAGGTGACTCTTCCGTATACAGCACGCAGTCAGGTACTGTACAACTTACTGCGCGCTAAGCAAATTGCTGGAATGAATTTTGCCTTCCAGCCGAATCGGCATCAGTATCAGGGCTGCCACGCCCAACAACAGCGCGGACATCTGCAACGCGCCGCCCAGTCCGATGGCATCCTTGAGCGCCCCAGCGGCCCAAGCCAGCGTGCCGCCGACAATCGTTCCGGCCATATTGAAAATGCCATAGCCGGTGGCGCGTAATTGCGGCGGCGCGATCCGGCACAGCATAGGCATCAGGTTGCAATCCCAGAAGCCACGACTCAGTCCGTAAACGATCAGACCCGGAATCAACACCAACTGCGAGGAGGTCCAGCCCACCAGAAACAGAAACACGCTCCCGGCCAAAAAGCCACCGAGCGGGATCAACACACGGGCGCGCGCGTTCGTGGCGCTCCAGCGATCCGCCAGCCAACCGCCGCCGAGAATGCCGAGGAACGCTGCCGCCTGAATCCAGAAGGTCGCGGAAAAACCAGCCCCCGCCAGGCTCATCTGAAACTGTTCGTACAGGTAAAGCGGGAGCCACGTCATCACGATCCAACCAGCAATCGAGAACAACATCGCCGCGATGGCGAGCAGCACGAAATTACGCTGCCCGAACAGCGCCGCCACCGTAGGCCAGAACTGTAATCGTTCTGCGGAATCTGATTTGCCGGAAGATTCTGTGGCGCGCGCGGCGGCGGTTTCTTTTATCCCCAACAGCAAAACCAGCGCGTAACCAACGCCGATGATGCCCAACACCGTGAACGCCATGCGCCAGCCGTAATGTTCGCCCATCCAGCCGCCGAACCCGCCGCCGAGAATGACACCGAGATAGATGCCGCTTTGATGCAACCCGGTCGCCAGCGAGCGTGTGCGCTCGCCGTGATGAT
>CAZWAK010000026.1:0-62840 GCA_964631865.1 uncultured Heliobacteriaceae bacterium | reverse complement strand
CTGCCGTTTGTCCAAGCTTAATTTGTGGTGCGCCAGCAGTATGCTGGCTTCGGGGAATAACCTTAATGCCTGCTGCCAGCAGGATGCTGGCGCACCAAAGTGAAGGAGTTATTGTTATGGCACAAATGGAGCTTTTGCTACGTGAAGACGTAGAACATCTGGGGCTGCGCGGCGAACTCGTCAAAGTGCGCCCCGGCTATGGTCGAAATTATTTATTGCCGCGCGGACTGGCTGTCCAAGCCACTGCCGCGAACGTCAAAGCCATCACCAAACAACGCGAAGCGTTGCTGAAAAAAGCAGCGGCGGACAAATCCTCGGCGGAAGGACAGGCGGCGTTGCTGCAATCTCTCGCGCTCGAATTCGCGCGCAAGGTCGGCGAACACGGCGTGCTGTATGGCTCGGTGACTTCGATGGACATTGCCGAAGCGATTGCCGCGAAGGGCTTTGAAATTGACCGCCGCAAGATTCAACTCGCCGAACCGATCAAGGAAGTCGGCGACTTTGAAATCCCGGTCAAGCTGCACCGCGAGGTGACAGCGAACGTCAAAGTCGCCGTTGTCAAAGAAGCGGCCTAAGCGCCTGTACAAATCGGTTCATCTTTGAGATAAAGAAAGCGGAGCGCCCAGAGTGCTTGCACTCGCTGCTCCGCTCTTTTCTTTTGCCTCACTTTCGCGGAGAAGTTGTATGACCGACGCAATTATTTGGCTGGCAGCAATTGGCTTGGTCGTGCTGATGTTTTGGGCGCTCATTCACGAACAAAACAAACGCGCCCGGATGACGGACGAAGAGTATCAGGAACGGGCGAAAGAAGAGCCGGGTCTCATCAGCAGCGGCATGATGGCCTTCGATCAAATCGTATTTCGCCCGCAAGCCAAAGCCGCGATTGAGTACCAAAAAGACAAGATGCGCGGGCAAACAGATGATCAACAACAAGCGGGCGAAAAACTGAAGGACGAACCTCCTGCACATCAAAGTGAGTAAGACTGCGTTGTCATTGCTGCACTCATTTTCCATTTTCCATTTATGATTTTTCATTTCTCATTGCTCAAACTGACACCCGCCCAATGACAACTGACAAATCGCAAATGAAAAATGGAAAATGAAACCACCGCATTTTTATTGGCTTAGCTACTTCCGAACATGGCAAAGGATTCCCCATTTGATCGCGCCTTACCGAGCAACATCGAAGCCGAGCGTTCGATCCTCGGAGCCATCCTGCTCGACAATCAGACGATCAATCAGGCCGCCGAAATGCTGCGCCGCGACGACTTCTTTCTCGACTCGCATCGCCGCATCTACGACAAAATGCTCCACCTGATGGAGCAGGGCCGCGCCATTGACCCGATCACGTTGCAAGACGCGCTCCGGCAAGCGGGTGACCTGGAATTGATCGGTGGAGCCGCGTTTATCGGAGCCTTAATTGACGGCGTGCCGCGCTTCTCGAACATCGAAGAATATTGCCGCATCGTCAAAGGCCAATCCACTGTCCGCCGCCTCATCACCACGTCGAACCAGATCATGAACCGCTGCTTCGACGCCGAAGACACGCCCGACGTCCTGCTCGAAGAAGCCGAACGCGCCATCCTGGCCATCGGCGAAGACCGCATCCGACAAGGCTTCGTCCCGATCAGCGAAGTCGCGCACAAGCAACTCCAACACATCGAAGAAATCGCCGGACGCGAACAATTGGTCACGGGCATTTCGACCGGCTTCCGCGATCTGGATTACATGACATCGGGTTTGCAGCGCGGTGATCTGATTATCATTGCCGCCAGGCCCTCCATGGGGAAATGCCTGTCTGCTGAGGCAGAAATTGTTTTGGAGGACGGCAGCCTTGTCACCATCGAAGAAATCTATCGTCGCCAATCCGCGCGCTTGTTAACGCTGAACGATAACTGGAAGCTCAGCTTCACTGCGCCCAGCGCCTTTGTGGACGACGGCATCAAGCCTGTTTTCAAAGTCACCACCAAGCTCGGTCGCACCGTCGAATCCACCATCACGCATCCGTTCCTGACGTTTGACGGTTGGCGCAAATTGGGCGAATTGAAAGTGGGCGACAAGATTGCCGTGCCGCGTGAGATCAATGTTTTCGGCATGCAGAAGTTGAGTGACGAAAAGCTTACATCATTGGTTGAGTCAGTTGCTGCGGATCATCACGCGATCCCTGCCATCATCTTTCAACTCCCACGTCCACAACTCGCCTTGTTCCTGAATCGTCTCTTCGCCACCGACGGCTGGGTCGCCATTACCGGCGATCACTTGGCGCAAGTTGGTTATGCCACTGTCAGCGAAAAGTTAGCGCGCCAGCTTCAGCATTTGTTACTCCGCTTTGGCATCATCGCCAAGCTCCGCAAGAAGCTCGTCAAATATCAAGACACACGCCGCCCGTCGTGGCAGCTTGATATTACGCATGCCGACTCGATTCGCCGCTTCGCTACGGAGATTGGTATTTTCACGAAAGACGACAAGCTCGCGCGTGCCTTGCAGATTCTCGACAAAGATGTGAACCGTACAAATCGTGATTTGATCCCGATGCCGATTTGGAATCGCCTCGCAGAAAGCAAAGGCAACGAATCGTGGGCTTCGCTGGCCAAGCGTGCAGGCATCAAAGGCTACACGAACATCCACGTCGGGCAACGCGCATTGCCGCGCCAGAAGCTGCGAACGTTCGCTGATGTTTTAGACAATCAGCCGCTGCGTGAAATTGCCAACAGCGATATTTACTGGGATGAAATCGTGGCGATTGAATTCGTCGGCGCAAAGCAGGTGTACGACCTCACGATTCCGCACACGCATAACTTCGTAGCCAACGACATCTGCGTTCACAACACAGCCTTCTGTCTGAACATCGCGCAGAACGCGGCGATGCGACAGCAGCATCACGGCAACAAAGCCATCGTCGGCATCTTCTCGCTCGAAATGAGCAAGGAACAACTCGTGCAACGTATGCTGTGTGCGCAGGCACGCATTGACGCGCATCGCTTGCGCACCGGGATGCTCAGCAAAGAAGATTGGCGGCATCTGGCGATGGGCGTCAGCGAACTCGCCGAAGCGCAAATCTTCCTCGACGACACGCCCGCGATTTCGTCGCTCGAAATGCGCGCGAAGATTCGCCGCTTGCGCAACGAACAGCGCGGGCTGGATTTGATTATCGTGGATTACTTGCAGTTGATGAGCGGCAAGGGCCGGGTCGAATCGCGGCAACAGGAAGTCTCGCAAATCTCGCGCGACCTGAAAGCGATTGCCAAAGAAATGAATGTGCCATTGGTTGCGCTCTCGCAGCTTTCGCGCGCCGTCGAATCGCGCTCCGATCACCGCCCGCAGCTTTCAGACCTTCGTGAGTCGGGATCGATTGAGCAAGACAGTGACCTCGTGATGTTTATTTACCGCGATGAAGTCTACAATCCCGAAACCGAAAAACAGAACATGGCCGAAATCATCATCGGCAAACAACGCAACGGCCCGATTGGCGACGTCGAATTGGTCTTCCTGAAACAACTCACCCGCTTTGAAGACAAATATCGAGAGTAGACAGTAGACAGTAGACAGTAGACGGTAGACGGTAGACGGTAGACGGTAGACAGCCATCCGTTGTCGGTGATATTTCTTGACTGTGCAACCGACCACCGACCACCGACCACCGGCCACCAATCAACGTCCCACCTGGGCGGAAATTTCCCTGCCCAACCTCATTCACAATTACCGCACGATCAAAGCCTCTCTCCACGACCAGGCGCAATTGATGGCCGTTGTCAAAGCCAATGCTTACGGGCACGGCGCGGCTCGATGTGCGCGCGCGCTCGAACGTGAAGCGAAGGCAGATTGGTTCGGCGTGGCGTTAGTGGAAGAGGGCGTGGAGTTGCGTGCGGCTGGCATCACGCGCCCGATATTTTGTCTCGGCGGATTCTGGCACGGACAAGCGGAAGCTGTGGTCGCGCACGATCTCACGCCCGCGCTTTTTCGCCTGGATGCGGCGGCGGAGTTAAATGCGCAAGCACAAGGTCGCATCGTCAACTATCACCTTAAAGTGGACACGGGGATGGGGCGGCTCGGCGTGCCGCTCGCGGAGTTGCCTGCTTTTGTTGCGGCACTGCAACCGTTCACAAACCTCAAGCTGGACGGCCTTCTGACGCATTTCGCCGAAGCCGAAGCGATTGATCCGGCGTTCACCGATTTGCAAATCGAACGCTTTGACGAAGCCGTGCGCATTGTGCAGGCAGCAGGCTTCGCACCGACCTGGAACCATCTGGCCAACAGCGCAGGCATTCACGCGCACTCGCAAGCGTGGGGCAATCTCGCGCGTGCTGGCGCGGCGATGTACGGCTTCACGCGCGACGTGATCGCGCCTGTACCTGCACCGTTTGAGGTGAAGCCAGTGCTGTCGCTGCATTCGCGCATCGTGCATTTGAAAACCGTTCCAGCGGGCACGCCGCTTGGCTACGGGCGCACGTTCACCACCACACGCGCGAGCCGCATTGCCACGCTTCCGATTGGCTATGCGGACGGGTGGCAACGGGCGCACTCCAACAATGGGCGAGTGCTCGTGCGCGGACAGTCCGCGCCCGTCGTCGGGCGAGTCAGCATGGATTTGACGCTGCTGGATGTGACGGACGTGGCGGAGGTCGCGTTGGATGACGAAGTGGTTTTACTCGGCGCGCAAGACAGCCTTCGCATCACGGCGGAAGAACTGGCAGAACAAATCGGCACGATCTCGTATGAAATTGCGTGTAACATCTCAGCGCGTGTGCCGCGCGTTTATTTTTTCAGCCGCAATTCGTAATTCGTCACGCGCTGGCACGCTTGCAATTCCACGACCACATTCGCGGCTTCGGCTTCGCGACGCAGCTTGGCGCGTTCCACATTGTCCCAAACCTTTTTCTTGGCATCCTCAATTTCGAGGCGCGTTAGCAGCCAATACTTGCCGGGCGCGAGATGCCCAACCTTGAACGCGCCATCGGTTGCCACGCTCGTTTCGGCATAACGCAGTATATCGTCCGCACGTTCTTTTTCGACCGGCACGACGTAGACGCGCAGCAGCGGCGGCAGCGGTTCGTCAGATTTGACTTGGCCTTTGACGGCGGCTGCGCCTTCCGCGACTTTGACCGTTAAGCCCGTGATCTTGTCGCCGGATTTCAACGTGAGACCGTTGCGCGCAATGTCGAGCGTCATCGAAGTTTGGGTCGGTTTCGCAGGCGCTTTTGGCGTCGCTTTCACGGGCGCACCAGGCAATGTGATGGAACGAATGTACCAATTGTCATCGAGTAATTTGGCGCTCAAGTGATAACGTCCGATTTGCAAATTCCGAAAGTTCATCTCGCCGCTGCGTTCGGGCGCAAGCAGGTTGTTATCGAAGACTGCACGCCGCGCGTTCGGGCGTGCTGCATTGATGTTGGTTTCTTCGGGCTGTAACACGAACAACTGTTCTTCAAATGCGGCTTTGCGGTTGGTTTCGCATTTGGTCGCGTCGGTTTCAAGCTGCAATCGGGCGGTGACCGAAGCCAGCGGCATCAACGTCAAATCAATGCCTGTCGCGTCGCGCCCGCTCACCAACGCGCGACGCGGCGCAGACGCAGCGTCATTGCCGCCGGGCGTGTCGCGTTCGGCAGTCACTTCATATTCGCCGTCGGGCACGCCGTAGAGCGCGTAGGTCGGCGTGCCGCTGCGCGACATCACAAACGTGCGATTGAAAACCGTACCAGTAGCCGCGTGCTTGAGCGTGACGGAGATGCCGCCGCCAGGGCCAAAGCCGCGCGTTGTATTATCCGTGACTGCGCCCGTAATTTTGCCGCTGATCGCACGGCCCTTGTCGCCGCGATACTGAATGTCTATGCCTCCGGTTTCGCCGCCGCTGCTGACGGAAACTTCCACCGCCGTGTCGCGCGTGGCCGTAGGAAAGTACGTCGGCACATCGCCGTCGTACGGACTCGGTCTTCCTCCGCCGGGGCCGCCGCCGCCCGTGCGACCCGCCGCCACGACGTAGTTGCCGGGTTGCAAACCGTAGATGCGATAGACGCCGCGATCATCGGTTTGGAACATGCCTGTTGTGCCGCCGCTCGTGGGACGGCCTTGTGCGTCGCGCACCATTTGCACCGACACCGGCACAGCAATCAACGGCTCGCCCGCCGCATCCAACACGCGCCCGGTAATCACGCCGCCCTTCGTCATCCGAATCGTGGTCGCTTCGCCGATGCGATAAAACGGCGGCGCCGCTTCGTCATTCGTCGCCTCAACGACATAACCTTGCGCCGACGGAATCACGTTCCACGCCGCCGCGCGAAGGCCGTCCACTTTGAAATTGCCTTCCGCATCGGTTGTCACCTGGCGAAACGAATTGCCGCCGCCGCGTCCGCGCGCTGCATTGCTGGCGGGCAGCACCGTGATGCTGACAAATGGTAACGGGCCGTCTTCGCTGACGACGCGCCCGGTGATTGCGCCGTAGATATTGCTCGTCGCCGCGTCGTTCGCAGGCGCATTGGTAGGAGATGCTTTCGGCGCAGGCGACGTGGAGGTCGTTTGCGCGAACGACGAACTCGTGATGAACAATGCAACGAGCAACGTGAAAAACTTCATGGTCGCCTCCGCGCCGGATTATTTTGTTGTCCGCCCTGCCGATTGCCGGGCTGATTGCCGGGTTGCGTCATCGCCGGAAGGTTAGCGACATTCAGCGTCAACACTACATTTTGCGTCGCGTTGTTACCCACGACGACGGTCTGCGCCGAAGGATTTACGCGGGTTGTTTGACCAGCTTGTTGGCCGGGTTGTTGTCCCCCTTGTTGACCGCCGCCGCGTCCGCCGAGGCCCATTCCAACGCCGCCAGGGCCGCCAAAGCCGCCGCCCATTGCCTGCGCACTGACTTCGTAGGTTCCGGACACAAGCCGTTCAATTTGAAATTGTCCTTGCGCGTCCACTTGCGCAGGCATCATCCCGCCGCCCCTTCCACCAAAGCCGCCGCTGCTTGCGCTGTCGGTGCGACGCGCCATCACCATCAAGCGCATTCCTTGCGGCAGCGCGCCGCCTTCGACTCTGACCACGCCGCGAATTACGCTCGTGCCGTACGCCACGTGGATGCGCACGCCGGAAACCTGTTCGCCCGGCGTGACTTCAAGCCCCGACTGCAATTCCGCGCCGTCTTTCTCGATGCGCAGCATTTGCAAGCCGGAAAACGGCCCCGGATTATTGGCTTCGCTGACATTCAAACTGACACGCCCCGGCGCTAAGCCCGCGACGCGAAATGTTCCGTTCGGCGCAACGGGCATCGCATTGCCGCCGCGCCCACCGCCACCACGTGAAGCGGCACTGATGCGCACGTTCGCCAACACATTCGGATCAGTTGCGCCATCGAGTATGACGATGCCGTTGATGCTCGCGCCGCGTTGCAAGCGAATTTCGAGACCCGTCACGTCGGTCGTCGCAATCTCAAACGTGGCGGGTTCGCTGTAATATTCGCTCGTCAGTGGGTTCTGCGCATCTTGCGCGACATAGACGCTGTACTTGCCGCGCGCCAAACCTTCAATGCGAAACTCGCCTTCGTTGCCGCTGGTGCCGTCGGTGCTGCCGAGTTGTGCAGGCATCTGCATTTGCCCGCCACGCCCGCCGCTGCGAACGCTGTTGTGTGCGATCAGCACGCCTGCAACGGGCTTGCCGGTTTCAGCTTCGACGACGCGACCGACAGCCGCGAACGTATCAATCGAAGCCATCCGAATATCTACTTCGGTCACTTCTTTGCCTGCTTCGACCGTGATCGGCGTCGCGTTGGCTTCTTCCGTTGCTTCGGGGTGAAACGTGCGTTGATAGGTGCGATTTGCAGTGAAGCCGGGCGGGCCGCCTTGCGCATTGCCGCGTCCCGCGCTCACCAAATATTTGCCGGGCGGCAAACCATAGGCGCGATAGACGCCGCGATCATCCGTGCGCAAATTGACGCCTTCGGGGGCATTGAATTGCGCTTGCTGCCCATTGTCATCAACGGTTGTGAGCGTGATCGGTTCGCTGATGATCGGGCGATTCGTGTTGCTCGTGACTTTGCCCGTGATGACGCCGCCGCGCGTCATCGTGAAATCAATGCGCTCGACCGCTTCGCCATCTTTCAGCGTGATCTGTTGTCCGTTTCTCACCAACTCGGAATTGCCAAAGACGATGTAGCCGGGCGACAACACGGTGACGCGATAATTGCCTGCCGCAAGGTTCGCAAATTTGTAGCGCCCGTCGCCGTCCGTCGTCGTGCGAGTTTGCGCGTTGGTTTGGGGGGCGGTTTGAGCGGGTGTGGTTCTGCGGTCAGCCGTGAGCAACGCCACCGACACGCCGCGCGCAGGCGTATCGCCGATTTTGATTTGCCCCGTCACGCTGGCCGTCGCAGGCAGAGTGGATGGAATGGCCTGCGCACAAGCAATAGATGCCGCGAACAACAAGCCAATGACTACGTGGGTGAAACTGAATCGCATGACAGAATGCCTCCTGCTTTCATAGACGGGAAAAGCGTTACTTGGGTCACGAACTTTTGTCGCGCTCACGCGAAAGGTGCGCGCCGCGCGGGCGATGATGAAGGATTTGGTCAACGGTTTGGTAAGCCCTGGGCAAAGAGTTTGTAAAGGATGTAAAATCTACGAGCAACGGGCTTGGCAAGCGTAAATTCGGTTCTATAATCCGCACGTATGAAGCTGCAACGAGACTCCTTACTCAGTTTGATTGTCGGTGGTCTTCTGGTCGTGTTGTTGCCGCTCCTGGCCGCGCTGCAATATCGTTGGTTGGGGCAGGTCAGCGAAGGCGAACGCGAACAAATGAAGGCCGGGTTACAAACCACTGCGCGTCGCATCAGCGAGGATTTCGATCAGGAATTGACACGCGCGTTTGTCAGCTATCTTTCCAATGGAGACAAACTGAGCGACGAAAGCGGCTTTGCCGAGCGCCATCAACGTTGGCTCGACAACGCACACGATCCGCGTTTGGTCAAAGCCGTCTTTTTGGCTCCGGCGAAAGATGCCGATTCGCTCGGTCTCAAACAATTCAATGCCGCTACGAATCAATTCGCTCCGCAAGCCTGGCCGCAGGAATTGCAATCGCTGCAAGGCCAACTGGAGCAGCGGCTGAAGATCGTGCGCACAGCGTTTGCGCAAGACCCGCCACGAATGCCGCCGCCGCCGAATCTGTCGTCCATGTTCAATGGCGAGTTGCAAGCGTTGGTCGTGCCGATGACCAAAATCCCGGAGTTGGGCAGCGGCCAGCAAACGCCGGAAATCTTCGGCTTCGCTATCGTGCAGTTGGATGCGCAGTTTATTCAGCACGAGATGTTGCCTAACCTGGTCAAGCAACACGTGGATGTCAACAAATATGATTTGAGCATCATCAGTCGGGGCGAGACGAAAAAGGTGATTTGGCAATCTGCCGCAACAGATTTCTCCACCCCGGACACCACGCAACCACTGTTCGGTCTGCACGTCTCGGAACTCCGCAACCTGATGCGGAACCGGCAGTCCACACAAGGCGCGGTGACACCGCGTCTCGGCGGCGGTGGCCCTGCGTTTGGTGGTGGCGGCGGCGACAATCGTGCCTGGGAATTGCGCATTCGCCATCGCGCGGGTTCGTTGGGCGCAGCGGTGGCGCAAGTGCGGCGGCGCAATTTATTCATCAGTTCGGGCATTATGCTGCTGCTTGTGTCCAGCATCGGTTTGCTGATGCTTTCGGTGCGGCGTGCTAAAAAATTAGCACAGCAGCAAATGGACTTTGTCGCGGGCGTTTCGCACGAATTGCGCACGCCGCTCGCGGTGATTGATTCCGCCGGGTACAACCTGACCAAAGGCGTCATCAAAGACCCGACCCGCATCGCGCATTACGGCGCGCTGATTCGCAAAGAGACGCGGCGACTGCAAGACATGGTCGAGCAAATTCTGGAATTCGCGGGCGTGCAATCGGGCAAGCAAAAATACGAACTGCACCCCACCAGCGTGA
Organism: uncultured Heliobacteriaceae bacterium; assembly: GCA_964631865.1. Classification (GTDB taxonomy): domain Bacteria; phylum Acidobacteriota; class Blastocatellia; order RBC074; family RBC074; genus JAFDVL01. Next base: position 52,898 of record CAZWAK010000026.1, on the reverse strand, counting down.
ATCAGGTCATCAGCGAAGTCCTCGCCACGTCGCAACCCTTGCTGGCCGAAGGCGGCTTCCAATTGGAAACCGAGGTCGCGCCCGATTTGCCGCCCGTGATGGCGGACAGCGGCGCGTTGTCGCGGGCGTTGCAGAACCTCCTCAACAACGCGATGAAATACAGCGGCGACAATCGCTGGATCGGCATCAATGCCCAGGCGGCGGCGAGCGGCAAAGGCGCAGAGGTGCGCATCACGATTGCCGATCACGGCCTGGGCATTTCCGTCGAGGATCAGCGCCACATCTTCGAGCCGTTTTATCGCGGCAGCGAAGTCCGTGCCGCGCAAATTCATGGCAATGGCTTGGGCTTGAGTCTGGTCAAAAACATCGTCACCGCGCATAATGGCCGCATCACGGTCGAAAGCACGGAAGGTCAGGGCAGTCAATTCACGATCACGCTGCCCGCCATTGCCGAAGAGGTTTTGCAGGCTTCTCCGCTGGAAGCAACTAGCAACAGCATTCGCGTATGAACAAACGAATTCTTCTGGTCGAAGATGAACCCGGCTTAGTGCTAACGCTCACGGATTGTCTGGCGAATGAAGAATATCTGGTCGAAACCGCGCAGGACGGCGAAACGGGCTTCAAGCGCGCGAAGGAAGAAACGTTTGATTTGTTGATTCTCGACGTGATGCTGCCGCGCAAAAACGGCTTCGATGTGCTGCGCGACTTGCGGCAACACGGCGTCAAAACACCCGCGATTATGCTGACGGCGCGCGGGCAAATCATAGACAAAATCCTTGGCCTCAAACTCGGCGCAGACGATTACCTGACCAAACCGTTCGATATGGGCGAATTGCTCGCGCGCATCGAAGCCATCTTGCGCCGTGCTCCGAACGATCAGCCGTCTACGGCAGAGGTCTATACCTTTGGCGATGTGCGCGTAGATTCGCGCCGCGCCGAAGTCACACGCAACGGACAACCGGTCGAACTCGCCGCGCGTGAATATCATCTGTTGCGCTATTTGATCGAACATCGCGAGGCCACGATTTCGCGCGACGAGTTGCTGAACGAGGTTTGGGGCTACGATGCGATGCCGACGACGCGCACCGTTGACGTTCACATTGGGCTGCTGCGGCAAAAGCTCGAACCCAATCCGCGCCATCCGCAATTTATCCTCACGGTTCACGGGCTAGGCTACAAATTCGTCGGCTAGTACCCGTCTGGATTTTCCTGCTTGTTCTGGTATCATCTGTCATCCCACGTGATTCCATCGGAAAGGAACCCTGTCTTATGACCAAAATCTTCCCGCTTGTATTGAGTCTTGTTTGCGCGGCGCTCACGTTGGCCGCGCAGGACAAAGTAGATGTTACGGGCAACTGGGTCTTTCAAGTCGAAACCCCGGCTGGCTCCGGCTCGCCGACATTCACCTTCAAACAGGAAGGCGAAACGCTGACGGGCAAATATAGCGGTCAGTTGGGCGCTGCCGACCTCAAAGGAACGGTCAAAGGAAATCGCATTGAGTTTTCGTTTACGGTTGATGTCGGCACGATAGTTTATACCGGCACGATTGAAGGCGGCACGATGAAAGGCAAAGTGGAATTGGGCGATCAGGCTTCCGGTACGTGGACGGCAAAACGCAAAGAATAATTTTTATCAAATTTATGGAGGACTAAGAGATGCAGAAAAGAATCCTGTTGGCGAGTTTGATGATCGTGGCGATTGCGCTCGGCGTATTCGCCGGGGTGCAAAAGAAAGCCAAAGGCGGCAAAGCGGCCAGCGCTGCGCCCACGACCTTAATTCATTTCATCACGGTCAAGTGGAAGGACGAAGCGACCGACGCACAGAAACAAGCGGCGTTTGATGCGGCCAAAGAGTTGGTCGGCAAAGTGCCTGGCTTGCATCGCGTCTGGACCAGGAAGGTCGTACTTCAAACGCAGACCTCAGACGGCAAAGCGTATGACGCGATTATCGCGATGGAATTTACGGATGAAGCGGCCCTGAAGGCCTACACACAACATCCCGCCAGTAAAAAATGGTATGACGCTTATCTTCCGATTCGCCAGGAAAGCCGCACCCACGATGTCTCCAACTGACGCGCGGCGCAATCCTTGACGCACGACAGCGGGCGCGTTTGCTGATGCGCCCGCTGTCCGCTTCTTTCACGGCTGAGAACCCCTCTTAATGTCATCTGCTGCCCAACCAGAATCCGCCACAGCGGACAAGCCAGCCTCCAACAGCGTTTTCGGAAGAACGTTTCGAGCCTTTCAATACCGCAACTTTCGCTTGCTCTGGTTCGGCGCGTTCACGTCGAGTTCCGGCACGTGGATGCAGGAGGCGGCGATTGGGTTCATGGTCTACGAAATGACCAAGCGCGAGTGGTATCAATCGCTCAACAGCGCGCTCGGCACAATCCCGATTCTGATGTTTTCGTTGTTGGGCGGCGTGGTGGCGGATCGCATTGACCGCCGCAAAATCCTCATGACCTCGCAGTGGCTGCAACTGATCTTTGCCTTCTCGCTCTCGGTGCTGGCGTGGTATCAATTTCGCTCCGTCTGGCCGATTCTGCTGATTTCGTTTTTGACGGGCTGCGCACAGGCCTTCGGCGGCCCGGCCTATCAGGCGTTAATGCCCGTGCTGGTTGGGCGCAAGGAAGACGTGGCGAACGCCGTTGCGCTGAATTCAATGCAATTCAATTTGGCGCGGACAATTGGGCCGGCGATTGGTGGTGGTGTGCTGGCGTTGATGGGAGCCAGCGCCAATAACCTCAATTACGAAGCGGCTGCCGTGTGTTTTGCGATCAACGGGATTTCATTTGTCGCCGTCGTCATCGCGCTTTTCATGCTGCGCGTGCCGCCCATCGTACGCGACGACAGCAGAGAGAAAAATATCGGTGGCGAAATGAAGCAGGGACTAAGCTTCGTTTGGCATCGGGACATTTTGCGCTCGCTGACCTTCATTTCCTTCTCCGCCACGTTCTTTGGCATCCAGTTCATCACGTTTTTGTACCCGCTGACGCTGAATCATTTTGGCAAAGGGTTGGCCGAGTACAGCGTTTTGCTTTCGGTGTCGGGTGCAGGCTCAGCGGCAGGAGCCTTGTTTTCTGCGTGGCTGGGCGATGCTACGCACAAGGGCAAGAAAATTCTGTGGTTGCAAATCGCGGGCGGCATTGCCCTGATTCTCCTCACGGCGTCGCCCGTTGTGTGGCTGGCGTATCCGCTGGTGTTTATCGCCAGCGGATGTTTGATCGCGACGTTTTCGCTCACGACATCGCTGGTGCAATTGCTTGTGCCGGACGAAATGCGCGGGCGCGTGATGAGCATTTATATGATGGCCTTTCGCGGCGGCGTGCCGCTCGGCGCGATGTTAACAGGCTGGCTGACGGACAAGCCGTTTCACATTCCGCTGGATCGAGTGTTGTTGTGGGAAGCGGTTTTCCTGACGCTGATTGCCGTCGCGCACTTGCTGACGCACTCCAAAGTCAAGGCGAGTTAATTGAAGACTGTGCGTAATTGAGAAGTACATTCTTCATTCTTCATTATTCATTATTCATTCTTTTCGAGGGAAAGAAAAGAACCTCTCTCGTCAGGAATGAAGAAGGAAAAATGAAGAATGAAGAATAAAATCCCTGATTTTATTGGCTTTCAGTTACGCACACTCTTCCGTTAAATTTACTTCCAGCCATACAACTTCAGGCGAAATTCCTGCCCATTGATCGTCAATCCTTCGGGCGCGCGTCGTGCGAACGCGGCGGCTTCGTCCCACATCATCATCACACCACCGTGCGCGAGTGACAAACCATAATGCCGATTCGTGAACACGGTTTTGAGGTGCGGATTTGGCGGCTGCGAGATGCCATAACGCAGCGCGTTAGGCGGCAAGGCGAGCGGGCGCGCTGGATTGAGCAACTCCAAACTGTCTTCGTAAATGTTGAGCCGCGCCGTTCGCTCCGTCACGCTCCAATCGCGATGCACAAAGAAATTTGTGACGGCTTCGAGCACGGCGTTTTGCGGATAATTCGCGCGGCTGAATTGCTGTTCTTCTTCGGTCAACGCTTTGCGCGACGGACGCGCTTCCCACAAATCCACGTAGCGGTTGAGAAAGCGCATCGTGCCTTCAAACAGCCACAGCAAATTCCCCCGCAACGTTTGTTGCTCCACGATGGGCGCGGCGCTGTGCATGCCGCCGAAGCGCGTCAACGTGACTTGTGCTTGCGGAATGAACGGCGGGACTTTGTCGTGCTGCCCGAACAACAGCATTCCGCCCAGCGTCGGCAGGATGTCGTCGTTGATGCGGACGGCCAGGCCCAAATCGCGCATCATTTGCGCCGTCGGAAAGCCTTTGTCGTTCGCCGCCCATTCCTGCGGATTCACGCCGCGCACAAAGCTCCAAAACAACGATTCGTCAATGTCGCTCAAGTCGGCTTTGAGCAGCGGAATTTGCTCAAAGCGCAGACGCGGCGCTTCGCCATAAATTTCGGCCAACTCTTCGCGCGTCGTCTCGCGTTTGCTGGAGCCTTCGCGCAAAAAGAATTTGTAATCCAGCGTGTGATGCGGGCGGCGCTGCGGTTCGACTTCGAGCATCACGATGCGTCGCCCGTTGTCGAACGCGACTTTTTTGATGTACGGAAACACGGGCGGCTGAATGTGCGATGAACAAATTTCGCGCAGCGCAGCTTCAATCTTTTCGGGATCGTCTACGCCTTCGATGCGCAGTTGGTCGTTGACGCCGAAGACGAGCGCCCCCCCGTCCGTATTGGCCAGCGCGATGATTTCCGCGGTGAGCTTTTCGACGTTGCTGAATTTGACTTTGAGTTCGAGATAGGTGTCTTCGCCGCCGCGCAGCATCCGCACCAATTCGGCGCGTGAAGTCGTAGGCGCAGGTACAGACAGCAAATATTCGTGGTACGAACGCTCAGTCGTAGGCGGGTAACGGCGCGAGTGATTCGAGCGTTTGCGAGACATTGGGGAAAAGGAAAAGGCCAGACGCTGGCCTGTTGAGAGTTGCCGTTCGACAAATTGCACTGGAGCCGGTGTCGCAATTGCCCTGTTCTGCGTGATCGAGGTTATGGTCTAGGCCGAGGTTTTCTTTTCCTCAATCTCTTCTTTTTCTTCGTTCACGGCTTTCTTAAAGTTGCGGATACTTTCGCCCATGCCCTTGGCCAAACTGGGCAACCGCGTGCTGCCAAACAACAACAAGAGGATAACCATAATGACGATGAGTTCTGTCGTACCAAGTCCAAACATAATTTTGATCTCCTTTGGCAAAGCATTGTACGTGGGCAATGGGGGGGTGTCAATTTAGACTTTTGCCCTTGTCTCGGCAGCCGCCGCACAGCGTTTTTTTCCCGCGATTGAAGTTCCCGCCAATTCGGTGCTATAGTGCCCGCTCCCCGATTTTATTAACCCCGAACCCGTTCTTTGCAGGACGTTTCATTGAAGGAGTTGAGAGTTATGGCTGAAGACAACAGTGGAGATAAATTTGTGTACTTTTTGATCGGCGCGGGCATGGGCGCGATTGCGGCCTTGCTGTTCGCGCCGAAAGCCGGCAGCGAATTGCGTGCCGACATCGCGGATGTCACCAAACGTGGCGCAGATCAAGCCCGCGACCAGGCGCGTCAAATCGGCGAACGCGCCACCGAGTATTATCAAGCGAGCGCTGAATATGCGACCGATCTGGCCGAGCGCAGCAAAGAAGCCATCACGGACGTAGCCGAGCGTGGCAAAGACCTCGTCAATCGGCAAAAAGCTTCTGTGGCCGCCGCGATTGAAGCGGGCAAACAAGGCTACCGCGAAGCCAAGCTGAATGACACGGCCAAATCCGGCGCGGCTTATGAAGAAAACTAACCTGGTCGAGGCAGAGGTTCGAGCCGTTCGTCTAACCTCTGCCCCCTAATTTCTATCCTTTGGTTTTTTTGTGGAAACTTATTTGCTCGTCATTTTGATTATCGTCACGCTCCTGCTGATCGTGCAGGCCATCGTCTTTGTCGGCTTTTATTTCTTAGCCAAACGCATCGTCGAATTGGTCGAGCGGGTCGGACAACTGCAATCCCGCGCCGAATACCTGCTCAAAAACACGGAGCCGGTGTTGCATTTGTCGCAGCAGGTGATGACCGAATTCAAAGACGCGGCAGGCTATTTTGCACAAGGCGCGCAGCACATCAATGCAATTGCGGAAATGGTCAAAGATGAAACCGCCGATGTGAAAAACCTATTCGGCGATACGACCGCGTTAGCGCGCCGCGAACTGGACAAAGCCAAAGCCCAGGCCGAGCAGATGCAAAAAGCTCTGGCGACCACGACCGACAAATTCCAACGCACGGCAGACATCGTGCAGAACCATGTGCTTGAACCCGCCCGTGAATTTTCCTACCTGATGGCGGGCGTGCGCCGCGCCGTCGAAGTGCTGACCGCTGGCAAGAGCTTGCCGGTGAACCGCGTCTATCAGGATGAAGAGATGTTCATTTGACGCGCGGGCTTCACGCCATCTCTCTCTTTGGAATTTTCCTCTCTCAATTCATCCTACATGAAGCACAAGAAATTCCCGCCCCAGCGAACCAATCGTACGCGGCTTTCGTAGGTGAACTCTAGCAACATTTGTCAGCGAGGAGAAAGTTTATGTTCTGTCCCACCTGCGGGCGAGAAGAAGCCCAAGAGCGCAAGTTTTGCACGGCTTGCGGTACGAATCTGGAACGTGTCACCAAAGCTCTATCGCCGAGTGCCGACGGTCTGTTGACAAGGATGGATAAGGCTTTTGACCGCTGGATGGCGCGTTATGCCGGGATGTTGTTTAGCAGTGCGGCAAATAAAGCCGAAGATCGGCGGATCAGCCATTCGTGGCAGCTTTTGGGGCAATCGTTTTTGGCGGCGCTGGCCAATGTCCTGTTGCTGGCGGTGATGTTCTATGTGGCCATCCCCGTTCGGTTTGTGGTCTTGCTGTTCTCCGCCGCGTTCCGTTTGTTGTCCGAACGAAGCAAGAAAACTGATCCCACCACTGCTGACCTTACTATTCCTCAATGGTCAGCCGATACGGTGATGCCCAGCGTGACGGAACACGCGACGATGAAGATGAACGATCCCGCCGCCGTGCGACGCCAAAAAATCCGACAGTAAGCTCACACCGAAATCACTTCCAACTCGGGATCAACTTCGTCCTTCAGCATGTGCTCAATCGCATAGAGCGTACCGGACAGGGAACTCGGACAACTGCCGCACGCGCCTTGATAGCGAATCGTCAGTCGCTTGTCTTCGAGCGAAATGATTTCCAAGCCGCCGCCGTCGCCCGCCAAACCGGGGCGAATTTTTGCGTCTAGCAAATCGTTGATGCGATCCAGCAATTCGTTTTCGCCGCGCACATAATTCGTTTCCGTCGGAGCCGCCGCAAGTTCCGTGACCGCCGGGGCTTCGCGAATCGGCACGGCCAACCGCCGCAGCAAGTCGTCCCACTCCGCCATCCCATCCTGATTTACGGTGATGAACCGATCCATATAAAACACGGACGACACATTGCCGACCGAAAAGAGCGAGAGCGCCAGCGGATCGTCTACGGCTTGCGCCGCGCTGGTGAATGAACGCGAAGTGCCATTGGTGATCGGGTCTTTGAGAATGAACTTTCGTGCATTCGGATTCGGCGTATATTCGATGTCTTCAATTTTGGGCATAAATAATTCCTGAAAAGGTGGTCAGTGGTCGGTGGCTGGTGGTCGGTTATTAAGAATATATCTTCCAATCTCTTCAAGGGTGACGATGGGCAACCAACCACCGATCACCGACCACCGACCACCTGCGCCTGTACTGCGGTGATGGCGACGACATCCACAATGTCTTCGGCTTTGCAACCGCGCGACAAATCATTGGCGGGCTTCTCCAGCCCCTGTAAAATCGGGCCGATAGCCATTCCGTCTGTCAATCGTTCGGTCAATTTATAAGCAATATTCCCGACGTCCAGATTCGGGAAAATCAACACATTCGCTTGGCCTGCGACGCTGGAGCCGGGCGCTTTCGATGCGCCAATATTGGGGATCAACGCCGCATCGGCTTGCAACTCGCCGTCAATTTCGAGTTCGGGCGCACGCGCCTTTGCGGTCTTGGTGGCTTCGATCACTTTGTCCACGAGCGGATGTTTTGCGCTGCCTTTGGTCGAGAACGACAGCATGGCGACGCGCGGTTCGACTTCCAAGAGCGCGCGGCAACTGTCGGCGGAAGCAATCGCGATTTCAGCCAATTGTGCAGCGGTCGGATCAGCGACAACCGCGCAATCGGCATAGACCATCACGCCATCAGCGCCAAAGTTTTTATTCGGTACGACCATCACAAAAAACGACGACACCAAATTGAAGCCCGGCTTGACGCCAATTGTCAAAAGCGCAGAACGAACGGTGTGCGCCGTCGTGTTCGTCGCGCCCGCAACCGAGCCGTCGGCTTTGCCTGTCTTGACCATCAGGTTGCCGAAGTAGAGCGGGTCTTCCAGTTGCTTGCGCGCTTCGTCGAAGGTGACACCTTTCGCGCGGCGCAGTTCATAAAACAACTGCGCGAATTTGTCGAAGTCCGAATGTATGCGGTGATTGAGGATGATGACGTTCGTTAAGTTTGCTTGCAGCGCCGCCGCGCGGTCTCGAATTTTTTCTTCGTGACCGAGCAGCGTCACGCGCGTGATGCGTTCGTGCGCAATGCGCGCAGCAGCAAGAATCGTGCGGTCGTCCTCGCCTTCGGGCAACACGATGTGTTTTAGTTTTGTCGCCGCGCGCACGCGGATGCGATGCAAAATGTCCATAAGCTCGTTATGCCGCCTTGCGCCGTTTGATGAGCCAGCGCAGCAAAAATATCACCGCCACTGCGACGAGAATAACGGTGATGACAGTGCTGTACGTGGCCAGATAATCACCCGCCGCGCGCCAATTGCCGCCAAGCGATTTGCCGAGCCAGAGCAACAAAATATTCCACACGGTCGCGCTCGCGGCGCAGAGCAATGTCGTTGGCACAAAATTCATCCGCGACATCCCGGCAAAGAACGACACAATCGCGCGTGTCCCGGCCAAAAACCGATTCGCAATAATCACGCCATAACCGTATTTGCGAAACAACGCTTCGACTTTGGCAACCGTTTCGACGGGCAAAAAACGACTGAAGCGGCCTTCGATAATTTCTTTTTCAAAGTATCGCCCCGCTGCGTACGCTGTCATAAACCCCAGCGTGCTGCCGAGCGTCGCCGTGATGAGCGACGGCACAAAGCCAACGGTTCCGATGCCGATGAGCGTGCCTGCAAACACGAGCAGCACATCGCTTGGCGACGGCGGAAAAATATTTTCTACATACGCGATCAAAAAAATCGCCACCATCACCCCGAACGGCGAAAGTTGTTGCAGCCAGAGAATAGTTTTTTCAACGACATCCATAAGGTTTTGCGCAAATCACTTTTTCAAAGCCGCCAGTATATCAGCAATCAACTCCTCCATGCCTAAGCGGGCAAATTCTTCGTCGGCGTTTTCTCCAAATTCGCCCAAACTTTGCGCGCCGCCTTTTTCGTATTCGCGCGCTTGCAAGAGCAAATCCAATTTGTCGGCAGCTTTGACTAGGCGGGCTTCGAGCGACGTGCGCGTTTCGTATTCGTGCCACAGCGCAAGGTAGTTTTCACCAATTTCGCCGAGCGGTTGCAGGATGTCCGCGGTGGCTTGTTCGTCCGCTTGTTTGAGCGTATCGCCCGGAAAATAAGGCTTGATCGTGCTCGGCAAATCTCCCGTGCGCGCTTCGGACAGATCGTGCAGCAACGCCAGCCGCAACACTTTCTCGACATTGACGGACAATCCGCGCGCCACCGCCCCGTCCGCCAACCACATTGCAATCCAAGCGACGCCGAAGGTGTGTGCGGCGACAGATTCGACATCGCGCACACCACGCAGCAACCAGCCCGTGCGTGGCAACGCTTTCAGGCGCAGCAGTTCAGCGAGAAATTCTATCGGTTGATTTGCTTCCATCCAGGCAACGCTACCGGGTTTCAGGGAGCGCGTCAAATCTGGCTGGCGGTTCTAATCTTCAATCGCAATGTGTTTGAGGATGCCGAAGATTTTCTGCGGCGCTTGAATCGGATATTCCGTGCTGTCCACATTGGCTTTGGTTCCATCCAGTTTCAAGAAGCGCCATTGCATCCCGGTCGTAACGACGCCGTAGACGGGCGCAGGCGCAAGGCCATTCGCTTCGTTGAATTTCAAAGCCGCCACCATCTCGGCCAAACATTGCGGAATGCCCGCGATGATGTTTTCGTTCTTCGCTTCAACCAACACGCAAACCGGCGCGGTCAGCACCAATTGTTCCGGGCTTTCCGAGAGAATGTAATCGCAGCGACCTCGCAGCCCCGCCGCGTCGTCCACGTTGAATTCCAGCCCGGAAAATAAGCTGATGCGATCACGATACAGCAGTTTGAATTCCGTCAGCATCGGCGCGATCACCAATTCCGAGCGCGCTTTCTCCGTGTTCAGATTGCGCGCCAGCGGCAAGTAACGCCGCAGAATATCCGCCAGCGTCGCAGGCAATTCCACTTCCGGCACGTCGTCGAACAGGCTCGCTTCTTCATCCACAACGAGATGGAATTTCTTCTTCAATTCAGGAAGTGTGAAATCGCTATACGCCATAAAAAAAAAAAAGTTCGCCTGCTGACAGGCAATAAGGTCTTCCGCTTGTAGATGAAGAATCCGTATTGGTGCTAACTTGCTTCCTTTCATATCTACCCCTGCATTCAAAGCGGAATTCACTGCATCAAGTTCTGCGCTGCGATTGGTTATTTCCTGAAAAACAGCTTTGGAGATTTCCTCCGTGTAGCCTTGCTCCATCACTTCTTTGGCGAGTGCAAAGGCATAAACAAAGTAGTGCTGTTCCCAAATATCACACTCAACGTCATTGCCTGCTTCATCTGTGACAATCAGCACGCTCGGCGTTGTATCAACCCCAAGACGCGGAAGAAATGCACGCGAGAAAGCAGAAGGAACCAAGTATAAAACCAACTCGGCATCAATTTCTGGCATGCCTGATGCAACCAATTTGGCGATGAGCTTTTCATCTGTCTCGTCAATCGCTTCGGCAATGAACTGAATGAAACGATAAACTCGTTCACGCACAATTTGGTGATTTTCCGGGTACATCTGCTACTTCCCAAGCAACGCTTTCGTCTTCTCCACCACATTCGCTGCCGTGAAGCCGAATTTCTCCATCACGACTTTCAGCGGAGCCGATGCGCCGTAACTGGTCATCCCAATCGTGATGCCTTGCAAGCCGACGTAGCGTTCCCAGCCCTGCATAATCGCGGCTTCAATCGCGACGCGGGCGGTGATGGCGGGTGGCAGGACTTCGTCTTTGTATTCCTGCGATTGTTTCTCGAAGAGTTCCCAACTCGGCATGCTCACGACGCGCACGCCGATGCCTTCCGCCATCAGCGTTTCGCGCGCAGCCATCGCAACGCCGACTTCGGAGCCGGACGCAATCAGGATCACGTCAATGTTTTCGGCATCGGCCAGCACGTACGCGCCTTTCAGCGTGCCTTCGACCGCGCCGAATTTCGTGCGGTCATAAGTCGGCAAGCCTTGCCGCGTCAGAATCAACGCCGTCGGGCCGTGCGTGTTTTCGAGGGCGGCACGCCACGCCATCGCGGTTTCGTTCGCGTCGCCGGGACGAATCACGGTCAGGTTATGCATAGCGCGAATCTGCGCCAACTGCTCGACGGGTTGATGCGTGGGGCCGTCTTCGCCGACGCCGATGCTGTCGTGCGTCCACACGTAAATCGTTTGCAAACCCATCATCGCGGCCAAACGCACGGGCGGCAGCATGTACTGCGAAAACACCATAAACGTGCCGCCAAACGGGATCAGCGGTTTGGTCAGGGCGATGCCGTTCATTGCCGAACCCATCGCGTGTTCGCGCACGCCGAAGTTGAAGTTGCGCGCGTTGCGAATCTCGGCGCTGAACTCCGCATAGCCGTTGAGGAACGTTTTGTTCGATCCGCGCAGATCTGCCGAACCACCGATCAGTTGCGGCAACGCGGCGGCAATCGCGTTCATCACCTTGCCCGAAGCGTCGCGTGTGGCGACGTCTTTGCCCGCCTCAAATGTGGGCAGCAGTTGTTTCCAGGCTTCCTGGTCGCCGCTGTTCCACGCTTTCCATTGCGCGGCAAGTTCGGGATGCGCGCGTTTGTAGGCAGCGTATTGATCGTCCCATTCCTGCTCGAAATCACGGCCTCGTTCGATGCACTTGCGGAAGTTGACGAGTGCATCGGGCGGCACGGTGAATGGTTCTTCAAAGTCCCAGCCGAGGTTTTGTTTGGCTAACTTCACTTCTTCGACGCCGAGCGGTTCGCCGTGCGATTTGGCGCTGCCTTGTTTGTTGGGCGAACCGTAGCCGATGATCGTCTTCGTACAAATGATCGAAGGTCGCGGGTCAGCTTTAGCAGCGAGCAGGGCTTTTTCGATGCCTTCCAAATCAAGGCCGTCAACTGTTTGGACGTGCCAGCCGTACGCTTCAAATCGCTTCACACGATCTTCGCTGAACGACATCGAAGTCGGGCCGTCGAGCGAAATGTCGTTATCGTCGTAGAGATAAATCAAGCGACCGAGTTTCAAATGCCCTGCCATTGACGCAGCTTCGGCGGCAACGCCTTCCATCAAATCGCCGTCGGAAACAATCGCGTAAATGTAGTAATCAAACAGTTCGTGTCCCGGTTGATTGAACGTCGCGGCGAGGTATTCATAGCCAATCGCCATGCCAACTCCATTGCCAAAACCTTGTCCGAGCGGCCCCGTCGTCGTCTCAACGGCTGGTGTCAGTTCCGATTCAGGATGCCCCGGCGTCAGGCTGCCCCATTGCCGAAAGCTCTTGAGTTGATCCAAGGTGAAATCATCGTAGCCCGTCAAATACAACAAACTATAAAGCAGCATCGAGCCGTGTCCGGCGGACAAAACGAAGCGATCCCGATTTGTCCATTTCGGATTTTTCGGGTTGTGCCGCATGACTTTTGTCCACAGCACATACGCAGCGGCGGCCATCCCCATCGGCATGCCAGGATGACCGGAGTTGGCTTTTTGCACGCCGTCCATAGCGAGCGTGCGAATCGTGTTGATTGAAAGTTGGTCGAGTGCAGTTTCAGGCATGATGTTTATCTCAGTGGGGTTAATTTATGTGGTCAATTCCGGCGAAAGGATTTTGCTCTGGCACGAGAACCGGCAAAATCTTTTCGGCAAATAACGAAGAGTTAATCAGCACCTGGACGACGTAATCGCCCGCTTGCGGAAAGTTTGTGTTGACGAAGACGGTGACATTGTCGGAGTACCCGCCCGGCGGAATCTCGAAGCTGGACGGCTGCGAGATGGCGACGCTTTGCATTTTGTCGGGCGTCAGGATGCGCACTTCGCTCAAGTATTGCCCTTGTCCTGACCAATGCGTGACGACGCCGAACTTAATCATCGTGATCGGCAATTGCGGCACGACGATTTGATGAAACACGCCCATCAAGCTGAGATGTTGACTCGCTTCGACGCGCACGTCCTCGCAGAAAATCGTGTAGCCGAGTTGTAAGTTTAGTTCTGACATTTGTTGTGTTGTCGGTTGCGCGAAGCGTTTGGAGTGCGACAGTCTCGACGTCGCTTTGGTATAGCAGATGATCTAAAAGCTAAGCACCTCAGCAAAAGTTTTGCGGGATAATAGCGTAACGCGATTTGGTAAATCGCGGCGCTGCACTTGGGAACACACGCGATTTACCAAATCGCGCTACGCTTCAGAACTTATGCGCAGGTGCTTACGTCAAGCCGCAGCACTCCAAACGCTTCGCGCTGCCCGACGTTGTAGTCAATCCTTTTGCCGCCGATCTTCCAGAATCAGAATGATCGCTGTGAATTCGTTGTGCATAGCTCTCGCCTCCGTTACTTCGCCGCTTTGATCGTCTCAAGCGCGATGTCTTTGTACCACGCCTCGCTCGGCGGCCCCGCGTGGATTTGCACGCAGATGCAGCCGGTTTGCGCGATGCCTTCTTCCGCTTCGGTGTAATCTACCGTTTGCAGGCCGTTGATGCTGAGGCGAATGCGTTTGCCTTCGGCGCGGATTTCGTAGTCGTTCCAATCGTTCAGCTTCAGCACTTTTTTCAACTCATCGAGGTTCGGTTGCGCCAGCACTTTTTTGCGGCGCGATTCGTCATACAGCGCGCCCCAATAATTCTGCCCCATGTCCGCTTGATAGCCGATGACTTCGTGATCGTTCGGAATGCGTTTCGAGCGAAATTGAATGCCCGCGTTCGCTTTGGTCGGATCGCCGAGCAGTTTGAATTTCACGCGCAACACGAAGTCGGAATACTCCTTGTCGGTGCAAAGGAATTCGTTGCGCGCGATGTTGTCTTTCAGCGAACCGCCGACAATTGCGCCGTTTTCAATCCGAAAGATTTGCTGATTGCCGTTCCAGCCTTTGAAGCTTTTGCCGTCGAACAGGCGCACAGGTTTCGCGGCGGCAAAGACCGTCGCAATCAGCAGCAGCAGCACAAGCAAGCGAAAGAATTTCATACGTTGAAGTCGCGCAGTATAACAAAGCCCTAAAAACTAAGCCACGAACGACCCCCGATTTCGGCGAAGTTAATTCGTGGCTTGATGAAGCGCGTTGTCGCGCTGATCTATTCAGCGTAAGCGTGCATGCCGGGCAGCAGGTAACTCACGCCTAAGAACGTGAAGATCACGAGCAGGAAGCCCAGCAACGCAAAATAGGCGCTCTTGCGTCCCGCCCAACCGTGTGCAATGCGCGTGTGCAAATAAGCGGCGTAAGCCAACCACGCCACCAGCGCGCCGGTTTCTTTCGGGTCCCAGCCCCAATATTTGCCCCACGATTCGTTGGCCCAGATCGCGCCCGTCACCAACAAAATCGCAATGCCAGCAAATGCCGCGCCAACGGTTTTGTACGTCAGACTGTCGAGTTTTTCGAGCGAGGGCAATCCAGCGCGCAACCGTTCCGGGTTGATGCTGAAAAAGAGGATGAACAGACACAGCACTAAGCCCGTGACCAGCGCCGCCAATTCGACCGGATTGGATTTCATGCTCAGAACAAAACTGCCGCTGTTTTGTTGCAACCACGCATTCGTGCTTTGCAGCAACTGTTCGGCAGGCATCGTCGCGGCATCTTTGCCTGCCAGTCGTTTGCCCAACTCGTACAACTGATCCGAGCCAATCAATGCGCCAATATTTTTGACGGCTTTGATTTGATAGAAGATCAATCCCAAGCCCACAGCTTGCGTCACAAGCGAAGCTTTGAGTGCAAGATGCCCGAAACGTTTGGCTTGCTCGTTTTGCTTGAGCACATAAAACAGGAAGCAAACCGTCACCACCGCGAGCAGCAACATCGAAAGCGCAACGACTGGCCCGACACCCGGCAGCGTCACACGCAACGGCGAGACGGGGGCTAATGCGCCGCTTGTGGTCGGTTGCATCGGTGTCAGGCGGAACTCAAGCGTGCTGAAGTGGAAGGCTTTGCTGAACAGCAGGAAATTCACCAGCGTGAACAACGACGTGAAGATGCCCATGGATTCCGGCTTCACGCCATCTTTCAGCAAATACATCACCGCCAGCGCGAAACTTACGAGCGAAATGCCGTAGCTAATCATTGCATCGCCGACGTGAATCGGACGCCAATAACTGTCCAGCACCGGTTGCAAATGCCCGATTTCATTGCCGATGAAAATCGCCAGCACCAGCACCAGACAAATCAACGGCAAGGACACCGTTCCCACAAAGCGCGTGTTCGGACGATGCTCAATCAGCAACATCGTCAGCGCCGCGCCGAACGCAAAGCCAATCGAGAGATCATACAAATTCGCCAGCGGAATGTAGCTGAAAAACCACCAGGCGTGATAGACGCCGTCGTGATCGGTCATCCGCTTCCAGGCTTCTTTGTCACCCATATTCACCCAGCGCACCAGCCAACTCGACAAATTGAAAAAGAAGCCGAGCGAAGCTGTCCACATCGCCACGCGGCTCAAGCCTTGCATCGGCGCGAACAGATCGGTCAGGTGCATCGCCGCCGCGAAGATGTAACAGAGCAGCGCGATCACGAGCAGCGCGCCGTCGTCAATGAAATTGCCGTAGCCCATTTGCCGCCGCGCCATCAGCATCACAATCGCGCCGACCATCGGCAACAACGCGGGCAGAAAGTTCACAATCGCAGGCCGCCGCAAATCGAGTTGCGGCGCGGAAGGGGTAATGGTTTTGACTGCTTGACTCATAACGTTACCTTTTGGTTGTTAGCCACGAATTACACGAGTCTCCACGGATTTACTGCTGGAAGCTGCTGCCTTGGGTTCATCAAAATGCTCACGATCTCAAGAGCATTCGTGGGAATTCGTGTAATTCGTGGCTCAATCAGTATTCTGAAGTTCAACTCCTTGAATGCGCGCGGCGATGCGTTTGAGGCGGTCTTCAAACGCCAGCCGATTGCGGTTCGCATCGCCGCCCATAAACACTTTGCCGTCCTCGCACACGATCCACAAGCGTTGATGCGAGAAGAAAAATACCAGCAACAGCGACGTACACAACATCGCCGAGCCGAGATAAAACCAGTTTGCGCCAGGGTCATACTGAATCGAAAGCATGTGCGCTTGCGAGGCTTTCTCAAAGTCGGTGAGCAGGAAGTTGAAACCGGTGTCTCCGGCCAGCCGCGATTTCAATGTCGCATTGCTTTCGAGTTGTTTTTGAAATTCTTCGGTGAAGACCCACGCGCGTGCTTTTTCGCCGTCCGGTTTGATGACTTCAATGTGCGCCGATGGGTTGTTGTATTCGCCCGAAGCGGAATCCACTTGGCCTTGCTGCGTCAATTGAAAATCGGGCACAAACTCAAAGTAGCGCACCGTTGAGCCGTCGGCCAATTTCGCTTCGCCGTTCAGCATAATTTGCAGGTCCTGCGCTGCGCCGCCGCCTGCGGGCGTGGCTTTCAAATGAATGCTGCGCGCGCTGCCCATTTCCATCGTCGAAGCCTGAAACATGCGATAGCCCGCGCCGAGGAAGCTGCCGCCCCAATCGTGCGGCTTGTTCATGTGAATCAACGCTTCTTCAACTTGGCCCGATTCCTTGTCGGTGATTTTGACTTTCGTGAACCAGTCAATCGTGTTGCCGGAGGAAATGTTTTTGGACTTATCCATCAGCGTCTGACGAATGTCGAGGCATTCGACCGTGAACGGCAATTCAACAGCTTGTTGACCAACCTGATGTCCGGTCTGATCCACGTTGAAGACATTCTTCATGAACTTGTCTTCTTTGGTTCCGGCTTGCAACCACATGCCGCCTTGCTGCGATTTCAGCGAAGTCAACATGCCGCCCGCAAAAATCGTGAGCAACGACAAGTGAACCGCATACGCGCCCATCCGATTCCACGCGCCTTTTTCGGCAAAGACCGTCGTGCGATTGTCTTTGTCTGTGACGGTAACTTTGTATCGCAATGCGCGCGCTGCTTCTTTTGCCCGTTCGACCAATGATTCGCGGCTCAGTCCTGACATCTCAAGCGGTTCGTGTTTGATGCGCATGGCTTGCGTGAAGCCGGGCGTCGCGGTCAGCTTCTTTTTGCGCATGTTCTTCCACGCTTTCGGAAAGTAATCAATCGAAGCGAGGATGATGTTCAGGCTCAGCAGCAACAACAGAAAGTTGAAGTAGCTGGCGTGGTAGACATCGAAGAAACCCAGCTTGCCATAAATCAATTTTTCCGCGGGCGTCAGGCTGGCAAAGTAGGCCGCAAACGTATCGAGTTCCTGTTGCTGAATCAGCATGCCGATCATCGAAAGCGTCAACAGGATGACGAGCAAAATGATGCCGAACGGCACAGAACTGATGACAGCCAGAAAGCGGTCAATGAAGCCGCCCAAGCTGATAGATCGTTTTTCAGTCGCAGCCGTTGTCGGCTTGGCAACAGATTGCGGCTGATTGAGGTTTTCCATTTCCTTGACCTCGAAAAAAGAATTGCGGGGAATTGAGTCAGTCAAATGTTTTGACAGCGACCGATAGCGCAAACGGCATAATACCTGTGCGCCGCGCGCCGCGCAACCGGCAAGGCTTCGTAACTTGACACCCCGCGTAGGCTGCGATAGGTTGCTGGGCTTCACTGTGACGGCTGATGGCAACTGAACGCCGCCAGCTCTGGCGGGCAGCGGCTTCTTGAAAATTTCGACACCCGCAGTTTTTCGGCTGCGCAACCTTCTGAGGAGAGAAACAAAGAAATGGGCATTAAAATTGGCATTAACGGCTTCGGTCGCATTGGGCGCAACGTGCTGCGCACGGCGCTCGGCGATTCGGATTTTGATTTCGTAGCGGTCAACGATTTGACCGACACCAAAACCCTGGCACATCTGCTCAAATACGATTCTGTGCTGGGCAACCTCGAACACGATATTTCTGCGACAGAGAACACGATCAAAGTGAACAACGACGAGTTTCGCGTCTTTTCCGAACGCGATCCGGCGAAGATTCCCTGGGGCGAAGTCGGCGCGGAAATCGTGATTGAGTCCACCGGCATTTTCACGGACAAAGCCAAAGCGGCCTTGCACCTGCGCGACAGCGTCAAAAAAGTCATTATCAGCGCCCCGGCGAAAAACGAAGACATCACCATCGTGATGGGCGTCAACGAAGGCGCGTACAATCCGGCAGAACATCACGTCATTTCCAACGCTTCGTGTACGACGAACTGTCTGGCTCCAGTGGCCAAAGTCATTCACGAAAAATTTGGCATCCGCAAAGCGCAGATGACGACGATTCATTCCTACACGAACGATCAGCAATTGCTTGATCTGCCGCACAAAGATTTGCGGCGCGCGCGCGCGGCTGCGCTTTCGATGATTCCGACTTCGACCGGCGCGGCGAAAGCCGTTTCGCTCGTGCTGCCGGAACTCAAAGGCAAATTCGACGGCATCGCCGTGCGCGTTCCGACGCCGAACGTTTCGCTGGTGGACGTCGTGATCGAACTCGAAAAAGAAACGACGACGGAAGAAGTCAACACTGCGCTCAAGAACGCCGCGAACGAAGAGCTGAAAGGCATCCTCGCGTTCGAGACCGCGCCGCTGGTTTCGACCGACTTCCGCAAAAACTCCAATTCGTCCATCGTGGACGCCGATTACACCAAAGTCATCGGCGGCAATCTGGTCAAGGTGCTGTCGTGGTACGACAACGAATGGGGCTATTCCTGCCGCGTGCGCGATTTGATCAAATTCATTGCGAGCAAGGGGCTGTAAGCGAATTACCTCCAACAGCAAATCTGCAAAGGGCAGGAGCCTGACAATCAGACTCCTGCCCTTTGGTTTCTTCGCTCTTGCATCGCTTCTCTAACCGCTATACTATCCCTCACGCCTGACCACAGCCGCCAGGCATGTCCATTGGAAACAATTGAAATTCAAACGAACCGCTACTCAGGAGGTAACCTTATGCCCCGTAGGTTTCTTGCTCGTTGGGTTGGAGTCTGTTTGCTCAGCCTGTTATTGACCCTTGCGCCTGCCGCCGATGACCTGGATCACATCGCGGTTGAAGGCGTCATCACCGATGCCGCGCAACAGCGCATCGTCAATGCGAAAGTCATCATCAAGTCTGTGGCCACCGCGCAGGAGCGAACCGCTACGAGCGACGCGGAAGGCCGCTATCGCTTCACAGCGTTGCTGCCCGGCGCGTATGAACTGCGTGTCGAAGCACACGGCTTTCGCAAAGCGCAATACAATTTCACCGCTTCGGCGGGAACAAAAGTGCGCCGCGATTTCAAACTCGAAGTGGCGGCGGTCGCCGATCAAATCACCGTCCAATCCGCCATCGAGGAAATGTTGATTGACACGTCGCGCACCGTGGTCGGCGGCACGATTACACAACGACAGATTGACGATCTGCCGATTGAAACGCGCAACATCAACGATTTGATTTTCACCTTGCCTGGCGTCGCGCCGCCTGCGTTCGATGATCGCCACTTGGCCGAAGGCGACACGAAAGACCGCTTCCGTTCGTCGCCTGAAGAAGCGGGCGTCTTCGCGCTGAATGGCGGCACGCCGTTCTCGAACAATTTGACGATTGAAGGATTGGACAACAACGATGATCGCGGCGCACGCGAACGCTTCACGCCCTCGGTGGACGCGGTCGAAGAGTTTCAAGTCATCACGAATCAATTCAGCGCCGAATATGGCCGCGCTTCCGGCGGGCGCATCAATTTGCGGTTGCGCAGCGGCGGTAACAACTATCGCGGGCGCGCGTTTTACTACTTCCGCGACGAAGCGTTGAATGCCAACACCTACGTGCGCAACTCCGATCCGACGCGCGGGTTTCGTCTACCGTATCAAAACAGCAATCCGGGCTTCACGTTCGGTGGCCCCATCCTGCGCAAGAAACTGTTTTTCTTTTCGGCGTACGAATACGACAACATCTACGACCGCGCGGATATTTTGGCGCTAGTTCCTGTCGGCACGAACGCGGCGTTTCCGTTGCCGCAACCGACGGGTGCAAATCTCGGCAGCACGGCGTTCGACCGCAACGGACGACCTTTGACCGTGAATGGCGGCGCGGCGGTTGGGTTGTTTGACCAGCAAGTCACGACGCCACGCGCCGCACACGCTTTTCAAACGCGCACCGATTTCAATGTGGGCGAGAAGCAAAATTTGTTCGCGGTGTTTTCGCTCGCGCGCCAACGCGATGAACGTTCGTTTCCCGGCGGGCGACGAATGCTTGACACGTTGCGCACGACGGGCCGCAACAGCGAAGCTTTTGCCGTCGCACACAACCTCACGCTGTCATCGCGCGCGGTGAATCAGGCACGCTTTCAATTTTCGCGCCTGACGCCTGCCGACGCGCCGCTCAATGACAACCCAGTCGTCATCATAGACATTGACGACCCGCGCGATGTGAGCGGCAATGCCAACGCGAATCCGTTGACACGCACGGGTTTGCTCGTCGCCGGTTCCAGCAATTCCAGTGGCACCGACCGCCGCGAAACGCGCTCTCAAATTCAAGACACCTTCAGCTATGTACTCGGTCAGCATCATTTCCGCACCGGCATTGACCTGCAAGTGATTCGGTCACGCTTTGTAGATTTGGAAGATGTGACCGGCACGTTTCGCTTCGCTTCGCCCGCTGATTTTTTAGCGAACAAATTCACGCAGTACATACATCGTTTTTTGACGACGTCAGAACTGAACAACACGTACACGGGCTGGTTCGTGCAGGACGACGTGCGGCTGCGACCAAATCTGACGCTCGCGGTCGGACTGCGTTGGGACACGGAAACGATTCTCGCGGACAACAACAATCTGGGGCCGCGCGCGGCCTTGGCGTGGGACCCGTTCGGCAGCGGCAAGACCGTCGTACGTGCAGGCGCGGGCATTTTCTACAACCGCGCGTTGCTGCGCACATTGGATGATTACGTGCTGACCTCGAATAGTTTGCTCGTGGACACCGAAAACACCGCCGCCGCGGGTTTGCTCACGAGCTTGCGGTTTCCGAATGTGCTGAGCGCGACCGATCCGCGCGTCACGCAACTGGGCATCAAAGAATCCAGCTTCACGCGGCGCACGGAAACCGGCTTTCGCATCCCCGAAAGCTATCAAGCCTCGCTCGGCATTGAACGCGAACTCGCCAAACATTTTTCGATTGAAGCAACGTATGTCTTCAGTCGCGGGCTGCATTTGTGGCGCGAATCGAATGCGAACGCGCCGCGCTTGCCTGCGGGCTTTGCGAATTTCACGGCCTATCTGACTTCGCGCGACTTCAACAACGCGATTGATCCCGCGACGGGTCAACGCCCGATCACGAGCAGCGGCAATGCTGACATCGCGCCAATTCTTGGAAGAGGATTAGAAAATATGCAGTGATAGCGACTAATTTTCCTTGAAGAGGGCTTGAATTTTCCCGCAAGACGATTAGAATGATTCGGATTTTCCCGCAAGACGATTAGAATGATTCGGGAGGACTGGAATTTTCTATGCCAGTACGAAAAATTCCCAAAAGCTATCAAGCTATCACAGGGCAACACTATAGCCATCAATCGCACCGTTCTGTTCAATATGAATCCAGCCTCGAACGAGACCTGTTAATTAGATTAGATGGCGACCACCGTGTTAAAAGCTATGAAGAGCAGCCTGTTGAAATACCTTTTACGGATAGGCGAGGAAAAAAACATCATTACACACCTGATCTTTTGATTGTATTTCACCCTGAGTTTGAGAAACCGCCAGAGTTATGCGAGGTCAAATATGTTGAAGACTTCTTCAAACTATGGAAAGAAAAGGATTTAAAATATCGGCTCAAAGCCGGCAGAAAATACGCCAAAGAAAAAGGCTGGAAGTTTCGCATCCACACGGAAAAAACGATCCGGGTTAGATCAGATGGCTCCATTCCACCTCCAGGCGAACCATTCCATTACTTGGACAATCTTTTCTTGTTAAACGAATATAGAGAAAACAGGTTCGAGCCGGAGAAAACGAATCAAGTGTTGGACGCATTAAGCCAGCTAAGCCGGACATCGGTTGACAAACTCATGAGCCACTTTTCTTCAGATAACGAGGAGAAAGCATACTGGCTGCTTCATATCTGGCATCTCATCGCAAACAGACAAATTGGATTCGACCCAGACAAAAAGCTGACACGGTACTCTGAGATATGGGCAATGTAATGACGTCAAAGAGTCTCGAAGGACGGGAATTTCTTTTTGCCCTGAATCAGTAAAATCGCCCTGACGCTCAATGAGACGTTCTTCGCACCGTAGTACCCGCGCCTTAATATAAAAGTTTACGGAGATTCCCATGAAAGTTATAAACCTAAATCCAGGTGGACTGGTATCGTTTGAAGGCAAGAACTTTCTCATCACCGCTAACGTTGGTCTTGAGCAGGTAATTTGTCGAGACCCAGATACTGGAACCAGTCAAACACTGAATATCGGCAATCTCCAGGCACCTATCCTGAAAGAAAAGCCACGTCAAGAAAATACACGACCAGAACTTGATCCACAGTCCATTGAGTATCAGGAATTAGTGGGTGAAGCCAAAAAAAAACTGGAAATCATTGAACCATTATTAGGGTATCGAACGCTAGAGATGGTGAAGAAGGCAGCGGCAGCGGCTAAAGTTAGCGTGGCAACCATTTATAACTGGATTGCTGCTTATGTAGCGGCCCCCCAGCTTTCTTCCCTGTTTGTTCATAAACCAAATGGAGGGCGAGGGAAATTCCGCACAAACGACGCTGTATTGGCGGTTATAGATGCAGTGATACAGTTAATGCTAAAGAAGCAAGAGAAGGTTACAAACGAAGATATTTGCGATGAGGTTATTTCAGCCTGTAAGACTAACCATCTAAAACCACCCACCCGTGAAACCATTCGGAGCAGAATTAGGTATATCAAACAGAGTAAAGTTAAAAAACCAAGGCTCCCTAAATACTTACCGTTACCGGACATCTACCGGGGGGCAGACGTTCCCTTAGCCATAATTCAAATTGATCATACGGTGGTTGATTTGATGGTTGTTGACGACATTTATCGAAAATCCATTGGGCGACCTTGGATTACCCTAGCGATAGACATCTATTCACGAATGATCGTTGGGTATTTTATCTCTCTTGATCCGCCTGGAAATGCCTCACTCGGCCCATGTCTCGCGCAGGCGTTTCTTCCTAAGGAGAAATTTCTGGCTGAGCTAAGAGTATCTACTTCTTGGCCTGTCTGGGGAAAAATGAGGAAAATTCACTGCGACAACGCTGGAGAGTTCCGTGGCAATATGTTTCGTAATTCTTGTACAGAGTATGGAATGGATTTAGAGTTCCGTAAAGTAAAGCAACCCGATTACGGTGCTCATATCGAGTCCTTGATAGGTAAGTTCATGAATAAGATTCATCGGCTTCGAGGAACTACCTTTTCAAACCCGCAACAAAGAGGAGAGTACGACTCCGACAAAAACGCAGTTATGACATTAAATGAATTCGAGCAATGGTTTGCTTGGTTTGTTACGGGCATCTATCATAACCGGAAGCACAGCGCCTTAGGGATGAGTCCATTACAGAAACTAGAGGAAGGTATCTTAGGAACAAAAGATACGCCTGGTCGCCCACGAGTACGTCTGACAGATGAAACTAGCATACGTCGTTCGTTTCTACCTTCTTTTGAAAGAACTATTCAAGATTATTGGATGGTTTTTGACGGTATCTATTATTATGCAGATGTGCTACGCCCTTTCAAGAATCAGAAGGAGCCAAAGACGAACAGACATCGCAAGTTTATTTTCCGATATAATCCACGCAATATGAAATATATATATTTTTATCACCCGGAACAAAAGAAGTATTTCGAGGTTAGCTATCGTAATGGAAGTTTCCCGCCTATTAGTATATGGGAGCTTAATGATGCACGCGCCACCTTGCGCAAGCGCGGGAAAAATGACCCGAGTGAGATAGAAATATTTCGCGTGATAAAAGAACTGCGAAGGCTTGAAGAGGGAGCCGCCGCCGAGAGCAAGAAAGCACGCCGTCAAGTACAACGTCGGAAAGAACATGAAAAGCATAATGAACAATATTACCCGCCAGAGAAGGTACCTGGAGATGTTGTAACAACGCCGCCAGTTACAAGCCCATCTGTACAAATCACCGCTGAGAAACCAGTTATTGTAACTTCTATACAGGATTCGGAAGAGGAAATTCTTACCCCTCGGGTTATCAGAAAGCTCCGCGTCGAAAGAACCTAAAAAATATATGGAAAGCTCTACGACTAATCAAACTGAAATAAAGGTCGAGTTGGATCAAGAAGCGCAGCTTGCTCTTAGTTTATCAGACGAGGAGCGAAAATATTATATTGCTCAAGGTTGTTTTGTTTTCTATCCAGTTGCAGAGAAAGCATTGAGAAATCTTGAGCGATGTTTTCACCATCCTCTTGTTACAAGAATGCCTTGCCGATTACTCGTGGGAGATACCAATAATGGGAAAACGCGGATTTTGGAAAAACTTGTATCAGAACATCCTAAAGAGGCCAATCCAGAGGGAGAACATATAATTTACCCTATCGTCTACATCAACGCACCTAAGAAACCCGATGAAGGGCGACTGTATGATAATATCCTGGATTCAATTAACGCAGAATACTCTCCTGAGAGCAAACCAGAGAAAAAGCGAAAAGTTGTTTATGATCTTCTTCGTACCGTTCAAACCAAAATGTTGATCATTGATGAAATTCATAATATGTCCAGGGGAACAGGTTCGCAGCAAAGTGATTTCCGTGTTTTGTTAAAAACCTTGAGTAATGAGCTAAAGCTACCTATCATCTTGGCCGGAACTGAAGAAGCTTATAATGTTATCCAAGTAGACGATCAAACAACAAATAGGTTTGTTCCTATATATCTTCCTAAATGGGATTACGGCCTTGATTATTTTGACTTACTGAACGGATTTGAGAGAAATCTGCCGCTCAAAAAAACGTCTTATCTAGCGTATAACGAAAAACTGGCGCTTAAAATATTAGCTCGGACGGATGGCCTCTTAGGTGAAATTTCAGATTTACTAAAAGAAGCAGCAATATTGGCTATCGAATCTGGTACTGAGAAAATCACGCTGAAGCTCCTCGACGAGGTGGATAGGCCCTCGCCACAAGACCGAAGGAACAAAGGATTGTTTACGAAATCATAAAAAATTTTAGATTGAGCGAGCCCCCTCCTTGCCCAGGAACCCAAATTCTTTTGACAAATCAAACGCCACAAACTGCTCCCAATCCTCTTCACATAAATCGCGCAAAACCAGGAGTTCTGCCTCAAGAATCTGTGCCATGTCTGCTGTGAGGGGGCCGATTCCTTGCTGCGCTGTTTCCGTGGCACGAACAGCAGGCTGTGAGTGCAGTCTATCAGATAAGAAAAATTTTGTGAGCAATTTCCGTAGGCTGCATCGGGTCAGCCTCTCACCAGCTTACGCGAATGAGGGATTGGCGATCTTCGTAATAAACAGAAGCGAATTGCACGAAGTTTGGCCCCACAATGGTCTTGGGGCATTTCCGATTCTGACAAGGCGACCAGTCTTTCTTGGGTTTATTCTCTCCGTTACTGATCGCCTCGGATTCGTTTGTTGCCCAGGCCCAATCGCCTTGTTTCGTGAGCAGCATACCCCGATAGCCAATCTCGACCTTCTGTTCCGACAAATACACCACATAATGCCAGGCCAATGGCAACCCGCTATTCGGATGTGGCTCCTCGACCGTTACAAACAATAGACGCTCGTCTTCCGAGCGAAACACGCTGCCGTCTTTTTGCTCTTTGCCGTCATAGAGGATTTGTGCCGAGGCCACCCGCACCCATTTGAATTTCGGCAAGGGGTGGTAATCCGGTGGGATTTCGAGCAGATGGGCGGGCACTTGCAGCGAGATGTTTTGCAAGCGTTGCATAGAACGGCGTGGCGACTTGATCACCTCGGCGGCAATGACCAGATAGTTCAAGTCGGTTGCGGCGTAGAGAAAAATCTGGGCTTCCTGATTCCTGAGTTTTGCCTCAATCTTGAGACACTTGTGCCCGTCAATCATTTGTGTGCCCAGCGCCGACAGGCGCAGCCCCTCTTGCCGAACCAGTAATGACACATCCAACGGACGCCCATTGCCCAGGATGAGGTTTTCCCGCACAGGAATTTCTTCGTAGGTTTTGCTTTTGTCATCAAGGCGAAATTCTTTGCCGGGTTCGAGCAGGATTTTGACGAAGCCGGTATCAATCATCTGACGGAGTCCCTGACGCGCAACTTGCCGTTTGGCACTGAACCCACCATGTGCTTCTACATCAAAGAAGCGTTCCTCCGCCATATAGTCCGGTTGTTGGGAAAGCAGCAAGAGTAGATTCAAGGCACGTTCTGCCTCGGTGAGCGGCAGCAAGGGCGGTTCGCTTTCCTGCCTCGTAGCAGGTGACGGTGTAACCGATTGCCGTGGTTTCTGTGATTGCGCACTCGCAGCACCGATCAATAAGAACACCAGCCCGAAGAGTACAAACTTTCTCATAACAGAAGAAGCCCCTGCACGATCTGATCTATTGGTGCGGGACATTTACGAAGACACCTGAAAATCCGGTGACGCCAAAATAAAAATTTTGCCGGGGCGATGAATCAACGTCCAGGGCGTCATCGCGTACCGCAGAAAAAATCGGTATCTGCCTGCGCGGGGTCGTTGCTTCGCCGTGCCTTGTACAACAAAGTGTTTGGGCTGTTCCCAATCGTCCATCGAGAGTTGCCAATAGACGTGAATGGCTTGTTCAGTTCCCGATGGAATTTCTATCGGTACGGTTGGGTTCTGAACGGTGCCACAGCCGATCCCCCAATCGCCGGTTTCCCATCGGTTCGTTTTGTGATTCCAGCGTTGAAGTTGTGCTGAGCCGTGCGGCCAGATGCGACTCAGGAAAATGGATTCCTGCCCATCATTTACAAGGATTGGTTTGATGTCAGCCAAGCTCTTGTATTGGGGCGCAACATTTTTCCACCTAAGCGTATCCGCGACAGGAGCGGCGTATGATGCCAACGTTCCGAGTAGAATGATGATGTAGAAAGTGCGCTTCATCTGAATATTTAGTGCCTCAATATTGTTTTCTGTTCTGGCCCTACCATGTACTCACAAGTCGGCTTCGTGATTCTGGACTATGGACAATTTTGTGAGCGAATTGTTCCCGCCAAATTTCGCGCGCCAAATGATTCTGACAACGATCCAAAGGACTGCCGTTAGTAAGAACGCCAGTGGCAGGGTAGAGAACACATGGCCGGGGCCGAAATACAACGTGTGATAGCGTGGAAAAATTTCTTTCTCGGTGGCTTCATACCAGCCAATATTCATGCGGTCATCGTCAAAGGTCGCATCCACTCGAAATTGCTGTCGCCCATTGCGCTGCCCTTCAATGCGGAACGTCGCACTCCACGGCAAATCCGAATCCCAATCAAAATTCGGTGGTGATTGGCGGGCACGAACGTTCGCCTCGATTTGGTTTCGGAGGGTGGCTTCTTTTTCCACTGGCACCAAAAACGAATAATCAGGATGCGCCGTTTTGAATTCTTCCAACTTGCCGCCCCAGACAATGTGTGGTTGCTGGTTCGCAAAAACCAAGACCGGAAATGAATCAGGGAGGCTGCCCTGAACTTCTTGCCGTGCCTGTTCGTGTGACCATATCATCAAGAGAAATTCGATGACGAAAAAGCTGACGATGACGCCGACGACAAGGCCGGCACACCCCATTCCGCGTATAAATTTTTGCATAGATGTATTGCTGATTATTGTGAGGGTCTATGTTTTTGATTCGGTTAGCCTCTGATTCAATCGCTGGATGATGGCTTTTGTTCCCAAAGATCAGTGTAGCAATGCACCAGACTTTTTGATTGCCTTCTCCTCTTGCCCTGCGAAATAATGTCCTCGTCACGCTTGGTTAGAAGGTGTGATCGGGCGATTCCTGTCCTCGCATTTTGCTCAGTAAGCCGCCGCGCCAGGAAGCTCGTCCACTAGGCAAATACTCACTATTTTTACTGCCCTCAACTACCACAATGAATATTCTCTTGAGTTTGCTTTTCTTTGGACTTGTTTTCGGCCAAACCGCACCTGTGCCACGCAAATCGGATCGGATACTAGCGGGCTATGTCGGCCTGGTCAAACAAGTCTTGGAAGAATGGTCGCCGCTGGAAAAAGCCCGGTACAACATCCAGCCCGGAACCCGTTGTCGCACGCGCGCCGCCGTTTATGATGTGCAAGGACGACAAATACAATCTTCGGCGTTCTCCAATTCCTGTGGCACAGACGAACACCGTGATTCGTACAGCTACGACGCGGAGGGAAACTATACGATTCGCTCTGAAGAATTCCACGACCCCAAGAGTCCGCCGCCGCCACCGCCTCCTATGCCACCACCGGGGGCCAAACCGCGCGCCACAGGGCCGCCGAAAGCGGTCTTCCAGTACGATGCGAGGGGACGCAAACGTGAAAAATCCGTCCTCAATTCCAATGGCGATCTCCTCTATCGGATCGTGTGGGAGTGGGATGAGCAGGATCGAATGAAAGAGCAGCAAGCCTATGACGCGGGCGGGGCGATGTACAGTCGCGGCGTGTATCGTTACGAGGGCAACCAACGGTTTCCAGTCGAATGGATCAGCTACGAACGAGGAGGAAAACTGTCTTCTCAAACCGCCTACACGAATTACAAAGTCAATGCACAAGGCGATTGGACAGAGCGAAAAGAAACGGCTCAAGTGGTCGGTCAACCAACGCTCGTCTCACTTACCATCCGCACTATCGCCTATCACGAGAAAAAATAATCTGAACCTCATATTTTGCTTATGTCTCGTTCCACTTCTTTCCGATGGCAATTTCTTTTCTTCCTTGGACTGATATTGGGTGGTGCAGGGTCAACACCAGCGCAACGCTACTCCGCGCCATTGAGCGCCTTCGATCTGGCCTACTCCGAAGCAACAGATCGGCTCTATGCCACCGAATCCATTGACCAGGGGCAACTAAGTGGGACAACGGTCAAGGTCATTCATCCGGGCAACGGGCAAATCCTCTCTTCCATTGAAGTGGGAACAGGCGCACGCCACCTTGCCATCTCCGACGATGGCACTTTTTTATACGTGGGCTTAGCTGGCCCCAAAGTCAAACGCATCAATACACGCACAGAGCAGGTAGACCTGGAATTCGCCGTCACCATCGGACGCGAGGATTGCGCCAAAGGCATTTCTTACTTGCGGGTGATGCCCGGTCATCCTGAAACCGTCGCAGTCACCACCTATTGCACTATGTATGGACAGCAGGCCGGCATTGCGCTTTATGACAATGGCAAGCTGCGTCCGCAATTCGTCGTGCCGGGGCTTGGCAGCTACAGTGGCGTGCAACGCTACGCCTTCAGCGATCCGCCTGATGCTCTCTACGGTTACAACACGGATTCAGACGGCTTTGAGCTTTACAAATTCAAGATTACTGAGCAAGGCATCTCTCTGGCCGAGAATTATGGACGCGGACTGACCTTTGCGTTCGGAACCTGGGTGGAGTTTGCCAATGGGTTATTCTACACCTCGAACGGACGCGCCATTGATGTCGCTAATAAAATCATTCACGGGCGCTTTTACACAACGGAAGTGATTTTTTCGTCTTCTATCGCGCTGGATGCCAAAGGCGGCAGTGTCTATTTTCCTTATCGCGGCGGGACAGACTTTGTTTTACTGGAATTTGATCTCAAGACCTACCGCCTGAAAGGGTACTACAAAGATTTTGCTGTCATGCCTGACGCGCCGACGCGCCTAGTCAAATGTGGCAATTGGGGGCTGGCAGCTTCCAATCATCACAATCCAAGCATTGTCTTCTTACCCTTCTCGCTGCTACGCCCTGTCGTTTATGAAGCACCTGTCCCGCAGCCGCTCTCTGGGCAAATCCGCCGCATTCCTCTCGACAATAACGCAATTCTCTATTCGCCCAAGCATCGGATGATTTATGCCAGCACACCGGGATGGGGCGGGAATTATGGCAACGCTATCGTCCCCATTGATCCTTATGCGGGAACGGTCGGGACTCCGGTTGGGGTTGGAAGTGATCCGTGGCAAATGACGCTCTCGGCCCGGGAAGAATACTTGTATGTCGCTTTGTACAATGGCTGGTCAGTTCAGCGGCTGCGGTTGCCAGACCTGACAGCAGATTTGCGGATTCCTCTTTTTGTGCCGTCCTTCGGCCCCTTCGGATCGGGGAAATCGGCTATCCGCGCAGCGGATTTGCTCCCTGTCCCTGGTCAACCGGAATCTGTTGTCGTTGCCAGAGCCGGATCGCCGGGCGGTTCCCTGGGAGCTAATCCCTACAATGTCGCGGTCTATGACAATGGTGTCGCGCGCCCGGTAGAATCCGAAGCGTCTAGTATATTCGGCCCGTCCAGCATCATCAGTAGTATGCAGTGGGATGCCTCCGGCACGGCAATTTATGGTGCAGGCTATGATTTTGGCTACGATAATAATGACACCCCACTCTACAAGCTCGTCGTGCGTGGCGATGGGGTTTCGTTGGTGGATAAAACGCCGAACCTGCGTGTCAGTGCCCGCGCCCTGCGTTGTGAATATGGCCTGTGCTTTACCGAAACTGGCTTTATGCTTGACCCCGAAGCCCGCACTATCAAACATCGCTTTGTGTTGCCCGTGCAGCCGCGTTTGCTGACTTCGGGTTACACCGGCTGTGTCGTACCGGACGTGCGGCGCAATCGGGTGTACTTTCTGGCCTCTGATGATGTGCGCATTACCCTTTCGGCTTGGGATTTGACGACCTTCCAACAAACCGGGTTACTCAAGATCGAACGTCTGGTCGGGGACATCAATCACGCTTTTATATGGAACGAAGACCAACTGGCGTTCTCCACTCCGCAAGAGGTTATACTCTTACCCCTCACATTACTTGACCCAACTTTGCCAACACCGGCACGGGCAGCCGGACTGGGGCGTCGTTCCAGCCAACGCAAAGACGTCGCGCCACGCTCAGTCAACCGCGCCCCGCTTGATCAATAACATCGCCTACGTCACTGCCCCTGATTACATCGGAGTTCCGTAAGAACCCACCGCCGAAACGAGGTCAGGTATGAATGGATTTTTCGCAGGACTGATTTTCCTCTGTATTCTTGCCATCAACATCGCCGTCGCCAGTCCACCGGACAAATTGGAAATTCCGTTTATCCTACAAAAAGGAGCCGTTCTCATCCAAGTGACGCTCAGAGGGCAAGGCCCGTTCAACCTGGCAATTGCTACGGGAACGCCGCGCTCCACTCTTGCTTGGTCGGTGAAAGAGATAGTCGGGTATCAAGGGTTATTTACAATTGATCCGTTGACGGATAAACAGGTTCTCTTTGTCCAAGCGACTGATCTGCAAATCGGGCAAGCAAAATTTAATTCCTTGCCGATGCGCTTGGTGGACTTGGACTCTTTTCGTCAGGAACTCGGCGTTCCTCTGCATGGCATCCTTGGATATGACTTCTTAAAAGGACGTGTCATCCGCATTGATTATCGTCAGCAACGCCTTTCTTTCCTTCCAAAGGAGACGCATACGAAGGAGAACTCATCCACTTCATCTTCCCAAGCCATTAAATTGCCTTTTGATCTCAACCCGGATGATCCGAGGCCCGTTATCAATGATGCGGTTGTTAATGGCGTGAAGCTGAAACTCATGCTCGATACCTGGCAGAACCTGCCGCTAGCACTAACGCCGCAAGCAATCAAACAGCTTGGATTATCACCACCAGCGGAAAAAACGCCGCCGCGCATCGGTACGGTCGAGTCATTCCAACTGGCAGGGCTCAAACTGAGTGCGCTGCAAACAGCCTTTTACGCCAAAGGAACAGGTCTGGATCATGGCTTAAATAAATATGGGGGGATTTTAGGCGGTGGATTTTTCCAAAACTATGTCGTGACATTTGATTATGCGAAAAAGCTGCTCGTTATTGAATGAGACTGACAGCGAACAAGCTCTTAAAAGATAGAGAGGTTTTCATGGCATTAGTAATGAAAAGCTCCTTTTACCGGACGTTGACCGTGACGGCTCTTGTGGTTGCCCTTCTCGCTTTTTCTGCTGATGCCACAGGACAACCAGCTTGTGCATGTAAGAAGGCAACTACGAAGGAGACGACACGTATCGGCGGCAATGAAACGGTTGTCATACGAGAAAAGCGTATCGTTTCCTTCGTTATCGGCAGAGTGGATACCTACAATGATCCGCAATTGGAAGTCCTGGTAGAGGTTTTTGATAACCCGGATCATCTGCTACGGAGCTACCCTGAAAATCGTATCCAACGAAAATTACAGAAACGCATCGCGGCTTGTAAAACTGGAGCGGATGGCCGATTCTGTTTGCAGAAAATCCCCAAGGGAACCTATGAAGTACGCTTCAGTGTGGGGCCAGAATGGAATGTGGTTTCCGTTTATCTTGAGATAGACCCAAAAGCCGCTTCACACGTTGCGGATGATTTTTATGTGGGGATGAAACTCGGCACCTAACAATGGAACATTTCACAGGATTATGGGAAGCCACCACTTTTACACGTCAGTGCAGGAGTTATTGAACGAGGAACGCTATCGGCTCCGCAAGTTAATCGGGCAGGTATTGGTTTCGTCTTGGATTGTCTGGGACACCGAACGTGGGGAATGGTTTGCTGATGAACCGGTGGTGTTACAGTTTTCCGCCACGCAATTAGAGATCACCTTTGCCCGCCTGGATGAACTTTCTGTCACTTGGAATACAATTGATATTAAAGCCACCCCGAATTGGTGGGGGTGTTATGAGAATCTCGCTCTGCAATGGCGCGAGAACGGCAATGAGATTTTAGCCATGAATGTCGGGGCGACAGTACGTGACCTTTCAATTGTAGAAATGTATAGCCGCTCCACAATTGCCGTAGACCCGCTCCATCCCGAACGGGTCGGTGAAGTGAGTGAAAGCTGGCTCTTGCATGCGCTCGAATTTGACTTTGGCGGAGCCGTAACAGCAATTTTCAACGCGTTGGATGAAAACGGTGTGCAAGCAACGTCCCTCTCTGGATCAGGCTACCGTCACGTTCCGGCTCGATAACGCGCCGGGGACTCTCACACAAACCTTATGCTGGAAAATCTGGACAAACTTCCGTGGTCAAAATTGCACCATGCTTACGGCGCGGCAAAAGATGTTCCCCGACACCTTCGTAATCTGACCAGCCCGAAAAAAGACATACGTGATAAAGCTCTGTGGGAACTCTACGGCAATATTTTTCATCAGGGCACACGCTATCAGGCGACGCCGTATGCCATTCCCTTTCTCTACGAACTAATTGCTTCGCCTGCCGTCGCAGATCGGCACGAGCTTGTGTACCTGCTGGTGAATCTGGCGCTTGGCTATGAAGAGGAATATCTATCGGATGGCCTGGATGTAGCGGCCTTCCGTCGTGAGTTGGAAGCCAGTGATGCGCAAATGTCTCGTGCAGATCGGGCCGAATGCAACAAGTATTGCTTTGGGCCGCGCGTGGATTTGGATTGTTATGACGCGGTGCAGAATGGTGTGCCAATCCTTCTGCCATTACTCACGGATGAAGATGTCCTGCTGCGAAGGGCAGTCATTTACGCATTGGCCTGGTTTCCCGATTACGCTGAGCAATCGCTTCCTGCGCTGCAAAACCAGCTTACCGCCTCCGTTGATGAAATTGAGAGTGCCAATTTATTGCTCTCGCTCGGCTTCTTAGCGCGTTGTTCACAACAAATCATTGATGAGGGAGTGTGGCGCGATTTTTTGCAACATCCTTCGCTGCTGGTGCGCGTGGCTGCTGCCCTGGGATTCGCACGCGAGCCACTAACGGAACCTATCCTGGCAATACTGATTCAGGCTATTGCTGCAACCGAACAATTACAGGATCAAGGCGAGGACATCCGCTTCAACGAAGGCAATCTGGCAGGCTACGCAAGCCTTGTGCTGGCGCATGGCGGAGCGCAGGCACGCAGCCAGATTGTCCCGGCACTTTGTGAGGCTCTGAAATCCGTCAACCCCTATCAATCGCTGGACATCACACGCGCTCTGCTCGATCTCATCACCGAAGAAGGAACTATACAACTCAAAGACAGCTTGCCACTTGATTCGTTGACACGATCAGCCTTGCAAGCAATTGCCGAATTCGGAGGCTGGAAAGTAGCTGGCGGCATTTTTGTGAATTACTGCCAACTGGTTCGGTCGTATGGACTGCCCGATACGCCAGAAGCATTGACGGCCTTGCTCGCACAAGCTACCACTTGAGGCAGTAGAAGGAACCTCAGCTATGTGTTGGAAAAATTCAAGACAACGAGCTTTTCCTGGCGTACTTGCCGTCGTCTTCTTTCTCTTGCTCCCAGCGCAGGCACAACAAGAAAAACTCTTTGTCGTCATCGTCAACGACAAGCGTGGCTATATTGATCAAACCGGCAAGATCATGATCCCGCCGCAATTCGGTGGGGCGGGGAACTTTGTCGAAGGACGCGCCGTCGTAGCGACGTATGAGAAGGGTTACAAAGAAGGATACATTGATTCGTCGGGGCAACTCGTGATCCCTTTTCGCTTTGATCAGGCGCGTGACTTTTCTGAAGGGCTGGCAGCGGTTGGCTTCGGAGAATTCGGACTGCACGGCACGGGCGATCATCATTGGGGTTTTGTTGACATGCAGGGTGCGCTAGTTATCCCGGCTCAATTTCGAGAGGCAAGGAGCTTTGCGGAGGGGTTGGCGCTTGTCCAGAATGAAGAGAATAAGTGGGGCTTCATTGATCACAGCGGCAAGCTCGTCATCCCCTATCAATTTACCTTCGCCAACAGCTTCTCAGAAGGGCTGGCTTGCGTCCAGATCGGCGAACGATATGGATTCATTGATCCAAGTGGAAAAGTCGTCATCGCAGCACAATTCAATAGCCCCAGCGGATTTCAAGAAGGGCTGGCGGTTGTCAGAGTGAGAGGAAAAACTGTTTCCCCCTATGGACTCTTTAGCGGCCCGCTCGGTGGGAAACAGATGTACATTGATCGCACTGGAAAGCCCCTCATCAAGCTGGCGGATAACATTGAAACCGCCCATCCTTTTTCTGAAGGGCTGGCTGCGATTGAGGTCAAGAAGGCAGACGGTTATTTGTATGGTGGCTACCTGGATAAGAAGGGGAAAATTGTGATCGAACCGCAATTTGGGCATGTCAGTGCATTTTCTGAGGGACTGGCGTTGATTCTGCTGCATGGGAAATGGGGCTACATTGATCAGACGGGCGCAGTCCAGTTCAAAACGGATTTCGGTTTAGCCGAAAGCTTTCATAATGGTTTGGCCCGTGTACAGGAAGGCGGATTGAACGGCCACGACTTGCACAATGCCAGGTACGGTTATATTGATCGTAAGGGGAAACAGGTCTGGAAACCTTCGCGGTAGTTTTCAGATGAAGCCAAACCTCGTCACGCGCTCGTCATTGCGTTGCCATCAAATCCCAACGGAAAGGCGTTATGTTTTCCGCAACTGACAGCAGCTACCCTCTTGGCAGAGAACTGTTGTCGAAATTGGCCGGTCGAAAGGCCGGCTTTCACGTTTTCTCGCCGCAGTAAGAAATGGGCGTACCATTATTCACTACCCAATTAAGAGCCGGAAAGGAAGCGCAAATAAAAATCTCGCCGCACAGCGTAATCTGATTTTGCAAACCGCGAAGCCCTTGCCAGAGTGCGTTTGCCGTTGCATCCCTCTGTTGCAGCGGAAGCCTTTATTAGAAGCAGAGCATCACCCAATTTATCTTGCCAAACTCACCGATGGAGCCACACATCGGCTTCAGGGAGCCGCGTTCTTTAGGCAAACATTTGCTGGTAGTGCCGATACCAGTCGCTTTGAAACCTCTCGTCAGGATCGTACTTTAACTTTAACTGCAAGAATTCTCTGAACTGCGGGTAACACTTCTCTACCTGCTCCTTTGTCGCCCAGCGGTGATAGGTCAAGTAATAACTCCCGCCGTGGCGGATGCTGACGTCAATCAGACTGCGGAAGGCTGCGGCAGCCGCTTCGATCTTCTTCGGCTCGTGGTCAATGTGGAGGTTGAAGATAATGCAGGCCCAGGGTTCTTTCGCCCAGCGCAGAAAGCTTTCCTCGTCTTTCTCAATCAGCCGCACGGTTCCGTAAATCACATTGGCTTTGTGCCGCTTCAATTCTTCGCGTGCTTCCTCCATAAAGTTGATGAGCAATGGGCGCGGGACATAAATCTCGGTGATCATCTCCGAGCCTTTCACTTTCGCGTTCAGCTTGCGATCCAGTTCTTCGTGATAGTTGTCCTTGTACGCTGCCGACAACTGCGAATCCGACCAGTAAATCTGCCCGGAGGTTTCGAGGTAGCGTTTGGTGTACACCTCGAAGGCGCGGCGCTTGTATTTGTGCGTATAGTAAGTGAGTTTCGCCCAGTCGTCAGGATGGAAGCGAATCTGATTCTGCGTGATTGGCGTGGCTGGATCAACGGGTCGGTAACAGGAGAACACGCCGCGCCGCATAAAACTGTCACGATTGCTATCCGTCGCATACTGGGAGTCTCCATATAGGTAGCCATCAGCGATGCGCTGCTCGAAGAGGTGCGGGATGTCCTTGAGGTCACGAAGCTCAACGATGCGTTGCACCTTCTTGCGCTCCCACAACCGTAGCTTCACTGATGTCACAATCCCAAACAACCCATACCCGCCGATCACTAGCCGAAAGAGTTCCGGGTTTTCCTGCCGACTGCACTGGCGCATTTCGCCTGCGTGATCCATCAGCGTGAAGGATTCCACCTGATCAATGATAGGCTTGAACTTCAGCCCACGCCCGTGAATGTTGGAGGCGAGCGCACCGCCAATGCTCAAACGATCCGCGCCGGTCTGCTTCTGCATAATGCCCCAATTTGTCTGCTGATCCGTTTGGGCTGCGGTCAGATAGCGGAGCAGTTCCGGCCATTCGATCCCGGCTTCAACTTCGATGATGCCGCGCTCACGATCCAAGCTGAGGACGCGATTGAGGCCAGTCATGTCAATCAGGGCGGTTCCAGCACCGAACTGTTGCCCGCCCATCGAATGGCGACGACCGCAGATGCTGACCGCTTTTCCCATCGTCTTGGCGCTGAGCAATTCCCGGCGCAACTCCTCCACTGATGGGGGGCGGACTATACAATCAACCCTTGTCCGGTTGAGTTGCGAGTGAATATCGTTCACGACGGTTCCGCTGTTTCCCTCCGGCTGGGGAACTTTGACAGCGCAGGAACGCAGTCCTGGTAGGAACGCGAAGGACGCGCCGAGTTTCAAAAAATCACGTCTGGTCGGTGGCATGGCATACTCCCTTGTTGAGAAAGGCGTTCAGCCTCGTTGGTTGCATTGAGGTCGCTGAGTATAGGGTGACAGGAGAAGGGCGAGTTGCGCGGTGTCGCACTTTTCCAACTGTGACAGCCCGTCGTCGCCCTTGGCGAAGACCGCACGTGCCGCGCACGATTTGAATCGCTCAGTGCTAATCAAAGGAGGATTTCTCGTCGTGATAAAGAAGCATCGGGTCAATGGGTCGTTTGGCAATCCGGCTTTTCCCGCTTGGGAAATCGAGACGGCTGCTGGGAAGATTCTGCTGCGTCGGAATCATGCGCTGGTAAACACTGGCCCGCGCCAATGTCAGGGTTGGGATGTATGGATTGATGGGCGCTTTGCTGGTGCGCTGGGCAGTCGCACGCTGCAAGGCTTGGCCTCCCTCAACCGCAAGGAATTATTGAAAGTCGTGCTGCCGACGTGTTGTGGTCGCCATCGAGGTTTTCAAGAAGCACGCTCGACTCGTGTTAGCATCCGTATCTGGATGCGCTGTTGGCCAGACGACGAGCGAAGGACTGATTCGCAGATGACGACACTGCGATTCTTCTGCCGAAGACGACGGAGCAAATCAACTAAAGCATTGTCGCAACCGGCGAGACCGACGACGAGCGTGATTGCACAAACAACGCCGCAAACCGCGAGGATGATCCGAGCGGCTTTGCATCTGCTTCCAGCAACAGTCGGAGAAAACAAATATCCGCGTTTCGCTCCCACTTCCGCCCTCCTTTCCGGCAACTGTTTTCGAGCCACTTCTTTACGCGCGGGTTTGGCGTTAACGGATTGGCTTCGTGCAAAGTCTGCTCTAAATTTTGCCGGAAAGGAGGGCGGAGGAGTGTAAGTCCAAATGTTGCAGGTTCCAACGAGCATGGGAAGAGGAGGCAAATAGGCTCGGTTCAACCTCGCTATTTGCAATTTCCTGGAAAAACCTTGACCGATCTGTCGCCGGATTGAATGCGCCACCTTGCTCTGAAAATCCTAGCTTATTTTAGTGAAATCGTAATCGGTAGCTGACCCCTACTTAACGTAGAATAAAGGGCGCATTCTTTTATTCCCTCCCATATTATGAACGAAATTCTCAACGGGTGAGCGATCCAAGAAAAAATGAAAATGACAAGTTAAGGACTTCAGTGACTTACAAACGTGATTCCAAATTGCAAACTGCCACATCTACAAGAAAACGTGAAAAAAAGCCCCAGATTTCAAGAAAAAGTGAAAAAGCATAGAAAGGGGCAAAAACGGGCAGGAAAGACTCATAAAGGGCGATTTAGACGAAGGGAAAAAGAAGCAGATTCTGCTCTAAAGAATGAAAGAAAAGTCCGCATTGAGGATTATTGGGATCAGTCGCAAACCGCAAGGTTGAACCGAGCCGCGTTTGCCTCACCTTCCCAAAATTTCCAAAAACAATCAATTCGTTATCAGCAACCGCGCCCCGGTTCCTTTCAGGTAAGAGAAATTTAGAAACAAATTGCGCCGGAGAAATGCGCGTGTTGCAGCACGCGCAGCCGACTCTGTGCAATTCTTGTGCAATGGATGTGCAATCTGTGCAATTCAGGAAAGTTCAGCTTCGCGCGACAAACGTACAAATTGACTGGGGCGTCGTCCGCTCTAAATCTGGTTCACCTGAAAGGAACCAACTGGAATCGTGTTCGTGCAGTAACGAATTGCCTAGCTTTCGAGTGTTTGGATGGAAGGCGCAGCCAGCTTAGGCACGCTTGGCAGACGGGATTGGCACGGTTTGTGGTAGGCTACGCTTCGTATGAATGAACCGATCTCCATGCACGCCGCGCGGATGGCGCTCAATCACAATGAAGAAATCCGCGCTTGGGCCGAAGAATGGCTCAAAGCGAAAGAGCGCGTCGCGCAAGCGATGCTGACCGACGAAGAGTTTGAAAAGCATTGGCGTTATGTTCGCCCGGAACGAATGCACGAAGGCGCGATAGAGGCCGTCCTCGCGTACCGCCAACGCAACAAGTAAGGAACGCTAACGCTGTTTTTATCCAATGCAATATCGTCAGCGCTGATGGACTTGATTATAACGTGTGGAATTCAAGGCCAGGCAGAGCCAAGTCCAGTGTTCCTTGTCGGCCTCTTGAGAGACGGTTGGCGGTAGATTTTCTGGCCCTGGATCGCGTTGAAAATTCTCGGACACCCCATGCAAAGAACCGTTTCTCTGTCGCGCGTGCTTGCCCAGCGTTCTTCGCTGCGGCATACTTTGCGGCTTTGGTGCGCCAATTTCGCCGCCCTGTTTTCTCACACGAGGTATTTCCCCATGACGACTCCCTATCTGGATGAGCGCGGCACGCTCATTATTCCCACCGACAGTGATCCCAAATACCATTACTGGAAGGGCGGTCAATCCGTCGTGACCACCCTCAAAGAACTCAACGCGCCGCTCGAAGTGATCCGACGCTTTGTGAATGAGACAGAATTTGAGAAGCTGAAAGCACAGGTGGAAAAAGCCCAAACTCATTCGGCTTGAGGCAAGCAATCACAGACATTGAGGAGTGAAACCGACAGTCTGACATAACCGCAAACGGAGTTTGATTATCACTTTAGGAATTCAAAGACCAAGCATCTTGTGATTGATGTTAGCAGCAATCAGGTACGCAGCTTCCATATTGTTCGTTTCCAGCCTGAGTCGCCCCTTCCAAATTCCGAAATTTTCTAACGCCCCGTACTGATTTGTTTCTTGCTCGCGCAGTCCGGGCAAGCTTTTTGTGTCTGGTATTTATGCTGTTCGTTGTGCGATAATCTTTTTTTAACCTCTAAGAATCAGCCGACCCCACATGGCGACGATCCTCTTTCGCCTTAACCTTGCACAACGATGAATCTGGAAAAGTCACTGAACCGAATCATTGAGCTATTGAGCATTTTTCGCTACGAACTTGAACACAAGAATAAAGCTGGTCTTTATGATCTCAATAGCCTTGCCGAAGATGTGCTATTGCCTGTTTTTAAGGACGCCTTTGGACATTACCTATTGCGCAATCTCAACAAAGAACGCAGGAATTATGAAGGTATTGATTTGGGCGACCCACAAGATCGGGTCGCTTTTCAAATCACCTCCGATCCGAGCCTCTCTAAGGTTAAGGAAACCTTACTCAAGGTTGTGCAACATCAGCATTACCTCACTTATGAAAAAGTGTATGTTTACATTCTGACGAAAAGGCAGGCGAAATACAGCAAGAAACCGCTCCAGGAAATTACGAAGGGGTATTTTAATTTCGATCCTGACCTGCACATTCTGGATTCAGAAAATCTCGTCAACCAAATCAGATCACTTGAATATGACAAAATAAACCACATTGAGCAGACGCTCGAAATTCACTTTTCCAACCCCAAAAAATACTTTGTTCGGCAAGAGACAAATCGAAAACTCGAAACGTTGACGCTCAATATCATGCCCATTCAATTCCCGCACAAACTGTTTATCGGGACAACCAAATATGTGCGAGACGAAATCATTCAGAACGCCCGCCGGGATCAGGTCAAAATCTCGCACAGAAGTAGTCAGAGAAGGATCGTATGGGAGGCGCTAACACAACAGGGACTTTCTTTTACTTCCGGTTGGGTGGTGCGATCTGATCAACTCATCACCTTCCACAATCTCAATGATAGGGACTTACCTCTTGCTGTGCTGGTTGATCCCACAACTGTCAGCGACCAAAACGTAGACGATTACATCAGCGATGGCAAAGGCGGCATTGATCTGGATCGCATGAACATCTTCAAAGAGCTTTTGCGCACGACTCTCCAGGAACAGCTTAAACATCGAGGCATCATTTGGCAGCATGAGG
Source organism: uncultured Heliobacteriaceae bacterium (assembly GCA_964631865.1). Taxonomy (GTDB): domain Bacteria; phylum Acidobacteriota; class Blastocatellia; order RBC074; family RBC074; genus JAFDVL01. The sequence continues at coordinate 11,353 of CAZWAK010000026.1, read as the reverse complement.
AAAAGCTATTCATCTTCAAACCTGTCGAGAACGACGAGCAAAAGGCTGAGAAAAAAGAACGTCGAATACGCAAGGAAGCTTGGTCATTAGGCAAGAAGGAAGGGCGCATCGTTTATCAAATCCTGATGCGTGAGGACAATCCTGAAAAAATAAAATTCCACGAACATCTGGCCTTCCGGGTAGGCTTCGATTTGTATGACGGCAAATGGTATTTAGCCATTAAGCCGGACTTTTTTTGTAGCTCTAATGGATATAAGAAATCCGGCCACCACAAATTCCGGGTTTCCTTTCTGAAACGACAAGACCACAATCCTGATGTTCTGAAGGACTTACTTTTTATCACCGAAATTCTCAAGAAAGATCAAACGAAAGAGATGCTCAAACAGGATTTCCCTACGACGATTGTCCTGGGTGATCTGGTCACGCTGGATGGAGCGCCGCCCGTTCCAGATCGGGATTGGCAACAACAGGACGAGAAGCGCAAGCGCAAGGCTTATGAAGCCAAAGTCGAACTCCCTCTTTTTCAGAATCTATGAAACTCGAAACCATTCCCGAACCATTCCTCGAATTTGCCCGTGATACCGATATTTGTCCGCGCATGGGCATCGCGTCATTTGATGTGTTTGATTCACGTATGGAATTACGGCGCGACAAGATCAATATTGGTGCGGTCGGAACCGAGCGAGGACTGGAAAAACTCAGGAACTGGCTGGAACGCTGTCAAAAACCAATCACCGCTCGCGCCAACACGTTACAGCGAAATCTCTATCCGTATTTTCCAGGGTTTCGCAAAGAGTCGGGCTTTAGGGCTGAAATGATCATTAGCGGAGAAGGATTCAAGTCTATCCAAGCCAGTGAAATTACAGCCATCATCAACGAATCATCTTCCCAACAAGAAATTATCAAGCGCACGCTCGAAGCCTACTTACAACGGATCACCTATTTGGCTCGGAATCGCCGAACGGTAGATGTCATCCTTTGCGTTTTACCCGAAGACTTATACAAAGCCCTTACGCAAGAGCAGCCTGAAGACGATGATGAAGGAGAAGAGAAAAGTATTACTGATGCCGAAGATGCCTCGCCTGATTTGGAATGGAATTTTCGGCGGGCGTTAAAGGCGGAGTCGCTGCGTTTGGAGAAACCACTCCAACTCGTCAGGGAACAATCCCTCACTGATCAAGCCCCCCAGGATGCGGCTTCACGCGCCTGGAATTTTTGTACCGCCCTGTATTACAAAACCAACCAAACGGTTCCCTGGAAATTGGTCACCGATGCCAATGAACCAAAAGTATGTTTTGTTGGCATTGGCTTTTTTCGGAGCCGAGATCGAGAAGTTATTCATACCAGCCTAGCCCAAGTCTTTGATGAACTTGGGAATAATGTCATCTTGCGCGGTGGTCAGGCTTATTTGGACAATACGGATCGCCGCCCGCATTTGACCAGAGATCAGGCGGAGTCATTGCTGGGGCGCGCAATAGATGATTATAAACTTGCCAATGAGACTATTCCGGCTCGGCTCGTCATTCACAAAACCTCTCTGTATACCGAGGGAGAGCGGCAAGGGTTTATTGATGCCTGTACAAAACGAGGCATTGGCAGGGTTGATCTGGTCACCATTCTGGATACCGCTGACAGAGCTTTCCGCTCTGGGTTGTATCCGCCGCATCGAGGTACTCATATTTCTTATGACGAGAAAACGCATCTCTTGTACACGCGCGGATCGGTTGATTTTTATCGAACCTACACGGGGCTTTACATTCCACAACCGCTTGAAGTTCGTATAGATTTGTCCGACTCCTCGCCAGATAAAATCTGCCGCGAGATATTGGGACTGACCAAAATGAACTGGAATACTACACGGTTTGATTGCAAATACCCGATCACAATATTGTGCGCGCGCAAAGTCGGCGAAATCATGAAATATCTCCCCGAAGGGTACGAACCGCGTCCTGAGATTGTTAGTTATGGCTACTACATGTGAATAAAAAAGCTATGATAAGGGTTCTTTTAGAAGGCTGATTGTTGGCGTTTCACCCCTTCCTTTCGCAAGCCCTTCTAATAACTCTTGACGATTGAATATAGGTTTTCTGATAGATCAATTCTTAATATGGATTTTGAAGATGACGAAATGGAAGCTGACTCTGCCGAAGAGCGTTCGGTACAATTTCAAGTTAATGTAAGTTCTGATAGGGATGGGTTCTTGCGGCGTACCTGCCCCGAATGTGGCCGCGATTTCAAGACGTCCATTAACGAAGTGCAGTTATCTCATTTTTTGCAGGCAGAGATTACACATGTCGGAAAAGAGATGGGACTAATTGCCGATGAGGAGGCTGACGAAGAAGCATCAGCTTTGATTTGCCCGTATTGCAGACATCGCGCGCGCTCTCACGATATGTTACCCGATGAGTTGCTGCATTACCTGATACTCCAGATCAAGCGACAAATTATTTACCCTATGATTGACAAAACATTCGGCGGGTTAGCGGATTCAATCGGAAGGAACAATTTCATTCGGATTGAGTATTCGGGCGGTTTGTTACCGCCACGCCCTATTCATGGCCCGGAACCCGCAGATATGAAAATTGTTCACCTAATATGTTGCAGCGAACGGATCAAAATCTCTGAAACATGGAATGGGATGGAACAATGTCCGTACTGCGGAGAAGCCATCGTTTTCGTTTAGATCGGATTAGCGCAATGGAATTTTCAAAAGACGACATCACACACTCCCTTAAACAATTTAAGACACGCCGCGATGCGTTGTTACACGAAGATGAGGATACATTTGATCATCATCTGCATCGGTTTATCGAGTATTGCGAATCAGATATTTTGGTGAGACCAATTTTAGAGCCGCTGCAACAGCGGTTCTCCGATAACGTAGCCGCGTGGTGGCAGGACTTGAATCATTCAGACGGAAAGTTTTCCTTCCCTTCTAATCCTGATGAAGAGTTCATCTTTTTCTACCGCCTTCTGAAAAGCTTGGATCAGGATGAAAATTTGATCTGGAGCTTCGGAATAAGAGCAGGGAAACATAAGCGCGATGAGGCTGTCGCTCTCTTCATATCGCTTATTACTCGACCATTTGTCGAATCACTAACAGATCGGCTGAGTAAAGCCGCTGATCTCGCCACGCCACAAGCCCGCGAGATGCAAGCGGTGCCACTCATTCGCATTCCCAGTGACAATGAAATTAAAATTTTCCTGAGTCATAAATCTGTTGATAAACCGATGGTACGGCGCTACTACGACGCCCTGAAACAAGCGGGATTTACGCCGTGGTTTGACGAGCCGGAGATGGCAGCGGGGGCGAACTTAGAGAGGGCGATTTTTCAAGGGTTTGAAGAATCATGCGCAGCGGTTTTCTTTATTACGGAAAACTTCAAAGATGAAAAGTATCTTGGTGCTGAGGTTGATTACGCCATTCGGCAGAAACGCAAAAAAGATAAAAAATTTGCGATCATCACGCTGCGTTATGCAAAAGTGCAAGACGTGCCTGGACTTCTACAGACCTTTATCTTCAAAGACGTCGAAAACGACTTGCAGGGGTTTTATGAAGTATTGCGAGCTTTACCTATAGAGCTTGGCCCGATTCGCTGGAAGGCCAATACCGTAAAGTGAGATTACTTGTCTTTCCATCTCATTAACTCAAACATCTGCCCCTGCTCAATCGCGTCATCTAGCGCATTGTGAGTATGTTTCGCCGCGCCTTTGTATTTCTCTGGAATTTGACTTGATCGTGTTTCTTTCCATTCACAACCGGCCAGCCCCATGTAGTACGACTTAATATCCACGCCCCCGATCCCAAAAGGGTTTTCACCCAGAAAATTGTGAAAATACCAGTTCACGAAAGCCCAATCAAAACTGGCATTGAATCCCACAAAGACTGGTGTCATTCCCGCACTGACCTGCTTTATCCAGGCAGCAAATGCGTGCATTGCTTCCTGCGGAGCAGTGCCGACCCGGGCGTAATAATCCAGTGGCTGCCCTACAACTTGCATCGCTTCTGGAACAAACAAATCACTGATGGGCGTAATTTCAACATAAAAGTTTTGTGCTGACTCTCCTACGACACAGGCACCTAATGTCAGCAGACTATACTTGCCGGGAATCGGGCCGGATGCCTCAATGTCAACGGATATGTAAATTTCCTTCATCGTACTCTTTCTTTAGATCGTCAGCCCGTGACGAATGAAATCAACTGCAACAATTGCGGCTGCCTTCGCTGCTGGGCTGTGAAAGCGATTATCTTTTTTTTCATCGCCAAAATCACTGATTCCTCGTATTACCAGATACATGGCACCGGCTTGCAACGAGGCCGTAGCGATCCCCACAGCTTCCATTTCGCCGATCTCGGTTTTGCCATGCAGGTCACGGAGCGCGCGAAACTTGTCTGGGTCACGAAGAAGCTTCTCACCGCTCGCAATCGTTGCCTGACGCGGAAAAACCGTGGACGCAACAGGGCCCGCTTTCGTTTTCGGAAAGTGAATCGCAGCCGCGTCACAAGCAGCCTGAAGACGAGTACGAAGCCTTGTCTCTCTAGCAAGGTATGCAACCACATCTTGCTGTAATGCAGGTGGTGTGCGGTAGGTGTCTGGTCGAGGCGATATTTGAGAGACACCTTTTTCTTTGATCAAGGCGGCGCTCTCGTAAGCCACGATTCGATCCGAGATGACAACCTCGCCCAATTTGCATTTATCACGCAATCCAGCCGCGATCCCAATCATAATAACAATTTTCGGCTGAAGCTCTGTAGCGAGGATGGCGGTGATGGCAGCCGCATCCACATTACCCGCTGCCCCAAAGCAGGCAACCGCCACCGCGCGCGTGTTTACCTCCGTCAGCGTTGTGCGCCAATAGTTAAAGCCTTTTTGTGTTTTTCCTGGTAACTGATCAGGGATGCCAAGCGCAAGCAGCGTGGCTTCAAGCTCCACTGGCAGAGCGGTTAGGAGAAGAATTTCAATTGGCTTGGCCTGCTCACCGGCCTCAATTTCAGCCGCGATCAAATTCATACTCCGCGACGCGAGTTCTGTCAGACTAAGAACAGGCGTTTCCAGTGAAAGCCCCAATATGTGCCTTCTTACTTGCTCGCCCGTATGTGCCAAAAACTTTGTGGGCTGTTCGGCAAACTCCTTGTACAGCCCCAACGCGCCTGCTCCATCGTCACACGTAGACCCAAGAGAAAGATCAAGCGGCAGTACCGGGGTACCTCTCTTTTGTAGTTTTCGCGCGCGATCTACAATTCCTTTACCGCCGCTGATGGCAATCATGGCAGCCGCACGAGAGGCTTGCTCATCTGTGATATTGCCTCCCGTGTGAATATCGTTGGGAACGTTGATAATGTCCGCCAGTCCACTACTGCTGAGCTTTGCCAAGAGCCGACGCTGTGCGTCATCCATCTTCGAGGCGCGATTCTTTTCCGAGGTGATAATCACAATTCGTGGAACCGAGAAGGCTTCGGGAGCCAGCCGTTCGACCTCCCGTAAAACCGTCCAATCAAAGATTAACGGCAAGCCATTTTCGTTAGTTGGTTCCCCACCAGCGAATACGATCAGGCCACCCCCTTCTGCTAAAATTTTCTGCACCAATAGCTTCACAAAATCATGGGCACGCCGAAGCTTTTCTTCGGACGCAGTGGTGGCTGCACTGCCTGCAATGAGAATCAAATCTCCGCGTAGTATTTCGATTTTCCTGGTGGGTTCAGTCATAACGTAAAACTATTCTCAGAAAATGGATTTGAGATCGCTGATGGAGCCGCGCTTCTCAGCCGCTTCCAGCTTGTTGGCGAGGCGCGTCAATGATAAGGAAACGCGCTGCCGATTTATACTGCCGACCGCCCCCAGATAATCGTCCACATGGAGTGATTGACCGGTCGTATCTTTGATCGGCGTTTTGACCTGTGTAGCGGCGAATTTCACGAAATGCTGCAACATATCCTTGGGCGTTGGCCGCCCGGTGTACGCACGAAATGCCTCAATCGCCAGCGATTCGATATGGTAGCCCTTCAGTTGATCATTAGCCGGTAGTTGTGTCTGTAGCCCCTTAAATAATTTGATGGTTGGCACCACTTTGCCATTCTGTTGTTTGTTCACTGCCGTGAGCTTTTTGGCAAACTCCTGTGGACGCACCACATTACTCCACCCACCGTCCGTTCTGGCAATTCGTACTCCCGTCGCCGTTTTCAGCGCAGGCAGAACTTGAATCTCAATGCCATCGGCATAGCGTACTGTTACCGCAAGATCACCCGCTTTCACATGCACACCATAATGAGCCAGCCGATCTGAGATACGCTGCTCCAAATATTTAAGTACCTGGGCAGGCGTCGCATTTGCCAACGATGAGTTATTCACAATCATCAAGACATCAATATCGCTCAGGCCATCCACATACGTGTGCTTGCGCACGGAGCCACCGAAGAGCGTCTTTACTTCGCCTTCGATTTCTTTCTCAATGGCTTGCTGTAGCGTGTCAATGTGCCTGTTGATCGCCTCCACATCACGATCATTGAAACTTGACAGCAATTCTTGCAGGTACGTATTGGCATTGGCGTCATAATTGGATGCTGCTACGGCATCATTGACGCTCGCACTATTACTGGGAGAATAGTACCGTCCTCCTCCTCCACTCATACGCAATTGACCTCCTTGTGAATCACGGTGTCCGCAAGTCGGAGACAGGTTTCCGCAAAGGGAAGCGTGGCACACAGCCAAGCGCGGTCATTATCCAATGCAAACCGTCTCAAAGCTTCTTGCGTTTGCTGTAGTGTGCGTAAATTTCGCCGCCAAAAATAAAGTAAGGATAGGTTGTCGTCTTGCTCCCAAAATCCCTGTGTAATGGCAAACTCGGCAGGGGCGCAGGAGCCTGAATCATTCAATCCGACGCGCAACCAATTCAATCCATCAAAGATGTCGGCTCCACATAAGAAGTAAGCGGTGACTGCCGCCGGCGTGATGGAGCCAAAGACGTGAATAGGAGTGGTCAAGCCCAAGCGGGAGAGCCTGCTCCGCAGTTTTCGTAGCGTGTGGCATCGCTCGATGGTCGAACAGCCGAGTTCGCGCTCTGTCGCGCCGATAATGTCAAAGTCGGCCATCTGCTCATCAGTGAAGCGCCAGGAACTATGCGTCTGCCCTGCCGCTTTGGGTTTTATGAGAAAGTCTCGCGCGGCATCAGGAACAGAATGGAAGTCAACCCTGGCAGCCTCCACCTGGTCTCCCAAACATCCATAGGAGTCAAAGCTAACGACAATGGTATTTGTTAGATTCATGCGCGAGGAAGCGTCAGCAATCACCTTGCGATAATCTTCTCGCGTCCAAACTAATGGGGAAGCCGCAGGCAAATGGGCATCAAAAACAACTGCCGACGAATTCGCTTCATACATGCCGCTGTCAATAATGATGACGTCAGCCAGAGACTCAAAATCCAATGGTGCATATCCTTGTGCTAGATCGAAGGCGCTGACGAGGCAACGGCTGCCGATGTCTACCCGTAAGGCATTGATGATTCCATTCACATCGGGGAAGCCGCGACTTGAAAAGGACGGAACCAGGAGCGGGGTTTCGACCGAGAATCGCTCAATACGTCGAATTTGGTGATACTGATTACTCGACACGGCACCCCTTTCTATCTTTGCAGGAAGGGCATACTCCGCAGGGAATCGTGTTGCGTCGCTCACAGCTATACGTCAAGCCAAGCGGAACTTTATGTCGCCGAGCGAACCGCACTACTTCGAGTTTATTCATTTCCAGAAAGGGCACGCCGAGCGAAATGGTGCCGCCTGCATAACCGTCCAGAAGGCGTTGTAGATCATCAGTAAAAGATTTGGTTGTGTCGTAGTAAGAAGCCCCGGCATTGATCCCTGTGGCGATGACGAGGGGACGTTCTACGGTCGTTGCTCCTGCCAACAGCATGAGGATCGCGTTACGGGCGAAGAATTCGCCATCTTCGTGGGGAAGCGAAAGCCCCAAGCGTATCTTCTTGATAGGAACATTGTAATGTCTGGCAATAGCTTGTGCCGCCGCCCATTCACTCTTACGCACGGGCTGTCCGTAATCCACAAATACCGCCTCGACGGAATTTCCCTTAGAGCGGTAGGCAGCCAACGTTGCGGCAGAATCAATCCCTCCGCTCAGAAGAACTACGACGCGCAGCTTGGAACGTAACTTCCTTTGCATAGCACTCCAGATTGAGGCACCCATTTTTGATACCAGGCATTCTTTGGCCTTATAGCTTTCCTGTTTGCAGTCTCGATGCGATATGGCCCGTGTGTATTAGGGTTGCTGAAGTATGCGCCCCTGGTGAAGTTGCAATGGCGGGCATAAAGCAGGGCACGAACGAACTGAAGAACACGAAGCCTAATTTTACCACGATTGCTGCAAGCTCGGCTAAATTATTTGCTGCGACCAATCCGTGAGGAGTATGAGGAGAGATCATTTTGGGAAGAAAGGGGGGCTACAATTCTTTCGTCAAACATTTTGGAATCGTCCACGAGCAAATTTGCGGGTGATCGATATTTTCGTCTAATGAATTATAAAAGCATTCTTGTTAAATTATTTCTCGCCTTTGGTTACTCCCCAGCAATCCGTTCGTAAACTTGATCAGAAAGCCACGAAATCACAGCCTTCTGAAACGTCGCATCGTTCATGTATCGAGCAAAGATGTCTACATTTTGATCCATCCGCTCAATGAACAGCGTCTCTAAGAGATTCCGAAACACCAGTGAAAATTTTTCTTTTGGATTGACTTTAGCAGCTTGGCGAAGGGATTCCTGTGCGACGGCAGTTTCTACCAGTTGATCGAAGAAATATTGATCCGCTTGAGTAAAATCAGTCCCAAACCGGTCATTGATCAAATCAATCAGTCTTGAGAGTGGCACCGCCTCTTCACGAATAAGGCCACTACCAACTTCCTGCGGCCCACTCAACGGATTCCGCTTACTGTCTTTGAGATTGATTGACCCTTCACTTATTTTTTGCAGGCGGTAATATTCCAACTGAACATCCTCGTCAAATTGATACGCAGGGCCACTTTTGCGTTTCGGTAGTTTTTTCGCCAGGTGCCGCAAGTAGGTATAAAGCCGTTCCAGGTCGGAGTCCTGATAAGGAATAATTTGACTAAGGAACACATAGAGGTTACGAAACGCGACAAGTTTCCCGCGCCACAATTCCGCCTCGTCCTCGTTTTCCTGTACTAATGCTTTGAAGCGATCCACTGCTGGATCAAGCGCCGCATTCATTGTTCGATGATCTGAGGCAGATTGCCGCGCGGTAGGTTTGAAATAGACTTCGCAAAAGCGCTGTATCTCTTCAGGCAAGTATATGCCAGATTGATCCAATTCGCCTTTGATCTCATATAGTCGCGCAGGGTCTGCTTCTTCGCCCATCTCAGCGCCTTCATAATATTGCGCGAAGGCTTCCTGGATTTCCTGCCGCTCGTTGACGAAATCCAACACGAACGTATCTTCTTTGAACGGGTGCGTGCGATTCAATCGTGAGAGTGTCTGCACTGCTTGTAGTCCTGCCAATCGTTTATCTACATACATCGTGTGCAACAATGGTTGGTCGAATCCTGTTTGGTACTTTTCTGCCACCAGTAATACCTGATACGAGCTTGTTCCAAAGGCTTCGGGCAATTCTTTTTCTCGAATACCTCCATTCATACCTTCTTCGGTGTAGGTCACATCGCGCAGTTTGTCATCCTGTACCACGCCAGAAAACGCCACCAGCGTTTTAATCGCATACCCTTTAGACTTGATATACCGATCAAAGCTTTGTTTATAGCGTACTGCTTCCAGCCGTGAGCCAGTTACAACCATCGCTTTCGCTTTGCCGCCAATCTTGTGGCGCGTCATTGTATGGAAATGTTCGACCATCACTTCTGTTTTTTGTGCGATGTTATGCGGATGCAAGCGCATAAATCGCGCTAGAGCTTTGGCAGCTTTCTTGCGCTCCACGTTCGGATCACTGGCGCACGATTTGAGCAATTTGTAATAGGCTTTGTAGGTCGTGTAATTTTTCAGCACGTCCATAATGAACCGCTCTTCGATGGCTTGCCGCATCGTGTACCGGTGAAATGGTTCGCCTTTGCGTCCAAAAACTTTTAGGGTTTTGTGTTTTGGCGTCGCTGTAAAGGCAAAAAGACTGAGATTAGCTTGCCGTCCGCGCTTGGCCATTGTGCGGAATAATTCTTCCCAAGTTTCCAGTTTTTCTTCTTCCGCTTGCTGGCGTGCTTTTTCGCGCAATGCCTCTCCACCCAGCACGCCCTTCAATTCCGTTGCTGCTTCGCCGGATTGAGAACTGTGCGCTTCGTCAATGATAACGGCGCAGCGACGAGTAGGCAGTAAGCCTCCATTTTTCTTACCCCGCTCTTCAGCTATTTTGAGCAAATGCCGCGAGACAAAGGGAAACTTCTGTAACGTCGTGATGATAATTGGTGTGGCGTTCTCTAGTGCTTGGGCCAATTGGCGGGAGTCTTCATCAATTTTTTGTACAACGCCCTGACGATGCTCAAATTGATAAATATTGTCTTGTAACTGACGATCCAATACTGTTCGGTCTGTCACGACAATCACACTATCAAAAACTCGGTTATTTTCTTCATCATGCAATGAAGCCAACCGATGCGCCAGCCACGCAATCGTGTTGCTCTTGCCGCTACCAGCCGAGTGCTCAATCAAATAATTGTTCCCCGTGCCTTCTCGCCGCGCTGCCTCAATGATCTGCCGTACCGCTTGTAGCTGATGATAGCGTGGGAAGATCATAGATTCCTTTTTGACCTTCTTCCCGTCGTCGGTACGCACTTCCTCCATTTGCAAATGCAGAAATCGCGCTAATAAATCAAGTAGGCTATCGCGTTGTAAAACTTCTTCCCACAGGTATGCTGTGCGATAGTTACGCCCCATTGGATCAGGCGGATTTCCGGCTCCACCATCACAGCCTTTGTTGAAGGGGAGAAAGTGGGTAGCATTGCCTGCTAATCGTGTGGTCATAAAGACCGCTTCTGTGTCTACTGCGAAATGCACCAATGTGCGACGTTTGAATTCAAAAATTGGTTCGCGCAGATCGCGGTCTTGGTGATACTGTTGACGCGCATTCTCTACAGTCTGCCCTGTGAGAGGATTCTTGAGTTCTGCGGTTGCAATCGGAATCCCGTTAAGGCTGAAGGTAAAATCGAGCGACTTTTCAAAATGTAAGGAGAAATGCAGTTGTCGGGTGAGACCTACGCGATTAGCAGCATAGCGGGCTTCCAGTTCTGGGTTCAATTCATGCGCCGCCTTAAAGAACGCTATACGAAGTGTTCGACCATAACATTTGAAGCCGTGCCGCAACGTTGCCAACGATCCGTTCGCGTCCATCCA
>CAZWAK010000025.1:41534-63984 GCA_964631865.1 uncultured Heliobacteriaceae bacterium | reverse complement strand
AGCAAAACTTGCAGGCGATCCAGCCGAAAAGTTATGTGCCGCGCACGACCGATGCGAAGCACGGCGGGCGCATCTCGCCGAATTTGTTGCAAGAGAATAAGGGCGAAGTGCAGCAGAAAGGACAAGTGATGGTGGGAGACATCACGTATTTGGCGGTAAGAAACGGAAAGTTTTGTTATTTGGCGACGTATCAGGACAAATACACGAGAAGAATTGTGGGTTGGGTCATCAGGGAAGATATGACGGCGGAATTGGCGGTGAGCGCCTTGCAAATGGGGTTAAGGCGCGGGGACATCGAAAAAAACGCGATCATTCACACCGACCGGGGCAGTCAATATGTGGCGAATGATTATCGAGCGTTGTTGGCCAGACAAAAGTTAAGGCAATCTATGAGCGGGAAAGGCAACTGTTATGACAACGCGCAAGCGGAAAGTTTCTTTGCGCGGTTCAAAACCGAGTTGGTGGAAGGCGGAGTGTTTGAAGATGTGGCGCAAGCCAGGAGTGAGACCTTCAGCTATATCGAAGGGTATTACAATCGCATTCGTAGGCATTCCGGGATCGGCTATTTGAGTCCGCTGGAGTTTGAAAAAGAACTGGCGGCGAAAGAAAAAAGCCAGGCGGAAAAATTAACGAAAAAAGAGGAGAGGAGCGTGAGTTTTGTGTCCTGCGGGACTTGACCACTTCACTATATAAGCCTTTGCGGACAGCTATTCTCAGGCTCTAAGACACCTAGAGGCAAGAAATAGATCAGCCATTGAGAGGGAAATCAAGAGAAAATTGTGAAGATAATTCTATTATGTTATCAGGCTTGCTGTTTGGGCTTGCCGCAATAGTTCAGCAAAAAACGGACAAAGACCTCAACGACCTACAAGGCCCGGTTCACTTCGTTCACACGACAATTTACTTTGCCACGAAAACGGGTAAGGCCATAAAAAAGGGCGTCCAAGCGGAATCCACCGAAACCTACAATCGGCAGGACAATCTAATTGAGACGCGCAGCATGTTTGGACAAATGTCCGCCTCTAAAAGCGTGTTTCATCGTGATGCGGACGGCAATCGCATAGAGAAGCTGACAGTTCTTCCTTCTCCACCAAATCCAGGTATGCCCCCACCGCCACCCGCGCCCGCAGGCACAGACTCTGACGTGCTGGAATTCAAAACCACCTACCAGTTCGATCCAGAGAAAAGGCGGTTGGAAGCGACGACCTATCGGCAATCGGGTGAACTGCTCAAGACAGAGGTTTACCTGTTTGATAAACAGGGGCGCATCTCCGAACGCACAAACACCGACAGCCCAACCATTCCCTTCGGCTCCCAATCGCGGCGTCAGGACAAGCGAGGTGCCAACGGCGTTCTGCTCGAAAGCGTCTATTACGGCAAAGACGGTACCGTCGTGAGCCGCACCCGATTTCAATCCCGCCTCGATAGACCTGGAAATTGGATCAGGCGCACGGAGATTTCTACCGACGCCACAGGCAGGGCAAACGACACCCAATTCACGAGCGTGCGTACCATCACGTATTACTGAGCGTGAGGGTTGAGCAGGAGCTTAGTGAAAGAGTAGGGACGTGAACGAGGGAGTCTGTCAATCCCACCGAAAGCGTTGTTCGCGCCACGGGTCGCCGAGCATGTGGTAGCCGCCGTGTTCCCAATATCCGGCTTTGTCTTCGCGGCGGAATTCCAGCCCACGAATCCGTTTCGCACTTTTCCAGGCATACAACTGCGGAATCAACAAACGCACCGGCCCGCCGTGTTCGAGTGAGAGCGACGAAAACCTATACCTATGACAATAATGGCAATGGGTTGATGATGACCGATGCGCGCGGCATTACAGCAATGAAGCACGCCAACGGCTGATCAACCTTTATGAGGCGTGGGGCAAAAACGAGATGGCGGCACGGATTCAGGCAGGCTGAGAAAAATGTACATTGATCGCTCAACGAAAATGCTGCTTCAATCGTTGATACGTGTCGGCCAAGGCTTCGGGCAGGACGCGCGTTTCGCCCACCGTCGTCATAAAATTCGCATCGCCCGTCCAACGCGGCAACAAATGCAGGTGCAAATGCGCCGCAATCCCAGCCCCCGCCGCGCTGCCCAAATTCATGCCCACATTGTAGCCGTCTGGTTGGTATTCCTGACCGATGGCGCGCTGCGCGGCTTTGGCTAAATCCATCATTTCATCGCTGGTGTCTTTGGCGAGGTCAGCCAAGTCCGCCACGTGCGCGTACGGGACGATCATGAGGTGCGCCGTCGTGTACGGAAATAAGTTCAGGAGAATGAAATTGTGTTGCCCACGCGCGACGATGAAATGCTCGGCGTCATAGGCGGCGGTAGGCGTGGCAGGCGCAGCGAAAAAACAAAACACACAGCCCGGAGGTTTCTGCGCCTGCCCGGAGGTCACGTACTGATTGCGCCAGGGACTCCACAGAAATTCCATTGCGGCTCCCTCAATCTCGACCGGCGGCGTTCTCGTTCGAGTCCAGGTTAATCAGTTCTTTGAGTTCTTTGCCGGGCTTGAAATATGGCACGCGCTTGGCCGGAATGTCTACGGGGTCGCCGGTCTTCGGATTGCGCCCGCGCCGCGCGTCCCGTTCGCGCACGCGAAACGAACCGAAGCCGCGCAATTCAATCTTTTCGCCTTTGTTGAGCGATTGAATGATGTTTTTGAAAACCTCATCCACGATCACTTCGGAATCTTTTTTGGTCAGTTCGGCGGCACGAGCCACTTCTTCAACTAATTCTGCTTTAGTCATTGGTTTGCCCCTGTTTGTTTGGTTAATTGTGCTTGAATGAAGTGCCCGCGCTTACGACCACTCCAGCGCGGCGCGTGGTGAATCCATTGTAAATTAAGTTTCGAGGTGTACCGCGATTTGCTAAATCGCGTGTGTTGCCTAAGAAAGCACTGCGATTTAGCAAATCGCGCTACCTATTTCCACTGATACTTAAATTTGACCGACGTGTCCAGATTGCTCAATTGGCTCGGCCATTCATTGGGTTTGGATAAAACTTCCGCCACCTTCGACTGGCCCAACAAATCCAGGATCGAAAAGCTTTGCTGTTCCGGGGGTGGTGTGACCACGTTCGGATCGCCTTTCATCCCGATCAACCCGGCGGTGTACTTCAACGCATCCTGATAATTCCCCAGCTTGTCCACCAACCCATTCGCCAGCGCCGTCTCGCCCGTGTAGATGCGCCCGTCCGCCAAAGCGCGCACTCGTTCTTCGTTCAGCTTTTTATCGTCCGGCCCGCGCCCTTGCCGTCCTTCCAGCACGACCTTGACGAATTGATTGTAGAGTTCGTCAATCATCGCCTGAAAATACTGCCGCTCCCGGTCGGTCAATTCGCGCGTGGGATTGCCCGTGTCTTTGAATTCACCGCTCTTGAAGACAATAGGTTTGACTTTGGCCCAATCGGCCAGGTCTTTCATGTTCAGCCATTCGGCGATCACGCCGATGCTGCCTGTGACCGTGCTGGAGTTCGCAAAAATGTGATCTGCCGGAGCCGCAATGAAGTAGCCGCCGGAGGCTGCCACTTGCGACATCGAAACGACGATCTTTTTCTTCTTTTCTTCCTTGAGGCGTTTGACTTCGCGGTAAATCTCTTCCGAAGCCGTCACGCCGCCCCCCGGACTGTCCACGCGCAAGAGAATCGCTTTGACACGATCATCTTCGCCGTATTGTTTGAGATGGCGATTGACGGTCTTCGCCATCGCGCCATCAATCACGCCTTCGACCGGCACGACGGCAATGCGGTCGCCGCCGACGCCAAACCCGCTGCTGTCCGACAACGCCAACGCACCAATCACCAACAGCACGCTGAACGCGCCCAACGCCAGCAACCCAATAATTACGATCCAGGTTACGTTGCTTTTTTTCATAGCCCAAAGTGGAACAGACTTCCGTTGGTATCGCTACAAACCGAAGTCTGTTCTATGCCCGTTTACGATTCCCGATTGAAGTCCGCAATTTCACCGAGGCTGGCCATACCGCTGCCTTCGCTCGACGTGTAGCTGCGCACGTCAATGATCGGTTCGTCTTTGCCGACGGCTTTGACGGAAAGCCCGATCTTCTTGGCTTCGGCGTCCATCTTGAGAATCTTGAACTGCAAGGTTTGCCCAATTTGCACCGCGTCTTCGGGCTTCTCGACGTGATTTTCTGAGAGTTCGGAGACGTGGCACAGACCTTCGATGCCGTCTTCGATTTCGACGAACGCACCGAAGTTGGCAAAGCGCGAAATCTTACCCGTGATGACATCGCCGAGTTTCTTTTCGGCAAAGAACCGATCCCACGCATTGGGTTCGAGGTCTTTGATCGAAAGCGACAAACGACGATTTTCCGTGTCAATCGCGGTGATGACGGCTTCGACTTCCTGATTTTTCTTCAGCGCTTCCGAGGGATGCTTGATGCGCTTCGTCCACGAGATGTCTGAGACGTGAACGAGGCCGTCAATGCCTTCTTCAATTTCGACGAACGCGCCGAAGTCCGTCAGGTTGCGTACCTTGCCCTTGACGTGTGTGCCGATGGCATAGCGTTCCTGCAACGTATCCCAGGGATTGGATTCGATCTGCTTGATGCCCAGACTGATGCGGCGATTGTTGGAATCCACTTCCAACACGACGGCTTCGATGTCCTGGCCAACGTTCAGCATCTTGGACGGATGCTTAACGCGCTTCGACCAACTCATCTCCGAGACATGCACCAAGCCTTCGACGCCGGGTTCGAGTTCGAGGAACGCGCCGTAATCCGTCAGCGAAACGACCTTGCCATTCACGCGCGTGCCGAGTGCAAAGCGTTCGTTGACCGTCGCCCAGGGATCAGGAATCAATTGCTTGTAGCCCAGGCTGACGCGCTCACGATCCTTGTCGAACTTGAGCACTTTGACCTGAATGTTGTCGCCGACCTTGAAGAGTTCGGACGGGTTTTGAATGCGGCCCCACGACATGTCCGTGATGTGCAGCAGGCCATCCAAACCGCCGAGGTCAATGAAGATGCCATATTCGGTGATGTTCTTGACCTGACCTTCGACGATGATGCCTTCTTCCAGATTCTTGAGCGTGGCCTCCTTCTCTTTGACCGTCTGAGCTTCCAACAAGGCCTTGCGCGAGAGCACGATGTTGCTGCGCTTTTTGTTGACCTTCAGGACGAGGAATTCCATGTCCTTGTTGCGGAAAGCGTCGAGATTGCGCACCGGGCGCACATCTACCTGACTGCCGGGCAGGAAGGCTTGAATCCCGCTAATATCCACGCGCAAGCCGCCTTTAATGCGGTCGGTCACACGCCCAATGACGGTCGTGCCCTCGCGGCTCGCTTTTTCAATCAAGTCCCAGGTTTGCATCCGCACGGCATCGGCGCGCGACAATTCGACATAGCCGTCGTGGTTCTCAAGCTGCTTGACCAGCACATCAACGATGTCGCCCGGTTGAATCGTGACTTGATCGCCGTCTTTGAATTCCGCGATTTTGACGATGCCTTCGGACTTGAAGCCAACGTTGATAATCACGTCCTGGCCCGTGATTTTGACCACAGTGCCTTTGACAACTTCGCCTTCGCTGATGTCCAAATGACTATCGCGTTCGTGTTGCTCCAGGATTTTGCCGAAATCTTCTTCGGCCTGATTGTCTCCGGCCTCGGCGGTGGCATCAGACGATTCGACCGGCGCTTCGACCGCGGCCACAGCGGTTTCCGTCGGCGTGTCATCAGTCGGCGCAGGGGTTGGGGCGACGGGAGCCGGTTCAACAGCTTCGGCCTGTCCGCCTGTAGTAAGTGGGTTAGAGTTCTCGGTTGACATTAGAAAAGGAAATCCTCCTAGTTTCGTTCCATGCGCGGCTCATCCAGCCGGGCAAACTGCAAAAATTCTTCGGATTCAAGCGGCGAGTTCTACTTCGTGGCTCAGCTTGCGTAATCTCGTCACAACTCGTTGGATCATCCAATCGGGCGTCGAAGCGCCCGCGCTCACACCTACGCGACTAGCGCCGACCAACTCTGCCGGATGAATCTCATCTTCGGTTTCAATCAACGTCGTGCGCGAACACAAATCACGTGCGGTTTCGACCAGTTTATTGCTGTTCGCACTGTGACGTCCGCCGATGACGTACAACACATCCACTTCGGCAGCTAAGCGCCGAATCGCGCCTTGATTCTCCTCCGTCGCATCACAAATCGTTTCGCAGACTTTGACCTCTTGCGCCTTCGTCCGCAACACCTTCACGATGGCTTCATACTTCTTCGGGCTAATCGTCGTCTGCGCAATGATGCCGATGCGATTCGCTGCGGGCAAGGCTTGGGCATCTTCGACCGTTTTGACGACCTGCGCCCGATGGTTGATGTAGCCCAGGATGCCTTGAATTTCGGGGTGCTTTTGATCGCCCACGATCACGACTTCATAGCCTGCTTCAAATAGTTCGACCGCTCTGCGCTGCGAATAATGCACGTAAGGACAAGTCCCGTCCATCACGCGCAGCCCCTTCGCCTTCAAGGTCTCATAGACTTCGGGAGCCGCTCCGTGCGCGCGGATGATTGCAATGCCCTGCTCCGGCAACGTGGCTTCGTCTACCAGACGAATACCATCGGCAGCCAACCGGTCAATCTCCTGGGCATTGTGAATGATCGGCCCCAGGGTCACGACGGGCAAGCCTTGCGATTTTTCGCGCGCCCGATACGCCAAATCTACGGCGCGCTTGACACCCATACAAAAACCCAGGCTTTCCGCTAACACAATCTCCATGCAGGTTTTGCGTTCGATGCAGTTCCTCAAAAGCAGTGTCTCTATAACCAGTCTGTAGCTGGCTTGCCCTGTTCCTGATGATGAGGTGAAAAATCAGCGAGCAGCGGTGTGACGTGCCAAGCAGTGGCGGGTAAGAGAAACTCGAAGAAACGCATCAACTTCCAAATACTTCCTCAGTATCGTCGGTCAAAAGAAGGATGACTCTAATTGTTCTTGGTTCGCATGTCAAGCTGTAAGATCAAGCCAAAATTTGAGTTAAGGCGCGATCAGCGAGGGCTGGCAGATTTTGTTTTGGGACGTGGCGAAGTGGCGCGCAAAAACCGCTGTACTTCGCTGCTCGTGAGCACACGAAACGCGCCCAGCGGCAGCTTTTCTTTGTCGAGCGACAAGAACCCAATCCCTGTGCGGCGCAGCTTGATGACCGAGTGTCCGATGCCGTCAAACATCTTGCGAATTTGTTGATTGCGCCCTTCGTGCAGGATGACTTCAAACCACGCATTCGTGGCGCTTTGTTCGAGCAAACGAATTTCCGCCGGAGCCGTCTTGCGATTGTCCACGACGATCCCGCGCCGCAACCGATCAAGCTGCGCCTCGCTCGGCTGGCCTTTGACTTTGACTTCGTAGCGTTTGGGCACTTTGGACGAAGCGTGCGCAATCAGGTTCGTGAACGCGCCATCGTTCGTGAGCAGCAACAATCCTTCGCTATTGAAATCCAACCGTCCAACCGGATGCACGTGGTCGCGGAATTCGCCGACGAGGTCAACCACGAGCGGACGTTTGCGCGGGTCAGCCGTGCTTGACAAATAGCCGAGCGGTTTGTTCAGCAGCAAGTAGACGTTTTCTTTGTGTTCCAGCTTCGCGTTGATGAGTTTGCCGCGCACTTTGATGTGATCCAGTTGCGGATCGGCTTTCGTGCCGAGTTCAGTCACGACTTGCCCGTTGACCGTGACGTGCCCGGTTTGAATCAACTCTTCGGCTTTGCGCCGCGAGACCAGCCCGGAAGCGGCAATGAGTTTTTGCAAGCGTTCTTTCATAAACGCCATCGAACCACAGAAGGGGGGGAACTGACAAGTCTCTGGACGGCGAGCCGCATTCGCTCTTTCAACTTTGTGCGGAAATACGGTTCCGAAAAGTGATCCAGATATGTTTGCGCGTTCCACCCTCATCACGATTCTTTGGTGTCTGCTCAGAGCTTTGCTGCTGGCCGTTGCAATGCTTCTGACGATGACGGTGTTGACGATTTTTGTGCAAACGGATTGAGGGAGTTAATAGCTGTAACGTGATTTGCCAAATCGCCTACCGCAACAAATAAAACAAGCGATTTGGCAAATCGCTCTACTAAAACAAGCGATTTGGCAAATCGCTCTACGGCTTTCTGCCGATCATCGCTGTACGCCGAAACGCGCCTGACCAGGTCGTGTGATCCAGCCAGGCGCGTGCTTTTTCGGTAGCCCAAAAGACGTTAGTCGTCCTTTGAGTCTCGGTCTCGGTTTCGCTTTTTGAGCAGTGACGCCAGCCCCGCCAATCCGCCGCCGAGCAGAGCTAAAGTTGCTGGCTCCGGCACGGGTGCGCCCGGAATTTTGGCGATGAATTCCTGCGGGCTGGAAGAACTGCTATCAAGGGGGGTGAAGACGCGAAACCCTGAGAAATCGAAATTGCTCAAATTTTGCTGTCGCGCCAAATCGAGCCAACTCAGCACGCCTGCCGTGGTTGGCGTTGCGGGGGTGAAGAGGCTCCAGATGGCAAATTGAATGTCGCCGGTCGCCGCCGGATGCAGTGCGAATTGGTCAAAGAGCCACGCGGCTTGTTGATACTTCGTGATGGCTCCAGGCAAATGGGCAAAGCGCGCGGCGCTCAAATCGGCGTAGGTGCTGACGGTCGCCAACCAGCTTTGCCCCACCGACACAGAATGCGAAAAATCATCGCATACCATCGTGATCGGCGTGCCATTGACCGACCCGCTAGCAGTCCCAACGGCATAGCCATTCTGGTGCGCGCCATTCATCGCGGCGAGTTGCAGCGTGACGGTGTCCGCTTTGATAGGAACAAAGCTCGCAACGATGAGAGCAAGAAAAACAAAAACCCTGTTCATTTGGTAGTAGCTCCTGAGTCTATGGATGGGGCTGGGGTGCAAGCTGCGATGTTGGGTTGTGCCGGGGCAGCACAGCGGCAAAGGGGCAAAGGGGCAAAGGGGACTAAGAGAATTTTTCCAGCCTGATCACCTGTCAACTAAAACTTCTAAACACCGAGGCCTTCCAAAACTTTTTATCGCAGCGAACAAGCACTGCGGAATCAGCCGCGACCACACAAGAGTAAAGGGGAGACGTGCCGGATTTCTTGCCAAACGATGGTAATTCGGTGTGCGCTTCAGCCGAGAAATTTGTAGCCGAGACGATGCACGGTGAGGATGAATTGCGGGTCGTTGGGCGCAGCTTCGATTTTGTGCCGCAGCCGCTCGATGTGATTATCCACTTAGACACAGCGGGGTTCGGTGTCTTCAGGCTATCGCTGCGAGATACTGACGAATGCCCGCAAACCTATTGCGCCAACCGACATTGCATGCCGCATAAAAATCATCCGCGATGGCCTCGCACGGAAAGCCGTCCTGTACGACGCGCAAGCGGCAGCCCGCGTCGGTTGGCTCGACTTTCAAATGCCGCGTGCTGAGCGTCAGCACCGGATGGCTGTGCGGAATCACATTGTAGCCGCTTTCGATCACGACCTTTTTTGTGTAGTACCAACCCGACAAGTCATGTTGTTGCAACAAGCGCCGCAATTGTGCTTCGGTCTGTTGTTCGCGCTGATCGTTGTGCTTCAACGTAATTTCCAATTGCGCCTGTGTCCGTAATGGAAGGCACAACAAAAGTATATTCACGATGAGTGCCAGCAGAAAAACTGTTTTCATCTCAAATTCCTTGAGGGCAAAAAACACGGCAAAAGTCTGATCTATTGAACTCATTCGTTGCTTTTGAATTCGTATCGTAGCTCGACCAATTCAATCAGATTGCCGTCGGGGTCACGGAAAGAAGCCACTGGCCCGAAGCCTTCGTCGTGCGGCGCTTGCACGGGCGGATAACCTGCGGCGGCGAGTCGCTTCACATACTCTTCCAGCGAATCCACCGTGAAAGCGAGTTTGACTGCGGCAGTGCCCGGCTGGGTTTCGCCGAAATCGGCGAGCGGGTGAATGGCGAAATGCAGATTGCCAAGATCAAGGCCGTAATGAACTTCCAACTCCGCGTGTTCTTCTTTCTCCAACGGGAGCCGCAACACGCGCTGATAAAAATCCACCATCGGTTCCAGCTTGTCCGTCGTCAAAATCACGCCGCAGATCGCTGCAATGTTCATCCTTTTACCTCCCAAATTACCCCCCAAAGCGCATTTCAAATTGCCAGTTCAGCAGTTTTCATAAGAAACGTCATCGCGGCTCGCAGGCGCGCATTCGCCGTTCAGCAAGCGTTTGATACGGCGCACACGCTCGGCATTTTTCGCGGGTTGTGTGCGCGGATTGTATTCATTCGGCGCAATCAACATCGCGGTTAAAGATAAAAATTCGTCCTGGCTGAGCGCAACGAATTCTTTGCCAAAAAACTCCTGCGCAGCGGCGGAGAATCCGATGATTTCTTTGCCGCTGCTTTGGCCGAAATACGCTGCGTTGAGGAACAGTCGAAGCTGTGTTTGCTTGTCGGTGCGCGCATTGAAGGCCAGCGCGATGATCGTTTGATTGAGTTTCCGATGCCGCAAAAAGCCTGGACTGAAATCCCGATAGAAATAAATTTTGACCAGCGCCTGCGTGATCGTCGTCCAGCCTGCGCCGTTGGTGGCAAGATCAACGCCGCTGTGTTGATAAAAATTCGGGTCTTCGACAGCGAGCAATGCCGTGAGAAAATCACGCGGCACGTCTTTGAGCTTGAGTCGCAATGCGCCGGAGCTTTCGATGTCATGTAGAATGTTCGGCGTCGTCACATAAGCTTGCCCGGCGATGAACCCAACATACAGCAAGAGCAGTCCCACCAGCGTCAGCAGCGCCCACCCCGCTTTGCGAAAGAACTTCGATGAAACCATCAGGCGTTGCCTCACGCCGCGTCGCGCGCTTCGTACGGCACGAACTCGCCGTGCTCAAGGTTGCGTTTGAGGATGCGCAGATACGTCGCCCAGCAATATGACGAGATGCGAAAATGTTCGTTCGCCTCGGCCCAACCACAATGATAAAAGTTCACGGTCGTCACGCCGTTGGTTTCACGCAAGCGAAAGCCCACGCGCGTGCCTTCCCAATCGGCATCGGCGCGCGTGATTTTCCATTCGAGTTCCTGCTCCGCTGCGCAGCGCGTCACGATGCCGCGCCAGTCGTATTCGGGCGCGAACCAGAATTCATATTCCGCGCCCTCCGCCGGTTGGCCCGCAGAACGTTTTGTCCACCACGTATCGAGTCCGGCAGGCGTCGCCATCGCTTGAAAAACTCGTTGCGCAGATGCCTTGATCGGGAATTGATGCAGGATGTCAGTCATTGCGGTTGTTTCCCTTCGTGAATGTTTTTGTTACAGCTTTCTCGCACACTCATAAGGCCGCGCGTCCACCATAGTCCTCGCGTGATTGTTCCCCATTATGGTTTGTCCGCGGGTCTCCATCAATGTTGCAACCGATAAACGTATCATGCACGGTTTCATAACTTGATTGAGTGATCAGCGAAAATGTGCTGAGTGGCGGCAATCACGTGGCGAACAGCGAAAATACGTGGTGAATTTTCAGAGCCGAACCGCCAGCGCCGCCAGCAATCGTTCGCGGTAATTGCGCCCAACCGGCAGCGTGACGCCGCTCTGCAAAACAAGTTGATAATCGCCGTGAAAGAAAGGCGCGAATGGGTGTTTCAGCCTTCATCGTTGCTCCGATTATGCAGTCGAAAAGGAAACGCCAGTTCAGCCCTGAATCCGCCGCGCGGTTCGCTGTGCCATTCAAACGAACTGTTCTCTGCGCCGTAGAGTTGCTGCAAACGGGCGCGCGTATTCGTCAAACCGATGCCTTCGTTGATGGGCTTGGATTCGAGACCATCCGCGCCGCTGTCGCGGATGGTCAATGCAACTGCTCGCCCGTGCGCCGCGCAGTAATTTCAAGCTGCCCGCCGTACTCGCTCGCTGCAATGCCGTGGCGCATCGCGTTTTCGACCAGCGGTTGCAGAATCAAATTCGGTGTCAGCGCGTCGAGCGTTTCGGGCGCAATGTCGAATAGCAGCGACAGCCGTTCCTGAAAGCGCAGCTTTTCAATCGCCAGATAGCGATTCAGAAAATCGAGTTCCTGCCGCAACGGGACTTCCTGCGCGCCGGAATTTTCCAGCGTGAGCCGCAAAAATTCGCTCAGCCGCGCAATCATCCGATCTGCAAGCTGCGCGTCTTTGTGAATCAGCGCCGAAATCGCATGTAGCGTATTGAAGAGGAAATGCGGATGCAATTGCATCTTCAGCGCCTGCAACTGCGCAGCGGCGAGTTGCGCTTTCATTTCGGCAGCGGCGCGTTCGCTGGCATTAAGGCGGCGGTAATACTCGATCACGTATGCCGCCAGCGTGATGAGCAAACAGGTCAGCACGCATTGATGTAGATTGCCTCTGAATTGGACAGAAAATAACTCCTCATTTCCCATCCGTTGATCGCCTTTGGCGGCGAGAATCAACGCAACCAACGCGATGAAACAGACCAGATACACCGACGCAATCAACAGCCAGCCACCGATCAAACGTGGTGCCAGGCGTAACCAGTTGTCGCGCGTCACGATGTTTCGTCGCGCCACGAAAAAGATGATCGGCGTGAACAAAGCCCAGAGATACCATTCCGCCAACGCCATCGCGGGCATCACCCACCAGGGCTTGGCGCGTTCGAGAAAGAGCAACTGACGGCTGGCGAAAAACAATGCCACAATCGTCCACGTTCCAAACAGCAAACCGAGTTTTGCGCACCAGGCGGAAGGCGGGCGTGGCAAGGCGGGCGGAAGTGGCGAAGTTGTGGATGTCATTGTGCTCTCTCTGCGCGCCGCTTCAGGCGCAAGCGTCAGCTTACTCCATCTGCTGGCCGAACGAACAGTATTCCAGCAAACAACAGCGATTGCAGTTCGGGTGGCGCGGGTGACAGATTTGGCGTCCGTGATGAATCAGATTGATGTGCAGCGAAAGTTGTTTGCCGACGGGAATCAGCGGTTCGATGAGTGCGTGCGCTTGTGCGTCGCTGCCTTTCGCGGGCAGAAGTTCCATCCGGCGCAGGATGCGAAAGATGTGCGTGTCCATCGGGAAAACAGCTTGCTCACAAGCAAACAGCAACACGCAGCGCGCCGTCTTCGGGCCGACGCCTTTGAGCGAGGTGAGAAACGCGAGGGCTTCGCGCGCGGGCAGATCGCGCAAAAACGACAAGTCCAAGGCGCCGCAGCGGGTTTTGAGTTCGTTGAGGATCGTTTTGATGACGACGGCTTTGACGTTCGCCAAGCCACCGCATTGGATCGCAGTGGCAATCGTTGCCGGGCGCGCGCGGCGAGCTTGTTCCCAATTTGGGAAGCGTTTTTTCAAACTGGCGAACGCACGATGACTGTTCACGTTCGTCGTGGACTGCGACAAAATCGTGGCGATGAGTTCGTCGAGGGGAGCGAGATTTTCAAACGGGGAGGGTGTGCCGTAAACGGCTTCGAGATGTTGGGCGATGTGATGGAGTTGCTGTTGTTGTTCGTGCAAATTTGAAATTTGAAATTTGAAATTATTGCGAAGCCCAGCGCAGCGTAAACGTATGCAGCTTGCCCTCGGCTTTGCCGCCATCGCCCACGCGCACAATCGTCGTGAAATTATTGCTGGCGGACGGTTGTTGAATTACGCGAATCGGGGCGGGGCCGCTGGCCGCGACCAAGCGAACATTCATCGGTGCATTGGGCATCGCTGCGCTGAATTGGCCACGCGCATCTTTGGGCGTATCTCCGGCGACGTGCTGTACGGTCGCGCTGGAACCGCGAATGACCACATCGGCCACGCCTTTGACCAGCCCGCGCCACGTGACCGTCCCGACGCGCAAATTATTCGCTTCCGTGCGCGGCGGTTCTATCTTGGGAGTGGCTTCGGCTTTGCCTTGTTCTTCGGCGCGGCGGTCAGCCTCTTCTTTTTCGCGTTGCTTCAGACGTTCTTCGGCTTGCCGACGAAAGGCCGCGTCTTCTTCGTTGTTCAGAGCTGCCGTTTGCTGACGCCGCAAGCGTTCGGCTTCCTGTTTGGCGGCTTCCTGCTTGGCCGCTTCCTGTTTGGCGGCTTCTTGCTTCGCCGTTTCATCCGCGTTGCGTTGCGCAGTCAATTGCGCGTTGTGTTGTTCGATGCGAAGCCGTTCTTCTTCGGCCCGTTTCGCGCCTTCCGCCAAATCGCGTTTCAAAGCTTCTTCCAGACGGCGGGCTTCGGCGGGATTGACTTGCGGAAACATTACGGGGCCGTTCACAGGCGTAGCGCCGCTCGGCACGAACCCCTTGATGGCCAGATTATTGACAATTTTTTTGATGCCAGTCAGTGGTTTGAGGACGTTTTCGACACCGTCTTTTTCGAGCTGACTTTGAACTTCCCCCGTTAAGGTCACAGTG
Organism: uncultured Heliobacteriaceae bacterium; assembly: GCA_964631865.1. Taxonomy (GTDB): domain Bacteria; phylum Acidobacteriota; class Blastocatellia; order RBC074; family RBC074; genus JAFDVL01. The sequence continues at coordinate 49,677 of CAZWAK010000025.1, read as the reverse complement.
CCCTCTTTGACTTCGATTTTATAGCGTTCGTTGGCCGCCGTCGGATTGTAGGCCAACAGGATTTGCTTGATATTCTCGGTCAGCCCTTGATCGCCAGTGGCGGGCCGAGGCGCAGTCGTTTCGGGCAAAGGCGCGGCGCTGGCAGCAGGCTCTGCCGACATCGAACGCAGTTGCAGGCTTTCCTGTTTCTCCACCGCGAGCCGCAACTCATCGTTTTTCTGGCGTTGCCAAATCAAGTAGCCGATCACGGCAAAGAAGGCCAGGATCACCAGTGTCACCAGCAGCATCCGTTTCTGCGCATCGGTGAAAATCGGGAAGCGACGACGCACCAATCCTTCTTCATCATCGGGCGCGCGCATCACAACTTCGGAAGCTAACAAAGGCGCAACGCCTTCGGGATTGGGGCTGGCAATCTTTTGTTTCAATTCTCTGAGAGCTTGCTCAAACGATTCGTCTTTGATGGGCGAAGCCGCGACCGGCGCAGCCTCGGCGGGGAGGCTCGGCGTCGAGAGAATCGGCGTAATCGAAGACCGTTCCTCTTTTTCCCGCAAATCATGCAGCGGATGGGTTTCGCCAAATTGCCCATCGTCGTGATGAGAGGCAAACAAATCCAACGCTTCTTCAAGCTGCGCCAGCGACTCGTCCAGCGTGGGCACAGGCTTCGCGTCGGCTTTGTCTGGTGGTGACAAAGGTTGATTCGTCGTCATGTGATACCTCGGTGGGGCTAGGTTGCACGTCGTCGTACGTTCACAAGAAACAGATACAAGACAATCTCGTTTCGTTCGGGCAAAGGGTGGCAGCCTCGTGGGCGGGCGGCCTTCGTTCGTTCAGTCAATGTAAATGCTGGCGGAAAAATGCCAACGTTCGCTGCCACGCATCGGCAGCATCGGCGGCGTTGTACACTTCCGGGCGCGTGTCGTTGAAAAAAGCGTGATCCGCGCCCGCGTAAATTTTCACCTCGCCGGTCTTGCCATATTGCGTGATGGCGTCGCGCAAGCGATTCATCTTCTCGACCGTGATCCACTGATCGTTTTCGCCGCCGAAAAACAATACCGGACAGCTCAGATTCGCCAGACACGACAAATCGTCGGGCATCCCGTAAAACGGCACCGCCGCTTCAATCGGCACATTGCACGCCGTCAGCAGCGTGTAGACACCGCCCATACAAAAGCCCGTGACGCCCACGCTCGTGACTTCGCTGGAAGCACGCAGATGATTTACGACGGCTTTCAATTTCGCCAACGCCTGCGCGCCATCGAGGCTGGACATCAGCTTGCCAGCTTCCTGAAAATCCTGCGTCACCGCGCCGTCATATAAGTCAACGGCGACAGCGATGAAGCCTGCGCGGGCGAAACGCTCGGCAATGTCTTTGATATGCGGGTTCAAGCCCCACCATTCGTGGATCAACACGATGGTGGGTGCAGAGGTCGTTTGGGCGGGACGGGCCAGATACTGATGAATGGTTTGCCCTTCCGCTGTAACCGTGTTTTCGGACGCAATAATGGACTGTTCGGTTGTCATAGCTCTTTGGTAATGAACTCGCCCCGCTTGATTCTTCTGTTCGCTAGGGCGTAGGATTTGTTTGGACTTGAGTAACAATCTCTTGGACTGAAAAAATATACAGAGAAGCAGAAACCGAAGCAAGTCGCTCCATCCCAAGTATTTTTTTCCGGTAGTATTTTCTCCCAACGAGTACGGAGCGGGAAGTTTCAATGGCAGCGCAGTTTGCCAGAATGCGCTTCTCGCAGCAACAAAAAAATGCGCGCAGAAAGGTTTCCGATGAGGGTTCGGCAGAGAGACGATTATGCTGCATATAACGAATGGTGACAGCGCGGCGGATTTGATCAAAGATGCCGTGTTTTCGGGACAAATCTTAGCCTGGCGCGACGTCCTGCACGAAGGCCCTGTCCCGGCGGGTTTAGAGATGCCCCAACTGAGCCAAATCCGCAGCGAATACGTCGCGGCGCAAGGCTGGGGCAGTTATTACGACGTGCAAGCCAGCTTTGCCGAACGCGATACGACGCTGGCGCGGTTCCGCGAACACGAAGAAATCGTCCTCTGGTTCGAGCATGATTTGTACGATCAATTGCAGTTGATCCAATTGCTGGCCTGGTTCTTCGGACGCGAACGCGGAGCCACGAAACTCAGCCTGATTTGCATTGGCGAATATCCCGGCATCCACCCGTTTCACGGACTCGGCCAACTCAACGTCAACCAAATGGCCTCGCTCTTTCCCGCACGCCATCCCGTCAGCTACAAAGAAATGAAAACCGGCTTTCAGGCGTGGCATGCGTTTACCGCGACCGACCCGCGTGAACTCGAACAGTTGCTGATGACCAATCTCTCGGCGCTGCCGTTTTTGCGGGCGGCGCTGCAGCGGCATTTGCAACAATTTCCTTCGACCATCAATGGTCTGGCGCGCACCGAACAACAAATTCTAGCGGCAGTCGCGGCTGGCCACCACACGCCGAGCGAAATCTTCGTCTTCGATCAGGCGCAGGAAGAATGCGTGTTTATGGGCGATTGGACGTTGTGGAGTTATGTGAAAGCGTTGTGCGAAGGGACGGAACCGTTGTTGCATGTGGAAGGCAACGCACCGTTTCAGATGCCCAAAGGCGACGAGCTTGAACCAGCCTTTCTGGAACAAAAGCTGTGTCTCACCGCAGCCGGACAAGCCGTGTACGCGGGCGAAGCAGATGCGATTCGCTTGAATGGAATTGATCGCTGGTTGGGCGGCGTCCACTTGCAAGGAGAGGAAGCCGCGTGGCGCTGGAATGGCTTCAAATTGGCGGCGCTGGATTAAGCGCAACGTAACGCGATTTGCCAAATCGCGCTACTTTTTCTGAGGCGAACAGGGTTGAGACGGCGGGCGAATGCGCCGACCATCGCAACCCTGTTCTGCCTTTCCCGCCTTCCCCGTCACCGCTGACGATGCAGTGGCTGATTGCTGAGGACGCTGCTGAAGCTGCATCCTGAGCGGTGTCTGGGGGGTTGGCAGCGCGGTAAGTCTTCGTTTTGTCAATCGTCTCGTTGGCGTTCGTTTTTTTCCTCCGAACTGTTGCCCTCAACCTGGAAAGCGATGACCCGCGCGACAAAACGGACATCGTGGCAGAAAAATATTTTCCCCTGCTTTTCGGTTGAAATTCCGCGCCCCGGTGCTATACTGCGCGGCGTCTTTCGTTGGCAATCGCTCAGTTTTGGGTTCGTTTTCACTCAGTCCGAACAGTTTTATTTTCGGGAAATTTGCATTCGTCTAGCAGGAGTCCTCTCGAACGGCTAGGAAAGATGGAGAGAGCATGAAGCAGCCGTCATCACAGGACATCACCGCCTTGCTGCAAAAGTGGGGCCAGGGCGATCAGGAAGCATTGGAGCATCTGACGCCGCTCGTTCAGGATCAGCTCAAGAAGATCGTGCACAACCGTTTGCGCCGCGAACGCAAAGATCACACGCTGCAATCTACCGAAATCATCGGCGAATTGTATCTGCGTTTGATCGGCGATCAGCGCGACTGGGAAGGCCGCGCGCATTTCTATGCCCACTGCGCCAAGTTGATGCACCACATTCTGGTGGATTGGGCGCGGCGGCGTCCGAAGATGCTCGGCGTGCGCAACGGCCTGCGCGTCACGATGGAAGACGCGATGGCCGTCGCGGTGGAAGAAGACGACGAGATTATTCAAATTCACGATGCCCTCCGAGAACTGAAACAATTCAAGCCACGTTGGGCGAACATCGTCGAGTTGAAATTCTTCGGTGGTATGACCGAAGAAGAAATCGGGACGGTGCTCGGCTTTACGTCAAAGACCATCCAGCGCGATTGGAAGAAGGCACGGGCGTGGCTCAAAATCCAGATACGAGGAGCATTGCCAAATGAAGTCCCAACCGAAGCTGAACTCACAACAAACATCACGTGTCCTTGAGTTGTTCGACCAGGTGTCCGACCTCGATGGCGAAGAACAAGAAGCCTTTTTGCAACGCGCGTGTCAGGGCGATCAAACGCTCTATGATGAGGTCAAACAACTGCTCGCCGAATTCTCCGCGCCGGATGATTTTCTCGAACATTCGGCCATCAGCGTCGTCACTCGTGTGATGTCCCAGGAAGTCACGCCCTTGCGGCCCGGCACGCGGCTCGGCAAATACGAAATCCTCAAAGAATTGGGGCGCGGCGGCATGGGCGATGTCTTTCAAGCCCGCAGCGACATTGGCTTGATCGTCGCCATCAAAGTCCTACCCGACTACTACGCGCAAGACCCGGAACGACTCTCGCGCTTCGAGAGCGAAGCCCGCAAAGTCGCGCAGTTGCAGCATCCGAACATTGCCGGCATTCATAGCCGCGAATTTGAAGACGGCTGGCGCTTCCTCGTGCTCGAATATGTCGAAGGCGAAACGTTGGAAGGGCGCTTGGTACGCGGCCCGCTGCCGCTGCGCGAAGCGTTGACAATCTTCCAGCAAATCGCCGACGCGCTCGCCGCCACGCATCAAAAAGACATCGTGCATCGTGACCTCAAGCCGTCCAACATTATGCTGACGACCGGCGGACAGGTGAAACTCCTCGACTTCGGTATCGCCAAGCATTTTCGTCACGCGGAACCGCTCACACAGGAAGTTGCCAAGAATTCGATGCTGTCCACGCTGACCCAAAGCCTGACCGCCGTCGGCTTCACGCCGGGCACGTTGCCGTACATGAGTCCTGAGCAGATGGCGGGCGAAAAAACCGATCAGGCGACCGATTTGTGGGCTTTGGGCGTGGTGATGTACGAAGCCTTGACCGGGTATCATCCCTTTCGCCGTGAGACGCGCGAAGAAACTTCGCAAGCCATCGCCTACGCGCTGCCGAGTTGGAAGCGACTGCCATCGAACACGCCGCGCGACGTACGTGAATTGCTCAAACGATGTCTGACAAAAGAACCGGAACGACGTCTGCGCGATGCCGACGCCGCCAAACAAATTCTGGAAAGCACGCAAAACGATTTAGGACGAGGGAAACTATGGTCGTGGTTGCGGCAATGGAATACCACCAATGCGCGACGCTTGTTGGTCAGCCTGGCTTGCGGAGCGACAGTCCTCGCGGGGGTTCTCGCGTATCGCGCCTATCAAACCAGCCTCCTGCGCCTCGCTGTCCTGCCCGTCGTCAAAGCGGCTTGCGACCCCGTCCCGACGCAGCAGTTAGAAACGCGGCTGAAGCAGCTTTCCGGCCTGCGCTTGACGCCTGTGGAAACAAACGCCGCCCAACTCAAGCTGGTCGTTGAGCCGCAATGCGAAGGAAATGAAAAGAAGTCTCTCCTCAAACTTGTCTTGCCCTCTGATCATAAGGACGGGCTGACGATCTATGCCCAGGAAGCGGAGACAGCGGAACAAGCTTTGCAACATTTGAAGCCGGTGCTGACAGCAATCGCCGATACGACAGTCAAGCATTCTACGCCCTCACAAGTCCAAGCCAACTTGCTGCTTCCCGCACGCACAGATTTGAAGCCCGAAGAACAACGCGTGCTGGATTTAGATGAGTGGGGTGATCTGGCTGCGCTCAAAGAGGCGATTGAAATCGTGCGCACATTGATCGCGCGAGAAGGCGATTCGGCAATGTTTCAAGCGGCACTCAGCCGTGCCTTCATCTATCAATTCAAAATCACGCGCGAGCTGGCCGACAAAGAAGCCGCCTTAGACGCTTATCGCAAAGCCTTTCGTCTTGATCCCGAAGCGCCGGATGCGTTTTTGGCAGCGGGCGATTTTCACCGGATGCTCGGTGACGCCGAAGCCATTCGATATTTCCTCGAAGCCCTCAAGCGTCGCCCCAACGATGCGCAGGCGCTGTTGGGGTTGGGGCGTTCCTACGAACTCAACAAAAAGTTTGCACAGGCCGAAGAAGCGTTTGTCAAAGCCATCCTCTTACGGCCACAATATTGGGGCAGCTACAACGAATTGGGCTTGTTTCATCTGTATCGCGGAAACTATCGGTTGGCGCAGGTCTATTTGGACAGCGCGGCTCAATTGAGCGACAACGAAACAGTGCCGTACAGCAAAGGTATTTTGTTCCAAAATCAGGGCGAATTGAAGCAAGCCTTCGCGGCCTTTGAGAGTGGCAACAAACGGAGGCCGAACACGGAAGGGTTGCTTGGCTGCGGGATGATTCGGTATCTGGAAAACAATTATGCCGAAGCGGCGGATTATTTTCGTCGCGCAACTGAGAAGAACCCCAAATTGGCAGAGCCTTGGGGCTATCTGGGTGAAACGTTGTCCCTGCTTCCGAACCGCCGCAGCGAAAGCCTTGCCGCATTGCGACAAGCAACGTTGTTGCTGGACGAAGAATTGAAAAATCACATTGATCCTACCATCCGAGGAAGCCAGGCTGCACTGCTCGCGCGCTGGCAGGCGCTCAGCGGAAATGCAGTTGAAGCAGAAAAAAATATCCGGCAAGCCCTGTCGTTACCCAACGATCAGGAAGTCGGTGATCCTATCGAAATCCAAGGCAATGCCATCGTCGCGTTGCATTTGATCGGACGCGACGATGAAGCCCTTGCGTGGCTGGACCGCATCCTGGCGCAAGGCGGCAGCCTGGACGAAGTCGAAACCAATCCGTTCCTGGAAAAGTTGCGACAGCATCCGGGCTATCGTCAGCTCCGCGAAAAATACCGAAAATAGCCTACCTATTCGTGACTGAACCCTGAATCGGCCCCGGGAGAATTTTGTATGGCGAAAAAAACTGTGGTGATCGGGCTTGACGAAAGCACGAATCCTCCCACGATTGAACTCTCCTTAATGGAAGTGCAGAATGATGGTACGGTGAATCCACTTGCCTTCAGTGCCAACGATATTCACGAAATCATTCTGAATGAAGCGGAAGCCAACGAAGTCACCGGGCTTCCGTTCTTTGAATTCTTTCCGAAGAAAATTCCGAGGTTGCAGTGGAACGTGGATTTTATGGCTGTCGCAACCAATCCGAATCCAGCGATTCCCTCACCCTTTGATGAGCGAAACTTTCGCTCCGATGAAAGCCCAAGTCTAAGTGCGGGAGTCAACCCGGATGAGCCACCTGACCTGGACAATGATGCTCCCATCACGGCGGAGCTAAATAACGGCTGGGCCACCCAAGTGGCCGTTGGCGAGGTCTGGGAATTTGATTTCACGGTCTCCTTCGTCAACAGCACGGCGCAACCCATTACGCGGCGACTGCGCGCCAAACGAAGATAGCCACGCGGCTTCGCACTTCATCCGACATCACTTATTATCGAACCCATCAAACTGCCGCCGAGATCGCAACTCGTGCGGCAAGGAGTCTGCAATGAAAACTGTCCCTGTGAGAATAACTAATCCCATCAAAGCCGGCATCTCCCTTGACCTCAAAGGAGAACCCATCGTGAACCCGCTCAACATAACGCTGAAAGTTTCTGAAAAGAACGAGGTCTATTGGCGATGCGAGTATCAGGACAAGCTCGTCCGCATCGAAATTCTGTTCGATAAAGAAGACTCGCCGTTTCGCTACTATTCGTATCGTTGTGCGAAAGGGGCGGGATGTTTGTCCGGCGTGCCGACCCGACAGAAAGTGCGCGAGACGCCCTATCGCTACACGGTGCAGATCATCAAATCTGATCCGAAAGTCCAGGGTGGGGTGGAAACGATCACGAAAGTTACCGCCTACGTGACCGTGCAGTTGTAACGCGCAAAAAATTCGCCGCACCATTGCTGCGGCAGTCGCAATTCGGAAACAGCCCCCTGTCCGTCTTGCTTCAGCCTCGCAATGGCGCGGCGCGTTCTCCCTCAGCGGGAAAGCGTTAGATGTACACGACTATCGTGCCAAAGATGGGCGACCAGTAAATTCTGCCGCCCTGGAAGTGGCTCACACGTCCCGTGACGGCCCAGACCTGTTCATCGCTGGTCGGATAGCCCAGACGGCTGCGTTCCCAACCGAGGCTCGCCCATTTGTCACGAATTGCGCCGTGAACTTCGTGCGCGCCTGTCGCAGGCGTCCAGTAAACTGAGCCGCCCTGGAAGTGATTGAACCGCCCGATACCATCCGGTGTCGTCGTTTCGTCCGTCAACGGGAACCCGAGGAAGCCACATTCCCAACCGAGGCTGGCCCATTTCGCACGAATCGCGCCGTGAACTTCGTGCGCGCCCGTCGCAGGTGTCCAGTAAATCGAACCGCCCA
>CAZWAK010000025.1:0-41434 GCA_964631865.1 uncultured Heliobacteriaceae bacterium | reverse complement strand
GCGCCGTGAACTTCGTGCGCGCCCGTCGCAGGTGTCCAGTAAATCGAACCGCCCACGAAATGATTGAAGCGTCCGCCGCCGCAGGCCGTGCTGAGTTCATCGGTCGTCGGCATGCCTAAGAAACCGGCTTCCGCGCCGAGGGCATCCCACTTCACACGAATCGCACCGTAGACGATGTACGGCAGACCAACCGCACGCCAGGCTTGCGCGACCGAGTTGTATTCGGTGCTGCCCAAGCCGTACAAATCCCGCGCCGCCTGCAACGTCCAGCGCCGCGCATCAATGAAACGCGAACTGGGGCTGAGGTAATGCACCAACGCGCGATAGAAAATCGCCGCCGCTTTCGTGCGGCCAATGCCCGTCACGCCCAAACCGCTCGTGCCGTTCGTGCCGCCCTGCGCCAACAGATAAAACGCATTGTTCGGAATGCCGCTGTTGGTGTGGACGCCGCCGTTGTCGCCCGTGCCGGTGTAGCGATTCGAGTAGTGATCGGGGTCGCCATAAAGCGGCGGATTCGACATGCTGCGCAAGGCATCACCCGACGTTCCGGGTGTGTAGCAATCTTCACCGATCTTGTAGTCGGGGTTGATGCCGGAGTAATACTCGACCATCGTGCCGAAGATGTCGGAGTACGCTTCATTCAGCGCGCCCGATTCTTTCGAGTAAATCAAGCCGGCGGTCTTTTGTGTCAAGCCGTGCGTGATTTCGTGCGCCACGACATCCAACGAAACCAACGGATCGAACTGCACGCCGTTGCCATCGCCAAACGTGATGTTCGTGCCGTTCCAGAAGGCGTTGTTGTAATTTGAACTGTAATGCATGCGCGCGACCATCTTGTAGCTCGCGCCATCAATGCCCAAGCGACCGTGCATAAATTTGAAGTAATCCCACGTCTTGGCCATCCCGAAATGCGCATCGGCTGCCGCCGATTCTTCATTCGCTTTGGTGCCATTGCCCCAAATGTCAATGAAGTTTTTCTGATAGATCGTACCGCTCCCCGACGTGCCGTTGCCCATATCGCGGACTTCGGCGTCGCCGCGTGAATCGTCAATCAACGAATACTTGAAGAACGGAAACGAGTAGGTCTGACGGGTCGTGAGGGCTTGTGCGCCGCTGTAGAGCGTGAAGCCCGTGCCGTGTTGCAGCGAATTGAAATGCCACACGACGCTGCCGTCTTTGGCGTTGATAAAGTATTGATGATGCGCGGTGGCGTCGGTTCCGTCTTCGATTTGCAGTTCGACGTGATAGACCAGCGTCGCGCCTTTGTCGTCATCGTCTTTGAAAAGCGAATGCGGCAGAATCACCAATTCCGCCTGCGGTTCGTTCTCGAATTTGCTATCGGATTTCAGCGCGCCTTTCGCAGCGGCAAGCGCATCGGCGGCGTTGAGGACGGGAGTCGTTTCGATGCTCGAAGCATCGAATTCATTGCCGCTCACGGCTTGCATCGCTTTTGCATCGAGGTGGGTGATGACTTGCGCGCCATAAATGCGCACGCCGTTGCGAAATTGATTGAGCCGCACGTGCGTCAAGCCCAAATCATCCTGCTCGGCGCTGACCAGGGCGAAGTCCTGACGCGCGTCGCGTTGCGGACGGGCCGCCGTGCCATCGGCTTGGTCGCTGGTCGCAACGGCTTCTTTGCTGAGGAAGTCGAGGCTGCGTTGCACAGCGTTTTCGACCCAGCCGGGACGTTGTTTGCGTGTTTGGTTGGTGGAGGCGTCAGGGCTGGATGATGAAGAAGCCGAGGCATCTTCACGGTAGGTTTTCAGCACGCGCCCTTTGACGCGGGATTCCTGCGCGTCATCGTCGGTTTTGCGCGCGTCACGTTCCTGCGCAAACGCAGGCGGAAGCGCGGCATTCAAGGCCATCATCAGGCTGAGGCACCAGAGGATCAGTTTTTTCATGGTTCATAGCTCCTTACGTTGTGAAGTTGATTGGCTGAGAAACTCGCGCGGCGATGAACGGCAAGTTTGCTCATCGTCGCTTTGTTTCGCGGTTGGGTGAGGCAGTTCTGGGGAGAGATGAAGTCTGGGAGCGTGGACTGTGAACTGCTCTCAATAACGTAAGCGGGGAAAGTGAGGAAAAACTTGGAAGGAGGGGAAAATAGTGGTCGGTGGTCGGTGATCGGTTGATGGTTGTGGGGTTGCCGGAACTAGCGAATTTGAACACCAACTACCGGCTACGCATAATCAACAAGTGATAACCAGAAACCGACCACCGACCACCGCATCATCATTGCTTCCGCACCGACACACCGCCGTTCGTGGTCATCAGTCGAATCGTTGCGCCACCGCTGCCGAGGTCGGTCGTAACGTTCTTTTCAATCTTGCCTTGCACGGTCACAGGAAAGCCCAGATTGACGCCACCATTGACGGTGCCAGTTTCTAAGCGCGCGGAATAATTTTCAGGGATCGAAAGCTGTACGCCGCCGTTGCGCGTTTCGACATCCAGCCCGTCGCCTTCCCAACGATTGCCCGACAACCGCACCGACAAGCCGCCATTTGTCGTGCGGCCTTTGACTTTGCCGCCCACATCGCGCAGCGAAATGCCGCCGTTCAGCGTATCGAAGTCCATCGCACCGCGCACGCCTTCAATGCTGATGCCGCCGTTGTGGGCTTTCAGCGATAAATCCGATTGACGCGGCACAAAGACTTCAAAGCTCACGGCCCACCAACGTCTGTCGCGTGTTTCCGGCCCGTCGGCGTAAATGTTTGCGCCGCCTGTGATGACGCGCACTTCATTGACTAATGCGCGGGCTTCGTCTGCGGTTGGCGCGTTGGCGGTGATTTGCGCACGCACCAGGATTTCGTTGCGCTCCCAGCCTTTCACGCTGACACCGCCGTTGCGTTTGCCGTCCACGCGAATTGGCCCGCCGGTCGCGGGAAGCGTTTGTTCTTTCATCTCGCAATGCCGCTCGCCATCGCCGCGTCCGCTCCAGTTTTGGTCGCAGGACAAGGAACGTTCGCCGCGTTGCGCGACGGCAGAAGAAGCTAAGAAAACGGTTGTCAGCACGACGATGCAGGCCATTTGGAATTTGGATTTCATACTCTTTTCCTCTCGTTATTTTTGGATTGCACATCAAGTTGCGCTGACCGTAAGTGACGCAGCGGCGGAAAAGGTTTCAGCCCCAAATCGTATATTTTTTTCTACCTGCTACACGAAATGGCATGCGTAACCAAGCCGCCCGCATTCTTGAGCGCCCGCCTATCTGCTGCGATCCGGCAACTTAGCTTGCTCAACCGCGCTGCGGCATTCTGCTTGCTTGCGAAAAGGCCGCGTTCATCCCCCGCAATTCACCAAAAACACTCACAAGGAGATTCGATGTCATGACCAAACGAATTCTATCCATCACCTTATTGGCTGCCTTTGCTATGGCGTTGCTGTGCGAAAGCAGCTTGGCCCTGTCCGCGTCGCCTTCCGCCCAACAACCAACCCTCTCGAACCATCGCCGCAATGTCGCGTATCGCTCGTCGTACTATCAACGGCGTTCGCGTGGCTCGAAGATGCGCACGGCCTTGCGCATCGCGGCTCCGGCAGCCCTCGGCGCAGGCATAGGCGTGTTGGCGGGCGGCAAGAAAGGCGCAGCCGCAGGCGCGTTGCTCGGCGGTGGCGGCGGTGCGTTGTACCACCTGTTCCAAAGCCGTCGTCGCTATTGATTCCCCTTCACCTCCCTACTCAATTACACTCCGGGCTGTCACCGCGCAGCCCTTTTTTTATGCCTGCTTGCGCGTGCGCCAAACCGCAAGCTATGATCGCAGCCGCACGACATACGTTGAGAAACTACGAAGAAATGAAGATCACAAAGAAGGAGGGGTGGTTGGTGGCTGGTGGTCGGTGGTCGGTTCTTCGCTGACACCGGCTCTTTCCTTGTGATCTTGGTGGAGAATGTTCTTCGCTTCAATTGAGGTTTTATGATCCGTCCACAAACGCTTGGTGAACTCAAAGCCGCTGGCTACCACACACGTTCCGTCAAAGAAGAAATCCGCAACAATTTGATCCGCAAACTCAAACTCAACGAACCGCTGTTTCCCGGCGTCGTCGGCTATGACGATTCAGCGATTCCGCAGATCGTGAATGCGCTGCTGGCGAAGCATAATTTCATTCTGCTGGGCTTGCGCGGACAGGCAAAGAGCCGGATTTTGCGCGCGCTGACCGACCTTCTGGATTTTGAAATCCCGGCGATTGCCGGGTCGGAAATCAATGACGATCCGCTTGCGCCGCTGAGCGCGTACGGGCGTCACGTCCTCAACGAAAAAGGCGATGCGACGCCGATCAGTTGGGTTCCGCGTGATGCGCGCTATGTTGAGAAATTAGCCACGCCGGACGTGACGATTGCCGACATCATCGGCGACGTAGACCCGATCAAAGCGGCGCGCGGCGGGCATTTGCTGAGCGATGAATTGACGATTCATTTCGGCCTGTTGCCGCGTGCGAATCGCGGGATTTTTGCGATCAACGAATTGCCCGATTTGGCCGCGAAGATTCAGGTCGGTCTCTTCAACATCCTGCAAGAAGGTGATGTGCAAATTAAAGGTTATCCGGTGCGCTTGCCGCTCGATGTGATGCTCGTGTTTTCGGCAAACCCCGAAGATTACACAGCGCGCGGCAAAATCATCACGCCGCTCAAAGACCGCATCGGCGCGGAGATTCGCACGCATTACCCTACGCACGTTTCGAGCGGCATCACGATCACCGAACAGGAAGCGTGGACAAATCGCGGCGAGGCTCCGCGCGTCGTCGTCCCAAACATCATCCGCGAAGTCGTCGAACAAATCGCGTTTCAGGCGCGCGATGACAAACGATTAGATCAACGCTCCGGCGTCAGCCAACGTTTGCCGATTTCGGTGCTCGAAGCCGTTGTCTCCAACGCCGAACGCCGCGCTTTGCTGAATAACGAAGCCGTCGCCTCCCCGCGCATCGCCGACATCTACGCCGCTGCCCCCGCGATCACGGGCAAGATCGAACTTGAATACGAAGGCGAACAACTCGGCGCGGAACGCATCGCCACGGAGTTGATTCGGCGCGCATGCAGCGAAGTCTTCGTAGATCGCTACATCGCCGTGGATGTGAAGCAAGTGCTCGATTTCTTCAATCAAGGCAAGCTGCTTTTGCTGAACGAAATGGACAGCGATGCGGATGCTTTCGCCCAACTCAACAAAGTCAAAGGACTCGTCAACGCTGCGCGCGCGGGCAAGATCGAAGACGAACAGACGAACACGTTGATCGTCGCGTGTGAATTGATTTTGGAAGGCTTGCACGCGCAAAAGAAAGTCGCGCGCAGCTTTGAGAAAGGCGAAGCCAGCTACAAACAAGCACCGTCGGAACGACGTTCCCGTCGGGGCGAAATGTTCGATGAATGGGGCGAAGGGCGGTTGAATTAAAGTGAGGTTGGCATTGTTGGTGGAAGAGAGCTAAAATCGCTTTGCCTCATTCAACTAATTGGTCAAATGTATGATTGCTGAAGCTGTAAATTACTATGAGATTGTAGCGAAGTTACCTGCTGATACGGTTGTTACTTTCTACAACGTCACTTGGGACGATTACGAAGAGCTATTGGAACAAGTGGGCGAAGCGAGCGGGTTGCGCATTAGCTACAACGACGGAACATTGAAAGTTATGTCCCTTTCAGTCACGCACGAACTCTATGTCCGCTTTATTGAACGCTTGATGGCTCTGATTGATGACAGGCTGGGCATTCGCATCATCTCAATTGGTTCTGCTACGATGAGAAAGCGTAAGAAGGCGAAAGGAAATGAGGCAGATGGTGGCTTTTATATTCAATCAGCGGATTTAATTGGGCGTCCATTCGATCTGGATTTTGCGGTTGACCTGCCACCGGATGTTATTGTTGAAGTAGATGTCCACCATCGCTCTAAAGACAATGATCCAATTTATGCCGCACTCGGCGTGCCTGAAATTTGGCGTTACGATGAACGCAAATTGACGATTCTTTATTTGCGACACGATGAGTATGTGCAATCTGAAAATAGTTTGGCATTACCTATGGTGACAGCAGCGATTCTGACCGAATGCTTAACACGCCTGCATCAAGAAGATGATCGTGCTGCCCTTCGCTACTTTAAGGAATGGTTACAATCGCTCCAGGCCCAAGCTTAACGATCCCCGCCAAACGAAAAGCCGCTGCCGCCCCCCGATTGACTGGGGAAGAACGGTTTCAGCATTCCTGCCAAGGCCGCCAGATTGCGGGTTTGAATCAGAATCTCGCCCGGCCCTGTGAATTCCGCCACGATGCCTTCGCCGCTCACGAAGCTGCGGAAAAAACCGGCAGCGGCTTTGCGCAACGTGTATTGCGTCGTGCCTTCCCACGCGACCAGATGCCCTGTGTCTACGACATAGCGTTCGCCCGGCGCGAGGCGTTTGCGATGAATTGCGCCGAACGATGAGACGAGCAACAAGCCTGATCCCGTGACCTGCAACACAAACAAACCCTCGCCGCCGAAAAACGATTTCGCGCCGCCCCAGCGCGTGTCTACGTTCAATCCCGCATCGCCCGCGAGGTACGAACTCGATTGCACAAAGAACGCCTGATTGCGCATTTCAATCGCCGCAATGTCGCCCGGCACGCCGGGCGCAAACGTGACTTCACCAGGGCCGCCGCGTGCCGTGAAGGTCGAAACAAACGCCGACTCGCCGCCGACCGCGCGTTTCAGTGCGCCGAACAATCCGCCCTTCATTTGCGAGATCAATTCGACATTCGCCGACATCGAAACCATCGCCCCCGCCTCGGCACAGATCGAACGTTCGGCTTCGAGTTGAATGATGGCGAGCGCGAACGACGGTTGATGCTCGACTTTGAAGCTGTAGCCAAACCCAGTACCTTGTGAGTCGGCGTCAATATTGATGCCGCTGCCAGATGGTGACGCTGGCGTGCTGACAACGCGGCGTGCGCCGCAACGTGTGCAAAACTGCGAATCGGCGACAAACTCTGCGCCGCAATTGGAACAATTCATACGATCCCTCCTCTTGAATCAAAATCCGAATGACAGCACAGAGTATACCGATTCCGCGCCAGGAAAGGCAGTTGCCCCACCAATCCGCAAGCCGCATTCTGCAATCCGTATTCGCATCATTCGTGGCGCAACGCCTCCAGCGGATCAACGCTCGCCGCGCGTCGTGCCGGGAGCCAACACGCCAGCACCGCCACCAGCAACAACATTCCGGCAATCACACCAATCGTCAACGGGTCGGTCGCGCTCACGCCGTACAATTGATCGGCGATTTGCTTTTGCCACGAACGATTGTCGCCGAGCGCGCTTTGCCACCAGCGTTTCAGCGCATAGCCGCCCGCGATGCCCACGATGATGCCGAGCGCGACCAGCTTCATGCCCTGCCACACAACCATCCGCAACACGTTGCCAGCCTGTGCGCCGAGCGCCATCCGAATGCCGATTTCCTGCGTGCGTTGCGCGACGGAATACGCCAGCACGCCGGACAATCCAATCGCCGCGAGCAGCAATGCCAACACGCCGAAGAAGCTCAGCAAACGCGCGTACAGCCGTTCTTGTCCGAGGATTTCGTTGGCCTGCGCAACCTGGGTTTTGAAGTCTCTGATCGGCAAATTGCTGTCCAGTTCGCGCACCACCTGCCGGATGCTGTTTGCAAGGGCGGTCGGTTCGCCTGTCGTGCGCACAGCGAAAGAGACCTGCCCGACATTCTCCAGTTCCTGCCGCCATGGCGTGTAGAGCAGCGGCTCCATTGCCTCGCGCTGGCTGCTGTATTTGGCGTCGCTCACCACGCCAACGATTTCTATCACGCGGTCGCCCTGCGTATCCGTAATGCGTTTGCCGAGCGCGTCATCATTGGGGAAAAACTGTTTCGCAAAGGTTTGATTGACGATGCCGACCAACGGCGCGCGTTTGTCATCCTGTGCTGTAAACGCCCGCCCGCGCAGCAGTGGAATTTCCATCGTCGTGAAATAGTTTTCGCGCGACATTTGCAGATTTGCGATGTTTTCGGTGCTGGAATTTTCCTGCTCGCCCGGCAGCAATACGCGCGTGTTCCAGGTGTTGTACGCAATCAGCGGCACAATACCAAAGGTCGCCGACTGCACGCCCGGCAACGTGTCCAAACGCGCGGTCAATTGCTCATAAAACTGTTGCAGACGTTCTTCCTTGTATCCGTTTTGCCCCGGCGCGAGTTCAAAGAGCAACAGGTTTTCCTGATTGAAGCCGAGCTTGACCTGCTGCAAATTCGAGAGCGTCCGAATGAACAATCCTGCGCCGACCAGCAACAGCAACGACAACGCAACCTGCAACACGATCAAGCCTTTGCTCAAGCGCGACACGCTCGTCGAAGTTCGTTTGCTTTGCTTGAGCGACGAATGCAAATCCACGTGCGTCGCCCGCCACGCCGGAACCAAGCCAAACAAAATCCCCGTCAACAACGACAGGCCGAACGTGAACGCCAGGACGCGCGCATTGATTTGCAGTTCCACATCGGCAGGAATGAAGTCCGCCGTATTGCTGGCCAATGCAATCAAGCCCGCTTTCGCCCAAAAGGCAAACACGACTCCCACCATTCCGCCGAGCACGGACAGCAAAACGCTTTCGGTCAACAATTGCCGCACAATGCGAAAGCGTCCTGCGCCGACCGCCAACCGCAAGCTGATTTCCGGGCCACGCAACGCCGCACGCGCCAGCAGCAGATTCGCCACGTTGGCACAGGCGATCAGCAGCACAACGGCGACCACCGCAAACAAAACATAAATCGTCTTTGCCGCCAGCGAACGAGTTTCCATCGCGCCCTGACTGCCTGAACGCACTTGCAAACGCGGATATTCCTTGGCGTCGAGTTTGTCTCTGGCGATGTCTTTGTCACGCTTCGGCGCAGGCATTACATCAAGCGCAGCAGCTTGAAACGTACCATTCAAACTGGCTTGTGCTTGTTCCAACGTCGCACCTGGTTTCAAGCGCCCCATCACATGCACGAACCAGAGCGGCGGACGATCTTTCGTCGTGTAGCCTGTGTTATCGCCCAGCAGTAACGGTTCCATCGCCAGCGGCACCGTGATGTCGGGCCGCGAATCCACCTGCAACGCGCCAACAAAGCCCGGCGGCGTCACGCCGATGATCGTGAACAATTTTTGATTGAGCGTGAGTGGTTGCCCGATGATGTTCTGATCCGCACCAAAGGTCTTTTGCCAGTAGTGATGACTCAAGACTACGACCGGCGTTGCGCTCGGTTGATCGTCTCCGTCATTGATCGTGCGACCAATCATTGCGCTGACCTTTAGCCCGTCGTAATAATTGCCCGATACGCCCTGCCCTCGGATGACCTCAGCCTGTTGTTGATAGACCGCCGTTATGCCCCAAAGCGGCGCATACGCAAACAACGACGCCAACGGCGAATTCGCATCGCTCGCCTGTTGCGCGCGCAGCTTCGCCACATTGTCCGGCTGAAAGATGGAGCCGCCGCGCGTCCCCGGCTCGGTCGGGATAAACGTGCCGCGCATTCCGCCCGTACGATAATTCGGCCCGGAGCGCCATTCAAACAACGCGAGCCGTTCCGGTTCCTGCACGGGCAATGTGCGCAGCAACACCGCATCCACCAGCGAAAACAACGCCGTGTTTGCACCGATGCCGAGCGCGAGCGACAGCACGGCAACCAGCGTGAATCCTTTGTGTTTGAGCAGCATGCGAATGCCGTAGCGAAGGTCTTGTACCATGTCTTCCTCCAAACGTTTTGGTTGTAAATAGAGCGCATCGCGCAGCGATCCCGCGCTATGCCGCAGCAAATCCCAGCGGTCGTGCCAATCCAGGCGTCGCCATTTGGCGAGCACCGATTCGTGGTGATGCAGTTCCGCTTCCCATTCGTGCCGCCAGTCGTAGCGAAACTGACGCGGTACGATTTTGCTCACGAGAATGATTAGCCAGAGATGAATTCGTTTGATATTCCGCATTCCGCACTCCGCATTCGTAATCACTCGTGCCGTAACGTCACCATCGGATCAACGCGCGTCGCACGTCGTGCCGGGAAATACACCGCGCACAGTGCCGTCACAAGCAACGTCACCACCATCGCCACAAACGCCAGCGGATCGAGCGGGTTGATGTTAGCAGCCAAAAAGCCTTGCAGCACGCGCGTCAACACGAGCGAACCCGCGATGCCAAGCACTGCGCCCGCGACCACGAGCAGCAAGCTTTCGCGCAACATTAATCGCAACACATCACCGCTGCCCGCGCCCAATGCCATCCGAATGCCGATTTCCGAGGTGCGCCGCGTGACGTTGTACAACGAAATCGCACACAGTCCGATCAACGCGAGCAGCAGCCCCAACGCCGCCAGCACGCCGAGCGAAATGGTTGCCAAGCGCGTCGCGCGAATGCCCCAATCCAACCGTTCGATCCCTGTGAAATACCCGACTGCCGCGCCCGGCACTTTGCGTTCGATCAAGGCGACCAGCTTCGGCGCAACGACCGCAGGCGCATCCGCGACACGCACCAACAAGCTGTGGCGCAAGTTCGAAAGCGGTTGCAAGAGCGGCGCAGGCGCTTCACCCACACTGCGCGCAAAGCTCGTGTTCGCTGACACGCCGATGATTTCGATGGCACGGTCGCCGCTGCTGAGCAATCGTTCGCCGACCGGGTTGCGGTCGGGGAAATATTTCTGCGCGAAGGTTTGATTGATGAGCGCGGGTTGCGTGGCCGCTGTGTTGTAGAGCGGCACATCCTGCCAATTCAATTCGCGCCCGGCGAGCAGCGGAATGCCCATTGTTTTCAGGTATGCCGGGCCGATGCCTTGCGCGGTGACTTTGAAAACTTCGGCGGAATCCGCGCGCCGCACCGTGTACTCACCATACGAAAAATTGAACGGCATATACCACGCCCACGACACGGCGACGACGCTAGGTTGTACTTCTAATTCGCGGTAAACTTGTTCGCGCAACGCCACCGGGTAGATTTTCGGATCAGTTGTCGTCAAATCGAATTGCAACGTATGCGCCGCATCAAAGCCCGGATCAAAGCGCAAGACGTGCGTCAGGTTGCGCACGAACACGAACGCGCCGAATAACAAAATAACCGAAGCCGCAATCTGCGCGACGACCAGCAACGAACGCAAACGCAAACGCGGCGTCGTGCTTTGATGGACGCGCAACGTATTGGCAAGTCGTGCGCGCGAAGACACGAACGCCGGGACGATGCCGCAGAGCAATGTTGCCAGCACGCCGAGCAAGAGCGCCGCAGCAACAAAGCGCCAATCCAGCGTGAAGCGATACTGCAAATATTTGCCTTGCAGTGAAACTCGTTGCAGGGCGACCGAAGTCAACCACGCGATGCCGATGCCTGTGGCTGTTCCAATCATTGCCAGCAACATCGTTTCCGCCAGCAATTGCCGCATCAGCCGCCAGCGTGAAGCCCCAACTGCCAGCCGAATCGCCATCTCACGTTGCCGCGCCGCGCCACGCGCCAACAACAAGCCCGCAACATTCGCGCAGGCAATCAGCAGCACCAGCAATGCAACCGCACCCAGCATCGTGTGGAAACTGACTTCCGCCCAATCAAACTTCATCAACCCCATCACTGGCCTCAATTGCGGCAGCGCATCTGGCTTGAGTTTCATCTGGTCGGGATATTGTCGTGACAAGCCCTGCACGACGCTTTGTAAGGCTTGCTCGGTTTGCGTAAGCGTGCGGTTAGGCGCGAGTCGCCCCATGAGACTCATCGTCGTGCTGTCGCGCTCAAACAAACGCGGATACAAATCCGTGCTGAGCGGCACGATGACTTCAGGAGCATTGCGATGATGCGCCGCCAGCACGCCGATGATCGTGTACGCCGTGTGATTGAGCGTTAGCGTGTGTCCTATCACATTCGCATCGCCGCCGAGCCGCTGTTGCCAAAACGAATGGCTGATGACGACCATGCGCGGCTGCTTTTCGGCTGCCGCTTCGTCTGCCGTAAACACGCGCCCGCGTGCCGCCTGCACACCAAGCACAGCAAAGTAGTTTCCCGAAACACATTGCGCATTGAGGGCATAAGTTTGCTCTCCCACACGCCAACGCGGCTGCGGGTAACAACCTGGATTCGCCGCCAAATCCGCAAACACGCCGCTGGCGCGAATGTCCTGCCAGTTGGGATACGAACTCCACGGGCCGTGATTTTTGAATTGCACCAATCGCTCCGGCTCGTGCGCCGTGACATCGTGCAGCAGCAATTGGTCTATCAACGCATACATCGTGCTTGTCGTGCCGATCCCCAGGCCGAGCGACAGCACCGCAACCAATGTCAACCATTTGTGCTTGCGCAACATCCGCGCGCCAAAGCGAATATCTTGGATCATTTCGTCCTCCCATCGTTTTGGTTGTAAATACAGTGCATCGCGCAGCGCCCCCGCGCTATGTCGCAATAAATCCCAACGGTCGGACCAATCCAGTCGCCGCCATTTAGCAAGCAGAGATTCGTGATGCTGCAATTCTGCTTCCCACTCCTGCCGCCAATCCACACGCAGCCGTCGCGGCACGATCAGCCCGATGCAGCGAATCAACCACAAATAAACTCTTCGATTCTTCATTCCGCAATCCGCCATCCGCAATCGCCTCATTTGTGTCGCAGCGCCGTCAGCGGATCTACCTCCGTCGCCCGCCGCGCTGGCAGCCAACAGGCGAGCAAGGCTACTGTCGTCAACAACAGCGCAATCCCCGCGAAGGTCAGCGGATCAGTCGCGCTCACGCCGTACAGCAGCCTGTCCAGTAGCCGCGTCAAGCCCAGCGCCGCGATCAGCCCCAAGGCCACGCCGCCCAGCGCCATCCGCATGCCTTGCCCCAGCACCAACCGCAGCACATCGCGGCGTTGCGCGCCGAGTGCGAGGCGGATGCCCATCTCGTGCGTGCGCTGGCTGACCAGATACGCGATCACGCCGTACAGGCCAATGCTCGCCAACAGCAGCGCCACAACGGCAAAGCCGTTGAGCAACATCATTGAGAAGCGTTGCGCGGCCAGCGAATCAGCCACGACTTCGTTCATCATCTTCAAGCCGTAAACCACGTTCTGGCTGTTTTGGCTTTGGATCGCGCGGCGCAGCGACTCGAACAGCGCCGCTCCGGTCACGCCTTCGCCGCGCACGACCACGCCGAGGCGCGCGGGATTGGCGACCGTCTGCCGCAGGGGTTCGTACAGTTGCGCCTGCAACGAGCGCTGCTCGTCCGTCGCAATGCTCCATTGCTTGACGTGTCCGACGATGCCGACAATCTCAATTGCGCCGCGATCATCGCCCAAATTGATGCGTTGGCCGATGGGGTCGGTGTTGGGGAAATGCTGGCGCGCGAAGACCTCGTCAATCACCGCGACGGGCTGCGCGCGGTCGTCATCCTGCGGCGTGAAAAAGCGGCCACGCTTGAGCGGGATGCCCAGCGCTGTCAAATAGCCAGATTCGACGCGATAGACCACCGTCATCTGCATCTCGCTTGTCGTCGCCGGGCGGGGCTGATCGGCACGCCAGAAATACACGTCGTCCGAGCTTTGCAACACAGCCGCGCCCGCCGAGAACGAGGCGGCGCGGACGCCGGGCACGGCATTCAGTCGGTCGCTCAAAGCATGCCAATTGGCCAGCGCCGCTTCCGGCTTTGCCTGTCGCATCGCAGGCGGAAAATTGAGGCTGAAGGTCAACACGTTCTCCGCGCGAAAGCCCGGATCAACGCCCCACAGCGCGTTGAGGCTGCGGATCATCAAACCCGCGCCGATGAGCAGCACCAGCGCCAACGCCATCTCCACCGCAACCAGTATGTCTTGCGCTCGATGGGGTGCCGTACCGGCGCCGCGTCCGCCTTCCTTCAGCAGTTCGGTCAATTGCCGCCGCGCCGTCTTCCAGGCCGGGGCCAGTCCCGCCAGCAAACCCGTCAGCAGCGAGATCGCGCCAGTGAACAGCAGCACGCGAGCGTCGAGCGCGATTTCCTCTGCGCGCGGCAATGCGGTCGGCAACACGCTGAGCGCGGCGCTCGTCAACCAACTTGCCAGCAACAAGCCCAAGCCGCCGCCGACCAACGCCAGCAGCAGGCTTTCGGTGAGTGATTGCCGCAACAATCGCCACTGGCCTGCGCCGAGCGCGGCACGGATGGCGAATTCGCGCGTCCTGCCCGTCGAGCGCGCCAGCAGCAGATTGCTGACGTTCACGCAAGCAATCAGCAACACGAAGCCGACTGCGCCCAACAGCAGCCACAGCGTCTGCCGCACATTGCCCACCAGTTGTTCTTTGAGCGGCTGCAACGCCGCGCCGTGCCCCCGGTTATTTTCGGGATATGCTTCGGCCAGCCGTCGCATCACGCCGTCCATATCCGCCTGCGCCTGTGCCAGTGTGACGCCGGGTTTGAGCCGTCCCAGAGCAGACAAACCCAACGCGGCGCTGCGATTTTGCAAAGCAGGCGTGTTCCATTGGCCGATGGGCACGTACACATCCAGATCACGATAGAGCTTGAAACTGGCGGGCAGCACGCCGACAATCGTATAGCTCTTGTCATCCAGCGTCAGGCTCTGGCCCAGCGCCGACGCCGACGCGCCGAACTTCCGCTGCCACAACCGGTCACTGATGAGGACGACCGGCCCTGCGCCGCGTTCATCTTCGCCCGGCGCAAAGTCGCGTCCGAGCGCAGGATTGACGCCCAGCACGGAAAAGAACGAGGCCGACACCCAGCGCCCGTCCACCTGTTCCGGTTCGCCCGCGCCGAGCAGACTGAAACTCGCGCGGCGCGAAATCGCCAGCGCCGCGAAGGTTTGGTTCTCGCGCTGCCAGTCTCGAAAATTCGGATACGGAATCGCGCCGCGCGGGAAGTTCGGTTTGCTCTGGCTGAGCGCGATGAGCTGCTCCGGCTGTGGAAAGGGCAGCGGATTGAGCAGCACGCCATTCACCACCGAAAACAGCGCCACATTCGCGCCAATGCCCAACGCCAGCGTCAAGACAATGACTGCCGAAAAGCCTTTGTGTTTGCGCAGCATGCGCACCGCGTAGCGAATATCTTGGATCATATCGTCCTCCCAACGTTTCGGTTGCAGCCACAGCGCATCCACGAATGCGCCCGCGCTGTGACGGAGCAGTGCCAGTTTGTTGTGCCAATCAAGGTTGTCCCACTCGACCAATTGCCATTCACGCCAGCGCAGTTCCGCCTCCCACTCCTGTCGCCAATCCGCGCGCAATCGTCGCGGTACGATCAAACCGACGAAGCGAATCAACCACAGATGAAGTTTTCTGTTCTTCATTCCGCAATCCCCAATCCGCATTCCACATTCATTCCTGTCGCAACGCCGTCATCGGATCAACTTTCGTTGCCCGCCGTGCCGGAAGCCAGCAGGCCAGCAGCGCCACCAGTGTCAGCAACGCCGCGATGACAAGGAACGTCAGCGGATCGGTGGCGCTTACGCCAAACAGTAAGGTTTTCAGCAAGCGCGTCATCGCCAACGCGCCGCCTAATCCCAGCAACGCGCCGATGAGCGCCAGCTTCATTCCTTCTCCGACAACCAGCCGCAGCACATCGCGCCGTTCTGCGCCGAGCGCCATCCGCACGCCGATCTCGCGTGTGCGCGCGGCGACCGCATACGACATCACGCCGTACAGCCCCACGCTCGCGAGCAGCAACCCCAGCAGGCCGAACGCGCCCACCAGCCGCGCGCCCATCTGCATCGGCCAGAAAGTAAAAGCGATGAATTCGTCGAGCGTCTTGACCTCCTGTGCGGGTAAGTTGTCGTCGAGCGCATGCACTGCTTGCCGCACGGCAGCAAACGTGGCGTTTGGATTTCCAGCCGTGTGAACCACCAGTGTCATTCGTTGGGAATGCTGCTGCGCCAGCGGGCGATAGGTAATCCCGCGCAGGGTTTGGTCATCCAGGCGGATGAGGGTGTCTTTCACGATGCCGACGATTTCACAGGGTGGAGCATTTGACGCCGTGTCACCGAAGCGCAAGCGTTGACCGAGCGGGTCAACGTTTGGAAAGAAGCGCCGCGCCAGCGTTTCGTTGATAATCACCACGGCGGGCGCATTGACCGAATCCTGCGGCGTGAAGTCGCGTCCGCGCACGAGCGGTGTGCCGAGGGTGCGGAAATAATCGAGGCCGATGCGTTGCGCGGCGATGTTCAGATGGCGCGCTTCGGGCGGCGTTGCGCGTCCGTCAATCGTGACCTCTTCGGTCAACAACATAAAACCCAACGGCAGGTAATTCGCCATCGTGGCCGCCTGCACGCCGGGCAGCATGCGCACGCGCTCCACGAGCTGGCGAGCGAACTCGCGCCCTTTCGCTTCGTTGTAGCCTTCCGGTTCCAAATTGAACGAGAGCGCCAGCCGGTTTTCGGTTTGAAAGCCGGGATCAACTTTCTGCATCTGCTGCAAACTGCGGATGAACAGCCCGGCGGCGATCAGCAAAACCAACGACACCGCGAGCTGTGCAACAACCAGTGCGTTGCGCAAATTGAAGCGTCCGCCCCGCCCACGATGCTTCGCTGTGCCCGTCTCGTCCTTCAACGCCGGAACGACATCCGGCTTCGACGCGGCCAGCGCAGGCACTAGGCCAAACAGCAGGCTCACCAATAGCGCGAGCAACAGCGTGAAGCCCAATACTGACGCATCCAACCGCAAATCCAGGTTAAAGCCCACGGCTCCCGGCACGGGCGGTTTGAGCGCCATCAGCACGCGGTTGATCCATACCGCCAGCAACAAGCCCGCGCCCGCGCCCAGCAACCCAAGCAGCAGGCTTTCGGTCAGCATTTGCCGCACGAGCCGGAAGCGGCTTGCGCCCAACGCCAACCGCACCGCAATTTCTTTGCGCCGTGCGCTGGCGCGCGTCAGCAACAAGTTCGCCACATTCGCGCAGGCGATGAGCAGCACAATGCTGACGACCACAAACAGGAGCGTGGCGGCGATTTGCGCGCGCCGCTGAAGATGCGGCAGGCCGATTCCCTGCGGATGCTCCAGCTTTAGCGAGCGGTCTTCGTCCGCGTTTCGTCGGCGTGAGGTGGAAGGCGGGGCGGCCTGTTCGAGTTGTCGGTTGATCGTTTCGAGCGCCGCCTGCGCTTGCACGACGGATACACCGGATTTGAGTCGTCCGATGGCGGCAAACAGTTGATCGTGGCGGTTGGAAAGACTAGCCTGAAACGCCGGCCTCACCTGCGGCAACATCGTCACAGGCAGCCATAGGCCACTGGGGAATATTTCCATGATGCCGTTGAATCCGGCGGGCGCGACACCGATGACGGTGTACTGCTGGCGGTTGAGCGTAATCGTCTGGCCGATGATGTTTGGGTCGCCATTCAAGCGGCTTTGCCAGAAGCCGTAACTAATCACCACGACAGGTTGCGTGCCGAGCGTGCGTTCTTCTTCCGGCAAGAAACCGCGCCCCAACACAGGCTGGACGCGCAGCACGTCGAAATAATCGCTCGACACCAGTTCGCCGCGCACCACCTCGCTACGGCTGCCGTGTCCGAAACTCAGCTCCGTATAATGCGACGCCGCCAGACCCGACAACGCTCCATTGCGCTCGCGCAGCGTCACGAAGTCAGGATAAGAAAGTGGCTCCCCCATTCCATCGCCCCGGCTGACTGTTACGACTTGCTCAGGCTGCGGCACGGGCAATGGCCGGAACAACAGCGCATTCGTCAAACTGAAGATCGCCGTATTCGCGCCGATACCCAGCGCCAGCGTCAACACGGCAATCAACGTAAAACCGGGTTGTTTTATCAACATTCGCACGCCATAACGCAGGTCTTGCATCATTTCGTCCTCCCAACGTTTCGGTTGCAGCCACAGCGCATCCACGAATGCGCCCGCGCTGTGACGGAGCAGTACCAGTTTGTTGTGCCAATCAAGGTTGTCCCACTCGACCAATTGCCCTTCACGCCAGCGCAATTCCGCTTCCCATTCCTGCCGCCAATCCGCCCGCAACCGCTGCGGCACGATCAGGCCAATGCAGCGAATCAACCACAAATGAATTCTTCGATTCTTCATTCCGCACTCCGCAATCTCATCATCCTTGTTGCCGCGCCGGATCGAGGTTTGGCGGGAATTCGAGTTGCGCGAGCAAGCGGAACCGTTCGCGCGCTTCCGCCAACGCTTTTGTACCCGCTTTGGTCACTTCGTAATACTTGCGCGCGGGTCGTTGTTCCGACACCGCGACGCTTTGCTTTTCCCACTTCGACACGACATAGCCCGCGTCTTCCAAACGGCGCAACGCCGGATACACCGTGCCGCTCGGCAAGCCGGTAATCGTCATCACGTCAAAGCCATACCGATAGCCGTTGTCGAGCGCCTGTAAAATCAAGGCCATCGTGTACGAAAGATAATTTCTGCCCATGGAGTCCTCCCTGGTGAACTTAATCCTATCTTGTAGGTGACTATATGTATAAATATCTACATAGCCTTTGTCAAGACTGGGAAGATTTGAGATTTGCAAATTTGAGATTTGAAATTGTCTGCGCGCTTGCAGTTTTGTGGCGGGTGCAGTACCTCTGTTCGGGAGCAAGAGCGCAAGCGGGCCGAGGTTGTGTGGCTCTCATAACGAATCACCTCAAGCAAGGAGCGCAACCTCGGCCCGCTTGCGCTCCTCTTTCGGAGGAAATTCATGACCAATTCATTTTTCGGCACGACCGATTCATCGCTTTTTTCTGTCATCACCCAACAATGCGGCCCCGCAGGCAGCTTGCCGCTCACCGCATCCGATTTGTTAGATCGTCCGAGCGGCGACATTTTCGGCTGGACGCAGGATGTCGGGATGGGCTGGGAACCTGCCAAGCTTGGTCAACCCGAAGTGCTGATCTTGAGCACGCAGGGCGGCATTCGTTTGCCCGATGGTCAACCGCTCGCGCTCGGCTATCACACCGGGCATTGGGAAGTCGGGTTGTTGATGCAGGCCGCAGCCGAAGAGTTGCGCCGCGTCGAGTGCATTCCGTTCGCAGGCTATTGCACAGACCCGTGCGATGGCCGTTCGCAAGGCACGACGGGGATGTTCGACAGCTTGCCGTATCGCAACGACGCGGCAATGGTGCTGCGCCGCTTGATTCGCTCGCTGCCGACGCGACAAGGCGTCATTGGCGTGGCGACCTGTGACAAAGGGCTTCCGGCAATGATGATGGCGCTCGCGGGCACGCGCGATTTGCCGACCGTGCTTGTGCCCGGCGGCGTGACGTTGCCCGCCAGCGACGGCGAAGATGCGGGCAAAGTGCAAACCATCGGCGCACGCTTTGCCAATCAACAAATCACGCTTGAAGAGGCTTCCGACCTTGGTTGTCGTGCTTGTGGTTCGCCGGGCGGTGGCTGTCAGTTTTTAGGCACAGCGGCAACGTCGCAAGTCATCGCCGAAGCGTTGGGCTTAGCCGTGCCGCACAGCGCGCTCGCGCCTTCGGGGCAACCGATTTGGACTGATGCGGCGAAGCGTTCCGTGACCGCATTTTTACAGCAAAAATCGCTCGGCCTCTCGACCAAATTCATCGTCACGCCAACCGCCATTCGCAACGCCATCGCCGTGCATTCGGCGTTTGGCGGCTCAACGAATTTGCTGCTGCACGTCCCAGCCATTGCGCACGCGGCAGGACTCGAAGCGCCTGCGGTCGAAGAATGGATTGCCGCCAACAAACAAGTGCCGCGCTTAGTGGATTCCTTGCCCAACGGCCCGCATCCGACGATTCGTGTGTTTCTCGCGGGTGGTGTGCCGGAAGTGATGTTGCATCTGCGCCGCTTGGGGTTGCTCGATGGCAGCGCGTTGACGGCGTACGGCGAACCGCTCGATAAAATGTTGGATGAATGGGAAACGTCGGATCGTCGTCGCCTCCTGCGCGAACGATTGCTCGGTGAAGACGGCATTCATCCTGACGAAGTGATTATGAATCCCGAACAAGCGCGCGCGAAAGGTTTGTCGAGTACCGTCACATTCATCAACGGCAACCTCGCGCCCGAAGGAGCCATCGTCAAAAGCACCGCGATTGCGCGTTCGATGATTGGCGATGACGGCGTGTATCGTTTGACCGGCCCAGCGCGTGTGTTTACAAGCGAACGCGCGACGATTGCGGCGATCAAAAGTCAAGGCGAAGATCGCATCCAAGCGGGCGAAGTGATTTGTCTGATCTGTCGCGGCCCGCTCGGCACGGGGATGGAAGAGGTCTATCAAATCACGTCGGCGCTGAAATACATGCCTTACGCGAATTCGGTCGCGTTGATTACGGATGCCCGTTTTTCCGGCGTGTCGAGCGGCCCGTGCATCGGTCACGTCGGCCCCGAAGCGTTGGCGGGCGGCCCGCTTGGCAAGCTCCGCGACGGCGACTTGGTGCGTGTGATCATTGACACTGTAAAGCTGGAAGGTTCGATTGATTTGGTGGACGAAGATCACGCGCCGAATGATGCCGAACTCGCGCGGCGCACAAGTCGCCCTGATCTCGCGGCTGATCCCGAACTGCCGGACGACACGCGGCTCTGGGCGGCACTGCAACACGCGAGCGGCGGCGCGTGGAAAGGCTGTGTTTACGACGTGGATCGCATTCTCGCCGTGTTGGAAGCCGGGCAAAAAGCGTTGGAAGAGCGCGGTTGAATTTTCAGAGAAAACGGAACAAACGGAAGGCACGGAAAAAAACCTCCCTCAGTGCATTTTTCATTCTTCCTTCTTCCTTTTTCATTCTGTTCGAGAGGGGAAAAAATGACCTCGTCGGGAATGAAGAAGGAAAAATGAAGAAGGAAGAATCAACGCCTTGATCTTACTGGCTTTTGACTGCACATGCTCTTCAATTTTGACGAAACCACACGAAGCCGAACAAGGGCTTTATTCACTGCGCAACGCGACCAGCGGATCAACCTTCGTGGCGCGTCGCGCGGGCAGATAACACGCCGCCAATGCGACGACGATGAGCGTCCCGGCGATGACGGCAATCGTGAGCGGATCGCGTGTTGGCAGCGTCGGCAGGGCGGACGTCAACAACTGCGCCACCGCATACGCGCCGCCCACGCCCAGCACCGCGCCCAAGCAAATCAACTGCCCGCCTTTGCGCAGCACCAACCACAGCACGTCTCTCGGTTGTGCGCCGAGTGCCAGCCGAATGCCGAATTCGCCTGCGCGTTGCACGACGGTGTACGAAATCACGCCGTAAATTCCAATCGCTGCCAGCCCCAACCCCAGCGCCGCAAACGCGCCGAGCAATGTGCCGAGCAGCGCGATGTTGCCCAAGCCCTGCTCCACCAAACTGCGCGCGGTGCGTAACCGATGCACGGGCTGCGTCGAATCCAGTTCGGCAACAGCGGCACGGAGCGGATTGAGCAACGACTCCGGCGACAGCGCGCCGCGCATCGTAATCGTCGCGCTGTTGTTAGTGTTTTGCGCTAACGGACGAAAGGCTTGAAAGCGCGTGTACGGCTCGCCCAGATTGGCCGGAAACGCGATGTCTTTCACGACGCCGACGACTTCATGCCAGTTCGGGTTGTCGCCCGGTCTGCCGATGCGTTTGCCGACCGCGTTTTCATTCGGCCAATACCGCCGCGCTGTCGTTTCGTTGATGATGAGCACGGGCGGTTTGTCGCTCGTATCGGTCGCATTGAAATTCCGCCCGGCAAGCAAACGAATGCCGAGCGTCTCGAAGTAATTCAGGCTGACGGGTTCAAAATAAATTTCCGGCCATTGACCGGGCTGCGGTTCCGGCTGGCCTTCGATGCGAAACGAGCCGCTGCTGTTGAAGCCCCACACGGCGTTGGAACCGGACAACGCGACTTGTTGCACTCCGGGCAAAACACGCAATCGTTCTTCCAGTCGCTGAAAAAACGCGAGCCGCTGCGGTGGCGTGGTGTAATTCGCGCCGCGCAAGCCGATCTGCGCGGTCAGCAAGCCATCCACGCGCCAGCCCGGATCAATCTGCGCAAAGCGATACAGCCCGCGCAGAAACAGCCCCGCGCCCGCGAGCAGCACCAGCGCAAACGCCACTTCGCCAATAATCAGCGCGTGCCGCAAGCGATGTTGCGAATGTCCCGCCCCGCCGCGCAGATTTTCTTTCAGCGCCTGATTGACATTCGTGCGCGACGCGAGCCACGCCGGAACCACGCCGAACAACAAGCCCGTCAATACCGAACTCACCAACGCAAAGCCGAACACGCGCCAATCCAGCGTCACCGTCGCACCGGGCAATTCGCTGAACAATCGGCGGCTGATGAATTGCACGCCTGCGACCGCAAACACCAAACTCAACACGCCACCGAGCAACGAGATGACAAGGCTTTCCGTCAGCGATTGTCGCAGCAAGCGAAACCATCCCGCGCCGAGCGCCGACCGCACGGCAAATTCACGCGCGCGCGTGGCCGTGCGCACAAGTTGTAAGTTGGCAAGGTTCGCGCAGGCAATCAGCAACACGAAGCCTGCCAGCCCAAACGTAAACCACATCACCTTGCGCCCGATGTCGTCCGAAGTAGATTTCGACAGCACTTCCAACCGCAAGTTTTCGTTGTGATTCAGCGGACGATCCCGCACCAATTCTGCGCCCAACAACGTCATCGCCTGTTGTGCCTGCGCCAAGGAAACGCCCGGTTTCAGCCGCGCAAACGCCCGCAGATAATTATTGCCCCAGTTCTGCCGCTGCTCCGGCGTGAAGGCCAAAGGCCGCCACACATCCACCGTCCCCCACAACAACGGATGATCGAAGCCCGGCGGCATCACACCGACGACTTTGACGTTTTCGCCATCCAACCGCAGCGTGCGCCCGACGATATTCGGGTCGGAGGCAAACCGCCGTTGCCAGAAACGGTCGCTCAGCACAACGACCAGATGGTTGCCCGGCTGATCTTCTTCCACCGTGAATGCGCGCCCCAACGCGGCCTGCACGCCCAACGTCGGAAAGAAATCCGCCGTGACCGCATAGCCCGACAACCGCTCCGCCGCTTCGCCTTCTTCGGCCAGATTCGGGCTGATGCCGTTGTACACCGCCAGCCGCTCAAACACGGTGTTTCGTTCACGCTGTGCAATCAAACTCGGCGGCGAATGCGGCCAGCTTTGCGAATGCGGCGAGGTGCGAAAGATGCGCACGAGTTGTTCTGAATTCGGATACGGCAGCGCGCGGAACAAATAGGTATTCAGCACGCTGAACATCGCCGTATTCGCGCCGATGCCGAGCGCGAGCGTGAGTACGGCGATGAGTGTGAAGCCTTTGTGTTTGAGCAGCGTCCGCACGCTGTAACGCAGGTCTTGGAAGAGCGTTTGCATAGTGTCTCCTGTTGGTGATGCAGTCATTCTGACCAACAGTGAGTGACAGGCCGCCCGCCGAAGTTTCACCCGTGCTGCAAATTTCCACGCCTGCCGCCAAGCGGATAATTATGTTTGGCAAGCATAATGTTTGGCAGACACCATTTGCGCACGAATGGTTTATGTTGCAGTTGCCATCATTCGTGTCGCAGCGCAATCATTGGATCAATCCGCGTTGCGCGTCGCGCGGGGAGGTAACAGGCGAGCCACGCCACGCTCGCCAGCGTCAGCGCCACTATCCCAAACGTCAGCGGATCCGTTGCGCTCACACCCGATAAAAAGTTCGCCAGCACGCGCGTCAAGCCAACTGCCGCGAGCAATCCCAGCGCCACGCCGAGCAACACCAGTCGCATTCCTTGCCGCAAGATCAATGTGTGGACATCGCGCGCCTGTGCGCCGAGCGCGAGTCGTATGCCGAGTTCGCGCGTGCGTTGCGTGACGGTGTACGACAACACGCCGTATAGCCCAATCACCGCGAGCAACAACGCCAGCAAGCCGAACAACCCGACCAGCTTGGTCATCGCGCGCTGATACCAAATGGATTCGTGCAAACGCTCGGCCAGCGTTTTGATTTCAAAGAGCGGCAGGTTCGCATCGAGTTGCTGCACTTCGCGTCGTACAGATGCAACAAGGCTCAGCGGTTCGACACGGCTGCGCAGGTGCAAAATCATGCTGGCTTCGTAATGCTGTTGCAGCGGCAGATACAACACAGGCTGCGGCGCTTCGTCCAAATGGCGATGCTTGCTGTTGCGCACTACGCCGATGATTTCAACTGTGCGGCGCGGTTTGTCACCGATTGCAAAATGACGACCGAGCGGATTTTGATTGGGCCAGAACCGCTGCGCCATCGTTTCGTTGATGATGACCGCGCCGGGCGTATCAGCTTTGTCCTGCGCGGTGAAATCGCGTCCTCTCAACAACGCAATATTCATCGTGCGAAACCAATCGGGCGTGACGACATTGCGATCTACCGTGAGCGGGCGATCCGGCGCGGGCGGCGCGAATCCCTCAATAAACACGGGCTGTTCAGGCGATCCCCAACCGAGCGGCATTACCGCAGCCAGACTCGCGGCTTCGACGCCGGGCAACACCGTGACGCGCTCGATCAATTGCTGATAAAGCTGCTGCCCTTTCGTTTCGTTGTAGCTGAGCGATTTCAGATCGAGCGACATTGCCAGCACGTCGTCCGTCGCAAAACCCGGCTCAATCGCGGCGAAGCGTTGCATCGTGCGCAGCAACAATCCCGCGCCGACGAGCAAGGTCATTGTGATCGCAATTTGCGCGACGATGAATGCGCCGCTCCATCGCCCTTGCCGCCGACTGCGCGTCATTGCGGTGTCTTTCAATTCCGGCACGACATCGGGTTTGGACGCTTGCAGTGCAGGCACGAGGCCGAACAACAACGCGGTGGCGAGCGCGAGCACAACAGTGAAAGTAATGACGCGCATATCCGGCTGAAAATTCAACGCGCCCGGCGTCAGCGGCGCAAACAACGACAGCAACCAATCTTTTGTGAGCCAGGGAATCAACAAACCCAATCCTGTGCCCGCCAATGCCAGCAACAAACTCTCGGTCAAAAACTGGCGCACGATGCGCAGCCGCGTTGCGCCCAATGCCAATCGCACGGCAATCTCTTTGCGCCGCGCTGCCGCGCGCACGAGCAACAGGTTCGCCACATTCGCGCAGGCAATCAGCAACACCAATCCGACGACCGCTAACACTGTGCCGAGAAAGCGCGCGACTATCGGATAATCCACCGGCCCCAAGCCGACGTGCGGACTCAAATGCAGTCCCGTCATCCCGCGATGTTCATACGGATACGCCTGTCGCAATTGCGCCGCGAGCAAATCCAATTCTTGCTGTGCCTGTGACGTGCTGGCCTCCGCTTTGCGTCGCCCGATCAGCAGCAACCAATGATTGTCGCGGCGGCGCAGTCGGTCTTCCGTCATGAGTTGTGGTTGTGCCGTGAGTGGAATCCACAAGTCAAACAGTTCGCCCGTTTCCGTCCCGACAAATTCCGGCGATGCGACGCCGATGATCGTGAACGGCTGCGCGTTGACGTGGATCGTTTTGCCGAGGATCGCAGGATCAGACGCAAACCGTTGTTGCCAGTAGCCGTGACTGATGACGACGCCTTGCGCTTCGTCGTCACGAAACGTGCGCCCCATCGCAGTTCCAACACCGAGCACCGCAAAATAATTGCTCGACGCCATCGCACCTTGCAGCCGTTCTGTAAAGCCGTCCCTGCCTACGTTGAGCATCGTCGCGCGATAGGCCAGCACGCCGGAAAAGCTCTGCGCGCGTGTTTGATAATCCTGAAAATCGGGATACGACGTGAGGCCAAAATCATTCTGGTCGTTGCGGCTCAGCATCACGCCAAGCTCCTCCGGCGCGCTCAATCCCGCCACCGGACGCAGCAACATCGTATTGACCAGCGAGAAGATCAGCCCATTCGCGCCCGTCCCCAACGCCAGACAAAGCACCGCTGCCAGCATCAAACCGGGCTTTCGCCAAAGCATTCGCACGCCATAGCGCAGGTCTTGCATCATTTCGTCCTCCCATCATTTGATTGCGGATTGCGGAATTCGGATTGCGGATTTCAAACGACTCACGTCGCAACGCCCGTCCGCATTCTACGCATCACTCGTGTCGCAGCGCAATCATCGGATCAACCCTTGTCGCGCGCCGCGCCGGAATCCAACAGGCCAGCAACGCGACCGCTGCCAGCAAAAACGCCACGCCGACAAACGTTAACGGATCCGTTACCCCGACGCCATACAACAACGATTGCAACAAGCGCGTCAGGAACAGCGCCGCCAACAAGCCCAACGCGAGGCCAATGCCCGTCAGCCACAATCCTTGTCGCAAGATCAACTGCAACACCGCACGCCGCTCCGCCCCCAATGCCATCCGAATCCCAATCTCGCGCGTGCGGCGGCTGACGGAGTATGACATCACGCCGTACAACCCAATCGCCGCGAGCAGCAATGCGATCAAGCCAAACAAGCTCGTCAACGTCGAAGCCATCCGCGACGCGGCGAGTGAGCCTTCGATTTCATAATCCAATGTGGTCGGCGGTGAGACAGTCACTTGTGTATTCAACGTCAATGCCGCTTTGCGCACCGCAGGATAAACCGTCAGCGGATCAACTTTGGTGCGGATCAGCAGCCGCGCGAATCCACCGAACGGTTGTTGCAACGCAGGTAAATCCAGATGCGGCGTGGGCGTTTCCATCAGGTTGTGCAGGCGATAATCGCGCGCGACTCCGATAATTTCCAACCACGGTTTGTTGTTGCCTAAGCTGATTCGTTTGCCAAGCGGGTTTTGATTCGGAAAATACGTGCGCGCCAACGTTTCATTCACAATCACAACACCGGGCGCATTGGCATTGTCGCGGTCGGTAAAGCCGCGTCCGGCAATCAATGGAATCTTCATCAAATTGTGATAGCCAGCCCCGACTTTGCTGTATTCAAGCGCGAGGTTTTCGTCCGGCTTCGTTTGCCAGCCTTCGATCATCACCGATGTTTTTCCGATGTTGCCATCGAACGGCGTCAGCATTGCGGTGGTAACGGCTTCGACGCCGGGCAACGCCTGCACTTGTTCAGTGAGTTGATCAAAGTATTGATTGACACGTTCCGTCGCCGCACGTTTGCTCGCTTCATCATTACTTGCCGCAGTCATCGCGCGCGGCAGATCACAACCGACAATCAACAAATTCTCGGCGCGAAAGCCGGGGTCAATCGCAAACAATTGTTGCAGGCTGCGCACCAGCAAACCCGCGCCAATCAACATCACCAATGCTAACGCGACTTGCGCAATGACGAGGCTGCTGCGCACATTCCAGCGTCGCTCGCGTTG
The DNA here is from genome assembly GCA_964631865.1 of uncultured Heliobacteriaceae bacterium. Lineage (GTDB taxonomy): Bacteria > Acidobacteriota > Blastocatellia > RBC074 > RBC074 > JAFDVL01. The sequence continues at coordinate 14,382 of CAZWAK010000025.1, read as the reverse complement.
TCCCACATTGCCTTCGCCATCTTTTAGCGCCGGAACCAAATCCTCTCGCACGCTTTGCCACGCGGGAACGATGCCAAACAGAATGCCAGACAGGATCGCCGCCATTGCAGTGAAGCCGAGCACACGCGCATCCAAACTGTCTTGCAACGAAGATTGTCCCAAATCAAAGTAAGGCATAAACGCAAACAGCAAGCGGTAGAGCCACGGCGCGAACAACAATCCAATGCCTGCGCCAAGACTCGCGAGCAACACACTTTCGATCAGCATTTGCCGCACGATCTGCCAGCGATGCGCGCCCAACGCCAAACGAATGGCAATTTCTTTTTTTCGCGCCGTCGCACGCGCCAGCAACAAATTCGCTACGTTCGCGCAAGCCAGCACGAGCAACAACGCGACCACGCCTGACAGCATCGTCAATGTTTCCGGCATCGAACGGCGCAACGAAGAAATCCCTTGCCCACCCGGTTCGAGCAACATGCGCTTTTCATTGAAGGGTAATTTGCGGTCGGCTTCAGAAGTGTTAGCTTCCCAAATGCGCCGCGCAGTCAAATCAAAACTCACCTGCGCTTGCGACAACGTGATGCCGGGTTTGAGTCGCCCCAGCAAACGCAACCATTGGCTTTTGCGAAACGAAGTCGTCGCGCCTGTCAATTGACGCCGCATCATCAAAGGAACCCAAGCCTCGATAGAAGCTTCCAACCGCATCCCGGCAAACCCGGCAGGCGCAATGCCGATAATTTTATAATTCAATCCATTGAGCATCAGCGTTTGGTCAAGCACATTCGGCTTTCCGCCAAACCGCCGCTGCCAGCAACTGTAGCTGATGACCGCTCCCGGATGCGCGTCTTCATTGCGATTGTCTTCGTCCTGAATGACACGCCCTTGCATCGCCGTCACGCCCAACACCGAAAAGAAATTGCCCGACACTGCTTCCAGACTGAACTTGTCTGAACCTTCGCCTTCACCCAGCCGCGCACTAATCCACGCAAACGCAGCCAATCCGCTGAACACTTCGTTCTGGTCGCGGTAATCCACATAATCAGGGTACGAAAAGATATTGTTCATGAACTTCGGATTGACGGTTTCCCCCGACACCAGCGCCAATGCTTGCGGGTCTTTGACGGGCAACGAACGCACGAGCAATTTGTCCACGACACTAAAAATCGCCGTGTTCGCACCAATGCCCAGCGCCAGCGTCAGCACGGCAACAAGCGTGAAGCCTTTGTGCTTGAGCAGCATTCGTATTCCGAACCGAATATCTTGCAACATTTCGTCCTCCAATCTGCGGGGTTGCAGCAGCAACGCATCCCACAACGCGCCGAGGCTGCGCCGCCACAGATCAAGTTTGTTTTGCCAATGCAATTTATCCCACTCCGCCAACATCCTTTCCCGATAGCGCAGCTCCGCCTCCCACTCCTGCCGCCAATCGGCACGCAGCCGCTCAGGGACAAGCAGACCAAGGAAGCGAATCAACCAAAGATGAAGTTGTTTGTTTTTCATTCCGCAATCCGCAATCTGCAATGCAGTCATTCGTGTCTGAGCGCCGCCATCGGATCAATACGTGTGGCTTTTCTGGCAGGCAGGTAGCAGGCCAGCAATGCGACCATCATCAGTAACAACGGGGCGGCAATGAACGTCACCGGATCGGTGGCACTTACGCCGAAGAGCAGATTCTTCATCAGGCGCGTCAGTGCCACTGACGCTAACAGACCGAACGCCACGCCCGCGAGCGCCAGTATCATTCCCTGTCCAATCATTAGTCGCAGCACATCACTCGCCTGGGCACCGAGCGCCATCCGCACGCCGATTTCGCGCGTGCTTTGCGCGACCGATTGCTGCATGACACCGAAGATGCCTACGGCAGCCAGCAACAACGCCAGCGCGGAAAACAGTGTCAGCAACCACGTTTGAAAACGTCGCTGCGTGCCGGATGCGGCGAACTGACTTTCCAGCGTGGCGATCTGTGTGAGCGGGACGGTTTTGTCCAACGCGCGAATCTCGTTGCGCACGACGACGGCGAGTTGCGTGGGTTCGAGCGTGGTGCGGATCAGCAAGCTCATACGGCGTGACGGGCTTTGTGCGTGCGGCACGAACACTTGCGCGACGCTTTGCCGTTCCAGGCTCTGACGGCGCAGATCACCGACGACGCCGACAACAGTCAGCCACGGCGCGGCAGATTGCGCTGCGCCTTGCTTGAAGCGTTGTCCTAGCGCCTCTTCGTTCGGCCAGAACCGGCGTGCCATAGTTTCGTTGATGATTGCAACGGGCGGAGCATTTTCATTGTCCTGCGCGTTGAAGAAACGCCCTTTGCGCAATGGCACACGCAACGTTTGAAAGAAGTCGCCGCTGATTCCATCTCCACTCAAAGGCACGCGCGCGGGTTCCGTACTGTTCGCCGCATCGCGTTCCGTCGTAATCAGCGCATCCAAACTCCCCGACGTTAGAAAGTCATTGATAAGACCAGCAGATTCGACGCCCGGCAGCGCCGCGATGCGTTCGCCCACTTGTTGATAAAAGACGCGGTGTTGTTCGGCAGTGCGATTGGACATCGGCGACAGTCCGATTATCAGCACGTTGGTCGAATCAAAGCCGGGATCAACGGCTTGCACGCGCAAAAAGCTACGCAGCAACAAGCCCGCGCCGGAAAGTAGTAAGACCGCCAGACTGAATTCCGCCACGACCAACAAGGCGCGCAGGCCACTGAGTCCGCCGCTTGTACTGCGACCTCCTTTCAACGCTGCGCCGGGATGAGAATGCGAAACCTTCCAGGCCGGAAGCAAACCAAACAACGTTCCGGTCAAGAGAGAAACGACGATAGCAAAAGCCAGCACTTGTCCGTCAAGCGCCACGCTGTCCAAATTGGCAACGTTCGGCGGGCTAAAGTGCAGCAGGAGCGGAAGGCCGAACCACGCGATGAAAAGACCGACTGCACCTGCGAGTAAAGCGAGCAGCGTGCTTTCCGTGAGCAATTGCCGAATGAGTCGCATTCGACCCGCACCGAGTGCCATCCGAATTGCCATTTCGCGCTCGCGCGCCAGGCTGCGCGCCAATATCAGATTCGCCACATTCGTACACGCGATCAGCAACACGAACACGACCGCGCCGAATAAAATCCACAGCGCCAGCCGCACATTGCGTCCTGTGAATTGAAGCTGGAACGGAACAATATTCACGCCCAGGTCTTTGTTGGTGTCGGGATAGGCTTGGGCCAGCCGCTCGGCAATCACATTCATTTCGGTTTGTGCCTGTGTGAGCGTTACTCCTGCCTTGAGTCGTCCGATGACACGCCAGAATCCTCTATCGCGCTTTGTCTTTTCTGCCTCTCCCGCCAGCGTCGGTCGCCAAACCTGCGCGGCTTGATCGGGAAATTGAAAACGCTCCGGCATCACGCCAACCACCTGCGCACGCTCTCCGTCAATTTCCACTGTCTGCCCCACGATGGCGGGCGAAGCACCAAAACGCCGTTGCCACAGGCCATAACTTAAGACCACGACGCGCTGTTGCTCATCGGCTGTTGTGAAGGTACGACCCCGCAGAGGCGCTACGCCCAGCACCGAGAACAGATTCGCCGAAACGCCCACGCTCACCACCGGCTCCGGTTCCGCCGCGCCAGTCAACGTCACCACCGTCGGATCAAAGATCGCAATGTCGGCAAACGCCTGGCTCTGACTGCGCCAGTCGGCCACATTGGCGTAAGCGGAGGATCGCTCTTTGATGTTGCGTTGTGGTGACTCTGACCAGAGAAAGACCAGTTGCTCCGCATTCGGGTAAGGCAGCGGACGCAGCAGCACCGCATTGACCACACTGAAAATCGTGATGTTCGCCCCAATGCCTATTGCTAAAGTCAGTACGGCAATGATGGTAAAGCCGGGATGCTTGATAAGCATTCGCAAGCCCAAGCGCAAGTCTTGTATCATTTCGTCCTCCCATCTGCGTGGTTGCAGCAACAGCGCATCCCACAATGCGCCAATGCTTCTGCGCCACAAATCTAGCTTGTTTTTCCAATTCAGCTTGTCCCACTCGGTCAGCATCGCTTCGCGGTGGCGCAGTTCGGCTTCCCATTCCTGCCGCCAATCGGCGCGCAAGCGTTGCGGGACAATCAGGCCAATGAAGCGAATCAACCAAAAATGAATCTTTCCGTTCTTCATTCCGCAATCCCCAATCCGCAATCATTCGTAGCGCAAGGCAATCATCGGATCGGTTTTCGTGGCGCGTCGCGCCGGAACGAAACAGGCGAACAACGCGACGCCCGCCAATAAAGACGCGATCACAACATAAGTCAGCGGATCGGTCGCGCGGACTTCAAACAACAACGTTTCTATCCAGCGCGTCAGCGCGAATGCGCCGAGCAAACCGGTCAACAATCCAATCGCCACCACGCGCATGCCTTGTCCGAGAATGAGTTGATACACCGCGCCGCGACTCGCGCCGAGCGCCATCCGAATGCCGATTTCATTGGTGCGCTGTGCGGTTGCGTATGACATCACGCCGTAAATCCCGACGGCTGCGAGCAACAAGGCAACGCCTGCGAATACGCCGAGCAACAGCAGATTGAAGCGGCGCGACGCGACCGATTTCGCAATCAGTTCATTCATCGTGAAGACTTCGTAAATCGGCAGGTCACGATCAACGGCTTGCATCTGCTGGCGCACGGCGGCGACATAACTGAGCGGATCGTTGTGTGTGCGAAGGACAATGCGCGTGCGGAATTGACCGGCTTGCGCAAAGGGAATGTAGACATGCGGCGTCAGTTCAGCATCGAGTCCGGTATGCTTGATTTCGCCGACGACGCCAACAATCGTGTACCACTCATCACGCTGCCGAAGGCGGCGACCGAGCGGGTTTTCGTTGGGCAAATATTTCGTAGCGAAGGTCTGGCTGATGATCGCCACGCGCGGCGCGTTTGCGCCATCGGCGTTCGTGAACACGCGGCCTTCGCGCAGCGGAATCTCCATTGTGCGAAAGTAATCCGGCGTGATGACACGTCGCCCGGCCAAGGTGGCATCGTTGATGCTCGTGGCTTCGGGTTTCCCTTCAATGCGGAAACTGTCGAGTCCCAGCCCGCTGCCAAACGGCGGATGGCTGATGAAGGCGGCGGCTTGCACGCCGGGCAACGCGGCGATGCGTTCCATCGCGTTTTGTGCCAACGTTGCACGTAGCCCGCTGTCCTCGTATTTCGGATAGGGCAATTGAATTTCAAACGTCAACAACTGGTCGGGATTGAAGCCCGGCGCAACTTGTTGCAAGCGCCAGAAACTTTTGACGAGTAGCCCTGCGCCGACCAGCAAAATCAATGACAGTGCGACCTCCGCGACGATCAGCAGATTGCGCAGGCGATGCGAACTGCTGCCGCTCGCCTGCCGTCCGCCTTCTTTCAGGGTTTGGTTCAAATCCGTGCGCGCCGCCTGCCACGCGGGAGCGAGACCGAACACGATTCCAGTCAATAACGACAGGGCTGCGGAGAACAGCAGCACACGATTGTCCAGCGTGATTTGCTCCAAACGCGGAAGCTGTCCCGCGCCAAAAACGCGAAAGGCTTTGAGCATCCAATACGCCAGCAACAAACCCAAACCGCCGCCGCACAACGCGAGCAAAACACTTTCGGTCAGCAATTGTCGCACGATGCGCAAACGGCCTGCGCCCAATGCCGCGCGCAACGCGAATTCTTTCTGCCGCGCCGCCGCAAACGACAGCAACAAATTGGCGACGTTCGCGCACGCGATCAGCAGCACGAACAGCACGGCGGCTGACAAGACTTGTACAGCGAGTTTGATTTGCCGTCCGACCTGTGCTGGCAGGGGAATCGGGTTGACAGAAATACCGGCGTGTTCTTTCAGATCAGATTGCTGCCGTTGTTGCAGCGACAATTCCAATGCGGCCCTGGCTTGTTCATAGGTCACATCAGGTTTGAGCCGTGCGATGGTTGTCAGATTGTGGCCGTGAAGGTTTGTCTCCGTCGCCAGCGAACGCGGCACCCACAAATCGCTGGGAATCGGCGTTTGCCGCACGGGCGGCGGATAGTGAAACGCCGACGGCATCACGCCAATCACCGTGTAGCTTTTGTCGTTGAGCCGAATCGTTTGATTCAGGATCGTTGCTGCACCGCCAAAATGGCTTTGCCACAGACGATGACTCAGCACGACGACCGGCGCGGCAGCATCATCTTCTTCTTTCGTGAATGTTCGTCCGAGCATAGGGCCGACACCGAGCAAGGAAAACAGGCTCGCTGTCGCCGCTTGCCCATCCACATGCACCGGCTCGCTGCCGCCGGTTAGGTTGAAGTTCGCACCTTCCGCTGCGCCGATGGCTGCAAACACCTGATTGCGGCGCTCGTATTCCAGATAATCCTGGGGGGAAAGTTCGACCTGATCCGCGCGCGTCAACTTCTCCCAAATCATCATCAATCGTTCGGGTTCGTGATAGGCAAGCGGATTCAAAAATACGCCGTTGATGACGCTGAAAATCGCAGTGTTTGCGCCGATGCCCAGCGCCAGCGCAAGTAAGGCAGCCGCAGTAAATCCGGGCTTTTTAAGCAGCATGCGCAGGCCGAATCGTAAGTCTTGGATCATATCGTCCTCCCATCGTTGTGGTTGTAAAACCAATGCGTCCTTGAATGCGCCAGAGCTGCGGCGCAGCAAGTCGAACCAACTGTGCCAGTCCCATTGTCGCCAGCGCGTGCGCCGTGCTTCGTGATGGTGCAACTCCGCCTCCCACTCCTGCTTCCACGCCGCCCGTAGTCGTTTCGGCACCAGGACACCGACGGCTGCAATGAGCCAGAAATACGGCTTGCTGAATTTACGGTGCAGTAGTTTCAGCATAGGGCTTGGTTCTTTTCATTTGTCATTTGTCATTTTCGATTTTTCATTTGTCATTGATTCGTCTCGAACACAACCAATGACAAATGAGAAATGACAAACGGAAAATGGAAAATGCGTCAGCTTCGACTCGGTTTGGGTTCCACTTCGCTGGCGATCAGCGGTTGTTCCAGGACGCGATAGCGTTTGACCGCTTCGGCCAACGCTTCGTGTCCCGCTTTCGTCAATTCATAGTATTTGCGTGGTGGTCGTTGTTCTTCCTGTGCGATGGCGTGCTTCTCCCATTTGGAGCGCACGAGTAACGCGAGTTCCAAGCGCCGGAGCGCCGGATAAACCGTGCCGCTCGGCAAGCCCGTCACGTCCATAATGTCGAAGCCGTATTGATAGCCGTTCGCCAGCGCCTGCAAGATCACCGCCACCGAAAACGATACATAATTCTTGCCCATGGGGTTCCTCCTGATTATCCAGAATGCGACATTTATAGTTTACTACATAGGGGTCTGTCAAGGAGGTGCTGCATTTTTTTGAGATGGGTTTGTGTGATGACAGGCTGAGCAGGATTGAATGTTACATTTCCCATTTTCCAGTTGTTAGCTCTCAGTTGTCATTGCTAATTGCGAGAACAAACAAAATGAAAAATGACTGATGGCAACTGGAAAATGGGAAATGTAAAGAAGGTAGCAATCGTTCTCTTACCCTAAAAACTCAAGTGTTGGTGTGCCACATACGCCGGGTTTGGTTTTGAAGAGACCGCCCGCGAGCGGTTGCTCGGCTAAGTCCTCGGCAGAAAGACGTGTGCTGGCCGACGTAATGTACAGTGTATCCAAATTCTCCCCCCCGAAGACGGCAGAGGTCGGGCGCGCGACGGGCACTTGAATTTCATCGAGCAGTTCCCCGCTCTGCGGATTGTAGCGCGCTACACGCCAGCCATCCCACAACGCAATCCACAGCATCCCTTCGGCATCAATCGTCATCCCGTCCGGCCAGCCTGCGCCTTCGGGGATTTCGACCACGACGCGGCGGTTCGTAATGCCGCCCGTTGCTTTGTCGTAATCGAACGCCACGCATTGGCGCGTCGGCGAATCCACAAAGTACATCGTCCGTTCGTCCGCGCTCCACGCCAGGCCGTTCGAGATCGAAACGTCATCCACGCGGCGGCGCACGCGCAAATCGGTGTCGAGGCAATACAGATGCCCGCAATTCATTTCGGTTTCCGGCAGGTGCATTGTGCCCGCCCAAAAGCGTCCCGCCGGATCGCATTTGCCGTCATTGAAGCGGTTCTCCGGGCATTCGGGTTCGGGGTCAACGATGTGCGTGAGTTGCTCGGTCGTCGGATCGAGATGAAAGAAGCCTTCGCGCAACGCCACAAGCAGGCCGCCGGATTGGCGCACGACCGCCGCGCCGATATGCTGCCCCACGTTGATCGCGCGGTCGGTCTTGCTCGCCGGGTTGTAGATGTGCAATTCAAACCGCTCAATGTCTACCCAATACAACAAGCCCTTGCGCGCATCCCAGCACGGCCCTTCGCCTAATTGGGCGCGCGCCTCAAATTCCAATTCACAAGAGATCATGCTTGACTCCAACTTCGAGATTGAACCCAAATTACTTGCCTTGTTTCATCGCCATCTTCAACGCCTGCGTCGTGACGTAATACTTCGCCAGCATATTCGGCGTTTCCCAATCGGGGAGTTTGCCCGCTTCCAAAAACTTGAAGTATTTGCTGGCAACCATCGAAAAATGCGCTTCGTGACCGTCGCGGAATTTTTCAGGGATCGTCACTTGCCAACCGTCTTTCGTGTCCTTCAAGGCGATGCCCGCGAATTTGCTTTGCAAGGCGTCAATCGTCTTCTTTAACTCTTCGCCGACCGCTGCTTTGTCCTTTGCATTCGTGGGCGTGACGTACAATTCAGGCTTGAAATTTTCTTCCTTGCCTTGCTTGATGGTCGCAATCGCCTTCGTGCCTTTCATCACGGAAAAATGCGTATCGCCCGTGCCGGCGGGCGCTTCGTAATTCCACTCGACCGACACTTTGGAATGCACGCCTTTCGTTTTGAAGGTGAATTCGCCGTTGGAGAACAATGGCAAATTGCCCTTCGCATCGAGCTTGGATTTCAAATACTCAGGAAATTCGGGCGTATTCGTGGATTTCGCAAATTGCTCTTTGCTGACCGTTGTCGCCCAGCGTCGCGCATCGAGCAATTCTACATCGGTCAACGCCATCGGTTGATCGGGGAAGCATTCCCAGAAAATCAAATCCACCAAATGCGTCGTCACGTCCACAATGCCCTCGCCTTGCTGCGCCGTGTCATAGAACCATGCCGGGCGCACGAGCGGTTTGTCCGACACGATTTTGTACAAGTGATGCACGCTGATCTTCGTAACCGATGGATCGGTCGGCGTGCCTTTCTGCAACTCGCCAAACAGCGCTGTCGCATTCGCCAATTCTTTTTGCAGCATCGTCGTGATTTCGTACCGCTCGGTCATGATGTCGTAGAGCAACACGTTCTTCGCCTTCGCCGCATCGAACGCCGCTTTCAGGGTTTCGTACCCCGCTTCGTCAATCGCCATCGGTTTGTCGGACAGCACGTGCAAACCCGCGTCTACGCTTTTCTTGATGTATTCGATTTTGCGTTGGTTGTTGCCCGCGAGCACGACGACGTTGCCGGGCTTTTCGCTCAGCATTTTTTCGAGCGCGTCGTTGCCTTTGTAGACTTTCGTCTCCCACCTCGTCGGATTGCTGGCGCGTGTGTTGTAGCTTTCGATGCGCTTCAAATGTTCGTTTAGATCGAAGCCATCCGGCGCATAAACATTAACCGTCGGCGACACCAGATCGTTCATGGATTTCTGCACCAGCGCAGCATGAAAGTGACCGGGATTCAGCGTCATCAATTTGTACTTGGCGGCAGTGGCAGCAGGTTTGGTGTCGTTCATTGCAGGTTTCGCGGTGTCAGGCTGTGAATCGCACGCTGCGACCAACAGCCCAAAACCCAGGGTGAGTAAAAAGGATTTGCTTTTCATGGGAAATTTAGACTTTCACTGCTGTGCATTCTTCCTTCTTCACTCTTCATTCTTCCTTGTTTGTCGAGGTAAAGCCACTCGCGTTACGCCCCGCGAAAACAATGAAAAATGAAGAATGAAAAATGAAGAATGGAAAATGATTAGAAGTTATCGCTCCACGCATACGCTTCAATGCACGCCATTTCGCCTTCTTTCGTGCGTGCATCTTTGACGCCGTGTTCCATCCCGACCACGCCTTTGAAGCCTTTGCTGTGAATGTGCTTGAAGATGTTGCGATAGTTCATTTCGCCTGTCGTCGGCTCTTTGCGACCAGGGTTGTCGCCAACCTGGAAATACGCAACTTCATCCCACGCCAGATCAATGTTCGGGATGATGTTTCCTTCAGTGATTTGCTGATGGTACATATCGTAGAGAATCTTCACCGAAGGCGAATTGCACGCGCGACAAATCATGTAGCCTTGCGAAATCCGCGTCAGAAACAGCTTCGGATGATCGCGCCGCGTGTTCAGCGGTTCCATCACCATCACGAGTCCGGCTTTCTCACAGATGTCCGCACAGCGACGAAACATATCAATCACGCTCGCGGTTTGATAATCCCAATCCAATCGTTCGTCGTGACAGCCCGGCACGACCGTACACCACTTGGCGTTCATGCGTTTGGCGATTTCGACGGCTTCGCGGATTTCTTTCAGAATCGGCTCGCGCATCTCCGGCTTCCACGTCGTGACGGCAAAGGTCGGATTGGCAAAGTCTTTCGTCGCCACAAACACGCCCATCGTCATTTTCAGATCGGCGAGCGTGCGCCCGATCAGTTCCTGTTCGGCGGGTGGGCGCGTCGGTGCGCCGTTGTCTTCGAGGCCATTGAAGCCCTGCTCTTTGAAGAATTTCAATTGGGCGACGAGGTCGTCGCCCGTGTGATGCTTGAACATCCCGAAATGTGGCGCGTAGTTGAGCTTGAAATTGTGTTTGGGCGCAGTCGTAGCCGCGCTCAAATTGATGTCAGTCAGCGTCGTGGCAGCGGTCGCGGTGAGACCGGTGGCCATAAAATCTCGTCGGTTCATGGTTCCCTCCAGATAGTTTGATAGGAATTGCGGTCGCTACAATAAATCGAATGGCAGGGGATTGGCAATAACGCAAAGAACGACTATCTTGGCAACGGTAGCGCAAACTGCCGAGCATCCGTTTCTACACAAGTTTCCCCTGCTCCGTAGGAGTACAATATTTATAGGGGGGCGAGCGTTGCTCTCTAGCTCCAGCGGAGCGGCATTGGTCTGGTGCAGATGCCGCTCCGCTGGAGCTAGAGGCTGTTTTTACGGGCGATTCTATAAAGATTCCGCTCCTCTGGAGCTAAAGGCAACAGACTTGTGTAGAAACTAATGCTGCCGAGGTTGCGTTGCTTCCAATCACTTGTCAGAAACCACGCAACCCCCAAAGGACTAAAGCAGGTTGCGCTACTCTTTTTCAGGAGAACCTCATGCCCGTCAAAGAAGATTTTGCCAAAACATTTGGTCAAGGCTGGATCAGCGGCTATCTGTCCGTGTTCTTCGGCGTCCTCTCATTCATCGCCGTGCTGTGTTTCAAGTTTCCTTCGTACCTGACGACACCTGACCTGCGCAAAGCCTACCCGGTCGAAATTCTGCGCGTCATTCTGATGGTCATTCTGATTGCGTCGTTCATTCTCGGCTTGATCAGCTTCCTGCTCAATCGGCAAAAGCGATTGGCCGTGACGGGCCTCTTGTTTTCCGGCGCGGCGATTATGCTCGGCGGCTGGAACGTCGAAGCGGGCGCAGTGCATGAATCGCCGTTCCCGATTGGCCTGGATTGGCTCGTGCTGGATTTGGTCTTACTCGCCGTGATCTTCATTCCGATAGAAGCCTTGTTCCCGCAAAAAGTGCAGCAATACACATTGCACGGCGAATGGAAAACAGATTTTACCTACTTCGTCATCAGCCATTTGTTCGTGCAAGTCTTCGGCATCATCGCGCAAGCCCCCGCGACGCTGCTATTCGGCAATCTCGGCCTCAAAGATTTTCAGACCAAAGTCCAGGCCTTGCCGATCCTTGTGCAATTCGTCCTCGCGCTCTTTTGCAGTGATGTCTTTCAATACTGGTCGCACCGTCTGTTTCACGAAGTCGAACGGCTGTGGCTGTTCCATTCGATCCATCATTCCACCGTCGCAATGGATTGGTTAGCCGGTTCGCGCACGCATTTCATAGACATGTTCGTCACGCGCGCCGTGTCGTTCATTCCCGTCTATCTGCTGGGCATCACGCCCGCCGCGTTTGCCGTCTACATCGTCGTGATTTCGTTTCACGCCGTATTTATTCACGCGAATGTGAATTGGAAGTTTGGCTGGCTGAAGTACATCATTTCCACGCCGCAATTTCACCACTGGCATCACACGTCCGATCCGGCAGCCTACAACAAAAACTACGCCGTGTTCTTTTCGTTTATTGATCGAATGTTTGGGACGTTTTATTTGCCGGGCGATAAGTTCCCACAAGAGTATGGCGTGAATATGCCGAATTATCCGAAAGGCTTTGTGGCGCAGTTTGGGTATCCGTTTCGGGGGAAGTAACGTTTGAGTTAGTCTTGTTTGTCGGCTAATACCCTGCCCCACGCGCAGGCAATTTCGCGTAACAGGGATTCGTGAATATTTCTTGATCCTTCTGAGGTTAGCCAGTTAGTCCAATGCTGAATCACTCGCTCTTTATATCCAGCGCCGCGGCCCCATTCATTCATCATTTCAGTCCATATAGAGAAGCAGGTTTGGACTTGTTTTATCCAATACTCTTTTGAAACCTGTCCTACCTGACTTGCAAAATCATTAAACTGATTAGCAAAATCGTGTTCTTGTGAGCTTATTTGATTTGCAAATTCAGAGTGTTTCTCACGCAATGAGGACAGCCGAGCCTTTAGCTCATCAATTTCATTCTTGCAAAATAAAACAGCCTTCGATCTTGCATATTGATTGATAGCTTCATAAACATTGAGATTATAAAAATCACCTTTACGGTCAATACTTGCGGCCAATGTTCTATGATGGCTCTTATTAAACTCATCCTTTATATCTTCCCCAAGGTTATCCCAGTTAGGAGATTTTGAGTCTGCGCTTTTGCGCCACTCAGATTTCAGTGCCGCAATATCCCCCTGAAAAGCACTCACCTTTTCAAATTCTGTAGATAGTAACTCTTGGGAGGCGGATACTAATCTCTTAAGTACATACGATTTGTCATTGAAATAGGCATTTTTCCTATCTTCAAGTGCTTGCCATATATCTGACTCGGAGTCATTTTTGCTATCAAATATTAATACGTTGGGGTGTATTTTGTAGGCGTGAGATATACTTGTAACAACTTGTTCCTCTCGAATACTTCGCCCTAAGCTTTTTTTGTCTTTTGAGTCTGTTACATCTTCGTCAATGTCAGCAACCTTGTCGGATTCATCTTTGTCAAGAATTAGTAAGATAACATCTCGCTCAACCCGCCCTCCCAAATTAAGTTTTACCCCTAAGTCATAGATTGCGCGGCAATCTGCATCTGGTGCATCAACGAACGACGAGCAGATTATAGGGAAAATCTCTTCTGTGTCTAAAATTTTGCGTATGTCCTCTCTATGAATAAATGAATCTATTCCTTTTGTATCTATGACGTTCCACTTATAACCATTTCTCTCTAAGGGGAATGGTCCGTATATCGTGATTTGCGAAGGGATTGAGACATATTTATTTTTCCCGTCATTTATTTTTGCGAAATTATCTTTCAGCCAAGCCTGCCAGTTTTTAGACTCCGATGGATTAGGGTAAAGCTCGGTCTCTGTCCGTGTGTCTAGCGCAAGGCACTCATACATTAAATCATTTACTTGGTCTATAGATTCACAATCTTTAGAAAATTCAATAGCCTTATCAAATGACTTCCATTTCCCATCCTCTTGCTTTTTTTTCTCAATAGTAAGGCCAAGCATATTTCTAATGCAGCGCGTTAATTCCTCGCTAAGTAAATTACCGCCCTCTTCTTCATCTGATATATTTTTATTTGATTTATTCCACACAAAATCAGCGAAATTGCGCACAAATTGCTTAACCTCGTCGTGTGGAAGAGTCTCTATCTTGATTGAGACTTCAGGCGCATACTCTATTCTAACTTCGCAAACTGTTGTTCTGCCTGCTCCCGTTTTTAAAATATCGACTACTCCATTATTGGCCTCTCCGTACTGCAGGCTGGCAGCTTTACAAATTGCAGATGTCTTGCCTACTCCTATCTTCCCAATGAAAGCCGCAGTAAACGTACTTTGGCTTAGCTCATCTAGTATTCTGTTAATATCGTTTTTGTGGCAATTAAGTTGGTGCGCTACTTCGTCACTAATGGGGGACTGTAAGTATTCTTCAATTTGTTTTTTAAGAGACTCTATTTGTTCCTTCATTTTTACCCCTTCTTGCGATAGCTTCCTTCAGTATTTTCCATCGGTGATTTCTTTCGTCGCCCGCATCAGTTCGTAGTGAAGCGATTCAGATGCAGGCGCTGCGTCGGCTTTTTCGGTGAAACGCGGC
>CAZWAK010000024.1:0-66170 GCA_964631865.1 uncultured Heliobacteriaceae bacterium | reverse complement strand
GTTGTTTTATCTCTGTGCGCTCCGTGTTCTCCGTGGCTCATTTTTTTATGATACTCTCTGCCATACTTACGACTCGCGCCGCCGCGTCTGGATGTGCGAGCGTTTTGCTCGCGGCACTCATCGCGGCCAATGTTTGCGGGTCATTTATCAAAGCTAACAATTCGTTCGCCAATCGTTCGCCGCTCAGTTCGGATTGCAAAATCATCCGGCCTGCGCCTGCGCGTTCGACGGCTTCGGCGTTTTTGCGCTGATGATCGTCCGCGGCCCAGGGAAGCGGAACCATCATTGCGGGACGCCCTGCTGCTGCCAACTCGGCCACCGTCGTTGCGCCTGCGCGCGAGATCACCAAATCGGCTTTGGCAAACTCGTCAACGATCTTTTCAATAAACGGCTTCACTTCGGCGCGCAACGAAGATTGCGCATAGGCCGCTTTGACCTTTTCAAAATCCAACTCGCCCGTTTGATGCACGATTGCGAGCTTATCTTTGTGTGCTTCAAGTAACGGCAACGCGGCAACGAACGCTTCGTTTACAGCCCGCGCGCCCTGGCTGCCGCCCGTAATCAAGATGTTCGTGACAGTGCCCGGCGTCCGTGCAGGCACGCTGAAAAATTCTGCGCGCACGGGATTGCCCGTGATTTCCGCTTTGCCACGAAAAAACGATTTCGCTTCGGCAAACGACACGGCAGCGGCTTTGACAAACCGCGCCAACACGCGATTCGTAAAGCCGGGCAAAGCGTTTTGTTCTGCGACCATCGTCGGCACGCCCATCAATGAAGCGATCAACAACATCGGCCCCGAAGCGTAACCGCCGACGCCAATCACGACGTCAGGCTTGTATTTCTGAATCAAAGAACGAACGACCAAAAAACTTTTGGGCAGCATCAACAGCGACTTGATGCGCTTTGCAATGCTGACGCCTTTCAAAGCGGCAATTTCAATTAGCTCCAGCTTGAAGCCTTCGCGCGGGACGATTTTGGTTTCTAATCCGCGCGCCGTGCCAACAAAAACAATCTCGCAATTCGGGTTGCGCCGTTTGCATTCCTGCGCAATCGCAATGCCTGGATAAATGTGGCCGCCTGTGCCGCCACCCGCAATAATCACGGAGCGTATACTGCTCTTAGTCATTCCCGCCTCGCTTGCTCCGAGATATTGAGCAGTATGCCGACTGCTGCTAGAGCAAAGAGCAATGACGAACCGCCTGCGCTCACGAACGGCAACGGAATGCCTTTCGTCGGCACAAGGCTCAGCACCACGCTGATATTGAAAAACGCCTGCGCAATTAACATCGTCGTCAACCCAATGCCGAGCAGTTGTCCGAATTGATCGGGCGCGCGAAAACTCGCTTTCAGGCAACGCCACAGCAACACACCGAACACCAGCACAACCAACGCGGAACCAACAAAACCAAGCTCTTCGCCAATCACAGCGAAGATGAAGTCGGTGCGCGCTTCCGGCAAATAACCGAGCTTCTGCTTGCCGCTGCCCAATCCCACACCTGATACACCACCAGAACCAACGGCGTAGAGCGATTGTAAAATTTGATAGCCCGCGCCTTGCGGATCAGCTTCAGGATTCAAAAAGGCCAACAGACGTTTTTGGCGAAAGCCAACGTGCCAAACCAAATACCAACCAATCGGGATCACAGGCAACGCCAATAACAACAAATGCCACGTCGGCACACGCCCAATCCACATCATCACCACAAAGATAATGCCAATCATCAAGGCTGTACCGAGATCAGGCTCTTTCACAATCAAAGCCATCAGAAGTCCTGCCACAATTCCGGCAGGCAAAAACGTCGTCTGAAAACTGCGCTGCTCATCATCTTCATTTCGTCGCGCAAGGAAATAGGCCAGAAACGCGATGAATGCGAGTTTGGCCAATTCCGACGGTTGCGCCGAGAACGCGCCAAACGTGATCCAACGATGCGCGCCGTTGCGCGCCGGGAAGAAAAATACGGCGAGCAACAACACGACACTCACCGTCAGCAACAACAAAATCAACATCGGCGACGCATAGCGTTGATAATCAATGCGCATCAAAATCAGCATCGCAATGATGCCCGCCACCGCCCACGCGATTTGACGAAGCACAAAGTAAAACGAGCCGCCAAATTTGTCGGTCGGTACTGCGCCCGACGCGCTGTAAACCATCACGAGGCCGAACAACGCCAAGCCGACCGCCGAACATGCCAGCAGCATGTCCCATTGCGTTTCTTCTATCGCCTCGAAGACTTTGTTGGTGGTGGTTGCTTTTGCCATAACGTGTCTATCGAATTGCGTGTACAGCTTCCTTAAAAACTCGGCCGCGATGCTCGTAGTTATCGAACATGTCGAAGCTCGCGCACGCGGGAGCGAGTAGCACGATGTCGCCCGACTGCGCCAATTCGCTGCCGAGCTTGACCGCATCGGGCATTGTCGTCGCACGATGCAGCGGCTTCGTGTTTTCAAGCGCCGCCGCGATTTTGTCGGCAGCGGCTCCAATTAAAATGACGTGTTCGCAGCGCGCTTGGATGAGCGGCACGAGCGGCGCGTAATCACCGCCTTTGTCCTTGCCGCCCAAAATTACGATCACGCTTTTGTCAAAGGCTTCGAGCGCCTTGATCGTCGAATCCACGTTCGTCGCTTTCGAGTCGTTGTAAAACTGCACGCCGTTGATTTCCGCCACGAATTCCAAGCGATGCTCGACGCCTTTGAATTCATGAATCGTCGCGCGCATCGCATCCGGCGCGGCTCCACAAGCCAACCCGACGGCCAACGTCGCCATCACGTTTTCCAGGTTGTGTGCGCCGCGAATGCCGATTTCATTGCGTGAAATCAATGTCCGCTCTACGCCGTTCGCACGCGCGATCACATCCTCGCCGCGCAGAAAAATGCCTTCGTCCAATTCACGCTTGCAGCTAAAAAACCTTTTGTGCGCGTTCGTCTGCATTTCCGCCACGCGCGCGTCATCGGCGTTCAGCACGGCCAAATCTTCCGGCGTTTGGTTGCGAAAGATGTTGGCTTTGGCGGCAGCGTAAGCGTCCATCGAGTCGTAGCGATCCAAATGATCCGGCGTGATGTTGAGCAACACAGCAGCGAACAAATGCAACGACTCGACGGCTTCGAGTTGAAAGCTGCTCAGTTCGATTACCGTGAAGCCGTCCTCGCGTGACGTTTCGACCAATGAAATCAGGGGTGTGCCGATGTTGCCGCCCACTTGTGTCGGCAAACCTGCTTGCTTCAGCACTGCACCAATCAACGTCGTTGTCGTCGTCTTGCCGTTCGTGCCGGTGATGCCGACCAAGCGTCCGCGCAGGAAGCGCGTGGCCAATTCGATTTCACTGATGATCGGCACGCCTGCGGCTTTGGCTTGCTGAAACGGCTCCAGCGCAAGCGGCACGCCGGGACTGGCGACGATCAAATCTGCGTTTTCAAAGAGCGATGTCGGATGCGAACCCGCGACCAGTTCAATGCCCTTCCCTTTCAACTCGGCGGCGACGGCGATGTTCTCTTCAGGTTGCGCATCGTTGGCCGTGACTTGTGCGCCGCGCGCGTGCAAGAACTCGGCGGCTGCGATGCCGCTTTTGCCTAAGCCGACGACGAGAGTTTTTTTGCCTGCGAGTTCCATTACCGCAATTTCAAAGTCGAAAGCGCCAGTAGCGCAAACAACAACGCCGCGATCAAAAAGCGAAAGACGATCTTCGATTCTTTCCAGCCTGACAATTCAAAGTGATGATGCAGCGGCGACATCTTGAACACGCGCTTCTTCGTCAGCTTGAACGACGCGACCTGAATCATCACGGACAACGCTTCGATCATAAACACGCCGCCGATGATCGTCAGCACGACTTCCTGTTTGATGATGACCGCAATCGTCGCCAGCGTGCCACCGATGCCGAGCGCGCCGACATCGCCCATAAAGACTTCTGCCGGAGGCGCATTGAACCAAAGGAAGCCGAGACTCGCGCCAATCAACGCACCGCCGACAATCGTCAATTCCGAGATGGTCAAATCGCCCGTGCCTGTGCTGCGCACCAAATCGAGATATTCGGCAAACTTCGCGTGCCCGGTGACATACACGAGCGCGGTCAATGCTGAAGCCGCGACGACGGTCACGCTGATCGCCAAGCCGTCCAACCCATCCGTCAAATTCACGGCGTTCGAGCAGAACACTGTGAACAGCATGATGAAGCCCAGATAGACAAAGAACGGGAGTTCCGGGCGGAAATCTTTGAAGAACGGAACGCTCAGCGTCCAACTATAATTGGTCAACTGATGCAGCATCAGGCCGACAATCAGCGCCGTTGCAAATTGCCCGACCAGTTTTTGTTTGCCCGTCAAACCGAGGCTGCGCTTCTGTTTGATCTTGATGTAATCATCCAAAAAGCCGACGAGCGAGAAGCCTAATGTGCCGACGAGCGCGATCCACAAATACCGATTTTTCAAATCCGCCCACAACAGCGCAGAGACAATGACAGAACCGATCACCAATACGCCGCCCATCGTGGGCGTGCCTTTTTTGGCCTGATGATGCGCCGGGCCTTCTTCGCGAATCTCCTGCCCGAATTTGAATTCGCGCAACTTGCGAATCATCCAGGGGCCGACGACCAGCGTGATTAAGAACGCCGAGAGGGTCGCGTACGCCGTGCGAAACGTGACGTACTGGAACACGTTGAAAGCCTTCAGTACCGGATAGGTCTGTGCATATTGCTCGTGCAGAAATTTGTAGAATAGGTAGTAGAGCATTATGCAATCATAGAATTTGAGATTGGAGATTGGAAATTTGAGGAGTTGTTTCTGCGCGTTTCATTCGCTTCTGCATCTCAAAATCTCTAATCTCAAATTTCAAATCGCCTCAGTCCCTCCTAACGCCGCTTTCAGCCGTTCGACGACCCGTTCCGTGCGCACGCCGCGTGAGCCTTTGACCAGCACCAAATCGCCCGCCTGCAATTCCGCGAGCAATTGCTCCGCGGCTTCTTCCGGCATTTCGCAAAACGTCGCAGCTTGCAAACCCGCGTCAATTGCGCCTGCGACCAAGTCGTGCGCCAAGCCGCGCACGCCGATCACGCGCTGGATGCCAGCCACAGCGATTGCCTGCCCGCATTCGCGGTGCATCGCCGCGCCTTGCTCGCCCAGTTCGAGCATTTCGCCTGCGACGACGATGCGACGCGCGAAACCTTTCGCGTGCGCCATCGCTTGTACAGCTTGAATCAAAGCCGGTGGATTCGAGTTGTACGAATCGTCAATCACCGTCGCGCCGTTCGCCAGCTTGATGAGTTCGCCGCGCATCTTCGATGGAGCCGCCGTGTTGAGTTGCGCTGCAATTTGCTCCGCACGCAAACCAAAATGATAACCAGCCGCCGCCGCCGCCAGCGCGTTGTAGACGTTGTGCTTGCCGATCAAAGGCAAATGCACCGCAGCCTCACCACGCGGTGTTTGCAACATAAAACTCGTCGCGCGCAAATCTTCGTAGCTGATGTTGATGGCACGAAGCTCGGCGTTCGTTTCAATCCCAAACGTCAAATAACTAACATCCGCGCGGCGTTCGCGCATCGCACTGACGAGTACATCATCCGCGTTCAGAATCGCTGTGCCGCCCGGTTGCAAGCCGTCCACGATTTCGGCTTTGGCTTCGGCGATGCCTGCGCTGCTGCCGAAAAATTCAATGTGCGCCGTGCCGACGTTGCCGACGATGGCCACGCTCGGCGGCGCGATTTCGGTCAGGCGTTTGATTTCGCCATACGAACTCATGCCGAATTCAAAAACGGCGAGCACAAAATCATCGGGCTGCGCGCCTGCGGCAATCATTCGTCCGACCGTCAGCGGCAAGCCATAACTCGTATTCAAGTTGCCAAGCGATTTGAAGACCTGCGGCGTCACGGCTTCCAACACGTGCGCGGTCAAATCCTTCATCGTCGTTTTGCCTGCGCTCCCGGTGATGGCGACAACGGGTTTGCGCCACGCGACCAGAACTTTTTGCGCCATTTGTTGAAACGCGCACGCCGTATCGGTGACAAACAACAAACGGTCTTTGTACGGCGCGAGGGCTTGCTTGAACGGCAAGCGATGATGCACGACCAACGCGGCCAGCGCGCCTTTGTCCAGCACCTCCGCGACAAACTGATGCCCGTCCACGCGCTCGCCCGGAATGGCCACAAAAATTTCTCCGGCGTTGACGGTACGCGAATCAATCGCAAAGCCTGTGGGCACAGCTTCGGCCACCATCGAAGCCAACCGATGTGTGGCCCCACAGAGCGTTGCGATGTCGCGGACTTGCATTTTTTTGTTGGCGGCGAATGAACAGGAATTAGCACGAATTGTCAGGTTATGGATCGCCTCTGTGTTTACAACCTGTGACTCACCCCGTATGAGTCCAACTCGTGCTAATTCCTCTTAACTCGCGGCCTCCCTCCTTTCCTGCAATGCCTCACGAGCGACTTCACGATCATCAAAGTGAATCTTGCCGCTCGCTAAAATTTGATAATCTTCGTGGCCTTTGCCTGCGATCACGACCACATCGTTCGGCGCAGCTTTGATGACGGCTTTGAAAATCGCAAGCTGCCGATCTGAGAGCAATTCATAGTGGCCGTGCGCGCGTTTCAACCCGACTTCGATGTCGGCCAGAATCGCGTCCGGGTTTTCGCTGCGCGGATTGTCGGACGTGGCAATCACCGCGTCACTCATCCGCGCCGCCACTTCGCCCATCAACGGGCGCTTGGTTTTGTCGCGGTCGCCGCCGCAACCAAACACTGTAATGACGCGGCCTCCGCTCGCCTTCGCCGCATCACGCGCGATTTGCAAAACGTTCTCAAGCGCATCGGGCGTGTGCGCGTAATCCACTACGACGGTGATGTCATCACGCGCGTCGGAGGCGCGTTCAAAGCGTCCAGCCGCGCCGTGACTGGCGTTGATGCCGCGTGCGATTGCGTCGGCTTCGATGCCGAGCGCGAGGCCGATGCCCACCGCGCACAGGATGTTGTAAGCGTGCGGACGCCCGACCAGAGGCGAACGAATTTCGATGTCACCGACAGGAGTGCGAGCCGTGAAAGACAGCCCAGCAACGCCAAAAGCAGTTGTATCGGGGGTAAGATCAGCGCTTCGATCAATCGCATAACTCAGTACCTGCGCGCTTGTCGCGTGGGGCAACGTCGCGCCGAACGCATCGTCCACATTGACGACGGCGTAGTTCTTGGTCATGGCAAACAGCTTCCGTTTCGCCGCCGCGTAGGCTGCCATCGTGCCGTGATAATCCAGATGATCCTGCGTCAAATTCGTGAACGCGGCGACAGCAAATTCCAGACAATCGGCGCGGTGCAAATCGAGCGCGATGGACGAAACCTCCATCACGGCATACGCGGCTCCGGCGGCCACCGCGCGCTGCAAAAACGATTGGATGTCGGAAGCTTCGGGCGTCGTGTGCGCGGCAACTTCTTCGTGCTCGCCGATGCGATGCGCGATGGTTCCCATCATCGCGGGGACGGCTCCGGCGGCGCGAAAAATCGCCTCGCACAAATGCGCCGTCGTCGTTTTGCCGTTCGTGCCGGTGATGCCGACCAACTTCAAAGAACGCGACGGATGTCCGTAAACCAGGGCAGCGGCGCGCGCGAGTGAGGCACGCGCATCCGCCACCTGTAACCACGCGCCCGCAAAGTGTTCAGGGCGTGGATGCTCCGAGATAATGGCTAACGCGCCGCGTTGCGTAGCCTGGTTGACGAAATGGTTTCCGTCAGTTGTTGCGCCCTTGATGGCTACGAAAATGCCCCCCGGCACAACGCGGCGCGAATCGTGAGTGACAACGGAATTGACCGGCGCGACTTCAGCATTCAGCCCGTCGCCGCTGGCCTGCGCGTTCAATTCGCGCGCGATGTCACTCAATAAAGTCATAACGGTGTAGCGATTTGCCAAATCGCTCTACATCATCGAAATTCAACGACCAACGTATCGCCTACTCGGCGTTGACTCTGCGCCGTCCCAGAGCCAACCGCTTTCAACTTCAAGCCCGCCTGACTGCATAAACTTGCCACTTCGCGCAGGCTGCGTCCGACGACGTTCGGCGCGTTGCCGGGTTTCGCGGCGGGCGATTTGGTCGGCACGGGTTTGGTTGCAGCTTCGACTTTGACGGCGGACTTCGCCGCGGGCAATTTCAAAATCGGCGTCGGCTTGGGCGTCGGTGTGGCTTTGGCCTTCGCTGCTGACGGCGTTGGAGTCGGCTTCACGCTTGGCTTCGGCGTCGCTGTTGCCGAGGGCGTGGGCGTTGCGACAACTTTGATCGGCGTCGGAGCGACTTCTGCGGGCGGCGTGGACTTGGCGCGCAACGCATCTTTCGCTTCGGTCATTTTTTGCCGGAACTCTTCGACATCAGGTAACACGCCGTAATCGCCCAACGCGGCCTGCGCGATTTGATTGAAGATCGGCGCGGCCACTTGTCCGCCTTGATGCGCGCCCTTCGGCGTGTCGAGCACGACGATGATCGCAAAGCGCGGATTCGTCGCCGGAACAAAGCCCGCAAACGAAGCGTTATAGGCCGAATCCGAATAATGACCATTCACAACTTTTTTCGCCGTGCCGGTTTTGCCGGCTGCTGTGTAGCTGGCAAGTTGAATCGCATTGCGTGCAGTGCCGGTTTCGACGACTCCGGCCAACATACTTTTGATGACATCAGCAGTTTGCTCGCTGATGACGCGGCGCGTTGGCGGTTGCACTTCAAACAGCACGCGCTGGCTTGCATCGGCGGAGACGATTTTTTTCAGCACGTGCGGTTGCACCCACAAACCGCGATTGGCAATCGAAGCCATCGCTGTCACGGCTTGCATCGCTGTGACGCCGATGCCGTAGCCAATGGACATCGAGGGCAACGACGTGGGTTCCCAATGCTTGACCGAGCGCAGCAAGCCCACTTCTTCGCCCGGCAAATCAATGCCGGTTTTTTGTCCGAACCCGAACCGCGTCAGGTAATCGGCATAGCGCTCTTTGCCCACGCGCAAGGCAAGGCGAATCGCGCCGACGTTCGAGGATTTGGCCAGTGCTTGCGCGACGGTCAATTCGCCATACGGATGCACGTCGGAGATGGGGTGCGGCCCGTTCATAAACGGCCCGCGACAATTGAGCTTTTCGTCCGGTCGCGCCAGGCCTTCTTCAATCGCCGCCGAGTACGTCACCATCTTGAGCACCGAGCCGGGTTCGTACACATCGGCGATGGCGCGGTTGCGGCGAAGGGTGATTTCTTGCTCACTGCCCTGCCAACGCGCGCCCGGCTCAAACGTCGGCGCGTTCGCCAGTGCCAGGATTTCTCCCGTCGCCGGGTCCAGCACAATCGCGCTGATGCTGTCGGCTTTGGTTTCGGCGAGCGCCTGCGCGAGCGCCTGTTCGACTTTATGTTGCAGCACGACATCCAGCGTGGTGACGATGCGCCCACCGGCCAATGCCGCGCGCTCTTCCTGCGAAAACGCACGACCGGCGGCATCTTTTTCCAACTGCAACTGACCATCCTGCCCGTGCAGATATTTGTCCAGCCGCGCTTCCAGCCCGGAAACGCCCTTCTCTTCGGCGCTTACGCTGCCGAGCACATGTGCGGCCAACGAGCCGTTGGGATAATGCCGTTGCGTGTCGCGCAGCAGCTTGATGCCCTTGAATTTATTGGCTTCGACGAGTTGGCGAATTTGCTCGGTGACATTCCAATCGAGCTTCGCGCCCAAAATCGGCGCTTTGTTGCCGGAGTTCAATTTGCTGGTCAGCGCGGTTTCACTGGTGCGCAACGGGCCAGCCAAAGCTTTGACAATCTGCGCCTTCACATCATCTTTGATTTGATACAAATCAGCCATCACCGAATCGGTGGCGATGCTCGTGACCAGCGTGACATTGTTGCGATCCACGATGGTGCCACGCGCGGCGGCGACAGACTGCGTTTCGTTGCGTTGGCGCGCGGCTTTTTCCGCCAGTTCTTCGTGTCGGGCAATTTGCAAAAACGCCAAGCGCCAGATCAGCACGCCCATCCAGGCGACAAAGACGCACGCGATAAAAACGTACCGCGCGGTGTTGCTTCTTTGTTTTTTGCTACGTTTGGAGGCCATTTGTGTTTGCTTGTGCTGACCTGATCGCGACAGCGGTCACTCAGCGTTTTGCTGCTTTACTATTGGTTTTGGGGGCGAAGGTGATCTTTGCTTTTTCGGCAGCAGTTTTCTGCTTTGCCCTACTAACAACTTGTTTCTGTTCCAAGGCGAGCGGCGCAAGCCCTGCCACTTCGCGCGCGGCACGATCCAATGCCTGCGGGCTGCCCGCGCGTTTTAAGTTGACGTCGAGTTGCTGCTGCTCGGCGGCGGCTTGTTCCAGTTGCGATTTCAATTTCACTTCTTCGTGCCCGATGGCGTAGGCCGTGAAATGATCGCGCAGGCTGAACATAAATCCGCCCGCGAGCAAGACACCGCAGCCGATCAAGCCCAACAGCACGCGCGAACGTGACGCCGTCTTTTCTTTGGCCACGACTTCTGTAGATTGCAACCGCTCGTCCAACCCAAACACGGCCAAGCCGCTCTGCGTCAATGTGCCCACCGAGACGCCCGTCCAAAGCGGCGCAACCGTCGTCAAGGGTGCCCATGACGCGGGCTTGGCGGCACGCGGCGCAGATTTGTGGGATGTGGCTGACCGGGTGCGTTTGGCCACCGGGCCGTTTTGAATTTTTGGGCGCAAGTGCATGTTCATGGTCAATTCCTCCGGCGAACGGAATTGGGGGTCATCGGTTCTGAGTGAGTGGCTGCAATTTTCGACAAGCGCGGAGTTTGGCGCTCCGGGCACGAGGATTCGCATGCATTTCACTCTCGCGCGGTTGAGCGGGCTTGCTGGTGAGAAGCTCAACACGCCGCGCGGTGCCACAACGACAATCCGGTAGCCGAGGCGGACAAACGCAGTGACCGGATTGAAACTTCAAAGCCTGCTTGATGAGCCTGTCCTCAAGCGAATGAAAGGTAATGATGCAAAGCGCGCTACCGACCGCCAGCACATCAATCGCATCGGCGACGAATTGTTCCAGCCCCTCCAACTCGCGATTGACCGCGATGCGCAAGGCCTGGAACGTTTTGGTCGCGGGATGAATCTTCCAGTGCCCTTTCTGCTGCACCGCCGCGATCACCAGATCAGCCAATTGCTTTGTCGTGCGCAGCGGCGCTTTGGCGCGGGTTTGCACGATGCGATGCGCAATGCGGCGCGCAGCTCGCTCTTCTCCATACTCAAAAATCAAATCGGCTAGTTCGCGCTCACTCAAGCGATTGACCAGGTCAGCCGCCGTAGTTGGCTCCGCGCGATTCATCCGCATATCCAACGGCGCATCGTCGGCGAAGCGAAAGCTGAAGCCACGCCCCGGCGTGTCCAACTGATATGACGAGACGCCCAAATCTGCGATGATGCCGTTGACGGATGTGAGTCCTTTTTCAAGTAACGCTTGTTTGATGTGGCGATAATCCGTGTGCGTCGCCGTGAACCGTTCCCCAAACTTCGCCAACCGTTGCTGCGCCAGTGCAATCGCTTCGGCATCCCGATCCAACCCAATCACACGATTGTGCGGCGAAGCCTGCAAAATCCCTTCGCTGTGCCCGCCCATTCCCAACGTCGCATCCACGAACAATCCGCCTGCTGCCGCGTTCAAGGCTGCCAGCGATTCGGCAAGCATCACGGGCAGATGCAAGTTGTGCAGGGACTCCAGAGACATTTCCCATCTCAACTTTTCAAATCCTCAAATCCCCAGACGAGCAATGCGTTCGGCGTCTTCATCGCTGAACGGCTCGGCCAATCGCACACGGCGGAAGCGGTCTGCGCTCCAGATTTCCAGATAAGTCAAATAGCCAAAGACCGTCACTTCGCCCAACAGCTCCGCCGCGCCACGCAGTAACGGATGAATCAGAATGCGTCCGTTGGCGTCCATCGCTTGTACATGCCCGTAGTAATTGACCCGATCCAAAAACCTGCGTTTGGCTGGGTCCATCATCGGCAAGAGCGCCAACTTGTTTTCAATTTCCTCCCACTCAATCAGTGGGTAGATGCGGGCACATTCGCCGTCCAAACTCGTCACATAAAAGTCCGCGTTGCCATAATGTTGCTCCAAATGCCGCTTGAAGCTTGCAGGAATCTTGATTCGTCCTTTATCATCTATCGTCGCTGTAAAACTTCCACGTAGCATCAGGCATCGCAGTATCGGTTTTGAAACAACGGGGACGGGACTAAAGTTCGGGGGAGTTTCGCAGTGTTGCTGGGGTTCGCTCTATTGGCTAAGCCCCTTCTTAATCAAATGCTTAGAGTCTCAGGTAGAGCTTAAATTTTTTACCCTAAGTTGCTCGTGCATACCATTTTAGGCCACCTTGTCCCACTGGATTGGCGCAGTGTAGTGTAGCTAACAGTGGATGTCAAGCAATTTTGTGACAATTTTAGAGCTAAATTATTTTCTCAACTCAACTGCTGTAAACGATTGATTGAATTGGAAAAGCCAACCTGATACCCAGTCTCAATTTTCTTCAAAAATCGTTAAACCCACGAGGCTGTGCAGCAGCTTCTTTTTCCGCCGCTGAGGCTTGGCATTTCCGCCGCTTCCCTGTATCTTGCCAAATCCTTGTAAATCTGAACGTTTCCCCTTTTTCTGATGGCACCGACGCTGCAACTGTTCATCTTTGGTCTGATGGCGGCGGCTGGCAACCTGTTAGGTGGCTGGCTGATTGCCCGGTCGCGCGGGGCGAATCGCGGGCAATTGAAATACTTGTTGGGGTTTGGGGCAGGATTTATGTTGGCGGCGGTCGTGCTGGAAATGATCCCCGAAAGCTTTCGGCAAACGGAGGGAGCCAGTGCGGCCCTTTGGTTGTTGGCCGGATATTTAATCATCCAGTTTTTTGAGCACACGATTGCGCCGCATTTTCACTTCGGCGAAGAAGTTCATACAGAAGAAATGCACCGGCACGGCGTCGCCATCACCGCCGTGCTCGCGCTGGCGATTCACGCCTTTTTTGACGGCGTAACGATTGCGTCCGGCTTGCTGGTAAATTTGCGTTTGGGGTTGTTGTTGTTCCTCGCGGTCTTGCTGCACAAGGTTCCTGAAGGCTTCACGGTCGCTTCGATTATGATGAGCGCGGGGAAATCTGCTGGTGCGGCTTTTAAAGCTACGTTGCTGATCGCGATTGCAACGTTCGCGGGCATCGCGTGTGTCGTCCTCGTGGAGCGGGCGTTGACTGTTGCGCTTCCCTTGTCTGCTGGGGCAACGTTGTACATCGCGACATCGGATTTGATTCCTGAAATCAATCGCGAAGGTGGCTGGAAAGCTTCACTGTTTATCTTCGCAGGTGTAGCTTCGTTTTACCTGACACATCTGCTGTTGCACGGCTTGCTGGGCTGAGAACAACACCGCTCAAATCTTTTCCAACCCGGCAAACTTCGCAATCATTTTCTTTGTGTTATAGCCGCTGCGGCAAAGAGAGAAGCCCTTACGTGCGGCGGCTCTTTGATCTTCGCTTAATTGCCGATGGGCGGGTTGATAGCTTTTTTGCCCCAGTCAAATCAAGGGAATAAACTGTCATTGGCAACTCTGTTCCGTCATCAAACTCTGCGGCAGCTTCAATGGCGCTGCGCGCAATATCCTCCACGCTCTCAAACCGATCATAGTTAGAGTGCAGCGCCCCCAGCGCATATTCCATTCCTGAGCCAGCCGCCCAGAATTTTGTAAATTCGACCACTGACCGCATGGGGTAAATCCCAAAAATGCCGTAAGGATTTGCAAGTAGTGAGAGAATTTGAGAACTCTCGTACGGGTCGTCTTTCTCATCGTGTGGATTGAGATGATAGTCTTCTTTCAGCACTTGATGGAGTTGTCGCCAGGATTCGAAAATCTCTTGCTTGTTTTTGAATGAATACCGCTGTTTGGGGTTAGAGAAATAACTGGACAATACGAGTTCATGGCTCAGTGTGCCTGTTAAGCCAAAATAATTTTCGGCGATGCAAAGAATTTTGGAATTGTTGGTCACATAAGCGTCTTTCTGTTTGAGACTCCCCCAGCCAGTAAGGGTGTCCGCCCCAATACAAGCTTTTCCATTT
The DNA here is from genome assembly GCA_964631865.1 of uncultured Heliobacteriaceae bacterium. Taxonomy (GTDB): domain Bacteria; phylum Acidobacteriota; class Blastocatellia; order RBC074; family RBC074; genus JAFDVL01. The sequence goes on along the minus strand of CAZWAK010000024.1, from coordinate 52,124 downwards.
TTCTTAACGACAACAATTGTAGTCATGAGTATTCCTGGGTTATGTGGTAGAGAGACTTTATAGCTTTTCTAACCCGGCAAACTTCGCAATCATTTTTTTCGTGCCAAAACCGGGGAAGTTGATCGTCAACTTTGCGTCATCGCCGTCACCTTCGCGCCGGATGATGAGACCTTGCCCGTACTTTGCGTGGCGCACGCGCGTGCCGACCGTGAAGCCGGATTTGCTGCTGGAATCACTGCTGGCGCTGCGATGCGGCGCGGACGGCACAAGACGTGGCGTGCTAGTGGACGTTGGGCGTTGATACGTTGGCGGCGCGGCGGGCTTGCCTTTGCGGGCAAAGAAATCACGCACGCTGTCGGCGTCATTGTACGTGCGCCCGGAATAATTGCTCGTGCGTTTGGGCTGATACGGCTCGTCGTATTCGTACCGCAGATCGCCGTCAGAGCAGTCTTTCGCGGTTGGATTCTTGTATGAAAAGCTCAGCCAACTGGGGCCTTTGCTGATGTCTTCGATAATCTCAATGGGAAACTCCATCAGGAAGCGCGAAGGCTCGGCAGGCAACTCTTCGCCGTACACACGCCGTTTCAGTGCGTGTGTCAAATATAAAAATCTCTCCGCGCGCGTGATCGCCACATAACACAGCCGCCGTTCTTCTTCCAGCTCCGCTGCGCTGTCGCGCACGCGCGAATGCGGAAATAAATTCTCTTCCAAGCCCGCGATGAACACGAGCGGAAATTCCAAACCTTTCGCCGCGTGCATCGTCATCAACGTGACCTGCGCTTCGGCCTTGTATTGATCGGTGTCCGACACGAGCGCCGCGTGATCGAGGAAGTCGCGCAACGCTTCGCCCTGTTCTTCGCCTTCCGCCGCTGCGTTGACCAATTCTTCGAGGTTCAGCAAGCGCGCTTCGGCTTCTTCCGTGCCTTCCATTTTCAGCGCGCGTTCGTAGCCCGTGTCAATCACAGCGGCTTTGACGATTTCGGAAAGTGGTTCGGTTTGCGTTTTAGAAACGAGGTTCGTAACGATGTCGCGGAAGCTTTGCAACGCCGTCGTTGCACGCGCGGGCAGCGTTTGATTGTCAATCACGTAGGCAATCGCTTCCCACAGCGACACGCCCAACTCCGCCGCGCGCCGTTCGATTTCGTCCATCGTCGTTTTGCCGATGCTGCGCGTCGGCACGTTGATGATGCGCGACAAGGCAATCGAATCCGCCGGATTCATCGCCAGCTTCAAATACGCGATCACATCTTTGACTTCGGCGCGGTCATAGAAACTGAAGCCGCCGACAAGGTTGTAACGCAGCCCCGCACGCCGACACGCTTCTTCAAACAAGCGCGATTGCGCGTTCGTGCGATACAAAATCGCTGTCTTGAGATTCGGCTCGCGTAGTTGATGCTCTTCGATTTTGGAGACAACAAAGCGCGCTTCGGCATCGCCGTCATACACCTGCGAATAGCGAATCTTCGCGCCTTCGCCGCTGTTGGTGTAGAGCGTTTTTTCGATGCGGTCTTTGTTGTTCGCAATGACTTTGTTCGCGGCGTCGAGGATGTGTTTGGTCGAGCGATAATTCTCTTCGAGCTTCACAACCTTCGCGTTTTTGTAGTCCTTTTGATAGCCGAGAATGATTTTGAAATCGGAGCCACGGAAGGCGTAAATGCTTTGCTGATCGTCTCCCACCACGCACAAACTACGATTGTGCCAATGGTCTTCCTGCAATTGCGCATTGCTGTATGCGCGGCCTTCGACAATCAAGCGAATCAATTCATACTGAATGCCGTTCGTATCCTGAAACTCGTCCACCATCACGTGACGAAAGCGGTTGTGGTAGGAATCGCGCGTGACCAAATCGTGTCGCAGCAATTGCACGGTGCGAATCAACAGGTCATCAAAATCTACGGCGTTCGCATTTTGCAGTTGTTGTTCGTAGCGCGCGTAGATACGGGCAATGCGTGCTTTGCGTTCGTCCTGAAATTCGTAGCGCGCAGCAAACATCTTCGGGTCTTCGCCTTTGTTTTTCGCGGCGCTGATCGCGCTTTGCACAGCGCGCGGCGTTTGGGCTTTGTCGTCGTAGCCCAAATCTTTCATGATGTTGCGAATGACTTTTTGCTGATCGTCTGTGTCGTAAATCGTGAACGACCGCGTGTAGCCGCGTCCTAACCGCTCGATGTCGCGCCGCAGAATCCGCACACACAATGAGTGAAACGTTGAAAGCAGCGGCGAGCCGGTGCGCTGTGTGTCTTTGAAGTATTCGGTCAACAGCTTCTCAACGCGCTCTTTCATTTCGCCTGCGGCTTTGTTGGTGAAAGTGACGGCGAGGATGTTTTCCGGGCGCACGTTGCAGTTCGCAATCAAATGCGCGATGCGATAGGTGATGACGCGCGTTTTGCCGGAACCTGCTCCCGCGAGAATCAGCAGCGGCCCTTCCGCCGTTGAAGCCGCTTCGCGTTGTGGTTCATTGAGTCCGGCCAGGTAATCCGGCGTTGCGGTTGAAATCGTCCAATTGCTCACGTTTGCTTTTCCTATCTTGAAATTTGATCTGATGATGAATAGGTGCGTGTTATTCATCCTCCCGTTCGGGAGGTGGATCAAAGAGCGTTAATGAATCACCTGTGATAAAGACATTCTTCAATTCCGCTACATTTAGGAAGCCAATTGCTTCGCCTACTTCAGGGAATTCGTACGTTTTTACCTCGCCAAGATTTGAATGCAATTCAAGTGTAACCCGTTCAATCTGGCGTTCAGCTTGATCGTCCAAAATACTCAAAACCAATTCACCCAAATCGGCTTTGATGAAATTTATCATTTCAATTCCGATGCTTGCACGCTGGTCAGGAAAAAGCGGCGCGTATTTTTCCCAAGCAAGAGAGGCGGTCTCTCTATCTTTTTCATCCCAGTCAAATTTAATTCCAAAGTCAGCCAACAGATCACAGATGCGCCGAAAAGGGATGAGAAAAATGTTGATGTCATGGCTTTTCATCATGGCGATGGAAGAGGAACTCCAACTGCCTGCCAAAACGGCTATAGAACTGCGGATGCTGGCATAGCGACGCCGAATCGCCGGATGAGCCGTACAAATCCAGCTTCCCTTATCGCGGTTATGTTTTTTGTAACGAATGTACTTTGATTCGAGTAGGACGATAGGCTGCATGGACTCGTTGGCAATCACTGAATCAATGTTGTATTCCGTGCCAAATTTATCATACATCAACAATTTCTTGGGCTTACCTGCCGCATTTGTGAGCGGGCTTTTACTGAGGAAATGATGGCCACGCCCTTCCACCAACTCCGTCAGAAAACCATTCAATGCTTTTTCCATTTCAGCCCCGATAGCCTCGCCAATAGCGCTACCGGGATTCTGGATATTTTGGCTCATGTCAGTCTTTATTGAGTGTGACAATAGATTCTCTTAGTAACACGTCGTGGCGTTGAGGATTGTCTTTCCACTTACCACCACGAGTCCGCAAAACATCAACACGATAGTTAGAAAAACCTATCGCAACTCCGATTTTCCCGATTACTTCATCGGTTGGAATATGAACGCCATAGGGCGCAGAGTCCCCTAACACAAAAATTGCCTGCTTGCCGGATTTCAAGACCCGAAATGTATCTTTCAAGATTAAAAATACATCATTGAAGTACCCCGAAACCAAGTGATCGTAACTTTTCTTCCCGCCCTTTTTCAGTCGGATAATACCCAATTGGTTCACGGCATCTGCCAGAAATTCAAAAACTTCTGGGGCAACTCGTTGCAATTCGCGTGAAAGATCGTAACGAGAGTCTTCGCGATTGATTTGAGTTGTCGCTGAAGTAATCAACTTAGTACGAACCTGCCTGGTAATATCCCCCCAGGTCTTGGCTTCACCAAAAAAATACAATTCCAATCGTGTGCGATCAGCATAATCAAAATTGTTGAGATAAGGAGGTGAAGTAAAAACATGATCCGCGCACTCGTCGGGAATTTGCTGCGTTGTATTCCTCGAATCCCCATTGAAAATGCGATGGAAAGCCTGCTGATAGGTTTTACTTGCCCGACTAATTGCCGCTTCCAAATCTTGCACCATTCGATACGTTTGCCGTGAAAACTCCAACAGCGCGTCTTTATTTAGTGAGGTAGTTTTCTGTTTATTTGGGGCCACGTATGGCCATCCTGTGGCGGCGGTTGAAACCTGGCGCAGCACGTTGGTTAATCCGACGAAAAGAAAATCCTCCAAATCGGAACCGAAGTTTCCTTCTTTTATAGCCTCTCGAATGAGCCATAAATCGTAGAGCGTTCTATCTTCATAGCACTTGAGAATAAGTTCAGGAAATTCTATCTCTAGCTGCCTCCGCAAATCTGATTCAGCCGGAGGCTTCTGCTTTTGCACATTAGTTGTAATTGCTTTGAGCGCTTCCAGAACGTGGCTGCCATTAACCTCCCAATTCAGCTTTGTTTTCGCAACTCGAAAGACGAAAGGATGCGCCTCCACACCATAAGAATTCACTCCCAGCTTCTTCGCGGCTACATTTGTTGTACCCGTCCCCATAAAAGGATCGTAAATAGTGTTTCCGGCAGTGATTCGATTTTCCTTCAAGCTTGATTCTACAGCTTTATATGAAAACCCTGCCGGATAGGTAAACCAACTATGAATCGGGGCTTTCAAGCTATCTTTGAAAGTCCCCCATTCTTTTACTTCAGCGGCTTCTTGCTGTGGGGGAGTTACTTCCCTGAGATCAAACAACAGAGTTTGCGCGGGGCCTATCATATTTGTTTTCCTCAAAATCAAACCTTCATTATTCTGCCAAAACCAATTTAGCAATCGTCTGTTTTTGCATATTCGACGTGCCTTCGTAAATCTGTCCGATCTTGCAATCGCGGTAGTATTTCTCGACCGGATAATCTTTCACATAGCCATAGCCGCCGTACAAATTCACCGCAAGCGAAGAAACTTCTTCCGCGACTTCCGACGAAAACAATTTCGCCATTGCGGCTTCTTTGATGAACGGCTTCTTCGCGTCTTTCAAGCGCGCAGCGTTGTAGACCATCAGGCGCGCGGCTTCGACTTTGACGGCCATTTCCGCGAGTTGAAATTGCACGCCCTGAAATTCGCTCAGCGCCTGTCCGAATTGCTTGCGCTCTTTCGTGTACGCCAGCGCGTATTCGTAGGCTCCGCGCGCAATGCCGATCATTTGCGCGCCGATGCCAATGCGGCCTTCGTTCAGCGTCTCAATCGCAATCTTGTAGCCCTTGCCAACTTCGCCGAGCACGCAATCTTTCGGCACGCGGCAATCTTCCAGAATCAATTCGGTTGTCGAAGAAGCGCGGATGCCGAGCTTGTCTTCTTTGTGTCCGACCGAAAATCCAGGGAAGTCTTTTTCGACGATGAAGGCGGTGATGCCTTTGTAGCCTTTGCTCGGATCGAGCGTCGCAAACACAATAAAAATGCCTGCTTCGTTGCCGTTCGTGATCCACAGCTTGCGCCCGTTCAGCACATAATGATCGCCTTTATCTTCGGCTTTGGTTTGCAGCGCGAAGGCGTCGGAGCCGGAGGCGGCTTCGCTCAAGGCATACGCGCCGACGGTGCTTGTGCTGAGCTTATGCAGATATTTTTTGCGTTGCTCTTCCGTGCCGTAATTCAAAAACGCATTGGCGACGAGCGTGTTGTTAACATCCACGCAAACGCTGACGGAAGCGTCCACGCGCGCGAGTTCTTCAATCGCAATGCAGGCCATAAAAAACGTGCCGCCGGAGCCGCCGTATTCGTCGGGAACTTCAATGCCCATCAGTCCAAGCTCAAACGCTTTGCTGATGATTTCGGGGCGCATTTTGCCTGCGGCGTCCATTTCGCGGACGTACGGTTTGATTTCCGCTTCGGCAAATTCGCGGACGCTGTTGGCAAAGAGTTGTTCTTCTTCTGTGAGAGTCGTAAGTGCGTTGATGATGGGTTCTGACATGGTGATTTCCTTTCGCAAGATGATGGACGAATTCGGTGAATGATGGGTCATCGTACCGCAGTCTGAAAGCTTTGCCAAATCTGTCCCAACGGCTTGGAGAATCTGTGCGAAGCGGCGTAGAATGCGCCCGGATTCCGGCTTTCAGTCCCCAATTCGAACGGAGGTTTGGCATGCGTAAAACTCAGCGCGCCACTTGGCTTTTGCTACTCAGCTTCACGGTTTTCAGTTCCCTTTCCGCTGTTGCGCAAGATCGCGCGCAACTGTTGCAGGAGATGATTGCGTTACGCGAACAACTCAAAGTCACGAGCGATCCCTTGCAGATCATTGCGTTGCAGGCACAGTTTGCCCAGAAAGAAGTGCAATTTCTTCGGCCCGCGACGGAAGATTATGTCGCCGCGCTCGCGCAACCGGAAACAAACGTGATGCGCATTTTGCCGCGCGGCAAATATGACGATATTTTGCTGACGCGCGGCGCGGGCGCGTATTACTACTTCCCGCAGCAAATTCATGCCTATGGTTATGGGTCAGATTTAGAACTACAACTGGGGCAATTTAGCGTGGGCTTTGCGGGCGCAAATTTTGGCTTTCTGACCTCGCTCAATAATGCGCCGCTGGATTCCCTTAAGCTGGACACGCCCGGTGTGAAAGCTCTTGCGGACTTCACCACGCCGTTGAATGAGCCGGACGCGCGCACGCAGCAGCAACGAGCCTCCGCCGGATTTCAAGCCGATGGCTTCACTTATCGCAATCGCCTTCTTGCCACACTGAACACGACCTACGCCCTGCGTTCGATAAATTATGAAGGTTCCGATTGTCTGGTCGTTTTTCGGGTCATCCGCCAGGACAGCTTTGACGATAGCCTGATTATTCTGTGGAAAATGCTGAAGTGGTATGCGACGCCACAACTCAATGGCGGAGTCGTGGCTAATGTGACTGCCACAAATTATAGTCGCCCCGTGCTCGCTCCCGAATCCATCGTGGCCGCGTTTGGGACGGACATTGCGAACGATACAGTAGTTGCAACTACCCAGCCGCTCCCGACTTCGTTAGGCGGCGTGTCGGTTACGGTTTTCGACAGCCAACGAACAGGGCGAGCAGCGCGGTTATACGCGGTGACCAGAGGTCAGGTGAATTATCAAATTCCACCCAACACCGCCGTTGGCCCGGGAGCAATCAACATTCGCACTGCCAGTGGAAAAACCCTCTACGAAAACGTCCGAATCACGACGACCGCGCCCGGTGTCTTTACGGCCACCTCCGACGGTCAGGGACTTGCTGCCGCTTCGACGCAGCGCGTGCGCGGGGAAATCTCCACGTTCGATGCCACGTTTCGGTTCGACGCCGCGCAAAACAAATTCGTCGCTGTGCCGATTGATCTGGGGCCGGAAACAGACCGCGTCTATTTGGTGCTCTACACGTCCGGCGTGCGTTTTCGCAAAAACCTGACGAGTGTGAAAGTCACGATGGGTGGGGTCGAAGCGCCGGTTGAATACACCGGAGCGCAATGTTGTTTTCTCGGCGTAGATCAAATCAATGCGCTCATTCCGCGCAGCTTGATCGGCAAAGGTGATGTGGATGTGACGTTGAACCTGGATGGCGTGGCGGCGAATACGGTTCGCATCAACATCAAGTAGCCATTTTCCGCACGCCATTCGCGCGCCCGATGCTGCCCGCCGGATGCCACGCCAGGAATTCGGCGGGCGTAATGTTTTTGCGTGCCTGCAACTCAATGCTCAGCGCGGCCAGCACATACATTTGCGCCAACACGCTCGTGCGCGGTTCCAATTCAAACGGCGAGCCTTCGCGTGCGACACCGACGTACAAAAACTCGTGACATTCGCGCGCCAGCCACGAAGCGCGATGGCCCGAAACACCGACAATCTGCGCGCCGTTTTGCTTGAGCGTTTGGACGGCGGCTTTCATCTCGACAGTCTCACCGCTGTTGGAAATTACGATCACGACATCGCCGCGCGCGACTTGGCCGGCGCTGCCGTGAACGCATTCCGTGCCGTGCAGGAAATACGCGGGCGTGCCGGTGCTGGCGAACAGCGCGGCGACGTAATTGGCGACGTACTCGGATTTGCCGATGCCGGTCAGATGCACGCGCCCGCCGTACATTTCAGACGCATTGATCAGATCGGCCACGCGTGCAAAATAATCGGGCGTGATGTGTTGGCGAAGGTGGTTGAGTTCTGCGATGGCGGCGTCAAGAAACTCCGGGACTGCGTTCTCGTAAAGCGATGTCATCATAATTCATCGTAGCTTCATGCTACTTGGGGCGAGGATTATGACGACATCGCCAAGCGAAATGCAAACGGGCAAATGGTGAAGCCAATCCTACTTCTTCTGCTTCAGAGCTTGTTGAATCGCGGCTTCGGCGAGCGGAGCCATCACTTTGTAGCCTTCCGCGTTCGGGTGCAATCCATCGTTCGCCAGTTCCACTTTCAGAAAACCTTTGTCATCCACCGTCTTGCTGAAGTAATCCAAATACACGTGACCATTCTTCGCGCAGTAGGCCTTCAGCCATTCGTTGAGCTTCAGGATTTTTTCGGGCGGGCGGCGTTCGGATTGTTTGCGCTGCGCGTTGTAATCGTGAATCGGCAACACAGATGCGAACACGAACTTGATGCCGTTTGCTTTTGCCAACTCAGCCATCGAAGCGTAGTTGTCCTGAATCATTTCGAGCGTCATCGGGCCGGTGTTGCCGGCGATGTCGTTCGTCCCGGCGAGCAGAACGACGACTTTCGGTTTGTGCGCGATCACATCGGCACGAAAGCGCAGCAGCATTTGCGGCGTCGTTTGACCGCTGATGCCGCGATTGAGGTAGGGTTTGTTCGGAAAATATTCGGCGAGCTTCCAGCCGTCGGTGATTGAATCGCCGTAAAACACGACGCGCTGCTCGTCTTTGGCAAGCGGTGCAACCGTCGCGTTCGCCTCGCGATACCGTTTGAAGTTTGGCCAATCGTTCAGTTGATTTTGCATACGCTCGATGCGTTGTTTGAGCACTTCGGGGGACTCCGCAGCCGGGGCCTGGGTTTGTGCCCAGGTCGTAACCGTAAGCAGCAGAAGCGCGGGGATCAGCAATTTGGGTTTCATGGATAATCCTCTTCGTTAGGTCAAGATTTGGTTGTGATGAATCGCAGACTATTGCGCCAGCCCGCTCACGCTATCACAAGGTTTTCGGGAGAACAACCGCGCCCAAAAAGGGGTTGCTATCTGGCTGCAAAATACTATTGATTGACGGGCATCAGGACAATCCATATAATCCCCTTCGCCTTGGACTTAGCTGAAGCATCACCCCCTCCGAAATGCTCAGCGAGAGGTTTTGCCGAACAACCCTACCGCGTTGACTACTTGTTAAGCCCATCAACCTTGCTCCCGCTTTCGTTTTCTGCATGGAATCCGGCTATCTGCATGCAAACTACGCTCGTTCTTTTGCGGCGCTCGGCACGCCCCTCTACCTGCCCGAAGCGCAGGGCTGGATTCTGAAACGTTCGATTCCTTGCTCGTCGTACGCGGATGCGATGGGCTGCTATCCCGTCTTTGCTTGTAAAAATTGGCAGAAGCTGTCGCGCGACCTGACGCACTTGACGAATGAGTTGGTGAGTTTGACGCTCGTGACAGACCCGCTCGGAGAGTTTGCCTCAGCGGATTTGCGCCCGGCGTTCACGGATTTGCTGCGGCCATACAAAGAACATTTTATCGTTGACCTCAAACGCGCGGCGGGGCAACCCAACAGCGCGCATCATCGGCGCAATGTGCGACAGGCGTTGGCGCAGGTGCAGGTCGAGCTGTGCGCGCCCGCCGCGGCGTTTCACGACTGGGAGCGGTTGTACGAGCACTTGATTCAGCGTCATCAGATCACTGGTCTCGCCGCGTTTTCGCAGGAATCGTTTGCCGCGCAATGGCAAGTGCCGGGGCTGACGATCCTGCGCGCGATTCATCAGGGCGAAACGGTCGGCCTGACGTTGTGGTTCCAGGACGAAGAACGCGCGTACTACCACCTCGCCGCCTATGCGCCACGGGGGTACGACTGCAAAGCTTCTTATGCGTTGTTCCAGTACGCGCTGGAGCATTTCGCGCGCGCGGGTGTGCGTTGGATGGCGCTCGGCGCGGGCGCAGGCACGCACAACGATGGTTCCGACGGCCTGACACGATTCAAGCGCGGCTGGGCTACCGAAACGCGCACGGTCTATCTTTGCGGGCGCATCTTCCAGCCACCGATTTATACATCTCTGGCGCGCGCGCAGGCTGCCACTTCGTTTTTTCCTGCGTATCGTCACTCTGCCATCACGCCCAACCTCACCAGAAGCTACGCCGCGCGACAACTATGAAGCAAGCATTGAAGTCAGTCCCCATAGACTGGACAAAAACTTGAAGCAAAAATTATCGCAACTCACGATCTTTGGCGGCCCGCCCCGCTTTTTCGATCCGCTGCACGTCGGTTGTCCGAATGTGCCGCAAGGCGAGGCCCGCCAGCAATTTTTACAAAGCGTTTCCGAACTGCTGGAACGGCGCTGGCTCACGAATCACGGGCCGCTGGTGGCGGAATTTGAGCGCACACTCGCCCAAAAGCTGGGCGTGCGCCACGTCATTGCTGTGTGCAATGCGACGCAGGGCTTACAAATCGTGGCCAAAGCGTGCGACTTCACGGGTGAAGTGATCGTGCCTGCCTTCACCTTCGTGGCGACAGCGCACGCAATGAGTTGGATTGGATTGGAGCCTGTGTTCGCGGACGTTGATCCGACGCGCCACACGATTGATCCGGAGCAAATCGAGGCGCTCATCACACCACGCACCAGCGCGATTGTGGCCACGCATTTGTGGGGCAACGTGTGTGCGGTCGAACAAATTGCGCAGCTCGCGCGGCAGCATCGGCTGCAAGTCGTGTACGATGCGGCGCACGCTTTCGGCGGCTCGCATCGCGGGCAAATGATCGGTTCGTTTGGGCGGGCTGAAGTGTTCAGCTTTCACGCGACGAAATTCATCAACACGTTTGAGGGCGGCGCGATTGCCACGAACGATGACGAGCTGGCACAAAAGATGAGGCGCATGACCAGCTTCGGGTTCGACGGCATGGATCACGTCGTCAGCCTCGGCACAAACGCCAAGATGAGCGAAATCGCTGCCGCTATGGGCTTGGCCAATCTCAGCACCATGGACAACCTCACGGCTGCCAATCGGCTCAATTACGAAGCCTATTCGCTGCGCCTGGCCGGGCTGCCGGGCTTGCGGTTCCTGCCGTTCGATGAAGCGGGCAACTATCAATACGCCATCGCCGAAGTGCGCGGGAAAGGGCTGTCCAGGGATCAGTTGCTGGAAGTGTTGTGGACAGAAGGCGTGCGCGCGCGGCGTTATTTTTATCCCGGCTGTCACCGGATGGAACCCTATGCCTCGCGCCCCGACGCGCCGTCCTTGCCTGTGACCGAACGCTTGGCAGACACGGTGCTGGCCTTGCCAACGGGCACGGCGGTGACGCCCACCGAGATCGCGGCGGTTTGCTCCATCATTCGGCTGGCGATGGGCAATGCCGAGGAGGTGAAACAACGTCTGGCGCGCAGTCATCAGGTCGCTGCCGCTTAAACCGACGGAGGTCGTATGGAAATCAGCAAAGTGGATGAAACCGTCACGCAATTGTTGGGCGAGGTGTTGCAAATCGCACCCGCCCGCATCACTGACGAACTGACGATGAGCGAAGTCGAAACCTGGGATTCTCTCACGCACATGCAACTCATCGCATCATTGGAAACCAGCCTCAACACGCCGCTCACGTTTGAAGAAATCGTCGCGATGAAAAACGTCCGCGCGATCAAACAAATCCTGCGCGCCAAACTGGTCAATTGAGATGGAATTGCAAGGCAAAAAAGTGATTGTCACGGGCGGCGTGCGCGGCTTAGGCCGAGCCGTGGTCGAAAAGCTCCTGCCCCAAGGCGCACAGGTTACGATTTTTGATCTGGACGAAGGCGGTTTGGCGGAAGTGCAACAACAACATTCCCACGTGGATTGCATCGTTTGCGACGTCTCCAATTACGATCACGTGGTTGCCGCGACCAATCATTATCACAAATGCTTCGGCGCAGCCGATGTACTCATCAACAACGCAGGCATTATTTATAGCGCACCGCTGTTCAAATTCACCGCCGACGGCATGGAGTGCCACGATGTCGCGCAATGGCACAACGTGTTGGCGGCGGATTTGAGTTCCGTATTTTACGTGACGCTCTGCATCGCCGAGAAAATGATTACAACCCGCACGCGCGGCGTCATCGTCAACATCAGTTCTGTCGCTGCTTCAGGCAACGCCGGGCAATCCGCGTACTCCGCCGCGAAGGCTGGCGTGAACGCGCTGACCGCTACGTGGGCGAAGGAACTCAGCCCGCTCGGCCTTCGTGTCGCAGGCGTCGCGCCGGGCTTCACTGAAACTGAATCCACCAAAGAAGCATTGAGCGAAGCTACATTGCGCGACATCGTCAAGAAAGTTCCCGCGCGCCGTTTGGGTCGCGCCGATGAAATTGCCGACGGCGTGCTGAGCGTCATCACAAATGATTTCTTCAACGGCAAAACGCTGGAGTTGGACGGCGGGTTGATTCTTTGAAGTACGAACGAACCACACGATGTACGAATACAATTTAGGCCTCAAATTTCAAAGCATCGCCCAACAACACGCCACGAAAACGGCGCTGTGGTTTGATGCGCACAACGCGGTGAGCTACGCAGAACTGAATGCGCGCGCGAATCAAGCCGCTCGCTATTTATTGGCGCAAGGCGTTGCCGCGAACGATGTCGTTTGCCTGACCGGAACAAAGACGTTGACGACGTTTGCGTGCATGCTCGCGTGTCTGAAGCTGGGCGCGGCATACGCGATGCTCGATCCTGACAGCCCGCCCGAACGCCTGCGCAAAATCCTGGCGACGTGTGAACCAAAGCTTGTGCTGGCAGCGGACAACGATGTCATCGGCGCATCATCAGCTTACGACGACAGCGATCTGCCGCACACACAACACGTCACCGGCACGCATCCCGCCTACATTATGTTCACCTCTGGCTCAACCGGTTTCCCCAAAGGCGCAGTGATGACACACGCCAACGTGCTGAACCTGATGGCGTGGAGTCAGACGACGTTCCGCCTTGTGCCAAGCGATGTGTTGACGAACGTCAATCCGTTGTACTTCGACAATTCAGTCTTCGATTTTTATGCCGCGCTGTTCACGGGCGCGAGCCTGGTGCCGTTCACAAAAAACGAAGTGCGCGATCCGCAACAGTTGGTCGAAAAAGTCGCCGCCGCGCATTGCACGTTGTGGTTTTCCGTCCCGTCGTTATTGCTCTTTTTGCAAACGATGAAGGCGACGGACGGTAACAACCTGTGCTCGATTCGACGCTTCCTGTTCGGCGGCGAAGGCTATCCGAAAGCGAAGTTGAAGCAGCTTTTTGACGCTTACCCAAACAGCGAATTCTTCAATGTGTACGGCCCGACGGAATGCACGTGCATTTGTTCGAGCTATCAATTGAGGGCGGCGGATTTCATCGAATTGCAGGGCTTGCCGCCGCTCGGACAAATCGCCGACAACTTCGCGTATTTGATTCTGGATGCTGATGAGCAGCGTGTGCCGAATGGAGAAGTGGGTGAACTATGTTTGCTGGGGCCGAACGTTGGGCGCGGTTACTACAACGATCCCGAACGCACCGCCGCGAGCTTTGTGCAAAATCCGTACAACCACAAATATCAGGAACCGATGTACAAGACGGGCGATCTGGTGCGCGTGCATCCGGCGGACGGCAAGCTCTACATCGCCGGGCGCAAAGACAATCAAATCAAACATCAGGGCTATCGCATCGAGTTGGAAGAAATCGAAGCCGCGCTCGCGTGCCTTGATTATGTTGCCGAAGCCGCTGCGCTGCACAGCCAACACAACGGCCTGAGCCGTATCCACGCGGTCATCGCGTCACATCACGATTTCAGCGACGAGCAAATTCGCAGCGACCTCAAACGCTTTCTGCCTGCGTACATGATTCCGTCCGCGTTTTATCGAGAAGCCGCGTTGCCGAAAAACGCGAACGGCAAAGTGGATCGTCGTCAGTTGGCGGAGAAATATTTGCAAGGACAATCGCAATGAGCAAAGTTGTCATCTTTGGCATCGGCAAAATCGCGGACGAAGCCTGGTTTTACTTAACGCACGACAGCCCGCACGACATCGTCGCGTTCACGGTGGATGCCGCGTTTCGCACGAAAACCGAGATGTTCGGTTGCCCGGTGATTCCGTTCGAGGAGATTCAAGATAAATACCCGCCCGGCGAATTTCGCATGTTTGTTGCGATTGGCTATCACGACCTCAATCGCTTACGCGCGCGCAAATATGCCGAAGCGAAAGCGAAGGGCTACAAACTCATCAGCTATGTGAATTCGCGCGCGTCGAATTTCGGGCGCGCAGAAATCGGCGACAATTGTTTCGTGCTGGAAAACTCGGTGATTCAGCCGTGTGCGCGCGTCGGCAACAACGTCTTTCTCTGGAGCGGCAATCACATCGGCCATCACGCGACGATTCAGGATCATTGCTACATTGCCGGACAAGTCGTGATTTCCGGCAGCACCATGATTGAGCCGTATTGCTTCCTCGGCGTGAATTCCACCATCGCACACGAACTCAGAATCGGGCGCGAAAGCTTTATTGGCGCGGGTTCGCTGATTACCAAATCGGTCGAACCGAAGAGTGTCTACATCACGCCCGGCACACCGAAATATCGGTTGGATTCCGATGCGTTCCTCCAACTCACCAAAATGCAATAACCCTGGTAAGCACTATGAAACGGAAAGATGCAGAGTTCTATGTTTGCCCGGTCACGCACAGTCTGTTGACCTTGAGCGAACCGCACGAAATCAACGGCGAGATTGTCGCGGGGATGCTCAAATCACGCGACGGGCATGCGTATCACATCAAACAAGGCGTGCCCGATTTCACGTATCCCGCGCAACTTGCAGAAGCCGATGCACAGGCGCGTTCGTTTTATGACGGACGCGCCGAAGCCTACGACCAATTCCTGCACCTGACCTTTCACACGCACAACGAAGACGAGCAAAAAGTGCGCAGCAGCTTCATCGCCGCACTGAATTTGCAACCGTCGTCCCGTGTGCTGGAAATCTCGTGCGGAACGGGACGCGATTCAGAATTGATCGCGCAAACGCTGGGAGCCGACGGGCAGCTTTATTTGCAGGACATCTCGCCCGCAATGTTGGCGCGAGCACAGGAACGATTAGCCGATCAAACCGTCCCGATTGCGTTTGATCTCTCGAACGCCTGCTACCTTCCATATCCTGATAATTACTTCGATGCCGTGTACAGTTTTGGCGGCATCGGTGAATTCTCGGACATCAAACGCAGCCTCGCCGAAATGGTGCGCGTCAGCAAAGTCGGCGCGAAGATCGTGATCGGTGACGAAAGCATGCCGCCCTGGTTGCGCGAAACCGAATTCGCCAAAATTCTCATCACGACGAACAAACAATTCTTAGCGCCTGTGCCGTTGGAAGCAATGCCCATCGAAGCGCGCGACGTTTGTTTGAAGTGGGTCATCGGCGGCGTTTTTTACCTGATCGAATTCACTGTCGGCGCAGGCGAACCGCAGGGCAATTTTGATTTTGAGATTCCCGGCGTCAAAGGCGGAACCTATCGCACGCGCTATGCCGGTCAGTTGGAAGGCGTCACGCCCGAAACCAAACGGCTGGCCGAACAAGCGCGCGCGAAACAAGGCATCAGTATGCACAAATGGTTGGATGACGTTGTGCGTGAGGCCGCATTGAAAGGGCTGGCGGAAGAAGCATGAACTGGCAAAAGCGCGGCTTGATCTTCGCGCCCAACAATTCCGGATGGATGCAAACACACGCGCAAGTGCCGACACCGCTCGCGTGCGAAGGGTTCATCCGCGTGTATTTTTCTTCGCGGCCTGAACGCTCGCTGAGCTTAACGTCCTTCGTAGATGTGGACGAAAACGACCCAACGGAAATTCTGCGCGTGCATCCGCAACCGATCCTCGCCGTTGGTCGCCCCGGCACGTTTGACGAACACGGAATTATGCCGAGCTGTGCGGTCAGAAATGGCGAGCAGGTTTTTCTGTACTACAGCGGCTGGTCGCGCGGCACGACGGTTCCCTACACCAACTCAACGGGGCTGGCAATCAGCGAAGACGGCGGCGCAACGTTTCAGAAAATCAGCGAAGGGCCATTGCTCGGCAAAAGTTTGCACGATCCGTTTTCTGCGACTTCGCCGATGGTGCTGAAGGACGGCAGCGATTGGCATATGTGGTACTGCTCCGGCACAGATTGGTTGCCGATCAACGACAAATACGAACACACGTACGACATCAAATATGCCCACTCGCGCGATGGCATTCATTGGACGCCGCAGGGCAAAACGGCAATTCGTCAGCAAACCAAATACGAAGCTCTCACGCGGCCTTATGTGCTGAAGCAAACGGACGGCTATCACATGTGGTTTTGTTATCGCGGCAGTCACAGCTTCCGCGATGGCGCAGAGGCTTACCGTATCGGATACGCTTACTCGAAAGATTTAGAACACTGGTGGCGCGACGATGCGCAAGCAGGCATCAGCCCGTCGGCATCGGGCTGGGATGCGCGGATGTTGGCGTACCCGGCGTTGCTGCAACACAAACAGTACACGCTGATGTTTTATAACGGCAATGGCTTTGGCGCGGAAGGTTTCGGTTATGCCGTTGCGGAGGAGAAATAACCCATGCAACCACAATCATCATTATTTTTGACGACTCAAGAATTGAAGTTGCGACCGCTGGAACCGACCGATGTCGAATTGCTCTGGCCAGACATTTCTGACCCGGAAATATCCAAGTATATGGCGTGGGAAGCACACACCGACAAAGCGCAAACCCGCGCGTTTTTACAGGGCGAAATCACGCGACGCACATCCGGCAACGGGATGACGTGGGGCATTTTCAAAGACGGCGCATTTTGCGGCATCGTCAGCCTGATTGCGCTCACGCGCAGCCATCGCGCGTTGACGTACAACAAAGCGGAGTTGGCCTACTGGCTCGGTCGCGCGCATCAAGGTCGCGGCATGATGACCGCAGCGGTGCGGCGCGTGATGCAATTTGCGTTTCAGGAACTGGGGCTGCACAAACTTTGCGTCAGTCATTTTGGCGATAACATCGCGTCGCAGCGATTGATTCAGCGTTGCGGGTTCCGTTATGTCGGCGAACAAATCGAAGAGTTTCAGAAAGACGGCGTCTGGCACAGTCATCACTTGTACGAGTTGCTCGCGCACGAATTTCGCGCGGCGCAGGCGAACCAAAAGTAACGCCCCAAAGCGAAACGAGGAACAGAATGAGCGAACGAGTGGGAGAATTTGAATTGCAAAAATTTGCGGCGCGCAAGCCGGAATATTACGACGGGCTGCAACAAATCTTATCGCTGGGTTTTGAGCCAACCGATTACATCCACTACTTCCCGGCCTTTGCAGGGCCGCTGACGTTGGCGCGTTACATCTCGCTGTACGAAGCCTACAAAATGACGTTGGGTGTGGCCGGGCATATCGCCGAGATTGGTGTGTACAAAGGCGCGGTCAGCTTGTTCTACGCGAAGTTGACGCAGCTTTTCGAGCCGCACGCGCTCACGCTCATTCACGGCTTTGATTGGTTTCAGGGCGCAAAAACAACGACGGAAGAAAAGTATGTTGCAGCGGGTGAATGCACGGGCGATTACGGTCGGTTGATGAACCTCATTCGCGCGCAAAAACTGGACAACATCGTTCACATTCACAATCTGGATGTGACGCAGGATTTAGAGCAATTTTTCGCCGCGCATTCGCATCTGCAATTCAAGCTCATCTTTTCAGATTGTGGTTTGTACGATGTTGTCAGTTCGACGCTGAAGCATTTCTGGCCGCGCCTGACCAGCGGCGGCGTGATGGTGTTCGATCAGTACAACCACGAAGTCGCACCGGGCGAAACTCGTGCGATTCGGGAATTCATGCCCGACGCCCAAATCAAAACGTTCCCCTTCGGATGGATGCCAACGGCGTATGTTGTGAAGCCATAGATTGCTTCACAACATACAGCGATTTTCCAACGCTTCCAGCAGATAATCACTGAGCGGCTCGATCCAATTCATTTGCCCGAACAACACGGAATTGCGCGCCAGGATTTCCTGTTTGATCTGTTCCCGCCGATCCGCGCAACCGGCAATCTCCGTCGCCAAACGCACATAATCCGCTTCATCCTGGGCCACGCAATCGAACAAGCCCATTTGGTTGTAGTGCGCATACGTGCCACGCTGGCGCAAAAACTCGCCCGGCAACGTGATGATCGGTGTGCCGACGGAGAGAGCTTCCAACGCGGTCGTGCCGCCATTGAAACCTACCGGGTCTAACATCACATTGCTCAGCCGCAATAGTTCCGCCAAATCTGTCAACGACAGGTACGGCAAGTACCGAATGCGTTCGCTGACATCAGGAATCGTGCGCGCGAAGCGTTGTTGCAAGCGCTGCCACAGTTCTGTTTGGTGATTGACAATGAACACCAGTTCGCCGCTTGTATCCTGCCGCAAGACCGCGCCGAATAACGCATCGTTGGCGGGGTGCAACTTGAAGGGCGTCATCGGGCAAAGATAAATGTGCGCTTGTTCCGACAAGCCGAAAGCGGCGCGCGTTTTTGTTTGCGGCGCTTTCGGCGCGGGCGTAAAACACACGGGACGTTCCGCGAGGCGGATGAGTTGTTCCCGGTAATGCGATTGTGCGTGCGGGACTTCATCGTAAGCCGACGAAAGAAAGTAATCCACGTTCGGGATGCCGCTGGTAATCGGATGCCCGCCCATCACTAATTGAATCGGCGCGAGTCGCGCAAAGGCCAAAAAATATGTCCAGGGATCCATCCCCAAATCACCGTAAAGAAGAATGTCGAGTTTCGCATCAGCGACTTGTCGTTGCGCGGTCGCCCACGAAGTCGCAACGTTGATGATCCGGTCTCCGTCGCGCAACGCGGGCATCAATTCCGGCGAAAGCTGCCCCGGATAAAGCACCGTAAGCCGAAAGCGATCACGCGGCCAATGCGCCAGAATCCCCGCCATCACGCGATTCACAATGTGATTCGGTCGGCCAAAACATTGCGAGATGAACCCAATATCAATGCGACCATCTGAGCTATGCCGCTGCTGTTCCTGACAATGCAGCGCGACTTCGCCGAGCGCGGGACAGGCGCGCAACAACAAATCGCCGATGCGACTCATCAACGCCACTTCGTTCTCGCCTTGATACGCCAGAAAAAACGGCGTCAAGCCGACTTCTTCGTCTGGGGCTTTGACTCGTAGCGGCATCGCTTCCAACTGCGCCAAATTGGTCAGAAGCTGTTCGCGTTCTTCCTTCAAATGCGCCAGCGAATCGTAAAAGGCGGGGACGCAGAGAGCTTTGCGCAGCTTCAAGCCATCGAACGGGCGCACCGCTTCTGCGCGCGTGAAATATTGGCGCGCGACGTCGGACAGCCCCTTTTCATAATAAATGCTGCCCAGATTCAGCAGGCTTTCACAGAGGTTCGGATTGAGTTGCACAGCGGTTTCGTATGCCGTCAGCGCCGCCTCAGTATTGCCTTGTCCGCGCAAGCTGAAGCCCAAATTGTGCCACGCCTCGGCGCAATCCGGTTGCAATCGAATCGCCTGTTGCGTGACGGCTTCGATCTCCCGGAATCGCTCCACCTTGCATAAAGTGCGCGCCAGACCGAGATACGTTTTGACTTCCGACGGACGCAGTCGAATCGCCTGCGTGAGATGAAGGATCGCCTCATCGTAGCGGCGCGCGTCGTGCAACAACAGCCCCAAATTGTTATGCGCTTCGTGAAAATCCGGCTGGCAACGAAGGGCTTCCCGATAGCACTGTTCCGCTTCGACAATCTTTCCACCCGTCGCCCACAACTCGCCCAAATTGTAATGCGCCATCGCGTGGTTTGGTTCTAGTTGCAGCGCCTGGCGATACGCGGCTTCGGCGGCATCCCAGCGCCCCATTTCTTTTTGAATAAACCCCAGCGAGTTGTAGTAACCGCCGACGCGCGGCGCAAGCTGAATCGCACGCTGCGCATACTGAAGCGCCGTCGCAGATTCGCTCTGCCGATACGCCACCAAAGCGCGCAAATGCAGCGCGTCCGTGTGCTCTGGCGCAAGCTGCAAAAGCTGCTCACAAGTCGTCTGCGCCGTCGCCAAATCATCCGCCTCAAATGCTTGCCGTGCCGTTGCCCAAAGCGTGGCGACGGTGTTGATGAGCTGTGGTTGCGCCGCGCGTGCGAAGGCTGTTGCTTGCGCGTTGCCGCAGCATTTCTTGAATTTTTTCTGACTGCCGCAGACACAAAGATCGTTCCGACCGGGCAATGCCGATTGCAATTGAGGTTTCGTCAAGCGAGGACTCCGTGCTGAAGAGCAAGGGGACGAGTGAAGCGGGTCAAGAGGCGGTAGCGGTTTGAGGCAAAAGTGATTGGCCTCAATAAGCGCGGGCATTATACGCAGGTTGAGGCTGCATTCACACAAAAATTATCGTGGTTCATTTGAACGGATTGCGCTCCGGTGCTTCTTCGTGCGACACCGTTTGCAACAGCCCGCGCACGACCAAATTCATCGCTTGAATGCGATGGCGAATCCAGACGCTCATCGGTTCAGGCTTTGCGCCCAAACGGGCTTTCGGTTCGAGCGCGGTACGGCCCAGCGACAGGCGCGTGCAACCGAGTGCAATCGCGTCTTCGATCACCGCTTGCAGCAAGCGAAAGTAAATCGGCATCTCCGCGTTCGCCGCGCTGTCAAAGCCGATGTAGTAGCCGACCGCCGTGTCCCCGTCTTTCAGCGTCGTGACGAAGCCGAGCGTTTCGTCCTCTTTGCGCACGACGTTGCAGCGAAAATCGTCGCCGAACGTCGCGGCCAATGCAGGAATAAAATTCGGCGAAAGTGTAATCAACCGCAGCTTCTGGCGTTCGTGAACTTTGCTGTACAAATCGTGAATCACCGCGCTGTTGTTGATGATTTCATCGGTCGTCAATCGTTCGACGCGACCTCCGGCAGCTTCGACATCTTTGGTAATTTTCCGTGCGGTTTTGCGATAGCTCGACGTCAGGCTCGCCAAATAATCGTCGTAGCTTTTCCACGCGGGCGCAATCGTCAGCACCATATTCGGTTCGGTTTCCAGTTCGCGGTACGAAAAGCGTTTGAGCGCGTCAATGCCGGTCGCGTGCGCGGGCGGCACGTCTTTGAGCATCACCAAATCGGTGTCGCCAAACAAGCGGTCGGCGCGACGGAGGCGATACAACGCTTCAGCGACGGCAGGCCAAACTTCGGCGCGATCTATGTTCGGCGCAAAGCTCACGCCGTGCATCCCCCACGACAACAAATTGCCGCAGACCAACATGCGTTCTTCGAGCCGTTCGAGCGGTTTGGTCGCCATCTGCGCGGCTTTGCTTTTCGGCAGCTTCGCGGCATTGATCGTCACGACTTGCGCGGCGACTGCTGCGACGGCTTCGCATCCTTGAAAAACCAACGCATATCGCTGCCGCAAGTTGTCCGGCCCCGCCGCTTCCAAGACGCGCAAATAAGGCCGCGACAAATACACCGATGAAGCGCGCGTCACATCGTCCCAACGCGCCGCGTCGAGATAATGAATGCTGTCTGCCAACGCGAACCCGAAGCCTGAAGGCCGATGACGTTCGCGGTGACGTTCGTGCATGCTTTTGGCTTTGTGGATGAGTTTTTTGATGGGCTTGAGTGAAGTCATAAATGGCAAGCCACGAATTACACAAATGATCACGAATTGCTTTTGATATTCGTGCTAATTCGTGTAATTCGTGGCGAAAAATTACTGCAAGGCAATCGTCATTTGATTCGCGGTCACGAGATTGCCGTTGGCATCGCGGACTTTGATGATGACCGGCGCAGTCGGGCTGGCCACAGCGTCTGCCGGAATCAACACGTTCACCTGATCCAGGCCGTAATATTGGCTTTGTGCGCCCGCAAAATCAACGCGCGCCGTTCTGCCGCCAATCGTGATTTCGAGACTTTCCGCCACGTTGAGCAACGTGCCGCCGCCCGCCAACGCAATATCGTTCGCCGTGTTGGTGTTCGGCGCGTACCGGATGCCTGTGCCGAAGAGAATCAGAAACACCTGATCGCCGCGCCGCTCAATCGTGATGGGCGTCACCGTGCCGCCCGCGAAGCTGGCAATCTGTTCGTTCGTCAATTGCGATGTGCCCGCTGCCACGCGCGTGATGTAGCCCGACGGCACACCAGAGCCGTTTTGCGTGGCCGTGAAAAACGCGGGCGAAATCGGCGAAACGTCAATCTGACCACGCGCCACTTCGCCCGCCACATTCCTCACTACCACGCCTTTCGTGCCCGCCGTCGTGCCGGAAGGAATCATGTAGTTGATCTGCCCTGGCGAAACGAAGAACAGCGGAGCCGCGACGCCATTCACTTCGACGCGCACGCCGCCTAATTCAGTAGGCAAGGCTTGCCCGGCTGTGGCAAGCACAGTGCTGCTGGCCAAATTCACGCCGAACACCGAGGCAATCGTATCAGGGGCCATCGCGCCACCTGCTAAGAAACTCGCGCCGTTCACGGTCGTAGCACTGCCGTTGTGATTGCGCTGCCCTGTGACTTGCAACGTGTAACTGGCCGCGCCGGAATTCGCGCCGACGCCAACCGTGTACGTGCCTGCGGCGGGCATTTTCATCGGGCCGATTTGCCGTGACGCCGGGCAGCCGGAACCGTACAAACACGGGACAGAAAGCGCAACCCGCTGCTGGCTGCTGTTGTACAAATACAGCGATAAATCGGCACTTGCTGTGCTGTAATTCAAGTCAATCGTCACCCAATCATTCGCCGCCGCCGTAAACGAATAGAAGTCTTTCACGCTTTCGCCCGACGTAGCATCGTTCACGCCCGCATCGCCCGCGCTGACATTGCCGCTAATCAAGATAGGCAATGAAATATTATTGGCAGCCGCGATGCTGCTGTTCGGCTCGCTTTCGCTCATCGCAGGCAGCGTAGAGTTATTGAGGATGACGTTGATGTTCTCGACCGTTTGCCCGCTGCTGACGGCGATGAGCTTGGCGCTGGCGGAACTGTCACTGTTCGATTCTTCCGAGCCGCTGTAATACTCCGCCGGGCCGGGCAAATCTACCGGCGGGTCTAACGGGCCAACGGAAGAGCCGCTGATGAGGCCGGGATGAATCGGTTCGACCTCAACGGTGTAATTCCCAGGAGGCAAGCCAGAGATTTCATAGTAGCCCTGATACGCCGTGTCCAACGTGCCGCGATTCGTGTTCGAGCCGGTGCCGCGATACAAAAAGCCTGAGATCGAAGACACCGCGACGACAAACGGATCGTCCACGCGACGCGCGACGACGCCCGCGCCTTGAAACGGCGTCGTGCCATCGGCCAAATACACACGGCCTCTGATCGTGCCGGTGCTGCTGGCTCCTGCGCCCGGATATAAGCGCGTCGCTTGCGCTTTGTCGTCCCACGTCAACTCCACCGGACGGTCGCCCAGCGAAATCGGAAACATAATCGGCAAGGTGTGATTGTTATTGAACAGCACCTCGCGGTCGAAGGCCGTGCCGATGTTTGTTTGCGCATGTCCGATGCCGAGAAAATGCCCGAATTCGTGAAGCATAATGGCTTTGAATTCGGTCAGCGAACCAAAACCACTCGTCAAAAACTTGGCATTCAGCACCGCCGAAGCGTCCACGATTTCACCATCCGTAGCGCCGCCCACGACCCAGCTTGGCCCCGAAAACCCGGCAGTAACGTTGCTCGCCCCCGCACCAAACACTGCGTCCGTGATGGAACCATCGGTGTCAAAGATGACCGAGTGATAAGAGTCCGCCGTTGTGCGATAACTTGTGTAATTCGAGGCCGTCACATCAACGGGCAGCAAACCCGCGCGTTGTAAACTGAGGCTGGCGGTCGGCACGTTTTGCCACAAAGCAAATAATTCATCTACCAGTGCGACCGCTTGTCCATTACTCAAGGTGCCGAGTGGCCCTTGATCCACGTGATAAGTAATCGTACTTCCCGCGCGCCAGGCAACTTCTTTACCGCTTGGTGTAACGGCTAGCGAAGTTCCCGCCTGTACCGGGGCACTTATAGGCAGGATACTTGCAACTAATACCAAGCTTAACCACAGATGAGTAATCTTTTTCCAATGAGATACAGCGTTGCACTTATAACTTAAACGGGGGCGCAGCGGTTGATCGAATAGATCACGCATAAAGCTTTCTCCTTTTTCGGTAAGTAAGGAAAGTCTATAGAGACTACAGAATCTAAAGAGTCCATAAAGCCTATTGAAACTATGACTCCCAAGACTCTGTAGACCCGACAGACTCTATAGACTACTACTGTAAATTAGCGGTTGGATTAGCAGCGAACTTCCGCACGAGAGAACGAAACATAGCGACTTCCACCCCCGCGCCAGTACGCGGTTGGGCGATGGCTTCGCGCTCGGCAGCAGTCAGCCCTAGTTTGGTCTTCGCTTTGGCGACATCCAAACGGGCAAACAGCGCGTGGTTCAAATGCTCGTTGCGCAAGACCCGTTGACCGCTGCGCGTGTCCGTCTGCACAACGAATTTGCCCTGCCCCTGCCCTACTGGACTGGTCAGGCCGAGCTTGCTTTCCGGGTACAAAAACAGCACGACCTCTTCGCCCACGCTGTATTTTGGCAGGTGCGCGACGTATTGGTTCGTGCTGTTGCCATATTGCATAAACGTGACTTCGCGCGCCGCTCCGCCTTTGAGCATCTCGACGACCTGCACTTTAACCCATGTCACCGCGAGATGTTGATGTTGCGGATGAACGCCTTCGCGCACTTCCACCACACGCCCATGCACGACGCGCCCGGCGTGCGACGTCATTACGGCAAAATTCACACTGCGCGAATTCGCCAAACTAGAAAGACTAAGAAAGGTAAGGAAGGAAAGTAGAAAGCCTATTCGGGCTGCACGAATAGACACGAACAGATTCACTCGGTAGTAGTTCTTGGTCATATCCTTTTCCCTGCTGCGATTAGTAAGTCGCAACTTATAAGATCAGTAATGACCACCGCGTTCGTAGTAATAGTTTAGTTATGTGTACGCGGTTGCTTTTTCGGTATTGCTGATCTATAGATTATGAGTAGACGGTAGACGGTAGACGGTAGCTAGCAGGTAAGATTCTACTGACTACTGTCTACCGCCTACTGTCTACTCCTTAAACCTTGTCATTAAACTTATAGCCAATGCCCCACACGGTCAGCACATAAGTGGGCTTCGCCGGGTCTGGCTCTACTTTGGCTCGTAAGCGCATGACGTGGGGGTCAATGTTGCGCTCGTAGCCTTCGTACGACGTGCCCCACACCTGATCGAGCAGGGCTTCGCGCGAGTAAGCTTTGCCCGGATTCGACATCAGGAGTTCGAGAATCTTGAATTCAATCGGGGTGACTTGAATCGGTTCTTCATTCAACGTCACGCAATACGCTTCGGGATCAATGGCCAAGCCGCCGCGCACGATGCGACCCGGTACGGGTTCATCAAACGCGCGCACGCCGCTGCGCCGAATCACGCTTTTGACGCGGGCTTCGAGTTCGCGCGGGCTGAAAGGCTTGGGTAAAAAATCGTCCGCGCCGCCTTCTAAGCCGGCGACGGTATATTGCTCTTCGCTTTTGCTGGTCAGGAAGATGATGGGTGTCGTGACGTTATTTTGCCGCAGTTGATGGCATACATCGAAACCATTCATCTTCGGCATCATGACGTCAAGAATGATGACATCGGCTTTCTTTTCCAAGCCGCTTCGCAATCCCAATTCGCCATCCGAAGCTTCAATAACTTCGTAACCTACGCGGCGGAAATACTCCGATACGAGATAGCGAACCATGCTGTCATCTTCGACCATTAAGATCGTCGCGGTATGATCGGCTGGCACAGTAATTCTCCTCCGAAAGTTCAGTGCTTGTCTGCGGTATAGCCTTGCTGGGACAAGCGAGCACGAATTCGTTTTTGTTCGCTTGGGTTGTTTTGGGTTTCTGCGCCTGATGGGTTTGGAAGACCTACTGGCAGGGCTGAACAATCAGGCGATGTCAATTACTTTCGAGGCAGCGAGGAAGAATTTAAGACTTTTATTAAGTCTTAAACGGTGCGCAGAATAGCACAGATATGCAAAAAAACAATCACGAAATTTGGCACATTAAACTGCCAATTTCAGGGCGAAATTTAGGGCGTAGAATGGAGCAACGTTTCATCAAAACGATCTATCCGCGCGGCTTCTCCGGTTTGTACGAGCAGGGCTTTTTTGCGCAGGAAACGTAATAGTCCCGCCGCACCCATGCGCGAGCTGCCGAGGCCGGAAAGCTTGAACGAATTCTTTTCCGCCTCGTGCATCACGCCCGTCAATGAGCCATCATTGATACTGATTGCGCCCGCATTGATGCGGCGCGCAATCGTCAGAGCTTCTTCTTCCGAGCCTGCAAACACCGATGCCGACAAGCCGTAGGCTGAATCGTTGGCCAGCGCGATGGCTTCGTCAAGGGTGGCAAACGGCATCACGGGCAACACCGGCCCAAACGTTTCTTCAGTCATCACGGTCATCTCATGATTTACGTTCACGAGCACGGTCGGGCGAATCCACAAGCCACCACCGTGCTCTTCAATCGTGCCGCCGCACAGGATTTGCGCGCCCTTGCCAACGGCGTCGGCGATTTGCTCGGCAATGATTTCGGCCTGGCGCGCGAAGATCAACGGGCCGATTTGTCCTTGAGATAGGTCGGGATAATTGAGCGTGACTTGCCGGGCGAATTCCACCAACTTGCTGACGAAGGCTTCGTAAATTGAGTCTTGCACATAAATACGTTCGAGCGATTGGCAGGCCTGCCCAGTGTTCACGATGGAGGCGCGCAGCACGGTCGCTGCTGCTTGTTCGAGATTCGCCGAAGCGGTCACAATCGCCGGGTCTTTGCCGCCGAGTTCAAGGAACGCGGGGATGAAATTGCGCGCGGTGGCTGCGGCCACGACTCGTCCGGTTTTCACGCTGCCGGTGAAACAAACGGCGTCCACTTCGTGGATGAGCGCCGCGCCGGTTTCGCCTGCGCCGAGCACAAACGCGAGCACGTTTTGCAAGGCGGGAACGGCAGCGATGCTTTGCCGCAACGGCTCGACAAAACGCGGCGTGACCTCGCTCGGTTTGATGATGACGCTGCAACCGGCGAGCAATGCCGGAATCGCGTCAATCAAAGACAGTGTGAGCGGAAAGTTCCAGGGGCTGATGACGCCGACCAACGCGTACGGCACAAGCTGCGAGCGAAAGTGGATGCTCGGCAGATGTGTCGCCTGGCCTTCCTGTTCCTGCAACAAAGCGGGCGCGAGCTGGCACCAGCGATCCATCGTCGGCGCGAGGCTGTCCACTTCAATCGCGGACAAAAAATGACGGCCTGTGTCAACGGTCAAGGCTTCGATGAGCGCGCCACGATGCGCGAGCAAAGCGGCTTTCCATTGCTGTAGCGCCTCTGTGCGCGCCGCCAAACCGCCTTCATTCCATTGTTTATTACCAGCGCGCAAGGCGTGCGCACAGGCTTTGAGTGCCTCCGCTGTGGGCGGTGTGAATTCGTAGTCGAATGCGCCCGTGCGCGGGTTGCGGACGTGGATGGTTTGTATCATCGGCCAAACTTTTCTTCCATCAGCGCGAAGCTGAAGGGGCTGTTGTGAAACGCTTCTGTGCCGACGACGAAGGTCGGGACTTTGCGTTTTCCGGCGTTGACGGACATCACGAATTCCGCCGCGCCGGGTTCGGTTTCGATATTGATTTCTTCGTACGCGATGCCTTTTGCATCCAGATATTTTTTCGCCTGTCGGCAATCGGGACACCAGGTCGTCGTATACATTTTCACGTCTGCCATTCGCTGCTACTCCTTATCGAAAAGGTTTGATTTCGTAAATGATCTTGTAGTCTTGCACATCTCTCGCCAAATGTTGCAAAGCGATCAAGACAACTTGATTATGGGGCAAATGTCCTTTTTTTTCGATGGTTCCGGCAACTTTCGACCAACACCGCGCGTACAGCAAACGCGCAGCAGATGATCGCAGGAACGAACCTGAGCGCGGCTTTGCTTATCACTGGTACCGCAACGCCGCGCGGCGAGAAAACCCCGGAGAAAACCCCAAAGAAAACGATGCTTGACGCTCTCTGTCCCGGTCAACTAGAATCGCGCATTGCTTGTTTCGCCCCCGATCTTTCTTATATTTCTCTTGTCCACGCGACATCTTTCAGCAAGGTACGTCCATCATGAACGCCGTAGAAAAAGCTCTAGCCAAAGTTTTCGGAACCGCCAGTGAGCGATTACTGAAAAAGTTGTATCCGATTGTGGCGCAGATCAATGCGCTCGAACCTGCGATCAAAAAACTCCCCGACGACGAATTGCGCGGCAAGACCGCCGAATTCAAGGAACGTCTGGCCAAACGGCTCGAAGGCTCCGAAGAACTGGCGCGCGAAGCCTACAAACAACTCGAACTCGAAGCCCTCGAAGAAATCCTGCCCGAAGCCTTCGCCTGCGTGCGCGAAGCCTCGGTGCGCGTCACAGGGATGCGGCATTTCGATGTGCAATTGATCGGCGGCATGGCGCTCAATCGCGGGATGATCGCGGAGATGCGAACCGGCGAAGGCAAAACGCTCGTCGCCACGTTGCCGGCGTATTTGAACGCGCTCGTCGGCAAAGGCGTTCACGTCGTCACGGTCAACGATTACCTGGCCAAACGCGACGCCGAATGGATGGGGCGCATTTATAAATTCCTCGGCTTAACCGTCGGCATCATCCAAAACGATATGGATGATTTCGAGCGGCAGGAAGCTTACAAAGCCGACATCACTTACGGCACGAACAACGAATTCGGCTTCGATTATCTGCGCGACAACATGAAGTTCGAGTTGTCCACCTGTGTGCAACGCGGGCATCACTACGGCATTGTGGACGAAGTGGACTCGATCCTGATTGACGAAGCGCGCACGCCGCTCATCATCTCCGGCGCGGCGGACGATTCAACGACCAAATATTACGAAGCGAACGACACGATTCCCCGCCTGACGCGCGACGAAGATTATCAGGTGGACGAAAAGCAGCACAGCGCAACGCTGACCGAAGCTGGCATTGAGAAGGCCGAACGAATGCTGGGCTACGGCAACTTGTACGATCCGTCGAACATGGAAATGCTGCATTGCCTGCAACAAGCGTTGGTCGCGCACACGCTCTATCATCTCGACAAGCAATACATCATCCGCGACGGCGAGGTCGTGATCGTAGATGAGTTCACCGGACGCATTATGCCTGGTCGGCGCTGGTCGGACGGGTTGCATCAAGCGGTCGAAGCCAAAGAAGGCGTCAAGATCGAAAAGGAAACGCAAACCTACGCGACGATCACGCTGCAAAATTATTTCCGCATGTATCACAAGCTTTCGGGCATGACCGGTACGGCGGAAACCGAGTCGGTCGAATTCGCCAAGATTTACAACCTCGATGTGACGAGCATCCCGACGCATCGCCCGATGGTGCGCAAAGACAATCCCGACGTGATTTACCGCACGCTCGACGAAAAGTGGGACGCGATTGTCGAAGAGATCAAAACGCTGCACGAAAAAGGTCAGCCCGTGCTGGTCGGTACGGCTTCGGTCGGCAACTCCGAAATCATTTCGCGGCGCTTGCAGAAGCTGAACATCAAACACAACCTGCTCAATGCCAAGCCCGAAAACGCTGGTCGCGAAGCCGAATTCGTCGCGCAGGCCGGACGCAAACACGCCGTCACGATTGCCACGAACATGGCCGGTCGCGGCACGGACATTTTGCTCGGCGGCAACGCAGAATTCTTAGGCCGCGAATTGCTCAAGCGGCAGGAAATTGATCCCGATGAAGCGTCGGAAGAACAAATCCAAGCGGCCATTGAGCAAGTCAAACCGCAGATTGAAGCCGAGCATAAAGTCGTCACGGGTCTCGGCGGGCTGTACATTCTCGGCACGGAACGCCACGAATCGCGCCGCATTGACAATCAGCTTCGCGGTCGCGCCGGTCGTCAGGGCGATCCCGGTGAATCGCGCTTTTTCCTGTCGCTCGAAGATGACCTGATGCGCATTTTCGCGGGAGATCGCTTGCGTTCGGTGATGGCGAAATTGGGCATGGAACAAGGCGTGGCGATTGAATCGAAGCTCGTCACCAAGCGCATCGAAGCCGCGCAAAAGAACGTCGAAGGCCACAACTTCACGATCCGCGAACACCTCATCAAATACGACGACGTGATGAACAAACAGCGCAGCACGATTTACAGTCTGCGCCGCGATTTGCTGGAACAGAACGACTTCGGCACGCAAATTCAGGAGATGGCCGAAGAACAATTGGACGGCATTCTGGAACTCCATTTCAGCGTAGACGACGGCCACGACACGCACGGGCTGAAGATTCAACTGCTCGATCAGTTTGGCCTTGATCTGGACGAAGCACGCATCAATCCTGACGCGCTGGATCGGCACGAGTTGCGCGATGCGATCTGGGAACGGCTGCAAAAAGACTACGCGGAAAAAGAAACCTTAGTCGGCGCAGAGGCGATGCGCTATTACGAACGCTTCACGATGCTCAATATCGTAGATGCTCAGTGGAAAGACCACTTGACGTACATGGAGCATTTGAAAGAAGGTATCAACCTGCGCGGCTATGGCCAGAAAGACCCACTGGTCGAGTACAAGAAAGAATCGTATTCGCTCTTTGAGGAAATGCTGGGGCGCATTGACAGCGAAACGGTGCGCCGTCTCTATCGCACGCAATTCGTGCTGGAAACGCCGCCCGAAGAGCAAATGCAACGCCGTCGTCCGCGCCGAGGCGCAGTAACGTTCTCGAAAGCCAATGCCAGCGTGGCCGCCGCCGGATCACAGGAATCGGGCGCACCCAAAACCTACGTGAGCACCGAACCGAAAGTCGGGCGCAACGATCCGTGCTGGTGCGGCTCCGGCAAGAAGTACAAGAAATGTCACGGGGCGGAAGTGTAGATGCTTGGGCAAAAGGGAGTAAAGCAAAGGGCGACGAGGATAAAAGCCTCATCGCCCTTTTGCTATGTCATTTACGACACGATTATTTGCGACTGGCGCGCACCTCTTGTTTGAGGTCTTCAAAACGAGCGAGGATATTTTTCTCTGACTGCTCTATGCGTCTTTCCATCGCCTCAAACCGATTACCTACGGATTCAACCCGAAGATCCATTTCCGCACGCAAAGTATCCGATTGATATTTGATGCCACCAATCAAAATCCCTGCCATGGTTACGGTGAAAATAACAAACTGCCGTATTGTCTGGCGAGAAGGATCAGAGGCGCTATGTCTCAGTTGTGTGATCTTGCCCTGCGTTTTCGCCAGTTCAATCTGTAGATTCTCTACCTCTTGCTGAAGATCGTGTAATTCGGGATTGCCCATTCGATTGAACTCCCTTCCGGTAGTGGAGAGCGTCTTCTTACTTCATCTCAAAAGCAAATGCGGCGCGTGACCCCTAAGTCACGTCGCCGCATTTTTATTGCCTCAAATGAACCGGCTAGTTACGCCGTCGCTGGGTTGCCACCTGTGATCGGAGGCAAGATCGGCTTCAGCACCGGCTCTTTGTCTGGGGATTTCGGTGCGTCCGGCGTTTTGCTCGGCGACGAACCATCGTCATCCAGTGGCAGACCTGCGACGATGCGACGAATCTGCACGGCATCGAGCGTTTCCTTTTCGAGTAACGCCAGCGCCATTTTTTCGGTGATTTCGCGGTTGTCCAGCATGATCTGGCGCGCGCGTTCGTACTGATCCATCACGATGCGTTTGACTTCCTGGTCAATCAGGATAGCCGTGTCTTCGCTGTAATCCTGATGTTGCGCAATTTCACGACCGAGGAAAATTTGCTCTTCCTTCTTGCCAAACGTTAACGGGCCAAGACTCGACATGCCAAATTCGCAAACCATCTTGCGTGCCATTTCGGTGGCACGTTCGATGTCGTTCGACGCGCCGGTCGTGATCTTGCCGAGAAAGATTTCTTCCGCCAACCGACCGCCCATCAGAATCGCAATCGAACCTTCGATGTATTCTGACGTGTGCGTGTAGCGGTCGCCTTCGGGCAATTGCTGGGTCAAACCGAGCGCCATGCCGCGTGGAATAATCGTAACTTTATGCACCGGATCGGCATTCGGAACTTTCATGCCGATAACTGTGTGACCCGCTTCGTGATAGGCCGTCGTCTTCTTTTCTTCTTCGGACATCACGGCGGATTTGCGTTCCGACCCCATCAGCACTTTGTCTTTGGCCCACTCGAAGTCATACATCGAAACGGCTTTCTTGTTGTACCGTGCCGCATTCAACGCCGCTTCGTTCACGAGGTTCGCCAGGTCAGCGCCCGTAAAGCCCGGTGTGCCGCGTGCGATGACCGAAATTTCGACATCTTCGCCGAGCGGAATCTTGCGCGTGTGAACGGACAGAATGCCTTCGCGACCTTTCACGTCCGGGCGATTCACGACCACGCGACGATCAAAACGTCCGGGCCGCAGCAACGCGGGATCAAGCACATCAGGCCGGTTGGTCGAAGCGACTAAAATCACGCCGTCGTTCGATTCAAAGCCGTCCATTTCGACGAGCAATTGGTTCAAGGTTTGTTCGCGCTCGTCGTGACCGCCGCCCAAGCCAGCGCCACGATGACGACCGACGGCGTCAATTTCGTCAATGAAGATGATGCACGGCGCGTTTTTCTTGCCTTGCTCAAACAAATCGCGGACACGGCTTGCGCCGACGCCGACAAACATTTCGACAAAATCAGAACCGGAAATGGAGAAGAAGGGAACGTTCGCTTCGCCTGCGATGGCGCGGGCGAGAAGGGTTTTGCCGGTGCCTGGCGGCCCCATCATCAGCACGCCTTTCGGAATGCGTCCGCCGAGCTTTTGGAATTTTTGCGGCTCTTTCAGGAATTCGATGATTTCCTGCAACTCTTCTTTAGCTTCTTCGACGCCGGCCACGTCTTTGAAGGTCACGCGCTTTTGCTGATTCGAGAGCAATTTCGCGCGGCTCTTGCCAAACGATAAAGCTTTGTTGCCGCCCGATTGCATTTGCCGCAGCATGAAAATCCAGAAGGCGGCGATGAGCAGAATCGGGGCCCAGGTAATCAAAATGGACGCCCACAAGCCTCCGGTCGAGGTGTTGTCGAATTTGAAATTGACGTTGTTCTTGAGCAATTCGTCCGACAATTTTGCGGCGACAGCATCGCCCGAAATTTTGCTCGTAAATTTGGCTCCGCTCGTCAAGACGCCCGTCACGTCGCCCTGTTTGATGACAACCTCTTGGACTTCTTTGTTGCCAATCTTACGCACCAACTCCAGGTAAGAAATTTCCTGCACGTTGCTGCCACTGTTGTGCAGGAAAGCATAAATCGCAACAGCGCCCACAATCATGAGCACCCAAACTAGCACTTGTTTCATTGTCGAGTTCAAGTCAGATACCTCCGTTAAAGACCTGCCGCCATAATAGCCTATTTTTTCCCGTTCCGCTCAGCATTTTCCGCCGCAGCCAACAAAAGTAACAAAAAAACCAACATGTGCAAGTCCCAGAAAACTTTGCCAAATTTGCCCGCCGTTCGCCAATACGCGCTCACGCGGCAGCAGGTTGCAGCTTTAACTGTTGCCGCGCGCGCACCACGCGCCATCCGCCCGGCAACTCCACATAACTGCCGCCTTCCCCGCGCAACATCAAATCGTCCATCGCCGTCAGATGCGCTGCGTTGATGCGCCGCAAATCGCCACGCGCACGCGCCAACCACAGTCGCAGCACACGCCGTCGCAAGGCCGCAGGCAGGCTGAGCAGTGGCTTGAAGTTAAACGTCTGTGCTTCAGCCAATTCGTCAACCCAACGCGCCGCTTCGGTTTGCAAATAGTCGTCGTCCTCGTGCAGTTGCGCGGCAGTGCGAAGCAACGTCGTGCCGAAGTCAGGATTGAAGGTTTCGAGCAGCGGCAGGAGTTCATGGCGAATGCGATTGCGCGTGAAGTCGGTGGATTCGTTCGAGCTGTCGTGGCGAAATTGCAATTGATACCGCGCGCAATGGTCGAGCACTTCCGCGCGCGTGATGGTCAGCATCGGACGCACGAGCCGAAGTCCCGGCTGAAGCTCAATTTCCGCGTGAATGCCGTGCAAACCGGCGGCGCTCGTCCCGCGCAACAACCGCATCAGGAGGGTTTCGACTTGATCGTCGCGGGTGTGAGCCGTCACAATGACGCGCGCCTGACATTCGGCGGCGGTGCGCTGCAAAAAATCGTAGCGCAGGCGACGCGCTGTCGCTTCCAGATTTTTCTTTTCGTGTTCGGCGCAAGCGGCGACGTTCTCGCGCGCCGTAAACACGGGCACATTGAATTGTCTGGAAATCTCGCGCACAAACGTTTCATCAGCGTCGGATTCTGCGCCGCGCAACTGATGATTCAAATGCGCGACAAACAAAGACGCGGATTTTTTCCAACGCGCCAACGCATTCAGCAACGCCGTCGAATCGGCTCCGCCCGACACGGCCACCAACATCGGCTCGTGTTTGGGAACATCAAGCTGGCGCAAACCAGCGCGCAGTTTTTTTTCCAATTTCGTCAATTTATGAGACTCCTCACGACATGTTTACTGCTCCTGCTGCTCGCCACCGCCAGCGCGCAGCCCAAACGCGATGCCGTTTCAGCAACGGCGACCATGCCGCGTTCGCGTGATCAAATTCAATCGCGCGCTGAGTTCGATCAACTCGCGCGCATTTATTATCAAGGCCGATTTTACGCGCTGCCGCATTTGATGTTCGTGATTGATCGCGCGGCGCAAGGCAAAGTCTATTACGTCAATTCCAAGCGGTATTCATTCCACAAAGATTTCGTCAACGCGAATTATCTCACGCTCGAACGCGGGCAGGAATTCTTCAAGCACAATTATCTCGAAAGCAAGCGCCGCTTTCTGCTCGGCACGATTGCGTGGCAAACGAAAGCCAATCAGTTCACGTTTGAATTTTGGGAAGGCGATTTGTTGACGGCGGAATTGCTCGGCGAAGCACAGCAAAAACTCAGCGCCTCGTTTTTTGTGCCGCTCCATTTCAAGCCGAATTCCAAACTTCAGGACAGCATCGCCGCGCAGATCAAAGGCTTGCCCATCTTGCGCGCGGCAGACCTCGGCGAGGCGAAAGATTATTTGCCGCTGCATCAGGCCAAAGCGGTCGGGC
The DNA here is from genome assembly GCA_964631865.1 of uncultured Heliobacteriaceae bacterium. Lineage (GTDB taxonomy): Bacteria > Acidobacteriota > Blastocatellia > RBC074 > RBC074 > JAFDVL01. The sequence goes on along the minus strand of CAZWAK010000024.1, from coordinate 16,958 downwards.
TGTTGCGCATCGTGGACAAATTGACGGACGACATCATTTTGGATCGCAACGAAATCGTCATCTTCCGCGAAGCACCGCTCACGCTCACGCCCGTGTCCGGCATCATCACGACGAATTTCTCGACGCCGCTCGCGCACGTAAATTTGCTCGCGGCGGGCTGGGGCGTTCCGAATGCGTATGTCAAAAATGCCGACGAGATTTTCAAGGCACTTGTTGGCAAATTCGTGTACTTCGAGGCGCGCGAAGACGGCTTTGTGCTGCGCGCGGCGGAAACGAAAGAAACCGCCGAAGCCGGACGCAAACTCGCTGAACGTTCAGACTTGCTCACGCCCGAAGCCGATCTCGAATTCAAACAACTCACCGAACTCAAAGCCCAGCGGATGAAGCATTCGCAACGCTTCGGCGCAAAGGCCGCGAACCTCGGCGAAGTGCTGCACGCCGTGCAACTCGGCAAAATTCCCGGCGTGATCGTGCCCGGCGGATTCAGCATTCCGTTTGTGTTTTACGAGGAGTTTTTGCAAGCCAACAAACTGGACGAAGAAATCGTGACGTTGCTCGGCAACGACCGCTTCAATCACGATGCGGCATATCGCAAGCAACGTTTGGCCGAACTGCGGCGAAGCATTCAAGCGGGCAAACACACGGCGGAATTTCAAAAACTCCTGCGCGCGAAAGTTCGTGCGGTGTTCGGCAGCTTGCAACAAAAAGGCGTGTTCGCGCGCAGTTCGACGAACTCGGAAGATTTGCCGAACTTCAGCGGCGCAGGTTTGTACACGAGCGTGCCGAACGTCAAAAGCGATGCGGCATTGGAAGAAGCCATCAAAACCGTGTGGGCGTCGCTGTGGAATTACGAAGCCTACGAAGCGCGCGAAAGTGCGGGCATCAATCACTCGGCGGTCTATGCTTCGGTCTTGGTGCAGGAAGCCATCAACGCCGATGCGGCGGGCGTGATGATTACGACGAATCCTTTCGACGCGGAAGACCAAGGCGCGATTTACTTGAACGCCAAACGCGGGCTGGGCATTCGCGTCGTCGAAGGCAAGCGCGTCGCCGAGCAAATCATTTACGCGCCGCGTTCCGGCGCAATCAAAGTGCTGACGCGCTCGGACGATGACACGATGCTCAAATTCGACGCACAGGGCGGCGTGCGCGAAATCAAAATCGAAACCCAACGCGCGGTGCTGACGAATGATCTCGTCAAACGATTGGCGCGCGCCGCACAGCAAATCAAACGCACGTTCAGTGGCCGCGACCAGGACATCGAATGGCTCACGGTCGGCCAGCAAATTTACATTGTGCAAGCGCGTCCGTATGTGCGCGCGAGGTGAATTTATGGAACGCAAATGGCTCCACATCGGTCTGCTCGCCGCCGCGTGTCTGCTCGTCTCGGCGGTGATCGTCAGCACAGACTCGTGGCGGCGCATCCGGCACTTCGTGGTCAGAGACGTGCCGTCACCAACGCCCGTCGCGCGCCCGAAACTGAGCACTTGCACACCCGACACACAACCCGATGGCAAGGTGCGCCTCACGATCATAGAGCTTCGCAATGAGCCGGAGCGCACGAGCGTCAAAGTTGTGGCGCAGGCCGTCGAGGAGGCCGCCGATTTTTATGTGCCACAATATTCGATGAGTCGTGGGCGGTGGCTGATCAACGAACAAGGCCGGTCGTACTTGCGCGATGAACAATGCAACGAATACAAGCTGAAAGACCGCACGCCTGCTGTCGGTAAAGTTCCAGACAGCGGGCGCATTCAACTCAAACCGGGTCAAGCGTATGAACTAACGCTGAGCTTCCCGCGCTTGCTGGATGAGATGAAAACCGGCGTGTTGGTCTACGGCAATTGGGTGTTGCCGTTTTCTGTGCCCTAATCGGTCAAGGGTTAGGCTTCGTGTTTCGGCTTGCGGCGGGCGTAAAAGTCGTTGCCACAGATGCGGCATTTGTAGGCGCGAATGGAGGTAAACATAAAGGCGACTTTTTCCCATACTTTGCGTCGTCGTCGCTCGGTGTCGGATTGTCCGCATTGCGTGCAAACTTGATGCGAGCGATGCGATTGACGGCGCGTTTCGAGTTCTTCCAACGTTCCCGCAGGCATCTGCCATTGGGCTTTGATCGTAGGTTTCGCAGGGTCACTGGCCGCTGCCCTGGTGGGCGGCGGCAGCGACGCCACACTCGTGGCTCCGGCACTGGTCGCCTGTGCCAACAGCGGATTCGCTTGCGGATTGTTGAGGGGTAGTGGCGTAGGCTCTACAATTCTGACCTGAACGTTGTGTTCAATGAGGCGCGCGTTATCCGGCGAATGGCTGCTCTTATTTTTGCCTTTGCGGCGGCGCGAGCGCGGCGGCAAGAGCGAAAACGCGCGAAACTGTAGATTACAGCCTTCACACAAAAACTCATGAATGCGGATGAGCCGGAGCAGGATTGGGGCGGGGCGATACCCTTTGTATACTCTATCACTCCGGCATGCTGGGCATTTAGTCATGCTGAGTAGCTCTCCTTATCGAAATATATCGCTTGGTAAGGCAGCGTAGACATCCCCTTTATGTCTTTCGGTAGGAACGAATGTCGCGCAGGACATTCCGTCGCACCCTGTCTTGCCTGTGCCAATTCTCCTCGTCAAACCGACGGCGCAGGTTAACACTTTTTTGCACCAAAGCAAAACAACTATTGTGAGCGATTGACATTGGCACGCAAAAAAAGCTTAATAGGCAGTCGCTTTGACCTGGAAAACTTTGGCTGGCTGGCCATGTTAGGAACTTTGATGGATTACGGATTTGAATTGCTCAAAAAATATGCGCGTGTGTTGACTGGAGGTGTGACGTCGCCCGTCGTACTCAATATTCTGGTCACTTCCGTGTGCGATATGCGCTGCGTGCATTGCTTCTTCACGGAAGAACTGAACGACAAAGCGCGCAAGAAAAATCAGCTCACGACCGAAAATCTGCAACGCATCAGCGCAACGCTCGGCGGCAAATTGCCGGTGCTCATTATTGCCGGCGGCGAGCCGTTCACGCGCAAAGACCTGCCCGAAATCGTCCGCGCATTTTACGAAAACAACGATCTGGAATCGGTCTATCTGATGTCGAACGGCGGCATTCAGCAACGCATCATGCCCGATGTTTCGCGCATTCTCGACGAATGTCCGAAACTCAACGTGACGGTCGCGCTCGGCATTGACGGATTGAAAGAAGACCACGAAAAGATTCGCGGCAAGGCGGGCAGTTGGGACAAAGCGATTGACACTGCGCGGCAGCTTCAGCAAATCCAAAAGCAGCACCCGCAATTGGATGTGCAAACCTGCACCTGCTTCATGAACTCGAATCAGGAGCGCATTTTCGAGTGGTACGATTTTCTGCGCTACGATTTGAAGCCCGACAAAATCAACGTCAATTACATTCGCCCGCCCGCTGCGGACGCGAAAGAACTGAACATTGACATCAATCGCTATCGCCAGCTTTCTGCCTTGATTGATGACGACTCGCGCAAGGCGCTCATCAAAAATCATTACGCGGGCAAGAACGGGTATTTCAAAGCCGCGATTGACATTCACATGCACGAAGTCATCGCCAAAACGGAACTCGAACACAAAGCTCAATTGCGTTGTCACGCGGGCAATACAGGCGGCGTGATTTATGACGAAGGCACGGTGTCGAGTTGCGAGAATCTCGATCCGGTGGCGAACCTGCGCGATTACGATTGGAATTTCTGGCAGCTCTGGAATTCGCCTGCGATGCACGAACGTCGCCAACACGCGCGTAGCGGTTGTCATTGCACCCACGAATCGAATTGCTATTACCCGTCGCTCGCCTTCAACCCGAAGCATTTGATTCAAATCAAAAAGCTCGAAGCGCAATTGAAGAAATCACACAAAGCCGAACTGAGCGGGCCCATGGTCGAAGCCAGCGTCAACTAGAAATATGAGGGGGCAAGGAGTTTTTTTATGAGCGAAGTAAATTTCCCGATCAATTTTGAAGCTGTGAAAGATGACGCGAGTGCTCAAGAGTTTTTACGCTTGGCCAATCAAGAACTGGAAACTTCGCTGAATCGCATCCAACGCTCGCGCGAAGAGAGCGACCAACTGCTGGAACAAATTGAAGTCGTCACATCCAAACTGCGAGGGGTTTGATAATGTGGAAAGACATGTTCTCTTTCATCCAGAACGTTCTGACTTTGGCAAGAGACCAGGAACGCCTGCGCGAAGATATGAAACGGTTGGAACGCCTCGTCCTCGAACATTCGCTTTTGTTGCAACGCATATCTGACAAGCTTGATATGAACGCACAAAAAGACCGCGATGAGAGGGAAAAACTGGCGTTACAGTTGCAGATTGAAATGCTGAAATTTGAAAAGCGATTGCCGCCTGCCGAAAAAAAGAAAGACAAAGAATAAGGTTTGCCCTGATTCATCTTCCCCATGTCTCAAGACATCGCTAAAAAGTTCCTGATCATCACGTCCGCCACAGGCGGCGGGCACACGAGCGCAGCCGCTGCGATTGCTGACGGATTGAAACGATTCTCGGCTCCCGATTGTCTGGTCAACATCGCCCGCGCCATTGAAGAATCGCACTTTCTGGCGAAGAAGCTCGCGGATTTCTACAACTATCTGCTGCGCCATCATCAGCCGTTGATGAAGTATTACTACGCGGCGATTGAACGCTTCAAACCGAACGAATCGAATTTGTTTTATCGGCTCGGCACGAATTACCTGCGGCAACTGTTCGAGCGGTTTTGTCCGCAAGTGGTGATCTCAGTGCATCCGATGACGCAGCATTTGTTTGCGCGCGTGATGAAGGAATTGGGGTTGCTCGATACAATTCCGCTTGTCACCGTTGTGACTGATCCGTGCTACGGCTTTTGGAGCGGTTGGGCGTGCGAAGATGTGAGTTTGTATTTGGTGGCGACGGAAGAGGCGCAGCAGCAATTGATTGATTACGGCATCAGCCCGGACAAAATCAAAATCTGCGGCATCCCGATTCATCCGAAGTTTCAGTACGAAAACGAAGAAGAGCGTGCGACGGCGCGGGCGGAGTTGGGGCTTGACCCGGAGAAATTCACAGTCTTTGTCAACGCGGGCTGGATTGGCGGCGGCAATATTCCGCGCATCTTCGAGCAGATGGTAGACGAAGGGCGACAACTGGAAAACGCGCAGGCAATCTTTCTCGCCGGGCGCAACGACGAATTGCAAACCGATGTGGCTCGTTTGGCGAAGCGTTCGGCGTTTCCCATCAAAATCATCGGCTACACGGACGCGATGGAGAAGTTGATGCGCGCGGCGGATGTGATGGTCTCGAAGCTCGGCGGGCTGACGACGTTTGAAGCGTTGGCCTCTCGCTTGCCCATCATCGCCGATGTCACGACGCCGCCGATGCCGCAGGAATCGCAAACCGCGCAGTTGCTCGCGCGCCACAAAGCAGGCATCCTGCTTGAACGCGCCAATGATGTCGTTCCGATTGTGCGCCGCTTGATTGCCAGCCCGGCGGAACACGCGGCCTTGCGTCTGGCGGCGGCGAAAATTGCCATCCCGGATGCAACACGCCGCATCGTGCAGGAAATTACGCGCAAGCTGGAGCCGCCCGCGCCGGAACTGCCGATGGTGCAAGCCTCGCGGGCGCACACGCCCTAACCCACAGCCATGAGCAATCAGCCATGACCGAGCGAAAAAAGAAGAAACGATTGCGCACTTACCCCGGCCTCACGGCGAAGGACTTTCAGCATCCGTTGGATGTCTCGGCGACCGAAGCCCTCAAACAAGTTCCCGCGCTGGATAAAGTCATCGCCAAAGTGATGGAGTACAGTCTGGAGCGCATCTTCTACCTCGACAACATTTCGAGCAGCGTGCGCGTGACGCCGAAAATGTTCGGGCGCTTGCATCGCGCGTTGGGCTGGGGCTGCAAGGTGCTGGACATTGAAGAGCCGGAATTTTATGTGCGGCTCGATCCCGTCCCGAATGCGTTCACGTACGGGCACACCAAACCGTTTGTCGTGCTGACGACGGGGCTGATTGACTTGCTGGACGACGAAGAAACGTTCTTTGTCATCGGCCACGAACTCGGTCATATCAAGGCGAATCACGTGCTGTACACGACGCTGGCGAACAACATTTCGCTCATCATCGAAATCATCGGACAAGCCACGCTCGGCATCGGCACGATCATCGGGCAGGCCATCGCGATTGCGCTGTACGACTGGTACCGCAAGGCAGAATTGACCTGTGATCGCGCTGGATTATTATGTGTGCAGGAACTCGATCCGTGTTTGCAAAGCTTCATGAAAATGGCGGGCGGGGCGAGTCGGTTGTACGAAGAAATGGATCACGCAGAGTTTTTAGAGCAGGTGCGGGCGTATGAAGCAGCCGACGAATCGTTATTGAATCGCGCCTACAAAGGTTTGTTGACGACGTATCGCTCGCATCCCGTGCCGATTCTGCGCGCGCATGAATTGGATCGTTGGCACGTGGACGGCTATCTGCAATTTGAAAATTGGCCTACGACCAAGACCCCTTAATTTTTTACCTATGGGTTTATTAGAAGGAAAAAAAGTCATCATCACGGGCGGCTCGCGCGGCATCGGACGGGCGTTGTGCGAAGTCTTCGCGCGCGAAGGCGCGGACATTGCGTTCAATTACAATGTCAGCGATGAGCGCGCCGCCGCAACCGTAGATAAAATTCAATCGTTCGGGCGGCAAGGTTTGTCGTTCAAAGTCTCAGTCACCGACCGTCCCGGCATCATCAAGATGGTGAAGCAAATTCACGAGCAGTTCGGGCGCATTGATATTTTGGTGAACAACGCGGCCATCAATCGCGGCGATATGTTTGCCACGACGACCGAACGAGCGTGGGACGAAGTGATTGACACCAACGTCAACGGCGTCTTCAATGTGACGAAGCCTGTCTACAAATACATGATTCGCCAGCGCGCCGGTAACATTTTGAATATGACCAGCATCGGCGCGATTCGTTCGCTTCCGACGGCGGTTCACTATGCGACCTCGAAGGCCGCGATCATTGGCTTCACGAAGTGTTTGTCGCGCGAAGCCGCTACGTTCGGCATTACGGTTAACGCGATTGCGGCGGGGATTTTCGATACGGATTTGTCGGATGCGTTACCGGACAAGTTTTTGCAGCTTCACGAACTGTGGTGTGCCAAAGGGCGACGTGGCCATCCCGAAGAACTCGCCGAATTTGCCGCCTTCATGGTGTCAGATCGCAACAGCTATATGAACGGCGAAGTCGTGACCGTTGATGGCGGCGCAGTCACATAATTCAGTTCCCGTCGCTTAGCCAGCTAGAATTATTTTCGAGTCGTCCCAACATTTCCGCCCGTTCGTCGGCCATTACAAACGGACAGGAAAAGATATACCACCCCATTGGTACAGACACCTCGCGCTTGCGCGGCGTTCATTCAGATCAGTCTTGTGTCCTGTGCGTCAACATTCGCCGGTTGGCGGCGGCTATCGCTTTGACCGCCTGCTGGCCGATGCGCGCCTGATAGCCTTGCAGCAAGGCCCGATACTTCGCAGGTTCATTGATCCGGCTCATCACCATCTGCTGGTTGTTGTAGATGGACAGGTATTCTTTCTACAGCGGGTCATTGTCGGCCAGGAAGCGCGGGTTGCTGCCATCTTCATCGCATTCATAGACGTTGATGAGGTCGGGGCGGTCAGTCCAAATCCAGCCTGCTTTGGCGATTTCGTCTGGCGGTGTCGTCCAAAGATAGCCCTCTTCCAAGTAGTGTAAATTTGCAATCAGTTCATTTGCCTTCAGATCCCAGAATCGGACGGTGCCATCATCACCGCTGCTATATAATGTGACGAATTTCGAAAAAAGGCGTCGGAAAATCTTTCTGTCATGGAGGAAAGCGTAGTGTGATCGGAAAATCCCTCATGCCTCGGGAAAAAATCCTGCACTATGAGCAACACCAATCCCGATGGGGCGAAGGTTGTTTCAGGAAACGTTCAATACAATAGCTGATTAAGTCTGTCGGTTATGGTGTATTGCCACCATGCTTTTTCGCTTAATGTCAGAATCAGGCAAAACATTTCGCGCGTTTTTCGCAAAATCCTGGCCTATTCAACTTGTCTGCGCGGCTGGAACCAATGGCGTCGTCGGATCAATCCGTAAAAAGAAAAACGCGCTCACGAACAAAAACAGCGCCAGCGGAATCAGCGGCGTGTCGTAATTGCCGAAGTAGGCCACCAAGTAGCCAAATGCGACCGAGGACAGAAACGAGCCGACTTGTCCGGCCATATTCATCGTGCCGGAAACTGCGCCTGCGTTCTTGCCACCAACATCCAGGCAAACGGCCCACGAGACGGGCAACATACAATCCATACTGCCGTAGCCGAGCGAGAGAAAAATCGCGGCCAGCACTTTGTTCGGCGTCAACGCCGTCAGCAGCAGAAAGATGGCGGACAGAAACAAACCCGCGAAGCCGACGCTGCGCCGCCCCCATTTCAAGCCGTGTGTCTTGACCAATTTGTCGCTCAACGTGCCGCCGAGCAGATTGCTGCACGCGCCGACGATGAATGGCAAGGTCGAAAAAATCGCCATCTCGCCTTCTGTGAAGCCGCGTCCTTTTTGCAGGTAGGTGTGCAGCCACGAAAGGTAGAAATAACTGCCCCAGCAATAGGTGTGGTACATCAGCATGATTTTCCAGAGGTTCCATTGCCGCAGCACGTGACCCCAGGGCAAACCGGTGTGCGCGCTTTTGGTCGTCGTGCCAATCGTTTGCAATTCGGCTGGCGTCACGCCTTGTTTTTCGCTCGGATGATCGCGATACCACCAATACCAAATCGCCGCCCACACAATGCCGATGACGCCAAACGCGAGAAACGACGCACGCCAGCCGTACGCGCGCTGAATCGGCACGACGAGCAGTGGCGAGATCGCGCCGCCGATGCGGCTCGCCATCCACACAACGGCGTGCGCGCGTCCGCGTTCAGCCGTCGGAAACCAGCGCGAAATGCTCGACGAACTGTTCGGATACGCGCCCGCCTCGCCCGCGCCAAACGCAAACCGCGTCGCCAGTAAAACCCAGAAGTTCGAAACCATTCCGGTCAAGCTGGTAAAGACCGACCACCACGTCACGATGCGCGTCAAGACTTTGCGCGGGCCAATGCGGTCGCCCATTGCGCCGCCCGGTATCTCAAAGATCGCATACGACAACGTGAACGCGCCGACGACCCAGCCCCAACGCTCCGGCGAAATGTCCAACTCGCCTTGCATGCGCGGCCCCGCGACCGAGATGCAGACGCGATCCAGATAGGTGATGATGGAGAGAAAAAACAGCAGCAGCAAAACGCGATGGCGATAGTTCACGGGCATAGATGTCTCGGTGTTGATGAAGTGATTTTTTATTTTCCAGTTCCCATTGGTCAGTTTTCATTTGTCATTGCAGCGACAGACCGTCCGTCAATGACAAATGAAAACTGACCAATAACAAATGGAAAATGAACCGGTTCTGTTTAGCGCATCAACGGCGCTTCGTCAAACCAGGTGGCGCGAATCTTGGAGGCAGAGGAGAAAGAAGGTAGAATCGCGGTTCAAAGCACAACCACCATTGACCGACGTTTTCTATGCCTTCATCGCAACCTCCGAATCAAGAGCAGCAGCAGTTCACATTTACTGTTGAGGACAAGGGCTTGCGCCTGGATCAGTTTCTGGCGTTGCAATTTCCCGCCATCAGCTTGACGCGCTTGCGCACGGCCATCAGACACGGCGACGCGCGGCTCAACGGGCGGACGACTTTTGCCGGTTGGGTGTTGCAGGCGGGCGATCAAGTCACGATCCAGCTTGACCCGGACGTGCCGACATCGGCGCTGCCGGAAAACATCGCGCTCGATGTGCTGTTTGAAGATGAAGACCTATTGATCGTCAACAAGCCCGTTGGTTTACTGTCGCATCCGAGTCACAAAGAAAAATCCGGCACGCTGATGAACGCCATCGCCTGGCATTTGCTGCACAGCCCGCGCACCGCCACGACTGCGCCGCGCCCGATTTTGTTGCATCGGCTCGACCGCGACACGTCGGGCGTGATTGCGCTGGCGAAAACCGAACGCGCCAATCGCATCGTGTCCAAAGCCTTTCGGGAACGCCGCGTGAGGAAGCTCTATCTCGCGCTGGTGTACGGCGTCATCGCGGCAGACAGCGGCACGATTGACGCGCCGATTGGCTACGAGCCGCACATGTGGCCGCGTTGGGGCGTGCGCGCAACGGGCGATGCGTCACAAACCAACTTCACGGTCAAAGAACGTTTCGCCGCACACACGCTGCTCGAACTCGAACCGCTCACCGGACGCACGCATCAACTGCGCATTCACTGCGCGCACATCGGCCATCCGATTGTCGGCGATCCGGTGTACAAAAGCAGCGACCAGACGGCGCTGCAACCGCTGCCCGGCCTCAAGCTGAAACATCAATTGCTACACGCGCAGGCACTCTCGTTGCGACATCCTTCGACGGGCGAGGAAATGCAGTTCGTGGCTCCGTTGCCAACCGCGCTGGCGGAGGTTCTGCACGTACTTGGAAAGGAACCAGCGCGCCTTGAGTGATGGTTTTATGAAGATGGGAAGAATTCGCTATATCCTGCTTGACCATACGGCTTCACGAAGTTCGCGTTGTACCATATGCGGCAGAGTTATCCCCTGTCGTGACCTGTCATACGTTTCGCGCCACCGGCATCACGGCCTATCTCGAAAACGGTGGGACGATTGAACACGCGGAGTAGATCGCCGCGCATGAATCACCCCGAACAACAAAGCTGTATGACCGCACCAGCGACGCGATTTCGTTGGATGAGATTGAGAAGATTGTGATTTGAAAATATTGAGTACTGAGAGGCTGACTATTTCGTAAAGCGGTTTGCGGGCGTTTTGCCCCGGTCTATGCCACGCTTTTCCTTGCAATTCTACAAAACAGTTCATTGAAGATATCTTTCGTTCAATAATTTGTGAAATAGCAAGCCAAGTCCATTTTGTAATGCCTATGAGTTTTTCACGCCCTTAGCGTTTCACCAAAAGCGTCGCAGTACCAGTTTTGCGTGCTTGTTGACAATAACTTGTCAAAAGTAGCCTTTTACCGTTCATCAAATCAGACTATATCTATTTTTTGAAAAGTTATGTTTTGGATTTTCAACTCTTCGCAGATCGCTTTGAATTTTTCTGTAGCGATAATCAGTGTTGGGAAATTAGAACAGCGAAAAATGTCATTTTCAGATGTGAGTGTTTGCTTAACTAACACAATTTTGTTAGGGAGTTTAAGAAATTTGTAGTTACAAATAGAGCATTGATCTTTTTCCTTACTTATTTTTGGCAAAAAAATATCGCCGGAAAGTACAAGCTCAGGCTCCAATATCTCAAGACTTAATTGGTCTAATGATTGAAGATGAGAACCTGTCGTTTTAGGAAGACTTAACGAAGAACTGGATAGCATTTCCCAAGTTTCCTTCATCGCCAAAAGTGTCCACAAGTTTAACCAAATAAAGTCTTGAGGTCGCCCTCTGATCTTTCCCTCCAGGTATCCAAGCTGAGTACCTGGGGGAAGATAATGAGGCTTTCTAAAAATCGCTTGGACATGCTCTTGCATTTGATGAAATTCATTAAGGGGCACGTTTCTCGGCTCACGATATATCATCTCGTCCTGAATTTGAGCGAGATCAATACCTGGGTATGTTACACCTACAGTCCCCCAAACCCTTCGACAAGACGGACAGGTGACTCCAGGTAAACCCCATTTATGCTTTCCATCGACATAATAATTTTGACTGACTAGATCGTTCGGCTTAGTTAAATACATAGCGATTATTCTATTTCTATCTAAATAATATTTCAGTCAACATTGACGTGTGATTGACATCAAATACAGAAGCACCCCTGACGCAAACTATCTGAAATTCAACTCATCTATTCAATTTTGACCAAACATTAGTAATGGAAAATAGAATACTGATGCACGCTATTGACCCTCATCATTCTATTTGCCTCCCTGAATATCTGATCGCGTGTAGCATTTGGGTACTGTTGGAAGAAACCATTCCAGGATGTATTCCAATACCCTCCGTTAGGGCCTCCCCGATGTAAATTATGATGTAACCATTGTGGAATCAAGACCGTTGATTCGTGGACATTTATACCTGCATTCGTAAAATACGGTCTTAACGAAGCCTGCTGTGGGAAGATATGATGCAAAACAAATGGTTGATTAGCAGGCTGATTCACTGTTGCTAATATCTGAGGGGAAGGTATACGCGGACTCGGGGGTCTAGGTGGAGCAACTCTAGTTCTCCTCATAAGATCTCTCCATATCCTTGCCCAAGCAGTATGCCTAGCAGGGGGTGGATTGCCTCTACCCCCTCCACCTCTCCTACCGCCGCCACCTTGTATAAAATAATTGTCTACTGCTCCTATACTTGAAGGGAAGGTTGAAGGTGTTCTTGCGTTACTTCCCCAACTTAACCCGGCTGTTATAATCGCTCCGGCGATTTGCCCAACTATTCCGGGTGCCCAACCTGCTGTGGCTAGGAGAGCTGAGCTAGCGAAGAGTGCTGCCACTAATCCTTTAGTGATAAGGATACTGCCCCAATACTGCCCAATTGCACCCAAAGCCATCACAGCTATGACAGCAACTATTACAGCCGCAATGCGGAAAACCCATTTGAAGGCTTTCCCAATACCACCAAATAATTTCCTTAAAAACAATCCATCGGGATCGGTATGATTGATGGGATCATTTATGCAATAGGCGTAGAGATTGAGGCTCTGCGGGTCTTCCAAGCTCACTGCATTCATCCCAATTGGATCAACCTGCGTGAACCGCCCTTGTGCCGCCGAGTAATGCCGATTGACCGCATAATCCAACTTCGTATTGTCACTGCGATCATACGACGTGAACCGCTTCTTGCTCGCCGAACCAGCGAGGTTATTCGATTCACCCGTAATCGTATTGCCAAACGGCAAGCCGATATTTTCACTGACGATCCCACCGGATGTGTTTGTGACCAAGCGTGTTCCCAAGCGATCAGGATGATGATACTGAACCCCGCTCGTCGAATCGGTGGCCAACAAGCGCCCGCCCAGATAGACGTAACTCTTCGTCCACGCCATCCCGCTGCCCACGCCATTGTATTCGGCGATCACTTGGCCGCCTTCCCATACATACAACGTTGTGCCACCGTTCGTTCCGTCTTCCACCATCTGCAACCGCTGATTGCTCGCGCCGTAGGCGTATGTGTGTATGCCAATGCTGTTACTGACCTCAGCTAATCTTCCCGCCGCGTCGTATTTGTAATTGTTCACCAAACCGTTTTCGTTCGCCTGGGTTTGATTCCCGGCGGCATCGTAGGCAAAGCTGCCCGTCGTGATGCGGTTCGTCGTCGTGTTGTAACTCAAGCTCGCCAAACCATCCATCGGAATGAATGCGCCACCCGCACCGCTCGTCCCGGTTTGTGTGATGCCGGTGCGATTACCCCACCAATCATAGCTGTAGGTTTGATTCCACAGCCCGCCATTCGGCCCGCCTTTGACCTGGGTTAACCGTCCGAGTTTGTCGTAATTGTATTCCCGGTTGCGATTGCCATTCGTGATCTTATTGTCAATGATCTTCGAGAGTTGCCCCGTTTTCCACGTGGCGTTCCCGCCTGCGTACAGGTTGCCGTAATCATAGCTCAAATCCATGTGCGTCGTCGCGCCCTGCACGACTTTCTGATTGGTCAACAGACCCGTTTTCGGGTCAAACGTGTATTGCTCCTGAAGGGCACTGCCGATGTTCAATTGCGTCGTCTGGCTGGACGCATTGTAGACCGGACTCGTCGCCATCGCCGTGCCATTATAGGTCAAACTTTGCAGACGACTCGCCAGATCATAGGTCGGAATGGAGCGCCGAATGGTACCACCTGCGGCGGCTGGATAATCCATCCACTCCACACGATCCAGGGTGTCAAATTTATAGCTCGTGGTTGCCGTGCGGCTTATCTTTTTTGTTGAGAGCTTCGGCTGTCACTTTGTAATTGCCGGGCACAGGCGAAGTGAAAACGCCACGCTCGGAAACGCTCATCTTGCGTTTCGTGTCTTCGTCCGAACCATCCCAGGTGAATTTCACACCGGGAATCAGCTTGCCATCTTTGTCATACGCCAGCGCCGCAAAGATCACTTTTTCGCCCGTGTGAATGATGACATCGCGGGGCGAAATCTCGATCCGGGAGATTTTGGCATCGCGGTCGGATTGTTTTTCCTGCACGCTCGGCGCAGGCGGCGTATACGGCGGAGCACCTTTTCTCCTCACGGTGCAGCACCAGATACACGACGACTTGTCGGGAAAAAATCTGACGGTGCAAAGAAGATGGTTGGGATTTAGTACGGAAGCATCTCAAAAGTGGCTGACAACAAAATCGGCAGAGATGTTTTGCTGTTGACTGTGCTTGAGACGGCGCGGACTCTACCATGACAACTAGAAGGTCTGTAAAGAGGGAGAAAAATTAAATTTTCGCAAAGCGATTCGAGATTCTCTCCCCTTGCCCTGTTCATCTGCTGCTTCGTTCGGTACAATCCATTCGCTCAGTTGGCATCCCCACAAAAATTCACGTGCAAGTGATTGGAACTGCGTTATACTGCGGTTTAAGGGTCGCCTGCGTGCTGTCGGCAGGAGTGAGAAGGCGAGTTTTATACGTCAAAAATTTTATGACCGGAATTGTGATTCGACTGGCCGGGGTGGAACAGCCAGAAACCAGAGTTTTCCATCAAAAAACCATCACCATCGGCACATCGCCAAGCTGTGACCTCAGCTTCCGCGATGATGATTTTCACTTCCCGCCCTCTTCAGTGCTGCTCACGTTGTGTGCCGAAGAAGGCCCCTATCGCATCGCCGAAATGCACGACGAGGCGCAACTCATTCGGGATGGCGAGACGGTGGTGATTGGCGAAGCGATTCGCGATGGCGACACGTTCAACTTCGGCGCGACGGGCGTGCGGTTGCGCTTTTTCTCGCTCTCGCCTTCGTTTGAATTGGCCGAATCGTTGCAACTCGGCACGGCAGTGCTGAGCCGCACCCGTACCGAAACTAAAACCCTGCCTGCGAATCAACATGCCCGCGTGCCGCGCACCGATGTGGCGATTGTCTTCGTCAAGCAATTGTTGCGCGAACTGGCCGCCGAAATTCCGCGCCGGTATTTGTTCATTGGTCTTGGCCTCGTGGCGCTCGCTATCGGATCGTTGATTTACGTCAATGCCTTGAACTTCCTGGCCACGCGCATCAACACGGATCGCACCACCAAACTCAACGAAGATGTCAGCGCGATCAAGTCGCAGTTGGAGCAAATGCGCGCGGACATCCGCGAAGCCCAAACACAGGTCAAAGACGCCCAGACCGCGCTCACGCTGCCGTCGAGTCTGGTCGGGCAATATGGCGATGGCGTGTGTTTAGTGTATGGCTTGTACACATACTACGACCCGCGTTCGGGACGTGAAGCGCGCTACAAAGACGGCGGCGAATCGGCGAATTTGCTGGGGCCGAACGGCGCAGTGAACATCAGTGTGGACGGCAACGGCCCGCCCAGCGATATTGAATTCATCGGCACAGGCTTTCAGGTTTCGCCCGGCATGATTCTGACCAACCGGCACGTGATTCAGCCCTGGGACGACGACCCGGTCACGGGTGTGTTGCGCAATTATGGCTTGCGTCCGCGCCTGAAAGAACTCTACGCCTATTTCCCCAAAGTGAAGCAGCCGTTTTTGCTCCACACGCTGGAAGCTTCGACCGCAGATGACGTGGCGCTGTGCAGTTTTCAGTTCGGTGAAGCCGATCCCAAACTGCTGCCCGTGCTGCCGCTGGACGAAGGCAAAGACAACAACACAATCGGCGCAGTGAGCGGACAACCGATGGTGCTGATTGGCTATCCAGCAGGACTGAACGGCTTGATGGCCAAAGTGGATGACAAAGAGCGCAAAGGGTTATCGCTCAATCGTCGCTCGTCGCTCAAAGTGGTGCTGAACGAATTGGCCATGCGCGGTTTGATTCGTCCGCTCACGACGCAAGGCCACATCAGCGATTTGTTACCACGTCGCATCGTCCACGACGCGCAAACGAGCGATGGCGGTTCAGGCGGCCCGATTTTCGGCGCGAACGGAAAAGTCATCGGCATCAATCAAGCCGTGCTGGACGATTCGCCCGCGAAGTTCGGCGTGCCGATTCGCTACGGCACAGAGTTGCTGCAAAAACAAAAACCCGAAGCTGTCGCGTCGCAAGCCGCCGGAGCCGATGGCAGCAAGCAGTAAATAAGCTCTGCTGCAAAGATCATCTGGCACAATTCTTCTTTATTTCCCATTTCCCCTTTTTCAATTTTCATTTGTCATTGTCGGCAGGCAACTCGAACACAATGAGAAATGAAAAATCAGATATGGAAAATGGAAAATGAAGGAACCAGATTGTTTTGCCTGACTATTTATGCTGAGATTTTTTCTGCTTCTTTCCCTCTCGCTGCCCGTGCTGGCACAGGATTGGCCAGAGTTTCGCGGGCCTGCGGGACAAGGCCATTCCGCCGAACGCAATTTGCCGCTCACGTGGAGCGAAACCAACAACGTCAAATGGAAGGCCGCGATTCCGGGCAAAGGTTGGTCGTCGCCCGCGATTCAAGGCGACCGCATCTGGCTGACGACCGCGACCGAAGACGGCAAGTCGTTGCGCGCGATTTGCGTGGATCGCAACTCTGGCAGCATTCAGCAAAACATTGAAGTGTTTCGACTCAAATCCGCCGCGACAACCCACGCCAAAAATTCCTCCGCATCTCCCACGCCCATTCTCGAAGGCGACAAAATCTACGTGCATTTCGGGGCGTTGGGCACGGCGTGTCTGACACAAACAGGCGAGATCGTTTGGAAGACGAAGCTGGACTACGACAACGGACAACACGGCCCCGGCTGCGCGGCGCGGCGGCGCTGCTGGAGGGCCCGGCCGGCACCGAGGTGACGCTGA
>CAZWAK010000023.1:0-66467 GCA_964631865.1 uncultured Heliobacteriaceae bacterium | reverse complement strand
AGAGCGATTATGCTTCTTTTGTTTTCCTTCGTGATCTTCGTGCCCTTCGTGGTTATATTCTGTCGGCGCTTGTCTCAAATACTCCGGCGCGCGTTTCCACCCCGTCAACATGGCCTGAAAGTTATTCCAGCCGTGCAACGCGACCATCACCAAATGACCAGGAATGAACGCAAGAAACCCGATCATCGCCCCAAAGTGATAGACGCGAATCATTCCGAACCCACCCAGCATTTTCACAACCAACGCAAATTGCGTCGGCTTGAACAGCAAGATGCCTGTCACAACCGCAACAACACCAAACAAAATCGTAGATGTGTATGCCAGCTTTTGCAGCGGATTGTACGGCGCACGTTGTTCGGGTTTTTCCTTGAAGAAAAAATAATGCCGCACCATCGGCCACACGCCACGCACTTCGCTCGGCAACAAAATCACTTTGCGCCATTGTCCGCTCACAATCAGAAACACCACATAACTCACGCCCGTAATCGTAAACAACCAGGCAAATGTCAGATGCCATTGCAACGCGCCGCCGAGCCAACCGCCCAAACGAATTGCTTCGGGAAAATGCACGAAATCCGTTTGCGGAATTTTGTCGCCAAAGCTCGGAAACGCCTGAAAAATCTGCATCCCGCTCGCGGTCAGCACCAGCAACGTGAGCGCGTTCAGCCAATGCGTGAACCGCACAAGCCAGGGATGTTCCTGCGCGAACGTTTGCCGCGTGCCTTTGGTTTCGACGTCAATCGTTTGAATTTCGAGTCCTGATTTTGTCTGCGCCATATTTAGCCTTTTGTTTCTTGAGCGGTTGCGACTGTGCGCGATCATTCTTCACTCTTCCTTCTTCATTCTTCCTTCTTTTCTGGGGAAGAAGTATCTCTTCTTTCCTCGGACAAGAATGAAAAAGGAATAATGAAGAAGGAAGAATTCGTTTTGTTCTTCATTAAATCCCGCCGTGCCACGAATAGCCTTGATCTTCCCAAAAGCCAGTTTCTTTGCTCAGCACGTTGCTGACGCGCATCGTGTAAATGTACTTCGCCGATTTGTAGCCGAGCTTCACCGGCATGTGAATGCGCAGTGGTGCGCCGTGTGCTGCCGCCAATGGTTGCCCGTACATCTCGTAACAAAGCAGCGTTTGCGGATGCGCACAACTCGCAATGTCGAATGACGTGAAGTAATCGTCGAGACACGCGACTTCGACAAATTTCGCCGCCGGATCAGCGCCGACGAATTGCAGAAAATCTCGCAACCGCGCGCCGCCGAAATTCCCGATGACGTCCCAGCCTTCGATGCAGATGTGCTTCACGTTTTGCGTTTGTTTCGGCAAGGCTTTGATTTGTTCCAGCGTGTATTCACCGGGGCGCGCGACCATCCCTTCGACGATCAGCTTCCAGTTTGCCAAATCGTTTTCGGGGCTGTAATCGGAGTAGCTGTTGACCGGGAATTTATCCAGCGGCGTCACGGCGCTGTTGCTGAACGTTTGTGCCAATCGCTGCTCGCTGAAGAACGCCTGCGAAGCGCGGTCGCTCCATTGCAGTCCGGCATTGAGCAATCGCTCATTGACGCTCGGCAACGCAATTACGCCCATTGCCAACAGCGGTGTCAGCTTGAGCAATTCGCGGCGCTTCATTCGTCGTAGATCAATGGATGGTTCTTGTTTCATAAATCATTTTTCACCGCAGAGACGCAGAGGAACCGCAGAGAGAAGTCCTCTTCGTGTGTTTCGTTATTTTCGTCTGTTTCGTAATCTCAAAAAAACTCTGCGCCTCTGTGGTGAATCCTTTTTCAAAAGTAAAGGCGCAACGGAATTCATTTCCGCTACGCCCAAACATTCCCTCTCCTGCAGCCATCTATTACCGGGGCAACAACACGCGATCAATCACGTGAATGACGCCGTTCGATTGATTGACGTTGGTGATAGTGATTTTCGCCACGCCGCCTTTGCTGTCCGTAATCATAATCGTGTCGCC
The DNA here is from genome assembly GCA_964631865.1 of uncultured Heliobacteriaceae bacterium. Taxonomy (GTDB): domain Bacteria; phylum Acidobacteriota; class Blastocatellia; order RBC074; family RBC074; genus JAFDVL01. Next base: position 64,503 of record CAZWAK010000023.1, on the reverse strand, counting down.
GCTCATCGTCGCCGTCAGTTCCGCGCCTTGCACCGTCTTGAGCATAGCTTTGCCGCCGCCTTGCTTAATCATCCGCTCCAAGGCTTTGGAATTCAGCCGACCCGCCACGACGTGATAGGTCAACACCGCCGTCAACGTGCCTTTGTTTTCGGGCTTGAGCAAGGTCGGAACCGTGCCCGACGGCAGCGCCTCAAACGCCGCATTGACGGGCGCGAACACCGTGAACGGGCCAGCGCCTTGCAATGTCTCGACTAAGCCAGCCGCTTTCACCGCCGCCACCAACGTGGTGTGATCTTTGGAATTCACCGCGTTCTCGATGATGTTTTTATTGGCATACATCGGTGCGCCGCCCACCGTGACGGGCTTTTGCGCGAAGGCGCTGATTGCTGTCATGAAAACCAACAAACTCAATGCAAAAAACTTTTTCATAATGTCTCCCTCTACTTAGTTCAAATTTCAATTTCTCTGCGAGAGCCGTTGCTCTCTGTCGTTCACCAGCACATACGCGAAGGCTTTCCGAAGCGGATTTAGTGGGGCGAAAAAAATCTGGAACAGTACTGTTCCCTAATTCATTGGCAACCGCGCACGACTCCGCGTATCATTGGCCTCTGCCCGAAGGTTTGACCAATTCAGTTTGGAGTGACGAAGAATGAAGCACAAAATCCAGCTTGGTGTTTTTGCTCTTGCCCTCATTGGCGTGATGACGCTTTTCACTTGGCAAAAGGTTTCCGCGCAGAAGCCGCTCGACTTCAATCGCGACGTGCGCCCGATTCTTTCGGACAATTGTTTTGCCTGTCACGGCCCCGATGAAAACCAACGCAAAGCCCGCTTGCGACTCGACACGAAAGACGGCGCGTTTGCCAAACAAGGCGTGATCGTTGCGGGCAAATCCGACGAGAGCCGCTTATACAAACGCATTGCCACGACAGACCAGAATTCGATCATGCCGCCGGTTGCTTCGGGGCATAAATTGACGCCGCAGCAAATCGAAACCATCAAACGCTGGATTGATGACGGTGCGAACTGGACAGAGCATTGGGCCTTCGTTACGCCGAAGCGACCGGAACTGCCGAGCGTCAAAGACACGACGTGGGTGCGCAACGGCATTGATAACTTCATCCTCGCGCGGCTCGAAAAAGAAAAGCTCAAGCCATCGCCCGAAGCCGACAAGACGACGTTGATGCGCCGCGTCACGCTGGATTTGACGGGCTTGCCGCCGACGCCGCAAGAAGTGGATGACTTTCTCGCGGACAAATCGCCGAACGCTTATGAAAAGCTCGTGGATCGGTTACTTGCCTCGCCACATTACGGCGAACGGTTTGCAATGTACTGGCTCGACATTGCGCGCTATGCCGACACGCACGGCTACCACATTGATTCGCACCGCGAGATGTGGCCCTGGCGCGATTGGGCCATCAAAGCCTTCAATCAAAACAAGCCTTACGATCAATTCATCATCGAACAAATCGCGGGAGACTTGTTGCCAAACGCGAGCGTCGAGCAGAAGATTGCCTCCGGTTTCAATCGCAATCACATGATCAATTTTGAAGGCGGCGCGATTCCTGAAGAATATCTGACCGAATACGTGATTGACCGCGTCGAAACGACCTCGAATGCGTTTCTGGCGCTCACGATGGGCTGTGCGCGTTGCCATTCGCACAAGTACGATCCGATTTCGCAAAAAGAGTTCTATCAGTTTTATGCCTTCTTCAATTCGGTGAATGAAGTCGGACTGGATGGCCGCGACGGCAATGCGAAACCGTTTTTGTCGCTGCCAACGGAAGAGCAAAAAACCAGGCAAACCGAACTCGCCGCCGCGATCAAAGTCAAAGAAAAACTCGTCTCCGAAAAAGAGGTCGAGCCGTTTCAATCGGGGTGGGAAAAACAATTTGTGGGGAAAGTCGCCGCCGCGCCGCGCAATGGTTTGATTGCGCATTACGAATTGGATGGCAGCTTTGCGGACATTGCAGGCGGCTACCAACACGCGCGCCGCTTGCAAGGCAGCCCGGATTTTGCGGCGGGCAAAATCGGACGTGCCGCGAGCTTTGATGGCGATTCGCAAGTGACATTCGGCAAGCTTGGCCCGGCAGAAAAAAGCGACAGCTTCAGCCTTGCGATGTGGCTGCGCGGCAATACGAATCTGCCGATCACGCTGTTGCAAAAGCTCGAAAACGAAACCTTGCGCAAAGGGTTTGAGATTACGCTCGACGGCTATCAATTGATTGGCGTGCAACGGCGCGCGCCGCATATCAACATTCACTTGACCGCGAATGTGGCGGACAACGCGATTCACGTGCGCTCGAAAGATTTGATTCGCATTGTGGATTGGGGCCACGTCGTCGTGACGTATGACGGTTCGGGCAAAGCTGCCGGACTCAAGTTGTACTTCAACGGTAAGCCGGCGGAACTGGAAATCATCAAAGACACGCTTGCCAGTTCGATTGCCAACGACGCCGAATGGCAAATCGGCAACAAAGCGTTTGGCAAGCCGTACAAGGGGCAGTTGGACGATCTGCGGTTTTACAATCGGCCTTTGAATGAACAAGAGATTGAGCAGTTGGCCATTCACTTGCCCGTGCAAACGTACTTGTCCGGCGTGTACGGTCAACGCACGAAAGAAGAAGCGACAGCCGTGCGCGATTACTTTTTGACGTATGCTGCGCCTGAAAATCTGCGCGCAGAATATGCTTCGCTCAACGACCTCAAGAAACAAAAAGCCGAACTCGACAAAGCCATTCTGAACACGATGGTGATGGACGAAATGAGCAAGCCGCGCGACACGTTCGTGCTGGCGCGTGGCGATTATCGCAACAAGACAGAGAAAGTAACGGCGGCTGTCCCGGCAGTGCTTCCGCCGCTGCCCAAAGACGTCAAAGCAAATCGTCTGGGCTTGGCGAAATGGCTGGTTGATCCCTCACATCCGCTGACCGCGCGCGTCGCTGTGAATCGGTTTTGGCAATTGTTCTTCGGCCTCGGCCTCGTGAAAACGTCGGAAGATTTCGGCGCGCAAGGCGAACCGCCCGTTCACGCCGAATTGCTGGATTGGCTGGCGACGGAATTTATGAATGCGGAATTAACAGCCAATCCGCATTCCGCAATCCAAACTCCGCAATCGTGGGATGTGAAAGCCTTGCTCCGCTTGATCGTGACTTCGGCAACCTATCGCCAAGCCTCCAAAGTCACGCCCGAACTGCGCGACAAAGACCCGGAAAATCGCCTGCTCGCACGCGGCGCAAGATTTCGTTTGCAAGCCGAATTGATCCGCGACAACGCGCTCGCCGTCAGTGGCTTGCTCAACAACGAAATCGGTGGCAAGAGCGTCTTCCCGTATCAGCCCGTAGATTTGTGGGATGAGTTGGCGTTTGGCGACGGCTTCACAGCCCAGAAATACACGCCGAGTGCGGGCCAGGATTTGTATCGTCGTTCGATGTACACGTTCTGGAAACGCACGGTTCCACCTGCCGCGTTGAATACCTTCGACGCACCTGACCGCGAAAAATGCGTTGCCCGCCGCCCCGTCACGAACACGCCGTTGCAAGCGTTGATTACGATGAACGATCCGACGTACATCGAAGTCGCGCGCGTGCTGGCACAAAAGGCTATGCAAACAGGCGGTGTGGATGTGAACAGTCGTTTGATGTTTGCCTTTCGTCAAGCCACCGCGCGCAAGCCTGCGCCAGAAGAACTCAGCGTCTTGCGCAACGTCTACATCCAACATCTCGCGTCATATCGCAAAGACACGAAAGCCGCCGAAGCATTGCTGAGCATCGGCGAATCGAAGCCGGACGCGAAACTCAATAAAGCTGAATTGGCTGCGTGGACAATGGTCGTGAGCGCGATTTTGAATTTGGATGAAACGATTACGAAGGAGTAAGATGCAGTGCAGGAGGTGTTCAGTTATGCCAGTGACTATTACGATTCCTGACGACATCGCGGCTCGCTACCAGAAAGTCGCGCAGTCTCAGCATATATCTATCGAAGATTTTGCCATTATCCTGCTGGATGAAGCATTGATTTTAGAATCAATGCCAGAGAGCAACTATCGTCCAACGCCGGAAGAAGTTGTGGCAAAGATTCAATCCCTTCCACCGAATCCAAACATGATTCGCCCTGCCGTTGGTTCGCTGTCAGAGTATCTGGCCGCGAGCATTGCGGCGGAAGACCCCAATGAAAAGTTTGACCTGGAAGAGTGGAATCGTAATTGGGATGCCATTGAAGCTGAGATGAACGCGATTGACCGAAAAAAGGCACTTGAGCGGGAGCGTGATTTGATGGAAGGATTACGCGGATAATGTTGAACTACCTATTGGATTCCAACCACGCCTCGCCGCTGGTGACCTTACACAATCCTTTGCGTCAACGAATCCTTGCTGCACATCAAGCGGGTCATCAATTTGCGATCTGCGCGCCCGTCTTGAGTGAAATCTGGTTTGGCATGTGTTCCTTGCCACGCGCCGTGCAAAATCGCGCTGAATGGCAGAACCTCAGACCCCGGTTGATGTTTTATGGAGTAGATGAGCAAGATGCGCTGGAGGCCGCAGAATTACGGCTGTCACTGCAACGAACTGGTTGGCAGTTGGCCGCGGTAGATGCACTGATCGCAACTATCGCACTGCGTTATGGCCTGATTTTACTAACGAGCGACAAAGATTTCAGGGCCGTGCCAAACCTCAAAACCGACAATTGGCGCTAGCTACGGCGCAATCACATGCGGCAAATCCAACTTCTTCGCTGCTGCATTCAAGCCCGCCAATTCACTCAACAATTTCTTCATCGTCGCGTCATAGCCATCCAATTCGCGTTTCATATCCCCATAGACTTCGCGCGCGCCTTGCGTGGGCGGGCCGTCGGCATCGGCGACAATGTCGTGCAACGAGGCGATGCGGGAATAGAGCTTTGCGCCGCCTTTGAAGGCTAAGATGTCGTAGACGACTTCAGCAGAAGGATTGTGCATTTCGGCTTCGAGGTCGTTGAGTTTTTTGATGAGCGCTTCGGAGTCTTTGCGCAAGGCTTCCGACTTCGTATCGTTCTTCAGCAGGTCGTTGCGCTTCGTCAATTGTTGGCGGACATTGCGAAGCTGACGCACGATCAACGTCAACCGGCTTACGTCATCGCGGATCGCCAGCGCCAAATCGCGTTGCGCTTTGTACTCCGCTTCCGTCAGCGTCACGCGCGGATCGGGCAAGACATTAAATTTAGATATGACTGATTTGCCGTTTACATGTAAGCGTAGTGTGTAGAGACCCGGCACAACCTTCGGGCCAAAGACGGGGCCGCCAAAATCGAGCTTGCCGTTTTCGATGAGTTCAGCCCCTTTGTGCGCCAGGTTCCACACCGCCACATTGATGCCTGCTGCTTTTGCCAGCGTCATTTCACCAAATGCACGTCGCTCCATTTCCAGACTGTCGCCAAAGCCAATCGGCGCGCGCGGCTTGCTCGACATCGTAGCGACGATGTTATCGCTGGCATCCACAATTTCCATTTCCACATCCCCTTTCGCTTCTTCTTTCAGCCAGTAATAAATCACTGCGCCATTGGGAGGATTTTGCCCGGAGAACTTTTCGCCGACGCTGCGCCCAAAGCGCCAACGAATGGCATCCGGCACTGAAAACAAATGCACCGGAGTCTCTTTGATCTGCGGCGACCATTCGCGCAGCACGTTCAAATGATCGAATGAATAAATCGAACGTCCGTGCGTGCCGACGATCAACGAATTGTCTTTGACGGCGAAATCATGCACGGCAACCGTCGGCAAATTCAGCTTCATCGTCAGCCACGATTTGCCGCCGTCTTTGCTGAACATCACGCCTCGTTCCGTGCCGAGATAAAGCAGGTTGCGATCCTTGCTGTCCTCTCGAATCGCGTGCAGGTAAATGTCCGGCGGCAGCGTGGCATCAAGCCGTTGCCACGTCGCGCCGAAGTCGGACGTCTTGTACAAATACGGCTTCATATCGTCCTGCCGATGATTGTCTACGACGACGTAAGCCGTGCCAGCGTCGTAGCGCGAAGCCTCAATCATCGAAACCGTTCCCCATTCCGGCAAGCCCGACAACGCGCTCGTCACGTTCTTCCACGTCTTGCCGCCGTCGCGCGTGATCTGCACCAAACCATCGTCCGTGCCCGCCCAAATCAAGTCTTTCTGCACGGGCGATTCGGCGACGCAGAAGATCGTGCAATACGTTTCGACGCCAGTGTTGTCGCCGGTAATCGGGCCGCCCGCCCATTGCTGTTTGCTCTTGTCGTTGCGCGTCAGATCGGCGCTGATCGCTTTCCAGGTTTGTCCGCCATCTTCCGTCCGAAATAAAACATTGCCGCCGTGATAGACGACTTTGGCGTTGTGCGGCGAGACGTGAATCGGAGCTGTCCATTGAAAGCGATATTTGAAATCCGCCGCGCCGTGTCCCGACGGGTCTTCGGGGAAAATACTGACGTTGCGCGCCTGTCCCGTGCGGTGATCGTAGCGCGTAAAGATGCCACCGTATTCGCCTGCGTAGACGATATTCGGATCGCTCCAATCGCTCACGACCCACCCCGCTTCGCCGCCGCCGACGCCCCACCAATCCGTGTTGCGAATGCCGCCGCCGCGTAGTCCGATGCTGGGGCCTTGCGCCGTGCCGATGTCCTGCATCGCTCCGGCGACGTGGAAGGGAACGCGGTTGTCGGCGGAGACGTGATAGAACTGCGCGATAGGCAGCGCGGGCGCATACCAAGTCTTGCCGCTGTCGTTGGAAATGTCTACGCCGCCGTCATTGGCTGCGATCATGCGTTTCGGATTTTTCGGATCGAACCACACATCGTGATGATCGCCGTGATGAATGCCGCGCACGTCTTCCAGCGTTTTGCCGCCGTCAATCGTGCGATACATCCCGACGTTCGGAAACCAGACTTCATTTGCATTCGCAGGGTTGATCGTCAGCGTTGTGTAGTACCACGCGCGTTGCCGAATCAAGCGGCTTGGCGTGGCGAGCGACCACGTGTCGCCGCCATCGTCCGAACGAAACAGTCCGCCCTTTTCCGCTTCAATCAAGGCATACACGCGATTGCCGTCCGAAGGCGCAACGCCCACGCCGACGCGCCCCCAGACTCCTTTTTCTGGGGGCGGCAAGCCTTTGCCTTTTTCTTTGCCGTCGAGTTGTGTCCACGTGTCGCCGCCATCGCGCGAAACATACAGCCCGCTGCCCGCGCCGCCGCTCTTCAAATCCCACGGATAGCGCCGCGCTTCCCAAAAGCCCGCAAACAAAATGTTCGGATTTGACGGATCGAGCGCGACATCGGATGCGCCCGTGTTGGCGTCTTTCGTCAAGACTTGTTGCCACGACTTGCCGCCGTCTTTCGTGCGATAGACGCCGCGTTCCGCATTGGGGCCGAAAGCGTGTCCGAGCACAGCGGCGAACGCGATGTCAGGATTCGTCGGATGCACAATCATCGTGCCGATTTGGCCTTCCTGTTTCCAAACGTGCTGCCACGTTTTGCCCGCGTCGGTGGATTTGTAAATGCCGTTGCCCGCCGCGACATTGCCGCGAATATTGGCTTCGCCGCTGCCGACATAAACGACGTTTGGGTCAGACGGCGCGACCGCGATGGAGCCAATCGAAGAGATTGGCTGGTCATCAAAGATCGAACGCCAGGTGATGCCGCCATCGCTGGATTTCCACACGCCACCTGAAGCCGTTGCCGCATAAAACGTGTTCGCATCGCCCGGCACACCAACTGCGCGCGAAACACGCCCGCCCCACGCCGGGCCGAGCAAGCGGTATTTCAGGGTTTTGAATTCCGCTGGATCAGTGCTTTTCGGTTTGTCTTGCGCGAAAGCAAACGTGCAAACCAACAGGCAGACAACTGCATAACGTAAGCGAACGAAGGGAATCATAAGGAACCTCAAGTTGAGCAATTTCAGAACCGCAAGATACAGCAAAATCAGTGGAACGCGAGTCGCGCCAATGCTAGTTCAGATGAGGCAGGATTTACAAGTTGAAGGACGAACAGAAAAAACGTTATGTGAAGTGGCGGAGAGCGAGGGATTCGAACTCCGTTCTCTCCGCCTTTCGTCATCTTTTTCTTTCTTCCATAACCTCACTTTCGCTCAATATTGACAGCCTTTTCCTTGCCTTCTCTCTTTTCTGCATCTATCCTCATCTATCATTGATTTGATACCCCATTGCAGACTCCAAGAGGAAATTATGCCGCGCCATCGAAGCTACACGATCATCAAACGGCCTGATCGGGACGGATTATATTTGCGTCTCTGGATTGACAACGAAGACGGCACACGCACGCGCATCAACCGGAAAGTCGAAAACCGCAGCGCCGGGAAACGACTCGCGGAACAGTTGACGCGCGAAGTCCAGCAGCACGGTGCGAAGATCATCGAATCCGACCGGATGAAGTTTGCGGAACTGGCCAAACAGTATGAGCAAACCAAACTCATTCCGCCTAAATATCAGGGCGACGCCAAGATTGCCGGGCTACGCAGCTACAAGACGCAAACCAGGCGGCTCAAGACATTGGTCGAGTATTTCGGGCATCGGTTGATCAAGAGCATCACGCACGGCGATGTGGAACGCTTCAAGCTGAAACGGTTGGAGCTTCCAACCTGGCGCGGCGACGAACGCTCGCACGCCGACGTCAACCGCGATCTGGCCTTGCTGCGAATCGTGATGAACTACGCGAAGAAACAAGGCTGGCTCGGCAAGACGCCCTTCGAGCGCGGCGAGTCGTTGATTACGTCGGCGCACGAAACCAAACGTGACCGCGTGCTGGGCCGCGAAGAAGAACGGCTGCTCCTGCTTGCGTGTGAAAGGGCAGCGCGCCAACATCTGCGCCCCATCCTGATTTTGTTGCTGGACACTGCGATGCGAAAGGGCGAAGCCCTGAGTCTCAAATGGAGCGACGTAGATTTTGAGACGGGGGTGATTCGCTTGCGCGCGACAATTACGAAGACCGCCAAGCCGCGCGTCGTGCCCATCACGACCCGGCTGCGCGCCGAACTCGAACCGCTGCGCATCTTTGCTACCGGCAGGCCCGACCGGGTGCTGTTTGACTTCAAAGACCCGAAGAAAGCCTTTGCCGCGGCGTGTGCTGACGCAGGGATTACAGGCCTGCGGATGCACGATCTGCGCCACACCTCCATCACGCGAATGGTCGAAGCCGGAATGCCCGCCAGTCAGATTATGGTCATCAGCGGACATACGGAATTCTCGACATTTCGGCGGTATGTGTCAGCGGATGATGAAGCCGTCAAACGGGCCGTGCAGGCGCTCGATGCCTGGCACGCCATGCCGACGGTGACGTTGCAATCGGAGTATGTGAATTGACAACTTTCAGCCTGCCTCAGCGGAGCCTCATGAACTCCGCGACAACTACGCTTCCTTGACGTGGCTGGCAGGCTGAAAACCTTCAAGGACAAGCCGACAAGGAAGGCGAAAATGAGCATTTCTACGCAAGAAGGAATAACCTTCACAGTGGAAGTTGATGGGCCCGAGTTCCTAAACTTACTTACCATTCGTTTGAGAGGGATACTGGAAGAACACGGGATAGAGTTACAGCAGGTTGAAGAAGACGAAACCATGAATGTCAATACTGTTGACCCGGCCAATCTTCCAGTACCCAACATTCTTCTATCCAAGCCGTCCCTTGAAAATGAAATAGCCAGAATGTTTGAACGCTTCACAGAAAACTTGGCAGATGAGTTCAGTTACCAGTTCATGCAGGAATTGGCCGCAGCAGCAATGTGGTCTTTGTTATCTAATGACGACCGAGGGGCGCTGGTTGAATCAATTGCAGAGCGCGCTGAAAAAGATTCGCGGCGTAGGATTCGTGAGTGGGCGGTAAATCGTAAAGAGGGGCAAGGTGAGCCTGGAAGGCCTCGGCTAAGTTTTGTAGAAGAGTTGGAATTTGAGGTCAATTTGAGAGAAGCAATTATCGCCGAACTAAAAGAACATCCTGATGATGAAAAGGTGAACAAGACAAGGGTAGCCGTCAGAGTGTGTTTCGGTGCGAATGCAATAGTGGATAGGACGCGGAGAAACACTGCACTTAATACTCTGAAAGGCAAATTGAGATATTTGGAAATTGACTGGAACCAATTTGTCGAAAAGATCAAACGCGAAGAAGGGCAAAGGTGAATTTAATTCAAACCAATTAACTTCACCCAACCACCAAACAGCTTGTGGTAGCTTGAGATTGATGAAGAAAAAGAGAAAGCCAATCACGAAGACTTTGGCGAGTAGCGTGATTGGCTTTGACACCAACTCGATTTTTGAGCGGCAGTCCCACACGACGAGTCGCATGGGAGTTTTGTAATTATGCCTGAAGCTGTTGCAGTTGCGGTAGCCCAACCCGAACAAATTCCGGTTAAGCCGTCCATCAATCCTGACGCCTTTTACACCTACCAGGAACTCGAAGACCTGAAGATTGGCAAGTATCTGAAGTTCCGTCGCGCGATTATCGCGGGCAAACTGAAGGCCCATTACTCCGGGCGCAATGTCCTCATTAAGGGTTCTGATGCGCTCGCATTCATTGGAGTAACGCAAAAATAAAAGCCGCGAAACGTTGGATGGCAACAGGCTCACGGCTCATAAATTTTCGACAAAAAGATTCTGCCACAGCCCGCCCAATTTGTCATCCGCGTTTCGCTCTGTCGAAGGGAGCGAAATATGAATATTTCTCAACCGCAAAATGGAAATAGAGGAAGCGCCCTTACTCTTCACGCCCCTCTGTCCTTATCACCACCGACCGAGTGTTCATTGTGCAATGTCACCTGTCGGCCAGAGTTTGTCGGCATGACAAGGCAGATTGAACCATTGCGCTTGTGCGGACGATGCTTTGAAGGCTTCTGTCGCTGGTTTTCGGTGGCAAAGGCCGAAAGGCAGGTGACATCATGAGTGAAAATTGGAGTCGTTTTTCTGCACCAGTAGAAATAGCAGCCGACTTGATCAGTGCGGCAGGGACGGCATGGCCAAGCGATATGACTTCCACCCCTCCTCTGCCGAACTCTGACGCTGCGGCTGACCTGCTGGCGCATTTGCAAGAGATGGAAACAAGCCCCATGCCTGATGCTGACCAGCCTCAACATCTGTCCTTTAGCTGTGGCAGTTTCTTTGAGCGCCAATACACCGAGGGCGAGCGGATCGCCTTTGAGCTTCAACGCGGCGAAGTCGGGCTAATCGTCGCGCGTCCGAATGCCGGGAAAACAACGCTGGCTTTGAATGCGGCGCTTTCGCTCTGCGTGGGCAAAGCTTTTTCGGCTCTGGTCGAAGCGGGGCCGTCGCGCAAGGTTTTGTTTGTGGATGGCGAAACACGCGCGGCCAGACTACAGACCGATCTGCGATGGCTGATCAAGGATTTCTCCGAGACGGATAAACAGGCTGTCAAACAGAACCTACATGTCATTTGCGATTGTGAGATTGATGGACAGCCCTTGTCGTTGACCATTCCCGAACACTTTCTCGCCTTACAAGCAGAAGTCCAGCGCACCAAGCCCGATTTGATTATCTTCGACACGATGGCGTCCCTGTTTCACGTCTTCAACGAAAATGATAACGCCGAACAAAACCGCCGCGTCTGGCGACCGCTGCAAAAGCTGGCGCGCCAGGCCGAAGCCACTTGCCTCGTCTCGCACCACATCGGCAAGCGGCAATCAGAAGAAGGCGGAACGCCAGACAAGATGTATCTGGGGCGCGGCGCGAGTTCGTCGGCGGCATCAGCGCGCGCGGTCTGGACGCTGGAGGTAGACAAAGCAACCAGCATTACAACCTTGACGCTGGCCAAGGCCAAAGGCAAACCGGAATTTGAGACAAGGCTTCAGCTTGATAGCTCTCGCTGGTTCCGAGAAGTGCAAACGACCGCCATCAAGTCCACTTACGATTTATTGCTCGAAGCCGTCACCGTTGAACTCACAAGAGCGGAAATTGATGCCTTGATGAAGCCGCACGCAGGCCGTAGCGTCGTCACTGACTTACTGGCGCGAGCTTGTAGAAATGGACATCTGACCAAAGGGAAACGAGGTTGCTATCTACCTGTCAGGCTGGAAAAGCCAGCAAAGCCAGAAGCTCAAATGGCCTTGCCAGCCTAACCAGCCTAAGTCTCCAAGACGCTAGGTTGAAGCTAGGTTGGAGGGCATTTTTAGGCATCGTCAGAACCGCTTGTAAATCATTGGTGAGCATAGGTGTTATCGCTTAGGCCGGTTAGGACGATGCTTATAGGGACTGTCCTAACCAGCCTAAGCCCGAAAACAATGTTTCAACTTGAAAAATACACAGGCAAAAAGACTCGGTTTCAATGTCCGAATTGTGGGCATCGGGACAGTTTCGCGCGGTACGTGGATGATGCTGGAAAGTATCTTGCCGAGAACATAGGACGGTGCAATCGAGAAAGTCAGTGTGGTTATCATCTGACGCCGAAGGATTACTTTGCGATGAATCCGGGCGAGCGTCCAGTATGGACGCCGATCTTCAAACCGAAGCCACAGGCCAAGAAGCCATATGACGTAATTCCCCTACGATACCTTGCTGATTCTTTGCGTGAGAGCAACGCTTTCGTTCAATTCCTGCTGAGCCGCTTCGATCAGCAAATCGTCAAGGATGTCATTGCACGTTACAGAGTGGGAACGATAGATGGCTTCACTGTGTATTGGCAGGTTGACCAGCAAGGGCGCATCCGCACGGGCAAGATGATTCGCTACGATGCCGGCACGGGCAAGCGAATCAAAACTGGCTATTGCAACGACTGGGTTCATGCCAAGCTGAAACGAGATGGAAAATTGTCTGAAGATTTCCAGCTTGAGCAGTGTTTTTTCGGCTCGCATTTGCTGACCGAGAAGGTCAAAACCATCGCCATCGTTGAAGCCGAAAAGACCGCCTTGGTTGCAAGCTTGTGCCTGCCGAATTGCCTGTGGCTGGCCTGTGGTGGAAAATCCATTCTGAAGGCGCACAGGCTGCAAGAATTCCAGCCATACCGTGTTGTCCTGTTTCCTGATGCAGACGGTTTTCAGCAATGGGAGAAGGAAGCGCAAGAGGCGCGGCGCAAGGGGCTGGAAGTGATTTGCTCTGATTTGTTGGAGCGCCGCTTGACGGTAGAACAAAAAACCAATGGCTGGGATTTGGCAGATTTTCTGTTGACGCCAAAGCCTCGACCAGAACCCGGAGCGTCGCCCGTCGCAATTAGTGTCTCATCGTTGCCCGTCAACGCAGCAGTTGAAACTGGCTGGGCATATTGGCGCGAAGTGTTTGCAGGCCATTGCAAGCGATGCGGAGATTATCTGAAACCCGACGGCTCTTGCGATCTCTGCCGCCGTCCGCTGCCATTTTGAGAGGGAGTTTATGGACAAAGAAATCATCACCGACCGCGAACGCGCCGTCGTCGAAGCCGCCCGTCTGATTGATGCGCTGACCGAAGGCAATGGCGATGTGGTGAAAGATGCGTGGTACGCGCTCGGCAAATATGTGCGCTCGGCACTGGCCGAAGTTCGCCAGCAGGAAGCGCAAGGACAATTACATCACACGTCGGTCAACGACTTTCTCAGTGTTGGCTGATGACGACAGAAGGGATGGCTTACGATGAACGCAAAGGCTAAAGGCTCACGCAACGAGCGCAAAACCATCAAGCTGCTTGAAGCGGTTGGTTACGCCTGTATGAAAGCGGGCGCGTCTCTGGGCGTCTTTGATGTGATCGGGATTTCGTCGGTAGATATGGTCTGTGTACAGGTGAAATCCAATCGCTGGCCTTCATCAGTAGAGATGGAAACCATTGCGTTATTTCCTGTCCCGCCAAATTGCCGCAAGCTCATTCACGTCTGGATGGATCGGCAATCAACTCCTAAAGTCAAAGAGATTCGTTAATGTTTTCTGTGTTGGGTATCCACAATGTGGATACCCAGGAACAGCGGAAATGACCGTTTATAGCGTCTTTGAGCATTCAACGAAAACCGTACTTTTTTTCTTTATATGCGTGCAACATCAAAATGGTACTTATTCCCTTCATCCAGCGAAGCTGCCAGGCGTGCCGGAGGCCGTAGACGGTACAACGCGCAAAGACAAGCGCAGGCATTGGCACGTCGTATTGCGATTCTTGAATTGCTCGGTGCGCACGTGATTCTGAACCCGCGTGGTGCGCAAGCACGCATTGCCAGACATTTCGACGTGAATCGTTCGACCATCTGCCGCGACATCGCTGCGATCCGTGCAGAATGGCGGCATCAGCATCTCTGTCCTTACTGCGGCACATATTCTGATCTGTCGTTTGCGACCCTGGCGAAGCTTGCTCGAAAAACGAAGGGCTTCGCTTCCCCGGGGGTGAGAAGTTGCTGTGTACTAGGGTTTGAGCAACGAGAAGCATCTCGCAAGAAAAAGCGATTATTGGCACAAGAGATGCGGTTTCGACGCATCATCGCGGGGCTTTGAAAGAGGCGTCTTTACAGCGATGAGAACCCGCCCAAATAAAATTTTGCCATGCGATAAAATGCACTCATCAATCAACGTTCCTTGCTTTATGGAGAAACTGACTATGACGAATATCACATCCCTTTTTAACTCTCTGCTCAACAAAAACACGAGCAATAACGACAAGATGGTTGGTCAATCAATAAGCACTGGCGGGGCGGGACTCGTTAGCCCCCAGGGGAAACCACGCCCGGTGCTGAAACCAGCCCCGGCGCGCAAGCCCGTTGTGCTTCCCGCGCCTCCATCGCCATCGTTCATGATCACGCCTCCCCCCGGCCAGAATCCGGTAACAACCGATGACACGACCACAGATACTGCCAAGCTGACACAAGATTTTCTGGAATCGTTGAAGGTCAAACCGCAACAGTCTAAGTTGCCAGATTTGCCAACGTATCAAGGCCACGATAAGCACGGTGTTGGTGAACGGATCGTGGCCTTCTTTCGCGGCGGACGGGAAGGCGGATTGGGCGGAGCAATTCAGGGCGCACGTGACCCTGGCCAGATGGAGCTTCAAGATTGGCTGCGAAACAAATATGCGCCCGCGCTTACAGGTCGCCAGCAACTGGCAGCCGAACAAAAAGAACAGGACGTCTCGAACCAGAATTGGGTCAAAACCTTTCTTGAATCCCTCAAAAACAGGCGCGAAAGTGATTTGGCGACTCGAAAACAAAAGTGGGAAGAAAACAAGCCCATCAGTCTTTCCAACGATGCAGTGCTGGTGAGTCCGCAAGGGCAGCAACTGTACAGCAACGTGCGCCCGGAAGCGCCGAAAGTTGATACCAGCACGATCTACGCGCGCCAGTTCAATCCAGAGACAGGAAAACTGGAATACATCCTCGGGCCGGACGAAAAGCCCCTGCTTTCGCGCGAGTATGAACAAGCCCTTGTAAATCAGGCGGGGCAGGACAGACGTAATACTGCGACCAACCAAACGCGCATCACCACGACCGCGATGACGCAGGCGGGGCAGGACAGACGTCACAACAATCCGGTTGACACGGCGAGTCAAAAACAAGAAGCCGAGAAACAGGCATGGTTGGATGCGCTCGATAATGCGATTCGTTCTTCCAATGGCCGTATGGACAGCGAAGCCATCCAGAATGCGATTCAGCACTTGCAAAAGTACCCGGACATCGAAACCGGCATCGGGGATGGTGGCTGGCCGTATGCCAAACGAATTGCCAAAGCACCAACTGCCAAAGTGTCCACAGGCGGAAATGTGTTTCCCGCCAATAAACTTGAACCGTACGCGAAAGCGCATGGTGCGACGGTCGAAGAAGCCAAGCGGTATCTGGAAGCGAGAGGCTATGTGATTCGATAAGTAGTCCTCTCGTGTCCTTTCAGTCGTCAGCCTTCATTCCACAGGATTGTTATGCCACAAACACCTCAACGCCCTAGATTCTCTGACCCAGCCCAATGGCTAACACAGCAGGAACCACCACCTACTGCGCTGTCGCCCCAACCTACCTCATCGCCTCTCAAACAACTGACTACGTTTGCACGAGAGCAAGGGTTGACGGTCACGTCAACTACTGGCGGTAAGCACAATCCCGGCAGCAAACATTACGCGGGCGAAGCGATTGATGTGCGCACAAAGGACAAGTCACCAGAACAGATCAATGAGGCGATGCAACAAGCAACAGCACTTGGCTATCGCGTCATTGATGAGCGCCAGCGTCCGGCAGGACAGCGCGTTTGGGGCGGGCCGCATCTACATTTGGAGCACACGCCAGAGGTTGAGCAGTTCGGCAAGTTCAGTGACCCCGGCGACTGGTTAGGAAAGCAGGAATCGTCTCAGCAATTCAGCGATCCTGATCAATGGCTTCAGCAGCAATCGAACGCAGACACACCCAAAGTGATTGACTTGCGCGATGGCGAAAGCAGTGTCGAAGGGTTGAATCAAGGCCGTGTCACGCCGACGGGCGAATTCATCCTCCAAGCGCCAGAGGCCAAAGCTGCCGACGGCGCAGGCGAGGGGAAACGACTTGCTGACAACGAAAACACCATCGGTGCGGCCACGCATGGCAAGCTTGTCGAACAAGGCAAAGCACCGCAGCTTTCGTCCCAGGCATTAGCGCATCCGGGTGTGCGTGAATACACGATCAGTATTCCCGGCCAAGCCGAACAGCTACCAACTGAACAAGATGTCGTCACGCATTTGCGCCGTACCTTGCAGGCTCCTGACGATTACAACCTGCGGTCAATGCAAACGTTCACGCCGGAATATTTGCAGGCACTACAGCAAGCCGGGCATTTGCGTTTCGAGCCGGAGGCGGGACAGTGGCAATGGGATATTCGCGTCCCCGAAGAAGTCATCGCGCGGATCGCCAATGTCAAAGCCGAAAAACCTGCCGAAGCAACGGACGATTTGAGTTGGCGACAATTGGGCAATCTCTTGGCCGGAAGCTTGGCGCAAGAGTCTCCCGATTTGATTGCTGGACTGGAAGGCGGCGGCGCATTGCTTGCCAAAACCGCTTCCAATGTCGGCAAGCTGGCGACGCTGCAAAATCCACAGACAGCGCCGGAGACCGGTCTGGATCAATTCGCACAGTCGTTGAGCGCCGATGCACAGACGGTGCGTCAGCTTGATCCTTCCGTGCTGGGGCAGTTGAAGCGCGGGCTTCTGACCGGTGCTGTCACGATGCCGATGATCAACGAGTTGGCGGTAGCTGGTGGAATGCCTGCCGTGCTGGCTCACGGCGTGGTGAGCCGTTCCCATCTTTCGCAAGAAGAACAACTGAAGGGACTCATCACCGACATTGGTACGATGCAGGCGATGAAGGCGGCTGGCACATTGCCGGGAGTCGTACAGGCTGGCATCGGCGGCGGAATGCAGGTGTTGGGTGGTGTGGCGACCGGACAGGTGAAAAGCGGGCAGGATGCAATCGCAGAATTCCTGCAAGGAACGGCGATGAGTCCGGCAGTCAAACAGAAACGGAATGAGCCGTTGACATGGCTTGGCTCGTTATCGCCTAACGAACAGCCCGTCAGACCCATCATTGACGCCGACCACGTTCTTGCGTTGATGGATGATCCGCAAATCAAGGACGCGAGCGATGCGGTTGACCAGGCGCGCGCCACTATCGCGGAACTGCAAGCCCAGCAAGCCAAGAATCAACAGCAACAGCAAGTGGGCAATATGCCGCCTTACAAAGACGTTGACGCGCAACTTCAGAAAGCCGTTGCTGCACATCAGGAAGCCATTGCAGGTTTGACTACGGCGATGAAGGCCAAATTGCTCACGCCCCAATCTGACGCGAGCCGCGCGCCTCTCCCCGTCGAAGCGCCATCCCCAACCGTGACTGAAACCACAAGTCCCACGATGGAGCCACCGACCGCCAAACCGAATGCGACCGCGAAGCCCACGGCAGAAAGCCTGCTGGCTCGTCTTCAGGAATTGCGCGATACCGGCATCGTGCCAGAAAGCGAAGCTGCCTCGAGCAATGCAGCACGCGCAACCGAACCGCCAGCGGAGACATTGCGCCCGTCGGTGCGTGATGCGGAATCGTCATCGCTCGGCAAAGCGGTCGAATCAGAATCGCCCGCAACAGGTGTACTGGAAACTTCCGCCCGTGACGCACGTCAGCGCCTCACGGGTGCGTTGCGAGGCGAGCAGGCCAATGACATTACGCAAGTTGTAGGAGACTTGTCGGTGCTGGCTATCCATCACATCTATCAGGGCGGAAAAGCATTCAAAGGATGGGCGACCGAGATGGTGAACGAATTCGGCACGAAAGTGCGCCGGGCTTTGCGTCCCGCTTGGCAACAAGCGCAGGAATTCTGGCGTGATGAACGCGGCGAACTGGAT
Source organism: uncultured Heliobacteriaceae bacterium (assembly GCA_964631865.1). Classification (GTDB taxonomy): domain Bacteria; phylum Acidobacteriota; class Blastocatellia; order RBC074; family RBC074; genus JAFDVL01. The sequence continues at coordinate 46,257 of CAZWAK010000023.1, read as the reverse complement.
GAATCGGCACTTGCGCGCGCCATCCTGTCGGGTGGCAAATGGGCCAGCGAACGGCTGGGCGGAGAGAAGCTGCGGGATCGCATTTATACGACCAATGCGTATGCCGAAAAAGTATCGCTTCCCGCAGACTTCGACGTGAAAAAATGGGCGCAAGCCGCACACGATGCCGCCCGAAATACAACGCTGGATGATGCCACCGTCAAGCATGCGGATCGGCTGATGGATCAAGCGATGCAGGCCATTCAGCAACGCGACGGCGGACGCTTCGCCGAAATCAACGAGAAGCTGAATCAGGTGTTGCGCCCGCGCGGACTCAAGATCGTTTCGGCCATTGGAGACGCCCAACGCACCGCGTCGGCCAGTGGTGAATTCTCATTCCTGTTTCGGCAAGGACGCAAGCTTCTGTTGATGGAGCCGAAGTCCTGGGCAAAATCTGTCCCGGAAGTCATCAAAAGCTCAATGCCATATCGCACCAAAGATGCGGACGGAAAGAAGACGGGACGATTCCTCTTCAATGATGCCGCCAAACAGCGGTATTTCAATTCGCTGGCCACAATCAAAGCGGATCCGAAATGGGCGGTCGCGGAGCGCGCCGGGTTAGATGTCGCGGCCATTGGCGAAACGGAATCCACGTCGTCGGCACTCACGCATGAGGAAAACACTTCGACTGGCATAGCACGGCAAATCCCGATCTTGAAGCAAACCGAGCGCGGCAATAAGGCATTTATGGCGAAGCTCGCGTTTACGGCCTTCAAGTCGCGTGTGGAGCGGCTGGGGCTGGATCAGGTGACGGCGGCAGACATCGAGAATCGAACGCCGGACGGGATGAAGGTAAAACGGCTCGCCAAAGATTTGAACGTGTTATCCGGGCGCGGCGACATCAAAGAAAAGCAGCGCGCCTTTTTCAATCTCGCATCGCCAGTTGGCTTCGCGCCGCGCTGGGCATTCAGTAACTTCCAAACCATTGCCCGCTACAATCCGTTGCAACTTGCGCGTTACTTCGGGGCTAGTCCTGAGAAGCACGCTACGCTCGGCAAACTGAACCCGCAACGGCTGTTGCCCGTGCGGGATGCAGTGTCTATGCAGCGTGCGAACGATGCGGCCAAGATGGCGCTTTATCATCTCGGCATTGTGGCCGCGATGGGAGGCTTGACGAAATCCGGCGTGCCGGTGTCGGTGGAATGGGAAGACCCGGATTCGCCCGACTTCATGAAGCTGAAAGTTGGCAAGCAACGATACGATTTGGGGATGGTTGGTAACACGTTGCGGTATGTGTTGCGAATGGCGAAGCGCGGACTGGAAACGCGGGAGCAAGGCTGGGAACCGGTGGGGAAAGCCTTGCAACAAACAGGTCAATTTGCGCGCCAGAAAGAGTCTCCGTTAGCCAGTCTGGTTCACGATCAAATGATCGAGCGCGCCGTCGGACGTCCCGAAACAGATGTGGATACGGGCGAGAAAGTACGGGTCGGGCGAAATGCCATTGGCGAAATCAAAACGTTCGGAGAGTCTGTGATGGAGCGAGCATATCCGCTGACCTGGCAGCAGTTCGTCAAAGCCATCAAAGAAGGCCAAACGGAAGATTTGATTCCGTCGTTGGCAGAAGCCATTGGGGAAGGCGCACAGAGTTACGAGAACCGCATGGAGAAGATTTCGCCCAACACAAAGACCTGGCTGACGCGCGACTATTCCGGCACGAAAGGCTACGAGCCACAGGCGCGCTTTGAACAGCGCGTCCAGCGTGCCCAGACCTTGTATCAGACCTATTTCCCGCGCTTGCAAAATTCTCACCAATATCAAGAAGCGGATGCCGCGCAGAGGCTCAAACTCGAAACCGCCTTGACAGAAAAAATCAAAGAAGCCAGCTATCAGGACGGCGCAACAATCAATCTGAAAACCTTGCTGGAAAATGCTGCGCGTGGCGAAAAAGCTACGGCGACGAGGAAGAAAAAGAAAGACGCCCAGCAGCCACTTCACACTTGGTGAAAACGCCTTCCAGTTCCCCATGCAGACAATTACTTTTTGATGAAAAGGGTGTCAGTTGAACTGACACCCTTGGACGATGGCTGTCTCCGTTGTCTCCGGTCGCCGAAAACCACCGGAGACAGCCTCAAAGCCCCGTCTTTATTGGCTTGTCGCCGTTGTCTCCGCTGTCTCCGGTCAAATAAGTGATACCGGAAAGAGATCAACGAAATCCTGAAAAAACCTAAACGTGGCTTTGATATGTTTATTTTTCAAGCTTCCTTGCCTTCCAATGCCTCGCCCGCGCGTCGTAGCGATTCGTGAGTGGCGTGACTGTAATGCAGAGTCATTGTTTTATCTGAGTGGCCCAGCATCGCTCCTACGGTCGCCAAGTCAACGCCGGATTGCAGCATGCGGGTGGCGGCAGTGTGTCGGTTGTCGTAAGCGATCAGTCCGCCTTCGATATTGCGCCCATACACGATGCCGCAGGCTTCGCAGGCTTTGCGCAGAATGCGGTAAAACTTTGGAGTGGGCTTCCCACCTCTCGAGAACACGAATTCATCTCGTGAGACAGCTTGGCGCTTGCGTAGAAGCCTCTCTATGCTCTCGGTCAAAGGCACAGTGCGGTTGCGGTCAGTCTTCGTGCCAGTTAGTTTGACTGTCCGTCCCGTCCAGCTAATATCCACCCATCGCAACCAAAATACTTCGCCCGTGCGGGCTGCCGTGAGTGCCATGAATTGCAGCACGTGACCAACGCGATGGCGAGCGTCCATTGCGTGGAGCAATTCGCCGAGTTTACGGGGCCCCAGCAAATAACTCGTGACGTTGGCGAATTCTTCTTGTGACCAGAGGCGTTCACGACGGCGTTTGGCGTGCTTGGGGCGTGGGATTTTGGGCGTGATCCATTGGGAGAGTTGCGGCCAATAATCTTTGGCCAAATGGAGTGTAGCCGACAAGATATTGAGTTCCCGATTGATGCTGCTGGCGCGCAGTCCGTCGGCTTCGCGTTTTTGCACGAAGGTGCGTAAATCGGCAGTCGTGACATCCGTAATCTTGATACCTTCGTCAACGCAATCCAACATAGTGTTGAATACCCGTTTTGAACGTGTACGCTCGGCGCGTTTCGTGAATGATTCGAGCCGTTTCTCAAACAGTTCATACAGGCTGGGAGAGTGAACAACCTGTACGCCAATCCCGTAGCGCCGGTTGCGGGCGGCGGTGCGCAGATCGGCAATGAATTCCTCAGCTTCGCCTTTGCTGCGAAAGCCAAGTTTCTTGTATTGCTTGCCGTCCACCGTCACGTTGATGTGCCAGAAATATCGTTGTTGTTTCTCGTTGTAGTATTTCTTGATGACCATGATTCCTCCATCGTTACAGTCGCTTTTTTGTTGTGGGTTGAATTCCCGCACGTTGAATTTCCGCTTCGAGTACCTGCATCACGAAGCTACGCAGAAAGCGCGGATGCCCGTGTGCTATCGCGATGGGCTTGAAGCGTCGAAACATCTTCAAGTCCGACCGATAGCTGTCGGGCGGCAGTTTGAGCAGCGCACAAAGTTCTTCGGGGGTGAGAAAGTCGTCAGCTTTGAATTCCATTACGTTCATGTTTTCCTCCATAAAAAAGGCCAGCCGCAGCCAGCCTTTGCAAATTTTGCAATGATCCTTTATGGCCTCATCCTTCCTCTGCGCGCCGTACTCGCTGGCGGAAATATTTAGGCAAATTCTTCCGAATACGGCGCGCATCTTCGGCAGGATTGATGATGTCCGAAAAGCGATTGTCCCAGTCTTCCGCCAGCGTCATCAGGTCGTTATAGAACACAGGTGGACAATCGGGATGCTCAATCAGGTCGGCGAGCGCATTGACAAAATTGGTCTGGACTTGTGCGATGGGTTGGTATCTCTTACGCATTGCGCACCACCTTTCCGTTTTTCCATTCCCAAACCACGCCAATGTCGAGTAGGTGTTGACAGGCTGAGTTCCAGCCCTGTCTTGTGTGACGAAACAATTCAACCGCGCAGGTAAAGGCTAAGGCATCGTGGTAATGGCAAACGTCGGATTCGCGGCATCCCGCCTCTTTCAGTCCTTCTTCATCGGCGCAAAGCCCCATCACTAATTCCATCAGTAAGTCAACGCGCTCGTCTTCGCTGAAACTGCTCCCGAGTTTCTCGCAAATCTCTGTCGCGCGATCCTGCGTGATTGGCCTTGCGATGAAGTGTATTGGGTTTGGCAATTCATTTGCCACAGATTTTTCATTCTCCATAAAAGACTCCTTTTGAAGTGAGAAAAGGAGTGGTACGCTGAGACCGTTCTTACAAGAGCGCATCCACTCCCAAGTGGACCAGATGGCTCTGGCGAGTGTTCGCAGCACTTACCAGAGCCGTTGCTTTAGGCGGCCACGTTGCGCCGCATCTTGCAAATCGCTTTGTGAACCCAGCCTGCCGACACGATGTGATGGCAAGCCATTGATTTCTGACCAGCCGGACAATCGCACCACGCCCACGCGAAGCCGTCTGCGCCTTTGCGCAACGTGACTTTGTAAGGCACTTGCGAATGGCCGCTGATGACGGTGTAACTGTTCTGGCCGGCCAGCTTGACGGTGTTGTGAATCTTGGCGGCACGCCGAATCGCTGCCTCCATCGGTTTGTTACGTTCCAATTTGACCATGTGGTTTTCTCCTGATTGGTGAGGCGTTATTGCCTGACAAGAGAAACTATACACTTATATGTAGCATTATGCAATAAAACTATTCACATTGACGAAATAATTTTCCGTGAGTAAACTGCCTACGTTATGGAAATGATTTCTGCAAGAGAAGCATCTTTACAGCTAGGCGTAAGTCTGCGCCGTGTTCAGCAATTGGTTAGCTCTGGGAGATTGCCCGCTACACAAATTGGCGGTTCGTGGGTCATCAATAAGTCTGACCTTGCCCTTGTCTCCGACCGCAAAGCAGGCCGTCCGAAGAAGGAAGGCGCGGCGGCAATCACCAATGGTACCACTAGCGCAAAGACCGCCGCATCATCGAAGCCAATCAAGTCCAACACGAGGAAAGGAACAAAGCGATGAGTACACTGGAAGCATTGATTCAGGCCGGACAAGCACTGCCGTATGCCGAACGCCAGAAGCTGATTGAAGCTTTGCGTCAGGAGACGGAACCGGAACCAATGGAGGCTCCACGCGAAGCTGTGCGACGGGCGCGCGGCAGAATGAAAGGGTTACTGCCATCGGTAGATGAATTTCTGACGGAGAAGCATTCCAGTAGGAGAGGATAAGGCGTGAGCTTTGAATAGCATCCGCCCAAAGCGGAGAATTGACTTTCTCGTTTGTCTCAGTGGGTTCATCTGACCAATGGCAACAAACTACCAAATCCCCATTTTACCTTTGCCGTATGACATCGAAACCAAGCCCGTGCTGAAACAAGCGGCCGCGGCGCATCGCCGATTGGCAGAGCTAAAGGGCGTAGCGCGCACGATCCCGAACGAAAACATTTTGATCAGCACGCTTACCCTGCAGGAAGCGAAAGACAGTTCCGCCATTGAGAACATCATCACGACACACGACGAGCTTTTCAAAGCCGAACTATTCATCGAACATCTGTCCAGCCCGGCTGCCAAAGAAGTGCAAAACTATGCCAATGCTTTGCGCAAGGGCTTTGCGTTGGTACGGCATCATAAAATCCTGACGGACAATCACCTGTTGGAAATTCAGGAAGAACTTGAGCAAAACAAAGCAGGCTATCGCCGCTTGCCAGGCACCGAACTCAAGAACCAACAGACGGGCGAAACGGTCTACACCCCGCCACAGGATTACGATTCGATCAAGACCTTGATGCAAAACCTGAGCCTGTTCATCAATGACGATGACATCTGTGATTTTGACCCGTTGGTCAAGCTGGCCATCATCCATCACCAGTTTGAAAGCATTCATCCCTTTTACGACGGTAATGGGCGCACGGGGCGCATCATCAACATCCTGTATCTGGTCATCAAAGAATTGTTGGATTTGCCCGTACTGTACCTGAGCCGCTACATCATCCAGCGCAAGGCTGCTTACTATCATCGCTTGCAAGCCGTGCGCGATGAAGGCAATTGGGAAGGTTGGGTACTGTTTATGCTGCAAGGCATCGAAGAAACTGCTGTCCAAACGATCTCACTGATCGAGCAGATTCGTGCCATGATGATGGACTACAAACAGCGGTTGAGAAGCGAACTCCCCAAGCTGTACAGCCAAGACCTGCTGAACAACCTATTCCGACACCCGTACACGAAAATCGAGTTTGTGCAGAACGAATTAGGCGTGACGCGCAAAACCGCCTCGTCGTATTTGATGCAATTGGTGGAAGGGCGCTTTCTGAGCTTGATAAAACTTGGTCGGAGCAACTTTTATCTGAACGAACCTTTGTTCAATTTGTTCATCAATGCGCATCATCCGAAAGCCTTGACCGAAGACGCTCCCTTAATTGAATCTGTCAGCTAAGTCGAAATGGGTAAAAAACTGGAAAACGTACTCACGTCGTGTTTCACCTGCGTAAAAAAGTGAAAAATTTACCTAGGTTCTATGAGGCAGCCATAAGCGCCATCGGCCAGATTCCGCTTCGTTCAATACCCCGACTCATACCCCGCAGACGTTTTTAGCCACGAGAATTCGAGTAAGTGCTTTATTTGCAAGGAAGGAAATGGCGGAGAGCGAGGGATTCGAACCCCCATGCCCTTTCGGACGCCGGTTTTCAAGACCGGTGCAATAGCCATTCTGCCAGCTCTCCGCATTGCTGCTGGCGGCGCAAGAAGGCGCACATCCTAGCACGCGCGGCGGCGAATTTCCAAACCTTGTTTCGTCACTTGGTTTCGACCCGATAGACCTTGCCTTGCCACACGACGAGCACCGGATGCAGGTCAAAATAGGGCTTGAGCGCGGGCAGGTCTTTGAGGGTTTGTTGGTATTCGTCGCTGTCGCGTTTTAAGCGCACGACGGGCAGGTTGTTGCCGGGCTTGTAGTCGTTGTCAATCCACACGCCGCTTTCCTGCCGAAACGTTTTGCCTGCGATGGTTCGTTCAGGGCGCGCAGGGCGTTCGGCGCTTTTTTCTTTGGCGGCGGCGGAGCGCGGAACGGCGCGTTTTTTGGCGGTCTCGTCGGCTTCGTCAGCCAGGGGGTCTTTGCGGGTTCCGGCTGGACGGTCTTCGGCTCCGACCGACGATTTAGCAACAGGTTTCGCTGCGGACGGTGCAGGGGCCTCGGCGGCTTGGTTTGCCGCTTCGTTGCGCTTGCGGGCTTCCAGCGCGCGCTCCGCTTGCATTTGATTGGCCTCCGGGCCGCTCGGCGGTTGGGCGCGAAATTGATTCGCCTGACTGGAAGAAGTCGCAACGCCTGCCGCCGTCTGCACGGGCGGAGCGGCTTCTTTGCGCTCGCTTTCGGCTTTGCTGGGAGCCGGTGGCGGCTGCGGGGGCGGCGGCGGAATTGTCGCGGCGGCGCTGTCCACAGTTCTTGCCGGTTGATGAGGCGGGGCTACCTCACGCGGTGCAGCCGGAGCATTGAGGACTACGTCTTTGCTGTTTCCCCACAGCGTGGAGGTCGCGGGTGAACTGGAGGCAGTGGGCTTTTCTGCGCCAGACTGCGCTTCTTTCCCAATCGTTTGCCCAGACGTTTGCCCAAACGTCTGCGAAGATGGTTCCGGCAACGGCGAGGCTTGTGCTTCAGGTTGCCTGAGCGCGACTATTGAGTTGTTGTCCGAGCGATTCACCGCGACTGCGATAACCAACACCGTTGCTGCTACTGCGCCCAAGCCCGCCAGCGCGCCCAAACGCCAACCCGAAAACCATTCGCGCCACCGTTCTGGGAAGGTTGCGCGAGCGATGATCGGTTCTGTCACTTGCGTGGGCGGCGGCATCAAGCGGGACAATTCGATCACGTGGCGACGACACGCGGCACACGTTGACAAATGTGCCTCAAACGCGGCCAACGCTGCCTGGCTCAGCGCGCGTTCCAAATAGGCCGCTGCGCTGTCAGGATCAAAGCGCGTACACGCTGCGACGTTGGCTTGCTGCTGCACGTGCGCTTTGAGCAAGGCGTCAAATGCTGGTTCCAGGTTGTTGCTGTTCGTTGCCACTTTCTTTTTCTCAGACGAAATTCAATGTTTCCGAAGGACGATTCCTTCCGCGTTTCTTTGTCCAATGCCTGAACGATGTGCTCGCCCCGGCTTGCGCTTTTTTTACGGCGCGCGTTCGGTGGCCGCGCCTTTGGCTTCGCTAATGATTTGGCGCACATCCATTTCCGAGCGCGCGGCCATTTGCAAACATTCCGCAATCTGCGCCGGGCGCAAGCCTTGTTTGCGCAAATGTTCTTCGGTTTTTTTGCGCACGGTTTGTTGCGCTTTGCTCAGCCAACGACTGATCGTCGCTTCGTGAACGTCCATCACGACGCCGATTTCTTTCAGCGTCAATTCGTCGAAGTAGTAATAATTCAACAGTAGCCGTTCGCGCGCTGCGAGCGAAGCAAACGCCTGCGTCATCGCACTTTCCATCGCCTGTCGCCAACGATGCCCGTCTTTCGCCTCCAACGCTTCATCCGGGCGCGCAATGCCGGTCGTCAATTTGATGTCCGCTTGATTCGCCAACCGCTCGAATTCCGTGACTTCTTCGACTTGTTCGAGGCGCGAGGTTTGTCGTTTGCGATCAATAAACGTTTGATAGACCACCGCGCGCAACCAACCACCAAGCGAGCCGCGCCCTGAATAATGCGAGAGCTTGCTCGCGCGTTGTTCGCCCGATTCGCGCACGCCGAACAAATCGCCGTACACGGTTTGTGTCAGGTCTTCGGCTTCGCTTTGATCTTTCGTCAAAGTGCGCGCCGCCGCAATCATCATCGAGCGATGCGTCGTTTCAAAATCGTGCCACGCCGCGTCGTAGCCTTTTTCGCACGCCAGCGCGAGGCACAAATCAGCCGCTTTCAATTGCGTCAGAAATTCTTTCGTTTCCGCTTTATCGCCTGATGTCACACAACGCATTGCGCTCATCTGCAACCGTGCAACAAACTCCGCTTCGCTGACGTTATACCGAGGCGACGCCGCGCGCCACAAGGCGGTGATTTCGTGTACGAATTGCTGATTGAACTCTGCGTTGCTCATCAGGACAAAGAGAAAGTAAACTGGGAGCGACCGCAAGTTTACCATTGCGAACAACAACTGACTACTGACAACTAACAACCGGTCACCGGCCACCAACCACCGACCGCCATTTTATGCGCTACGTCAACAACCCGCCCAATCCGTACCTCAGCACGAACGTCGAATGGATTAGCGAACCGCCCGAAGCCAAACTCGAAGTCTTTGAAGAAGCGGCGCGCTCGATCATCACGCGCAACGACAGCCCCGACATTCCGTTCGAGTATTCCGTGAATTGTTATCGCGGCTGTCCGCACGCCAGCACCTATTGCTTTTCGCGCCCGACGCACGAATATTTGGGTTGGGGCGCAGGCACGGATTTCGAGCGCAAGATCGTTGCCAAAGTGAACGCGCCGGAATTGCTGCGCGCGGAGTTTATGAAGAAAAGCTGGAAGGGCGACACGTTGAATTTTTCGTTCACGTCCGATCCGTACGTGCCGCTCGAAGCGAATTACGAATTGACGCGCAAATGCTTGGAAGTTTGTTTGGAGTTTCGCAATCCCGTCAGCCTCATCACAAAATCCGCGTTGATTCGGCGCGACAAAGAATTGATTGCGGCGCTCGTGCGCGAAGCCTCTGCCGAAGTGTTTTTCACGATTCCGTTTGCCGATTCGGACACGTCGCGTGCATTGGAGCCGTTCGCTCCATATCCTGACGCACGCTTCGCCGCGATGAAAGATTTGGCGGACGCCGGCATCCCGGTCGGTCTTGGCATCGCGCCTGTGATTCCGGGCTTGAGCGAATCGCACGTGCCCGGCTTGCTGCAACGCGCGAAAGATGCCGGTGCGAAGCGCGCGTTCTTTTCGATGTTGCGTTTGCCGGGCAACGTCGCGCCGTATTTTGTCGAACGCTTGATTGAAACGATGCCCGACCGTGCGCCCAAGATTTTGCGTCGCATTCGTGAGATGCGTGACGGCAAGCTGAATTCGCCGAACTTTGGCGAACGCATGCGCGGCTCCGGGATTCATTGGGAAATGGTCAGGAAGGTTTTCAAATTGCACTGCGAACGTTTAGGCTTGAATCAGGAGAGCGAAGCTGGCGGATGGAATGGCGACGCGCCGAAACCGCGCACCTTTCGTCGCCCGTCGCCACAACTCACCCTCTTTGACTAAGAAGCAATTGGCTCAAACTCAAATGAAACTCTTACGACTTCTGTTTCTTTGCTCCTTCGCATTCGTTGGCGCAACACAAGCACAACCACAGGAATTGCGCGTGCTGTTCATCGGCAACAGTCTGACCTACAGCAACGATTTGCCCGCCATCGTCGCGGCGCTCGCCGAAGCGCGCCAACAAAAATTGATTCACAAAACCATCGCCTTCCCCAATTTCAGTTTGGAAGATCACTGGCAGCAGGGCGACGCGGTGAAAGCCATCGCCAAAGACAAGTGGGATGTCGTCGTGCTGCAACAAGGCCCGTCTGGCTTGCCCGAAAGCCGTGCGATGTTGTTGGAGTACACGCGCCGCTTTGCCGAAAAAATTCGCGCCGCCGGAGCGAAGCCTGCGCTCTATCAGGTCTGGCCGTCTGCCGCACGCTTCAGTGATTTCCCGCGCGTGATGGAGTCGTACCAACTGGCAGCAAAAGAAGTCAACGGATTGCTCCTGCCAGTCGGAGCCGCGTGGCGCGCGGCGTGGAACCAAAACGCCAGCCTCGCGCTCTACGATGAAGACCAGTTCCACCCGTCGGTGCTCGGATCATATTTGGCGGCGTTGGTGATGTACGAAAAACTGCTGGGGCAATCGCCGCTCGGTTTGCCTGCGCAGTTAACCCTTCGTTCCAAGCTGCTACCCAAAATCACCTTGTCTGCGGAACATGCCCGGTTCCTGCAACTGGCCGCGAGAGAAGCGAACCAGTCGCCCTGATACTTTTAATTCCATCAGTATTGAAATCCGCTCGAATGAGGTACAATCTGCCACGACGAGCAGTCGCGCGTCACGAAATCATTCAAGATTACCTCATTCACGGTTGCAGGTTTAAAGTCGGATTCGTCTGGAGCTATCAGAAATGCAAGCAAAACGTTTCAGTACATTTTGGTCAGTTAAACTTACCCTATTGTGCAGCGCCTTCCTCGCCCTCGCCACCTATTGGTTGCCTGGGGTAGAAGGCCGCGAGCAGGCTGCTACGCCTGAACAGGCAGAATTCTTTGAGAAAAAGATTCGCCCACTCTTCGCCGCGAAATGCCAGAAGTGTCACAGCGCCGATGCACAAGTCGCAGGGCTGGACATGTCTTCGGCAGAAGGCTTCGCGCGCGGTGGCGAAAGCGGGCCGCTCATCAACAAAGACAAGCCGGAAGAAAGCCGCTTGCTGAAAGTCATCAGCTACGACGAAAACCCGAAAATGCCACCGACGGGCAAACTCAAAGCCGACGAAATCGAAGCCGTCACCGCGTGGGTGAAAATGGGTGCGCCCTGGCCTGGTGCAGCGCCTGCCGCAGCCGTAAAAGCGTGGCCGAAGAATTCCAGCGTGCGTTCGTTCACCGACGACGAAAAAAATTGGTGGGCATTTCAGCCAATGCGCGATTACGCGCCGCCGCAAGTCAAAAACACCGCGTGGGTGAAATCGCCAATTGATAATTTCGTGCTGGCAAAGCTCGAAGAAAAAGGATTGAAGCCCGCGCCTGCCGCAGACAAATTAACGTTGCTGCGCCGCGCGACATTCGATTTGACGGGCTTGCCGCCGACGCCAAAAGAGATGAACGACTTCCTTGCCGACAACTCGCCCGATGCGTTCAAGAAGGTCGTCGAGCGATTGCTTGCCTCGCCGCGTTACGGCGAACGTTGGGGGCGGCATTGGTTGGATGTGGCGCGCTATGCCGATTCGACCGGCAATGATGAAGACCATCGCTATCCGCACGCTTGGAAATACCGCGATTATGTGATTCAAGCCTTCAATGACGATTTGCCGTACGATCAATTCGTGCGCGAACAATTGGCGGGCGATTTGCTTCCGGCAAAAGATGGAAGCGAAGTGAATCGGCGCGGCATTATCGCTACGGGCTTTCTTGCGCTTGGTGCGAAAGCCATCGCGCAGCAAGACAAAATCAAGATGTTGTATGACGTCTACGACGAACAAGTGGATGTCACGTCGAAAGCATTTCTCGGCCTCACGATGGCCTGCGCGCGTTGCCACAATCACAAGTTCGATCCGATCCTGACCAAAGATTACTACGCAATGACGGCGATGTTTGCGAGCACGAAGAGCTTCTCGAATTGGGAATCGCACGTGTCCGTGCCGCTCGAAAAACCGCTCGTGCCGAAAGCCGAATTTGCGAAGTATCAAGCCGCGAAAAAAGAACTCGCAGAAAAAGAAAAGCGCGTGAGGTTGGCGACGGAAGACATCACGGATTCTGTCAAAGAACCGCTCGTCAAACAGAATGCACCGCGTCTGGCCGAGTTTATGTTGGCCGCGCGCAAGGTCTATCAAAACGGCGCGAAGGTCGAAGAGGTGGCGACGCAGGCGAAATTGCCTGTGGATATTTTGAAGAAATGGGTGGAGTATTTGAAGCCGAGCGACAAGGTGCGAGGTTACTTGAATGAATGGAATGATGCGAAGCCCGACAAGCTGAGCGAAGCAGCGATGAACTATCAAACGCGCTTCCAGAAACGCTTGGCCGACTGGGAAGCGATGGTTGCGAAGTGGCGACCGGAATATCAAAAGGCTTTGGCCGAAAACAAACCGTTGCCGAACAAACCGACGCTTGAAGCGGGCGAAGATCGCTTCTTCGATGATGTGTATTTTGGCGGCGGGCCGTTTTCGGTGGCACCGCGCCGGAACGCCTCCGCGCCCAAAGACAAAGACCTTTTCACTGAGGAACAACTGAACAAGCTCGAAGCGTTGCGCAAAGAAAGCGAAGCCTTGAAGAAAGCCGCGCCGCCCGAACCTGAAATGGCCTGCGCGATTGAAGACGGCGAGCCGGTGAAGCAGAAAGTCTTCATTCGCGGCGATTACAATTCGCACGGTGATGACGCGCCACCATCGTTCCCGGCGATTCTCGAAAAGTACGACACGAAGCCAAATTTTACTGGCAGCGGTCGGTTGCAGTTTGCCGAATGGCTCGTGCGTCCCGAACATCCGCTGACCTCGCGCGTGCTGGTCAATCGCGTGTGGACGTGGCATTTCGGCGAAGGCCTGGTGCGCACGCCGGACAACTTCGGCAAGATGGGCGAAAAGCCTACGCATCCCGAATTGCTCGATTACCTCGCGCGACAATTTAGTCAGAAGGGGTTTTCGATCAAGGCGCTGCACAGAATGATGATGCTCTCCAGCACCTATCAAATGGCGTCGGACAATCCGGCGGCGATGGAAGCGGATCAAGACAATCGCCTGCTTACGCGCTTCCAACGACGACGACTTTCGATTGAAGAGATGCGCGATGGCTTGTTGCAAATGGATGGCACGATTGACTTGACGATGGGCGGTTCGTTGCAATCGGGACGCGGCACGGATGGCGAAACCAGTCAGGGACGTTTGAGCGTGAACCCCGAAACGCTGAAGCGTCGTTCGGTCTACATTCCGTTGCGCCGTGCGAATCTGCCGACGCTGCTGAATCTGTTTGATTTTGGCGATGCGACGACGATGACGGGCAAGCGGCAATTGACGAACGTCGCCACGCAAGCGTTGTTCTGGCTCAACAGCACTTTCCTGACAGATCGTTCCGTGACCGTCGCGCAGTCATTGCTCGCGGATAAGGCAACGGACGATGCGACGCGGCTGGCCAATGCGTCTTTCCTGATCCTGAATCGCAAGGCCGACAAGGCCGAAATTGATGCAGGCGTGAAATACATCGAGAGCTTCCAGCAAAAATTCACGGGAGACAAGGCCGAACAAAAAGCGTGGCAGAGCTATTGCCGGATTCTGATGGCCTCGAACGATTTCATTTACGTGGATTGATGCGGCAGTTTGGGTTATGACGGTGAAAAATGACTACAACGAAAAAGCCAACACCCGACGCAGATCAGGACAGCGCGTGGAAGGAATTGCTGGACGCTTATTTGCCCGCGTTCCTCCAATTTTTCTTTCCGCAGATTTATCCCGAAATTGATTGGCAACGCGGCTTCGAGCCACGGGACAAAGAACTGGCGCAACTGCGTTCGACGGATTTCGCTGGCAAACTGCTGGCCGACAAACTCTTCAAGGTTTGGTTGCGGGGCGGGCAAGAGATTTGGCTGTTGATTCACATTGAGATTCAAGTGCGCAGCAGTCGCAAATTCAATCGGCGCGTCTTTGTGTATAATTACCGCCTGATGAATGCGAACGGTGTCGAGGTTGTGAGTCTGGTGGTTTTGACAGGCGAGCGTCCTGGACAAACCGGTCGCTACCAAGTTGAACGCTGGGGGTGTTCGCATGATTTCCGTTTTCCGGCGGTGCGGATTACGGATTACCGCTCACGTTGGGAGGAACTGGAAGCCAGCAATAACGTGTTTGCCGTCGCCGTCAAAGCACAATTGAAAGCCTTGGAAACCAAAGGCGACAACGAGCAACGTTATCAGTGGAAACGGAAATTGATTTTTGAGTTGTACGAACGCGGCTACAAGCGACAGGAAATCATCAATCTGTTCCGCTTTATGGATTTGGCGGTGAGCATTCCAAAAGATTTGCAAGACAAATTAGATCAGGCGATTTACCAATACGAGGTAAAAACCGATATGCCAGTGTTATCAAATATGGAACGCCGTGCCATTGAGCGCGGAACGCAACAAGGATTGCAACAAGGATTGCAACAAGGATTGCAACAAGGATTGCAGCAGGGGTATATGAAAACGGTTTCGTTGATCTGGGAAAATAAATTCGGGGCGTTGTCACGTCCTGTCAAATCGCAATTGACGAAGCTTTCGCCAGAGCAATTTCAGACGCTGACCACAACCCTACTCGCCGACAAACCGAAAGCCGAAGTAATGGCTTGGCTGAAATCACAGGTCGTTCCGAAATCCACCCCGCGAAAACGAAAATAAAATCTTATGCACGCACACGAAAAGAAATTCCTCCAATCGCTCTACAACCGCACAGAAAACCCGATGTCGCGCCGCGCGTGGTTGCGTGCTGCGGGACTCGGCTTCGGCTCCATCGGCTTGACCGCAATGCTCGCCGAAGACGCTGCGGCTGCTGTCAATCCGCAATCCGATAATCCGCTTGCGCCGCGCAAACCGCATTTCGAGCCGAAAGCGAAGCGCGTCATTTTTCTGTTCATGCACGGCGGGCCGTCGAGCATTGATTCGTTTGACCCGAAGCCGCGCCTTATCAGCGATCACGGCAAACCGCTGCCGATCAAGCGTCCGCTCGCCTTTGCTGATGGGCCGGTCGGGCCGTTGATGAAGCCGTTTTGGGAATTCAAAAACTGTGGACAGAGCGGCATTCCCGTCAGCGATCTGTGGCCGCACACGCGCGAATGTGTGGATGATATGACGATTGTGCGTTCGATGGTCGGTGAAGGCGTAGACCACGGCGCGGCGCTGCTGCAAACCTTCACGGGGACGTCAACATTTGTGCGTCCGAGTATGGGTTCGTGGGCGGTCTATGGCTTGGGCACAGAGAATCAAAATCTGCCTGGGTTCATCACGATCAAACCGGCGCTCTCACACGGTGGCGCGAAGAATTGGTCCTCGGCGTTTTTGCCCGGCGCATATCAAGGCACGGCGATTGGCAATTCGGGCCTCAAAGTCGAAGACATTCAAAAAGAGCCGATTGAATATTTGCTGAGCAAGCATCTCTCGCCCGATGAACAGAAGTTTGAATTGGAGATGCTGCAAAATATCAATCGCCGCCACAAAGAATTGCATAAACAAGACCCACAATTAGAAACGCGCATTCAAGCCTTCGAGATGGCCTTCAAGATGCAATCGCAAGCGCCCGAAGCCTTCGAGGTCAACAAAGAATCCGAAGCAACGAAAAAGCTCTATGGCTTGGACGATCCGATCACGGCAGATTTCGGTTGGCAATGCTTGCTCGCGCGGCGTTTGGCGGAACGCAACGTGCGTTACATTCAATGCACGCACAGCTACAAATGGGATCAGCATAGCGACCTCTACAACCTGCACACGAAGAACGCGCGCGAAGTGGACAAGCCGATTGCGGGTTTGCTGAAAGATTTGAAAGCGCGCGGCTTGCTGAAAGATACGCTCGTGATTTGGGCGGGCGAATTCGGGCGCACGCCTGTGAGCGAGAGCGGCGACGGGCGCGATCACAATCCGTACGGCTACACAATCTGGATGGCAGGCGGTGGTGTCAAACCGGGCTTTATTTATGGGGCGACGGACGAGATTGGCTATCACGCCGTGGAAGATCGCATGCACATTCACGACTTCCACGCGACCGTGCTGCATTTGCTCGGATTGGATCACGAACGATTGACGTATCGTTATAGCGGGCGCGATTTTCGATTGACGGACGTGGCGGGTGTGGTGGCAAAGAAGATCATCGCTTGACTTGTCTGTTGGGCGTCACAGAGCTTGAATCATGAGTGAAGAACAATTTGGCACTGCTGATGATTACTTCAGCGCCTTCATGACGCTTCAAAAGGAAGGCATTCCTGAAAAGCACATTGCTCTTCTCCAAGCCCATTTCAAAGCTCCGAATCACACTGCTACTTGGGCTCAGCTTGCCGAGGCCGTCGGATACGCAAACCGCAATGCCGTCAACCTCCAATATGGAATGCTGGCAAGCCGTGTAGCGCGCCTGCTCGGGTTCGTTGAGCCTCCTCGTGGCTTTTGGCTCAATGTCCTTGCAGGCTGGGCTGAGAATACGGACCCGAGCGGACATACTGCTTTTGTGCTTCGTCGCCCAGTTATTGAGGCTCTAACACGCCTCGGTATTTTTGAGGGGGAGAAAACTTTGAATTACTGGGTGGTCCGTGGGAGTCCTGCCCACAATGGAGACTTCGACTTTATCAAGCCAGGAAGGATTGGCAAGTGGCGTACGAAGCGCCCTCCTAGCGACTGGAAGATCGGTGATCGCATCTTCTTTTGGGCATCTTCACCGCGTCTCGAACTCATTGCTTTAGGCGAGTTCCGGGGTAAAACTGGCGAATACACCGAAGACGATGAGGTCAGATACAGTGTCTGCTATTTAACGCCTGTGGTTACTAGACCGCTTTGTCTTGCGGAGCTACGCGCTGACAGTGCTTTGCGAGATGCCATCTTCCTGAAAAAGGGACCTGCAACTTCAGTCGTGCGGCTTTCTCAAAACGAGGGGCAACATCTCTATCGGCTCCTCGTATCCGAGAACACAACCATCTCTGGAACTTGGCCGGAGCTTGAAAATGACGAGGCCTTTCTCCCAGACGTTGATGATTTCGCAATTGAAGGTGGAAGGCGGTTGGTTCAGCATTTCCGGCTGGAGAGAAGCAAGTCTTTGGTAGACGCGAAGAAGAAAAGCACACTAACATTGACTGGGTCTCTCGCGTGTGAGGTTTGCGGATTCGATTTCAAAACCCACTACGGTGATTTGGGCGAGGGCTTTTGTGAGGTTCACCACTGGCGGCCATTGGCTACCTTTGACAGACCTTCCATCACACGCCTCGAAGACCTGGCAATTGTTTGCTCCAATTGCCACCGTATTCTTCATCGCGCCAACTGCGAGCTTTCAGTTGAAGAACTCAGACAGCGGATGGATGCCGCTCAACATTGGAAAATGAAGTGACGGGAGCCTCGTCTGCTTGCTCATTTCAGCAAGCTCAAAAACTCCGTCAATATCCGTTGTGTAATCCCCCAAATCGCCCCGTGCGATGACGGGTAGGCCGGATATTTCAGAATCGCGTCCCCGTGTCGAAAGCGATAAACTTCGGACAAGCCACTCTCCTGCAACGCGCGCACTGGCCACCAAAACGCTGCCGCGACTTCTTCACTCAACTGCAACGAAACTTCCGTGGGCGCGACGGCAATCAACGGCGTGATCTCGATTTGTGGCAAGCGCGGATTGCCGGGCAACAACGTTTCCAAACGTCCAACGAAATGCTCTTCTATCGTCAAGTTGATCCCGACCTCTTCCCACGTTTCGCGCGCGGCGGTGGCGATCAAATGCGCGTCCGTTGCGTCGGCGCGTCCGCCGGGCAACGCCAAATGGCCTGACCAGGGATCGTGCGGATGCTCGGCGCGTTTGATCATCAGCAACTCTGCCGCGCGGTTATTTTCGCGCAGCAGAATGGTGACGGCGGCTTGGCGAATGCGTTCCAATTCAATGGGCAACGGTTCCAATGGTAACGCGCGTGCAGTGAGTTGTTGGCGAATCATCGTTAGTTCATTCATCGCAGAAATCATAGCATTACTGCCGCCGCCGCATTGACAATTCCTGCACACAATCATTTACTGCCTGCCACTATGCACCCATTTATTCTCCTGCTCATCGGAATGACGGTCGTCATTGGCGGCGTCTTGTTGTTGCGACTGCATGCATTTTTGGCGTTATTGCTCGGCGCTTTGGTCGTGGCGGTGCTGACGCCGACAGACGCTTTGCTCGCGTTTGCGGCGGCGAAAGGAATGACCGCTGCTGCCGCGAAACAATTGGCTTCGTCGTTGTTTGTGGATCGTGTCGCGACGGGCTTTGGCACGACGGTCGGGCAAATTGGATTGGTGATTGCGATGGCTTCGATCATTGGCGATTGCATGTTGCATAGCGGCGCGGCGGATCGCATCGTGCGTTCGGCCTTGCGCTGGCTCGGCGAAAAGCGTGCGCCCGAAGCGTTTTTGGCGAGCGGCTATCTGCTCGGCATTCCGGTGTTCTTTGACACGGTGTTCTACTTGATGATCCCGCTCGTCAAAGCGACGCGGCTGCGCACGGGCAAGAATTATTTGCTCTATGTGCTGGCGATTGTCGCGGGCGCGACGATGACGCATTCGTTAGTGCCGCCCACGCCGGGGCCGTTGTTCGTCGCGAATCAATTCAACGTGAGTTTGGCGACGATGATCGTTGGCGGTTGTATCGTCGGCGTATTCACCGCATTCGCCGGATTTCTGTTTGCGCAGTGGGCGAACAAACGCTACGAGATTCCGCTGCGCGAATCGGACGAAGCGATGAACACACTGGAAACATTGGCTGCGCGTGACGAAAAAGAATTGCCCGCGCTGTGGCTGTCATTGATGCCGATAGTTTTACCCGTCGTGTTGATTACACTGAGCGCGATTCTCACGACCAAAGGCGCACCGACGAATCCTGCGCTGGCGTTGCTGAATTTGCTCGGCGATAAAAACATCTCGCTCATCCTCGGCGCAGTCATCGCTATGCTGCTGCTGATTCGCACGGCCTCGGCCAAGCGCACGGAAACGGCGGTCTCTGATGCGCTGATGAGCGCGGGCGTTATCATCCTCATCACGAGCGCAGGCGGCGCGTTCGGCACGGCGTTGCAGCAAACCAACATCGGTGCGGCGATTGAAGGCATCGCGGCGAGTTACAAAGCCTTTGTGTTGCCCGTCGCGTTTCTGCTCACGGCGATGATTCGCACCGCGCAAGGCTCCGCGACGGTGGCGATGCTGACGGCGGCGGGCGCATTCGCAGGCATTGCGACGGCGGAACAACTCGGTTTTCATCCCTTGTATTTGGCGCTGGTGATCGGCTGCGGCTCGAAGCCCGTGTCGTGGATGAACGACAGCGGCTTTTGGGTGATTACGAAAATGAGCGGGATGACCGAACGCGAAAGTCTGCGCGTGATGGCTCCGATCACGACGATTATGGGCATCGTCGGTTTGATCGTGACGATGATCGGCGCGAAATTATTTCCGCTGATCTAGCGCGAACAATCAAGCAAAAGAATTTCACCACGAAGACCACCAAGAGCACGAAGAGGGAAGGGAAACACAATCTTTTCAGGCTTTCCCGTCACGTCATCCCTTCGTGTTCTTCGTTTCTTCGTGGTTTTGTTTTCTTGAGGTTTACAGTTCCCGTACGGTGAGCAGCGTGATTTGCGTGGGGAAGGAATTTTCGACGCGAACTTTCAGCAGCGCCTGGAAATAACGCGGCAGCGGCTTGCCTTCACTCCGTTCGCGCAATTTCTGCTGGAGTTCTGCCAGACGGGTTTTGTCGGTCACATATTCTGCCGCGGCTTGTGTGCCTTCGCTGTAAATCCCGGCCAGTGACATCACGGCATTCGCGCCGGAAACACCGGGCACGACCGTAATCAGCGCGTAATCTTCCAGCAACGCGCCCGTGCGTTGATCGAACGACGACTTGTATTCGGGCTGCTCACCCGCACGCGGGGCCAGATTCTCAATACTCGTTCGATCCGTAAACACAAAATTTTCTTTCAGTGAAAGCGGTTTGGCCCATTGATTGGCATAAACGCTGCCGAGCAGGATCACGTCGTAGTCTTTCAGATCATCGGCTCCGACATTGCGGCTTTGCTTCAAGAGCGAAGTTTCGCCTGCTCCTTGCAACAAGCCGTGCAACCGGAATGCGCCGATGGCTTCTCCGATGCCCGTGTAAGTATTGAACGCGGGAACCAGTTGCATCGGTTGGTTCGGACGCAGCGGCAACCGGTCATTGGACAGATTCATCAGCAAGTTCGCTTGCTCCGCCGTCAGATCAATTCCTTTTTTGGCCAGGACGTCCGGGTCTGCGCCATTCAGCGTGCGATAGACGACCGGGTTGCTCAGAATCAACAGCGTGGAAACTTGATTGGCGAGAAACGGCTCCCAAATGCCAGCCGTGACTGCCATAGCAGGAACCGTCGCGCTCGTCGTAACCGTGTTACGCTGTAGCGCGCGGTTTTCGCGCAGCAACCAGATACTGCCCGCCAGCAACAATACAATTGCGACACTCGCCAGCAGCAGCAACGGTTGCGCCCATCGCTCAACGCCCCGTTCGACCCGTGCCAGCAGCGAGGCGCTCACCATCGGGAAACGTTGTGTCGTCGAAGCCTCCGTCGAGGCTGAGCGAGAAACATCCACCACAGAAACGGGCGCAGCAACAAGCTCTGCTTTCGCCTCGGCTAACAATGGAGAAGATGCGTCAGCTTCTGTGCCATCGGCGGGCGCGGAGATGCGGCTAAACACCGGCATGTAGGTTCCGACAGGCACGAGCATCCGAATCGCATCGTGCGCGCCTTCGTGCGTGTAGTACGCTTCCAGCTTCTTCCGCACATCGTGCGCCGCAACCCGCACCACCGGGTCGGCTGCCGGGTGATACTCGGCTCCTTTGTCGAACACCTCGCAGCCCAGCAAATACTCGTTGAGTTCGACCGCGCGCCCTTGCAGGTAATACTCGGCGATCACCTGCACAAACTTCTGCTTTTTGGGGGCGTGCGAAAAGTATTTGCTCTGCACGATGCAGGTCAGCGCGTGCCGAATCTCAGCGGGAGAAATGGCGACCTCTGCGCTAGTGTCGGCTTGCGCTTCTATTTTTGTCGGAGCGACGTTCATCGAAAATCAGTTTCCAAAATAAAGCAGCGACCATCAGGGAGAAATTGTTGCGCCGGATAGTACGATCAATTCTTTCATGAGGCAAGGGAATCGGCTCTGACCTGGAAAATTAGGTTAAGCTATGATTGGCTAACCTGCTGAAAATAAATAGCAACAAGCCGACTTAACCGTTAAGCTAACAGCACGTATCCGTAAGTCGGATTGACTTCTTTCCGCCCGTGAACTAATGTTCGCGGCATCAATCGAAAGTTGGAGATCAGGTTCCACCGATAAACGGGGAGTCTGAGATCGAAGCTACTCGCCAAAAGATTTACTGACGATTACGAAAGTTGCTGGGACGAAAAACGACCGATAGCTTTGCTGCACAAAACACAATGGAATTGAGTTGCTGTTGACTGAGGTTTCGTTTGGCGACAGCACGATGAATGCAGGGCACGAACTTCCTTCCTGCTTACGCAAAAACTCATAACCCAGGCTTCACCCAACGGAGGAATGGAAATGCTGACACAAATTAAAACCGGGACAAGCGCAATTCAGTTCGTACGAACCATCGCGGCAGGTTTGCTGCTGGTCTTGGGAACGGCGGTCGCACTGGCGCAATCCACGAGCAGCGGTACGATTCGCGGCGTCGTCAAAGACCCCAACGGCGCAATCATCCCGAATGCCGAAGTGACTTTGACGGCAAACAACACCAAAACCGAACGGAAATTCCAGTCCAGCGATGAGGGCGTATACGTTTTCACGGCACTGGTTCCCACCACCTACACGCTCACAGTCGAGGCCAGCGGCTTCAAAAAATACGTCAAGACTGATCTGGTCCTCGGCCCCAGTGAAACGAAGGGCGTGGACGTGATTATGGAAGTCGGAGCCGCGACCGAGAGCGTGACGATTTCCGCGACGGCGGTGGACGAAATCAAAACTGAGTCCGGCGAACGTTCCAATACGATGAAAGCGGCACAGATTGATAACCTCTCAATCATCAGCCGCAACAGCACCGAATTGCTACGCATTCTGCCCGGTGTCGTCGCGCCCGATCAATCGGTCTATCAGGTTTCCGGTTTTGGCGGCGTCAGCGATTATTCCGTGAATGGACAGCGCGGCAGCAACAACGCGATCAGCGTGGACGGTTCACGCGCCATTGACATCGGGTGCAACTGCGGCAGCATTATCAGTTCCAACAACGACTTCATTCAGGAAATTACGGTAGACACCAGCAACGTGGCGGCGGAGAAAGGCAATGCTGCGGTGCAGATCAGCTACACCACCAAATCCGGCAGCCGCGATTTTCACGGCTCCGTCTATGCGTACACGCGACACGAAGCATTGGCCTCCAATGATCGCTTCCGCAACTATGTGAAAGCACAAGACCCGAACTCCCTCGCAGGGCAAAAACCGCTGGGTCGGTTCTATTATCCTGGGTTCACCCTCAGCGGCCCTGTCACCTTGCCGAAAAAAGTATTTGGGCCTTTGGGTGGCTTCAATGAGCAACGCGATAAATTGTTTTTCTTCGTCGGCTTTGAAGTCCAGCGGCAAACCTATGGCGCAGTGCCGCGGATTTCTAACGTTCCAACCGCGGCCCAGCGTGCTGGTAACTTCGGCACTACCACAGTGAGAATTCCGGGCGGCTTCCAGAATGCCGGGCAGAACGCGCCGAACAACAATCTGGCTCCATACATCAACCCCATTGGGCGGATTCTGATTAATCTGTATCCCCTGCCGAACTCCAATCTGGCGAACGCAAACTACATTTCCAATACCACGCAGACGCAGCATCGGACAGACTTCAAGACGCGCTTCGATTACAAGTTCAGTGACAAAACGAACATGTATGTGCGCGTCACCCGCGAACTGCAAAAAGAAGTTAACCCATACGGTATTTGGTGGGGGCCTTCGACCTTTGAACTCCCTTCGGCCAATCAACAGGATGCGTTGGGTCGTTCGGTGGCAGTTGGATTGACGAAAGTCTTCACGCCCACGTTGACCAACGAACTCGTGTTCAGTGCCAGCAAACTGAAACTAGACAACTCTTATCAAGACCCGAACAAAGTGCGCCTCTCGACGCTCGGCATCGAAAACACCTGGCGCTTGCCGTTCGACAACACGCGCTTTGGCCGCCAAAGCCCGTTTGTTTCGTTGTCGCTGATTAGCTGGGCACAAGGCCAACTCTGGTCGCCGGGCACGAACCCGATTTTTGCTTACAACGACAGCTTCTCCGTGGCCGACAACCTGTCGAAAGTGGTTGGCACGCATACGCTGAAGTTCGGCGCACTCATTGAGCAAGGCAACAAACGACAAAACTTTCAGGGCGATCCTGACTCGCAAGGCTTGATCGGCTTCAACAACTGGAATCCGTACGGCACGGGCAACGATTGGGGCGATCTGCTGGTCGGTCAACTGACAGACGTCGGGCACGGCACACAGCCACCGATTGGCAACTATCGCTTCTACAACTACGAGTTCTACGCGCAGGATCAATGGAAAGTGCGCCCGAACCTGACGCTGGAAGTGGGGGTGCGCGCGTCGCACATGACCGTGAACAAAGAGCGCAAGGGCTTTGACATTCTCTTTAGCCCCAGCGCGTACCGACGCGGCGCGGGCTATTACATCAATGGTGATCCGTTCCGTCCGAATGGCGTGCTGTCGGCGGCGCGGGGCGAAATTGAAAAAGGCGCGATTGTCCCGCCCAAGGTTTTGTGGGGGCCGCGCTTGAACTTTGCCTGGAACGTGTTCGGCAATGAGAAACTGGTGATTCGCGGCGGCGGCGGCATTTTCTACAATCGCGTGCAGGGCAACTTCCAATATGACGCGACGCTGCGTGCCGCGCCAAACGGCAACGTCGGCGCAACCCTCGGCCCATTCACGCAAATTCCGGGCACTAATGTGACCTTTGCCGATTTGGGCGGCTTGACGCTGAACAATATGGGCATTGCCACACTCGCGAATGGAACGAGAGTGCCGGTTGATCCCTTGCGCTTGGCCGCAGGCGGGGCGCAAATCATTTCGCCTGATCTGAACT
Source organism: uncultured Heliobacteriaceae bacterium (assembly GCA_964631865.1). Taxonomy (GTDB): domain Bacteria; phylum Acidobacteriota; class Blastocatellia; order RBC074; family RBC074; genus JAFDVL01. The sequence continues at coordinate 21,789 of CAZWAK010000023.1, read as the reverse complement.
CGAGCAACTTCCCGACGACCTATCAAACCAGTCTCAGCGTGGCCACACGGATTCCCGCCATCGGGGTTTTTGAGACGGCGTATGTCGGAACGTTTGGGCGACATCTGGCGGCGCGACTTCCGATCAACGTAGTGCCCTTGGGGGCGATGTTGCGGGGCACTGTGCCGAATGATCCGGGCAGCACCATCACGCAACTGCAGAACCCGAATTGCGATCCGGGCGCGGTGGACAGTGCAGGCAATGTCGTTCGGCGCGGCAATTGTGTCGTCCAGACCGTGACGGGCGTTCGGGCGGATTTGACCAATCAATTCCACCGGCAATCTTTGGATGGGGCGGCGATCAATCGGTTCCGTCCTTATCCCGACCTCAACGGCGTGCGCTTGCAACAATATACCGGCACGTCCAACTACCATTCGCTGCAAGCCACGCTGAGTCGGCAGGCAGGCAAGAACCTCCAATACTTCGTCACCTACACGTTCTCGAAAGTGCTAGGCACGAGAGGCGGAGAATTCAATGACCTCGACCCGCTCGACACGCGCGGGCGCAGCTATGGCGTGCTGGATTACGACCGGACGCATATTTTCAACGTCACCTACAACTACAACATGCCGAATCTGTCACCCACGAACAATGTACTCGTACGCGGATTATTGAACGGCTGGCAGCTTTCCGGCATCACCTCCTTCACCAGCGGCACGCCCGTGAATATTCGCTTCACAGGCGATGTGGCCAATCTCGCGGTTGCGTCGTTTGGTTCGGATGCCTATCAGTCCGCAGGCTATGCCGCAGGCGCGATTGCCCCGATCTTTACCAAGAACCCGAACCTGAATGGGAAGAACGTGGGCGAGCGGGTGTTGGATTTGGGCGCTATCGGCATCCCCACGTTCGGGACCACCGGCCCGGTTATCTCGCCGTTCTACTTCCGCACACCACGTCGGTCGAACTGGGACCTCTCGGTCTTCAAGAACTTCAAGGTCTCCGAATCGAAACAAGTGCAGTTCCGTGCCGGGTTCTTCAATATCTTCAACCAGGCGTTCCCGAAGAATATTGATAATCAGACCGCCAGCAACAGCGACATTTATCTGACGCTGAACACCGTTTGTTCACGGACGCCTGTGAATCAAACGCTGGTCTTGGCGGATGGTACTACAACGTCCTTCACACAAACGTTCCCCAATGGCAACGGGCAAGCGGTATCAGGGCGTGCGCTTCCTGGCACATGCGACTTCGATGCCAACACCAAAGCCAACTTTGGCAAGATCACCACCAAACGCGGCTGGCGCATTATTGAATTGGCGCTGAAGTTCACGTTCTAAATTCTCACAATTCACATCCCCCACGAATGGTGCGCGCGAAGCGAGCGAATCGCTTCGCGCGCACCAAATTTATTTTTACCGAAGGAGCCGCAGACTGATGCCGGAATCTGCCCACAAGCCCTACGATCAAGCCTTCAAATATTTAGCCGAACAAGACGCGGCGTCACTGTTGTTTCTCTTGGGGGCGTTGCCGGAAGAGGTGCTGTCCATCGAGCCGTTATCCTTTGAATTAAACGCTCCTTCCGTTTTCCCCGACCAGCTTTATCTCATTGTTACACCCGAGGGCAAATATATTATCCACATCGAAGCCCAAACCTATTGGGATCAGGAAATGCCGCAGCGAATGCCTGAATATGCCGTGCTGGCGTGGTTGCGATATCGCCTGCCCGTCTTGAGCTATGTGCTGGTGTTGAGTCGGAAGAAATTCCCGCTCAACCCCCCGGTCATGGGCGTGATTGATGTCGGGCAAACACAAATCGTCACGCATTATCAGGTCATCCGCTTGTGGGAGGTTTCTGCGGCGGAATCGCTGGCTCGTGCAAGTGATGCACTGCTGCCTTTCATTGCGCTGATGCAAGGCGGCGAAGCATCGTTGACGGAAGTCGCGCGTCGTTTGCATAGTGTGGAAGACACGGCCAAACGGCATGAGATGGCAATGCACTTTCTCGTGCTTGGGGGCTTGCGCTACAATAAACTCGACATACTCGAACTGGTCAAGGAGAAAATTATGATCTCACTACAAGATTTGAGAGACTCCAGCGTTTATCAAATGATCGTGGCAGAAGGACTTGAAGAAGGGCGGCAGGAAGGGCGGCAGGAAGGGCGGCAAGAAGGGGTCGAAGCCCTTGAACAGGCTTTCCGACGCTTGGCAATTAGTCGTTTTCCTGACATCGTGTTAGCGCCGGAATTGGACACGATTGATGACTTACAGCGTATGGGGTTGTTGGTCGAAGAGATTCTCCAATTCGATAGCCCGCTGGCGCTGAACAGTCGAATCAGAGAACTCGCCGTACAAAAAGCCGAAAACTAATGCTCGTCTCATTACTTTTCATGCTGAGTTTTACCTTTGCTTCCGGGCAAGACCGCGAAGTTGTGCGCCAATCGGAAGCCCACTTCGCGCGCGGCGTCGAATTGCAGCAAAAAGGCGATCTCAACGGCGCACGCGACGCCTACGAAGCAGCGTTGAAGTTGATCCCGCGCCGCGTGGATGCGTTGACGAACCTCGGCGTGATCTATGCCAAGTTGGGGCAATTCGATCAAGCCATCAAAAATTACCAGGCGGCGTTAAAGCTGGATGCGAGCGAACAAACGATTCGCTTGAATCTGGGTCTCGCGTACTACCAAATGGATCGCTACGATTTGGCGCAGGGCGAATTCGCACAAGTCGTGCAAGCGCAGCCCAACAACCTGCAAGCAAAATATCTGCTCGGCACGTGCTACTTCTCGACCGGAAAAACAAAGGACGCCATCGCGCAACTCGAACCCGTGTACGCCACGCATTCCGAAGACCTTTCCGTCGCCTACATTTTGGCCAATGCCTATTTGCACAACGAGCAACTCGACAAAGGCCAGATGCTCGTGGACAAAGTGTTTCGCAAACTCGATTCCGCCGAAGCGCATTTGATTATGGGCACGCTGTATTCCTTCCGCCACGAACTACAGCCCGCCGCCGATGAGCTACGCCAGGCCATCGCGGCGAACCCAAAATTGCCGACGGCGCACGCGCAACTCGGCGTTGTGTATTTGATGTCGGGCAATCGGGAACAAGCCGTGCAAGCCTTTCAGACTGAATTGACCGTCAACCCGAATGACTTCATCGCCAACACGCGGCTCGGTTGGTTGTACCGCGAAGACGGCAAGTTGGACGAAGGCGAAAAGCTGCTCAAACGTGCGCTGGAACTGCGTCCGAACGATCCCGGCCCGATGTTTCAGCTTGCGCAATTGGTCAATCAACAAGGCAAAACGGAAGAAGCCGCGAAGCTGCTCGAAGGCGTCACGCAGATTTTGCCGAAGTACAGTCCGGCACATGTTTTATTGGCGCGCTTGTACTTCAAGCTCAAACGCAACGACGACGCCAAACGCGAACAGGCGATCATTGAAAAGCTGCGCATCGAAGAGCAGCAGAAACAACCGACTGCTGAATCGCAAAAGCTCGGCGATCCGAAAAGCCGCGCGCTGGCTGATCCACTGCTGAAACCACCACCCCAATGATGCGCCTGCGAATGCTCAAAGTTTTGTTGCTCGCGTGCGTCGCGCTGTTGGCGGTGGGGCTGACGTTTTCGCAAGCCCCGAAACGCATCTGGAATCCGACAAAGATTCCCGCCAACACAAACTTCGTCGGCGGTCAAGCCTGCGCCGAATGTCACGCCGGCAAAGTCAAATCGCACGCGCAAACGATGATGGGACGCGCGCTCGAACCCGTTGCCAAAAGCGAAATCCTGACCAAACATCCCAAGCTCGCGTTTCGCGCCGGGCCGTACGCTTACGAAATTCGGCGGCAAGGCGAGCAGAGTCTGTACACCGTGACCGACGGCAAAGAAACGATGACGCTGCCGATTCTATATGCCTTCGGCCTCGGTCACGCCGGACAGACGTACGTGCTGCAAGGCAAAGACGGGCTGTACGAAAGCCGCTTGAGTTTTTACAATGAGATTCAGGGCTTGGACACGACGATTGGCCAATCGCGCGACGTGCCGGTTTCATTGGCGGATGCGGTTGGTCGGTTGATGCCCAAAGACGAAACTGTGCAATGCTTCAGTTGCCACACGACGGGCACGGTCAAAGGCGGCAAGCTCGACTTCGACAACTTAGTGCCGGGCATTCACTGCGAAGCCTGTCACGGCCCCGGCGCAGACCACATCGCGTTGATGAAAGGCAATCCAAACTCCGCACTCCGCACTCCGCACTCCGCATTGATTTTCAATCCCGGCAAATTGAACGGCGACGACTTGAATCAGGAGTTTTGCGCTGCCTGTCATCGCAGCGTCGAAGACGTCACGGCGCTGCCACGTCTCGGCGGAATGAACAACGTGCGCTTTCAGCCCTATCGCATTTTCAATAGCAAATGTTATTCGGATGATCGCCGCATCAGTTGCATCGGCTGTCACAACGTGCATGAACCGCTGCAAATGGAGGCGTCGGCGTACGATGCGAAATGCACATCGTGTCACACGCCCAAACAAGCAGCAGAACCGAATGGCACGCGCGTCTGCAAAGTCGAAAGCAAAAATTGTACGTCGTGTCACATGCCAAAAGTTGAATTACCCGGCTCGCATTTCAAATTCACCGATCACCGCATCCGCATCGTGAAACCGGGCGAGCCATATCCATTCTAAATGCTATGAAGCCTTTGCTCATTTTGTTTCTGGTCAGCCTTGTTGCGGCAACCACGTTGGCGCAAACCAAACGTCCCGCCAAAACGCCGCCGCCGCCCGTCTTCAATCAACAACAATTCGATCAGGCCGCCGCGCAAGCCAATCAAGCACGCGAGGCGGGCAATCTGGACGAGGCCATCGAAGGTTACAAAAAAGCTCTCACAATGAAGCCGAAATGGAACGAGGGCTGGTGGTATCTGGCGACGTTGCTGTATGAAAAAGATCAATACGAAGATGCTGCCAAAGCCTTCAAAAATTCTGCCGCGCTGAATCCGCAAGTCGGTGCGCCGCTCGTGATGCTGGGGCTGTGCGAATTCCGCAACGGCGATTACGACAACGCACTCGCGCATTTGATTCAAGGCCGTAAAATTGGCGTCGGCGACAACGTCGAACTTGCCAAAGTCATGTTTTTTCACGAAGCGATGCTGCTGAATCTGAAAGGCGAATTCGAGCAGGCCGAACGATACCTGAACAAATTGAGCTACGATAACGTCAGCCACGAACAGTTGTTCATCACGCACGGTCTGGCGTTGTTGCGGATGCCGCTCTTGCCGCAGCAAATCGGCCCCACGCACAAAGACCGCGAGATGTTGCGGCGCGCGGGCTATGCGCAACATCTGATCGCACAACTCAACGCGAGCGATGGGCAGCAGGAATACGAACGAACGGTAGCTGAGTATGGCAAAGTCCCCGGCGTGCAATATGCCTACGGTCGTTATTTGCTCTACACGCAACGCAACGATGAAGCCGCGATACAAGCCTTCCAACGCGAGTTGGAAAACTCGCCGAAACACGCGCTGGCACGGCTGCAAATCGCCTACATCAAACTCAAAAACAAAGAGCCGGAACAAGGCCTTCAACTCGCGGAAGAAGCCGTGAAGCTGAGTCCGCGTTTGTTGCTGGGGCATTACATTTTGGGGCGGATGTTGCTTGATGCAGGCGAGGCCGAGCGCGCGATCACCGAGTTGGAACTCTCGCAAAAGATGGCTCCCGACGAGCCGAAGATTTATTTCGCGTTGTCGCGCGCCTACACCAAAGTCGGGCGCAAAGCCGATGCCGAACGCGCCCGCCAAACCTTCACGCGCCTGAACGCCGCCGCCGAAGCTGCCGCCGCACAAGGCCAGTTGAAGGGCGAAGCGATTGACGAAAGCGACGAAAAGAAACCGCCAACGTCAAAGCAGTAAGCTCACGTTCAGGGCAAGATAGTTTCCAGTTTTTTTCACCGCAGAGACGCCGAGAACGCAGAGGCAACGCAGAGAAAAAGAAAGACGGAGAGAAAGAGCGAGAGAGAGAGAAAGAGAGAAATGTCTTTTGGCGCTCCTTTTCTCTATCCCTCTTGCCCCCTGTACCAAAAATCTCTGCGTAATCTCTGCGCAACCTCTGCGCCTCTGCGGTGAAGAATCGCCGGTTACAAATCATTTTATTCTTGAGGAAAATCTACCCATCAATGACGATGCGATGGGGACAGGAGTTTCGCTGCAAAGGAAAGCTTCTTCAAGCTACGTGATTGTAAAGTTGTCGCGCCTTCCGTAATCGCCAACATTTGCTTGCTCATCACATTCCGAAACGTCTGCACTTGCTTGCTCGGCCACGTGATTTCTAACGTTTCAATCTTCATAGCTTTGCCCAACCCGAAATGTTGCACGAGCGAGGATGCGCCGAAGGAACCGCCGCTCGACACTTCTCGATAGCGCATCGTCTTCGCACCTTTCGCGTCTATCAAGGTCAATTTAATCTTTGCGCCAATGGCGGCGCGATTCGATTTGTCGCCGATCAGTTTCACTGACAACCACTGATTGCCGTTGCTCTGATTCGGGTTCGCAAACAGCGCCTTGTTGTATTTGTCGCCCGGAATAAAGCCGCCGATGTTGACGTACAAATCCTGATCGCCGTCGTTGTCCAAATCGCCAAACGCGACGCCGTGCCCTTTTTGCAAATGGCCTGTGCCGGTTGATGCGGTGACATCGGCGAAGCGTTTGCCGTCGCGATTGCGAAACATGAAATTCGGCATCAGCGCCGTGTACGACGGTGCGCCTGTGCCGAGGTAGAAATCTACGAAGCCGTCGTTGTCCACGTCGCCGAAATTCGCGCCCATCGTCGGCACGACGCGGTTCAGATTCACTTTTTCCGTCACGTCTTCAAAGCCGCCGCGTTGGTTATTGCGATATAACTTCATCGTTTCGGCGTTTGGCGGCAGATTCAAATAGCCGCGCGCGACTTCCGTCACCGAAGGCATGAAGCTCGCCACAAACAGATCAAGCCAACCATCGTTGTCGTAATCAAACCACCACGTCGGAAAACTCATAATCGGCTTGTCTACGCCGAGCTTCTGCGCAACTTCGGTGAACGTGCCGTTGCCGTTGTTGTGATACAAAAAATTCGCGCTGCCGTAATTCGAGACGTACAAATCTGCGAAGCCATCGTGGTCGTAATCGCCCCACGTTGCGCCTTTCGTGAACGCAGTGCGATTGACACCAGCCTTCGCGGAAACATCGCTGAACGTGCCGTCGCCGTGGTTGCGAAACAATTGGCTCGGCGATTCTTCGTGGCCGACGAACACATCCAGCCAACCGTCGTTGTCGAAATCGCTCCACGCGGCGGAATGCGTGCGATGGTCGCCGCTGAGCAAGCCGCTTGTTTCTGTGACATCGCGGAACGTGCCGTCGCCGTTGTTTTTCAGCAGCGAATTGCGCATCGGGAATTCCCAGCCGCCGCGCATCACAAAGATGTCCAGCCAGCCGTCGTTGTTGTAATCCGTCTGCACACAATTGATGCCGCCGATTTGTTCGGTGAGATTGGCCTTGCTTGTCCAATCGCTAAACGTGCCGTCGGCATTGTTGTGAAAATAACGCAGCGATTCGCACGCATCTACGCTCGAACGCACGATGTCTAAATAGCCATCGTTGTCGAAATCCTCCACGATAGAACCGCCCGCGCTGCTGACGTGATCAAGACCGAGCTTGCCTGCAATGTCGGGAAATTTGGGCAAGCGATCTGCGACAGGAATTGTTGGCATTGGAATCAGCCAATCGCGCTTGACGCCCTGTGGATATTGGCCGAGCGTCATTGCGGCGAGATTCAACAGCCAGCGCACTTCTAAATTATCCGGCCTGCTCGCCAGATGTTTTTGGAAATACTCGACCGCGGACGACGCGCCGGTTTTCAATTTATGTTGCCCGGCGGCGCGGAGCGGAAACAAACACATTTCGGCGTTGTGCTGATGAACGCAATTGTCCAGTTCGCCGCGCCGCAAATGTGCGATGCCGAGAATTTCTTCGAGGTAGATTTTGTCCTCAGCATATTGCGGCTGCGTGGTCAGCACCTGTTGCAAGGCTTGATACGCGGCCTCGAACTGCGCGATGGCTTTCGGCATGTCACCGCGATAGGAATAGAGTTGACCGAGTTCGTTGTGCAACCGCACGAGTTCCGGCAAGTAGCGCCGCTTATCTATGGCTTGTTCGAGCGATTGCAAATAGCTTTCCGCCGAGCGCAGCGCCTCGGTTTCCGCCGTTTGCTTCGCCGCGCAAATCGCTTTCAGGTCAAGCGGACTCGGCAGCTTCAACGCGCGCGTGATTTCCACCCGCCCCGACACTTCAAGCACGATTTGATAATCGCCTGTGCCTGCGATGCGACGGTTCCAGGATTGATCTTGCGGGGGCTTCGCGGGTTGTGCGAAGGTGAGAATTGCAACGACAGCAAGAATAAAAACGAGATTACGAAACACACGAAAAGAGCGAAACAGACGAAAAAAAGATGTTCTTGCAACAGAAGCCATTTCGTGTGTTTGGTTTATTTCGTGTGTTTCGTAATCTATCCTGTTTATGGCGCGACTGTCAGCTTCGTCGTGCGAAATGCGCTGTTTTTGTCGCCGCGCACCGTCACGCGCAAGTCGTACTCGCCGGGAGCCAAACTTTCCAGCGGCAGATTGCCCACGAACGGGATGCGCCCGGATTCATTGGGCGGTGGCATCTTCAGTGGCACAGCGGCGAGGGCTTTGCCGTTCTGCAACAACTCCACCATCAGCGCGGGCGTGAACGTCGAATCTTTGGCCGGATAGACCGTGAAGAAAAAGCCCACCTGCTTCGCGGCTTTGCTCACGGGGTCGCCGAGGTTCGGATAGAGCAGCACATCGCCCGCGAGAAACGGGCTGTCGCTTTTGCGGTCTTTCGGCAGTTGTTCGCCGCGTTTGATGATGGCGACGCTGCTCAAGCGCAGCTTGGTTTCATCGGCGTTCGGCACCTCAACGTTTGTTTTGCGGATGCTGACTTTGTTGCTCGGCGCATCGTAGGCGGCGGCTTCGACTTCGTATTTGCCGGGCGGCAAATCTTCTTCGCGGTAAAACAGAACCAAGCCGCTCTTCATCTTCGGAAGCTGATCGAGTTGTCCGTTCAGCGTGTAATGCGAACTGAGTTTGCGCACGACTTGCTGCTGATGGTCTTTCACGAGCACGACGACGCTGAAGTCGCTGGCGTAGGTTTTCTTCTTCGCGTCTTCGACAAACGTGACGGCGCTGGCGGGCAATTCGACTTCAAACGCGGTGCGGCCCAGATGCGCGGCTTCGGGGAAGTTGAAGTGGCTTGCCTTCAGCGGAATCGTGTTGTCCGCGCGCCCATTCGCCAACGCCGCCAGCGCAGGCGTTTCGTAATACAACACAGGCGTGCCGCCACCCGCATTCACCGCGTAGTAACCTTTGCGCGTCTGCACGTCGAGGCCAGAACGTTTGAGCTTGAGCGAGATGTTGCGAAACTTGCCGTCGTAATTCGCGTTCGTCGGCACATAGCTCAGCAGGTAATACGAACTTAGGTCTTCGTCCACTTGTTTGAGCCGCGAAGCAATGTTGTTCGTGTCGCCGATGAATTGCCCGCCGGTTTCCTGCGCGAGTTGCATCAGGCCGTTTTGCGGATTGAGGTTCATCAGGTCTTCGTTGCGCTCCAACTCCTGCGTCATCGCGCCGCCCAAATGTACCTGGTCAAGACTGTCCATGCGTGACCGCGCGCGATTGTTGATTTCGTCGCGCGACATCGCGGTCGTGCTTTCCGCACGCAGGCCGGCAGCGTCCACCGTGTACAAGCTGACGTTCGCGCGGTTCGCGCTGTTGATGACGGAACGAAACTGCTGGCGCACGTTGGGCGGAATCGCGACGCCTTCGGAAAAGAACATCACCGCTTTGCGACCCGGCAACCGCTCCATCGAACTGATGACGGAAAGCAAGCCATTGACGGTCGCGTAGCCTTGCTGATCGCGTTGCAGACGATCAAAAGTTTCTTTCGTGCGAAGCTGCATTTCCGCCATCATTCGATCCACGTCCGCCGCGCCCGCCGCCGCGCCCGCAGCACTCGCGCCCGCCCCGCCAGCGGCTCCCGCCGCGCCTGCGGCAGATGCTGCGCCCGCTGCCGCCGCTCTGGCTGCATTGATCGTTTGCACGGCATTGTCCGTGTAAATTCCGCCCGATGGCTCGAACGTTGAAGTCACGCTGCCCGCCATCTTCTCAATCGCTTTGCGCACGAGCGCCGTGTCGGTTGTGTACGTTTGCAGCGTATTCAAATTCAAATTGATGAGAAACACACCAACGTAATTGTTTTGCTCTCCATCGCCGACGTAACTTTGCGCGGAGAGTTGCGCGCGCCGCCGTCCGTCTTGCGAAAGGCGATCAAAGACCAGCGCCACCGCGCTCACGCTGCTTTCGGCGCGTTTGGTTTTGGCAACCTCTGCTGTGACGACAGCAGGTCGTGGTGCGGTCGCGGATTCTTCGGCTTTGACCTCGCCACCGCGTGACACGAGACGAAAAGATTCGATGTTTTGCTTGGCACCATCTTCGAAGACTTCAAAGTCTTCCAGCTTCAGATCGCGTTGGAAGCGTCCTTTTTTGTCTTTGACCACAATATCCAATTGCACTTCTGCCGTGCCGATTTTGACCGCCTGATCGCGCTGTGCGGTGGGCGTTTGGGCGTAAATCACCCACGCCAACGCCGTCACCAAAACCAATGTAAGCCAGAGAATTTTTCGCATATCAAACCTTTCGCAATGAGTGGATGGAGAGCGATTGGCATTATCGCGTACTTCGGCCAGAATCCCAAATCCAGCTTCTCTGACGCGGGATTTTGTGGACAGCACGAAGATTGCCGAAGGAAGTGAGATGCGGGTTGCTATTCAAAAGAACGGCAGTAGAATGGCGTTCGCTAACGCTTGAAACTGAACCCATCAACCACGCATCGTCCGCGCCAGTGCCGTCTTTACTTGCGCTGGAGCCAAAGGAATCGTCATGAACGTCGCACAATTAACGCTCGACAACTTGGACAAATTTGGTGAATACACTTCGACGTGGTTCGAGGACAAACGCTACACGAACGTCGAATGCTACGCGCGTGCCTGTCGCTTGGCCGAAGTGTTGCGCGTGCAGGGCGTCCAAGCGGGCGATCACGTCGTCGTGATGATGCTGAATTCGCCGGACGTCACCGCCGCGTTCACGGCGATCTGGAAACTCGGCGCGGTGATGATTCCGATTACACCGATGTGGAATGCCCGCGAAGCGCGCTATGTGTTGGAAGATTCGCGCGCGAAAGTGGCGATCACCTCGCCCGAACTGGCCGCGCGTTTGCTGGAAGCGTCGGCGGGGTTGCCGGAGTTTCAGCGAGTGCTCGTGATGGGCGCGACCAATGTGGACGGGGCGATCAACATCGAACCAGCCGTCAATGCGGCTCCTGCATTCGCGCCGCTTGTGGATCGCGCGGGCGATGATTTGGCGATGTTGCTCTACACCTCCGGCACGACGGGCCATCCGAAAGGCGTGATGTTGTCGCACGAAAACCTGATCTTCGTGGCCGATGCGGGCTATCAAAATTCGCGTTCGCTCGAAGGCGTGCGCGGGATGCAGGTCTTGCCGCTCTCGCATATTTACGGTGTGTTGATGATGAACCTCGGCGCGCGTTTGGGCAGTCGCGGGCGCATCCTGAAACATTTCGACGCAGGCCAGGTGCTGGCGACGATTGAGGAATTGCGTGTGCAACGCTTATCGCTTGTGCCGACGATGTTGACGCTGCTCATCAATCATCCCGACCGCGAAAAGTATGACGTGTCGTCGCTCGAAGCCGTCGGTTCCGGCGGTGCGCCGTTGTCCGAAGCGACGCGGCTGGAATTTGAACGGCTCTTTCATTGCACTGTGAAGCAAGGCTATGGCTTGTCGGAATCGTCAGGCGCGTTGACGGGCTATGCACCCGAAGACTCGTACCGCGTTGGTTCGGTTGGCCCCGCGTTGCCAGGCATCGAAATTTGCGTGATGGATGCGGCGAACAACATTCTGCCGCCGGGCACAATCGGCGAAATTTGCTCGCGCGGCCCACACGTGATGCAAGGCTATCTGAACAAACCCGACGCCACGCGCGAAGCCGTGATGGACGGTTGGTTGCACACGGGTGACGTCGGTTATCTCGATGCAGAGGGTTACGTGTACATCACCGACCGCAAGAAAGATTTGATCATCAAAGGCGGCGAGAATATTTCGCCGCGCGAAATCGAAGAAGGCTTGTACGCGCATCCGGCGGTGGCGGAAGCGGCTGTGTTTGGCGTGCCCGATGAAGTGTACGGCGAAAATTTAGTGGCGGCGATCGTGTTGCGCGCGGGGATGGAATTGACTGCCGAAGAATTGATAAATCATCTCAGCCAATACGTGACGAAATTCAAATTGCCTGCGCAGATTGTGTTTCGAGAAACGTTCCCCAAAGGCCCGTCGGGCAAGATTCTCAAACGGACGTTGCGGGAGGATTTCCTTGCGGCGCGGTCGGCCTGACCTTCAGCGCGACAAAATCATATTGTCAATCAAGCGCGTCGTGCCGAAGCGCACGGCTAACGAAACAATCACGGCTTGTTCGTGAATGATGGTCACGGGCGCAAGCCTCTGCGCGTCGTTCACCGCGATGTAATCCAACACGCCGAGCGGTTCGGCGGCGATGGTCTGTTGCATCGCGCGGGTAATTGCTTGTGCGTCGCGCTCACCGCTGGCAAATAACTTCTGCGCTTGGGTGAGCGCGCGAAACAACACGGGCGCGGCGCGGCGTTGTTCGGCGCTCAAATATTGATTGCGCGACGACATCGCCAAGCCATCGGCTTCGCGCCTCGTTGGCACAATCACGATCTCGGTCGGAATGCGCAAATCGCGCACCATCTTTTTCACGACGACACATTGCTGCGCGTCTTTTTGCCCCATAAACACGCGGTGCGGACGCACGAGGTGGAAGAGAATCGTGAGCACTGTGGCGACGCCGCGAAAATGACCGGGGCGCGACGCGCCTTCCAACATTTCGCTCAAGCCTTCGACGTTGACGTAGGTCGCATAGCCTGCGGGATAAATTTCATCGGGTGTCGGCGTGAACAGATACTCGACGCCGAGGGGTGCAAGCAGTTCGGCATCGCGTTCCAAATCGCGCGGGTAACGGCTCAAATCTTCGTGCTTGCCGAACTGCGTCGGGTTCACAAAGATCGAAGCGATGACCACGTCAGTTTGTTTGCGTGCGGCTTTGACCAAGCTCAGATGCCCGTCGTGCAACGCGCCCATCGTGGGCACAAAGCCGATGGTTTTTTGTTCGGCGTGCAGCGTTGCGGTCAATGTTTGCAGGGCTGTGGCGTCGTTGATGATTTGCATATCAATCGGCGTAAATCACGTACGGGATTTCGTTTTCGTCTACGCCAATGTTGCGCGCGATTTGGTCAGCCAACTCCGCAGGTATCTCGTAAGATTCTTTGGCGGCGGGGTAGTTTTGGTTGCGCACGTCGTCGGCATATTGCTTGATCGCGTTGCTCATCACGGTTTTTACGTCGGCGTATGGCCGCACGAACTTCGCCGCTTTGCCAAACGTCAAGCCGAGCAGATCGCTCATCACCATCACCTGTCCGTCGGCGTGCAGCCCTGCGCCAATGCCAATCGTCGGGATCGAAACTCGCTCCGTCAGCAGTTTGCCCAGCAGCGTCGGAATCACTTCGAGCACGAGCGCGAAGACGCCTGCGGTTTCGAGCGAGAGCGCATCGTCAAGTAGCTTGCGCGCGGCTGACAACGATTTGCCCTGCACTTTGTAGCCGCCCATTTGCAGCACCGATTGCGGCGTCAAGCCGATGTGCCCCATCACGGGGATGCCGTTGTCTACGAGTTGCTTGACGAGCGCGTACCGATTGCGTCCGCCTTCGATTTTGACAGCTTCCGCGCCGCCTTCTTTGACGAACCGAATCGCGGCGCGCACGGCTTCTTCGTCGTTCAATTGAAATGTGCCGAACGGCAAATCGGCGACGATCATCGCGCGATGCGCGGCGCGATTGACGGCTTTCGTCGCAATCAACATTTCGTCGAACGTGACGGGCAACGTGTTTTCATAGCCAAGCGCCGTGTTCGCCAGACTGTCGCCGACGAGGATCAAATCGCAACCCGCTTCGTCGGCAAGCCGCGCCGTCGGATAGTCGTAGGCCGTAATCATCACGATTTTTTGCCCGCGCGCTTTGAGGTCTTGCAAATAGGGCACAGTGACTTTGGGTGCAGTGTTTTCAGTATGAGAACTCATATTTGGGTTTCGAGTTTTGAGTTTCGGGTTATCTTTACCAACCACCGACCACCGACCACCGACCACCGACCACCGACCACCGACCACTAACCACCTATTTCTTTTTCCCCAGCATTTTGTACAATCGCGCTATGCCTTCTGGACGCACACACGATTTGATTACCTTTGCGATTGCGCCGCCAGTGTTTGCGGGCGCGCAGTATTATGCGGGCGATATGGCGCTGGCTGCAACCACGACGGTGGCGATGGTGTTTGCCGGGTTGATGTTCGGCCCCGATTTGGATTTGGACTCGAAGCCGTATCGGCGTTGGGGGCCGTTGCGCTTTATCTGGAAGCCCTATCAAATGGCGCTGCCGCATCGCTCGCGCCTGTCGCACGGCTTGGTCTTCAGCACCATCTTTCGCATCCTCTATTTCATCGCCATCACGACCGTATTGGCCGCGACGTTTTTGTACGTGCGCCAACGCTATTTGTACGGCGCACAAACGACGTGGACAGCCGAATTCAATCGCCTCAGTTTAGATCTCGGCACGTTTTGGAACGCCACGGACAAACGCTATTTCTGGGCCGCGTTTGTCGGCTTGTGGATTGGCGCGGCGGCGCACACGGTGGCGGATATTTCTTTCACCATTGCCAAAAAAGTCTGGAAGATGGTTTGAGCCATTCGCTTCTTCCCAAGAAAGCAATTCCAGTTTATGCTTGCGCTTCGCTGGCATTCACCACACAACCCCTTGAGATATTCAAACAGGCCATGAGGTATTCAAAATGAAGCAAGACAAACTCACACGACGAAAATTTGTAGCTGGCACGAGCAGCGCCGCCTTGAGCGCGATGATTGTGCCGCGTCACGTGCTGGGCGGCACGGGCTATCAAGCGCCGAGCAGCAAACTCAACTTCGCGGTCGTCGGCTGCGGCGGACAAGGCGCGTCGGATTCGACCGAACTCGTTGCCGCGGGCGAAAACCTCGTTGCGCTCGCCGACGTGGATTTCGGTTACGTGGACAAAGCCGTCGCCGAAAGCACGAAGAACCGCGACGGCTCGCCGAACCCTGCGCGCATCAAGTTGCAGGAAGCCTACGGCAAGGCGAAACGCTACGCCGACTTCCGCGAAATGCTCGACAAGCAAAAAGACATTGACGCCGTGCTCGTCGCCACGCCCGATCACATCCACGCGATTGCCGCCAACGCCGCGATGCAAATGGGCAAGCACGTCTATTGCGAAAAGCCGCTGACGTGGTCGGTGCAGGAAGCGCGTGTGTTGCGCGAGACGGCGGCGAAGAATCCCAAGCTCGTCACGCAAATGGGCAATCAAGGCCATTCGAGCCACGAAGCGCGGCTCATCAACGAATGGATTCAGGCCGGCATCATCGGCAAAGTGCGCGAAGTGTATGTGTGGACGAATCGCCCGATCTGGCCGCAAGGCGTGCCGCGTCCGAACGTGCCCGAAGCGATGAACGGCGGCGGCTTTGGCAACGATTGGGGCATGCGCAAAATCAATCGGACGTTGGGGAACGCGATGATGTTCAATGTCTCGACGCCTGCGACGTTGAATTGGGATTTGTATCTTGGCCCTGCGCCGGAAGTGCCGTTCCACCCGATCTATCATCCGTTCAATTGGCGCGGCTGGGTGGATTGGGGCACGGGCGCGATTGGCGATATGGCCGCGCATTTGGTGGATCATCCGTATTGGGCTTTGAACCTGCGTTATCCCGATACAATTGAGACAACTTCGTCGCCGTTCGGCACGGATGAGAAAGGCAAACCCGCGAGTTATCCGGTCGCGGCGCAAACGGTGTACAACTTCCCAGCGCGCGGCAATCAACCGCCTGTGCGCATGATTTGGTGCGATGGCGGCTTGATGGCTCCGCGTCCGGCTGTGTTGCCCGAAAATGTGCCGTTGCAACGCGGTGGCGGCGTGATCTTGGTCGGCGAAAAAGGCATCCTGATGCACGAAACCTACGGCAAGAATCCGCAACTCTATCCGCAATCGCTGATGGAAGATGCGAAGAAAGTGAAGCCCACGTTCGAGCGCGTCGTGGCCGATGAAAAAGGCAACGCGCTGCATCGCGTGAATTGGGCAAACGCTTGCAAAGGCGTCGGCAATGCGAGCACGTCATTTGAATATGCCGGTCGTTTGACCGAGACAATGTTGCTCGGTGTCGTCGCGTTACGTGCAGGACAAGGCGTGCAAATCCGCTACGATGGCGAGCAAGGCCGCATCACGAACAACGCTGAGGCGAACCAATATTTGCACCGCGAATATCGCAAAGGCTGGACGCTGTAATTCACGACGGCAAGACGCGCTATTCTTCCTTCTTCATTCTTCCTTCTTCATTGTTAGTCAGGGGGAAATGCTCTTTACCTCGCCAAGAGTGAAGAATGAAAAATGAAGAAGGAAGAATGGCAAGGCATCTGCTTACTTCCCAAGAAAATTCTCCATGACCACAGAACTACCACGCAATTCATCTGGCATTCCCGTCCGCCCGCTCGGCAAAACAGGCGAACAAATCACCGCGCTTGGCCTGGGCGGTTATCATCTCGGCGTCATCACCGAAGAAGCCGACGCGATTCGTCTGTGCCAGCAGGCGATTGACGAAGGCATCTCGTTTCTTGACAACGCCTGGGAATATCACGATGGGCGCAGCGAAGAGATCATGGGCCAAGCCATCCACGACCGCCGCGACCAAGTCTTTTTGATGACCAAAGTTTGCACGCACGGACGCGACAAACACGAAGCGATGCGGCAACTCGAAGATTCGCTGCGCCGCTTGCAAACGGATTACCTGGACTTGTGGCAAGTCCACGAAGTCGTGTACGAAAACGAACCGGATTTGCACTTCGTTCCCGGCGGCGTGATTGAAGCGTTGGAGCTTGCCAAGCAACAAGGCAAAGTGCGTTTCGTCGGATTCACCGGCCACAAAAGCCCGGAAATTCATTTGCGGATGTTGGCGCACGAATACCCGTTCGATGCCTGTCAATTGCCGCTGAACGCGCTCGACGGCACGTTCCGCAGCTTCGAGCAAAAAGTCCTGCCCGAACTGCAACGACAAGGCATCGCCGCACTCGGCATGAAAACGATGGGGGGCAGCGGTGGGATGATTAAGGAAGGTGTGTTAACGGTCGAAGAGGCTCTGCGCTATGCGATGAGCTTGCCCGTCGCGACGACGATCAGCGGCATGCTGTCGCCGCGTATGCTGCACCACAACGTCAGCATCGCGCGCGACTTCAGGCCGATGACTGCCGACGAGATGGAAGCCTTGCGCCAACGAGTCGCCGCCGCCGGCAGCGACGGGCGCTACGAAATGTACAAAGTCTCGGCGAAGCACGAAGGGCCGGTCGGGCGCGCGCAGCACGGCTTTCCGCCCATGACCGCCATGCCGATCTGAGGAACTACAGTGTAACGCGATTTGGCAAATCGCGAGCGTTCCTGAGTGAAGCCCCGCGATTTACCAAATCGCGCTACACGTTTACAAATCGCGCTACCCGTTTTACTTGATGACCACCTTAATCCCGTTCGCTGATTTGCCATCCACCACGACCACCACGTCTACCTCACCGCGCCCCGCTAAGCTGCGCGGCACTTCGAGGTTCATTTGATCCAGACCAATAAAACCGGGCGCTTCGCGGGCGTAATGCAGCGTCGCGTTTGCGCCGCCAATCGTCGCCGTCACTGCTGCTTGCGAGGTGCGATGGCGGATGCCTGTGCCGTACAACTCTAAAATCACGATCTCGCCCGTCGGGCCGAGATCAATCGGGCGCGCGACAAACTTCGTCCCGTCCCACTCGACCAACGGCTCGCGGACTTGCGTGCTATCAAGCTTAACGTGAACGGCAATCCCGACCGCGAGACCTTTGCCGTCGGAGGTTGCCGTGAACACGCCCGGCGCGACCGCGACGACCGTGATCGTCCCCGTAGATTGTTTGGCGTCTCCGCTCGTGAGCGTCATCGTTGCCGCGCCCAACGCCGTGCCGGGCGGGAGTTGATAGTTGACCTGCATCGGCGAGACGAAAAACAACGGAGCCAGGCGTTCGACCCCGGCACTGTCTTTGACGCGCACGTTCGTGCCCAGAATTGTCGTGGGCAGGCTGCCGCCGCTCGCACTTTGCGTCCCCGTCGCCAAATCCGAACCAAACGCCGACACGATGGATTCCTGCGCCAACATGCCGCCGACATAACTCGCCGCATTCACACTGGCCAGCGTGCCCGCCTGCGTGATGGTCAGCCTTTGCCCAGAGATGGTGATCGTGCTGGAACGCATCCCCGCCGTGTTGCGCGCGACTTCATAGCGCAGCGTATCGCTGCCCACGCCGCTGCGGCTGCTGGTAATCGTGATCCAATCCGCCTCGCTCGTCGCAATCCACACGCAGCCGCTCGCCGTCGTGATGTTGACCGCGCCCGTGCCGCCATCGCTCGTGAAGGATTGCGTCGTCGGCGTCAGTGCGTAACTACAGGGATTGGTGATGGTGAAGCGACCATTCGTCGTGGCGGCTTCGGGCGTGCCTTCGTTGAAGCGGAAGGATTGCCACGTGAGCGGCGTTGCTGCACCTGCTTGTCCGACGACCGTGAAGTTGAGCTTCAGTAACGTGCCTGTCCCGGTGAGCGCCGTCGTGCCGAACGCGGAGACGGTCAAGCGCCCGGCAGTGCTGGTGTTGGGCGTGAACGTGAAGCCGCTGCTCAACGTGCCCGCCGCATCTATGGGCGTGCTTTGCAACTGCAAGACGCTCGGATCAAAGGTGAGGACAAAATCGTAGGCCACCACGTTGCTGCCCGTCAGATCGCCCACCATAATCGGCACAACAAGGTTTGCGCCCGGCGCGGCGGTGAGCGTCGTTGCGAGCGACACGGCAATGGGCGTCGCGGCGGCTTGGGTGACGGTGAAAGTTTGCGCGCCGATGGTCAGCGTGCCGGTGCGTTGACTGGCGCTGGGATTGGCCGCGACGGTGAAATTGACCGTGCCGTTGCCGCTGCCGCTGGACGTGGTCGTGAGCCAATTGGCATTGCTGGTCGCCGTCCAGGTGCAGCCGCCTTGCGCAGTGACCGCGACACTGCCGGAGCCGCCTGTGGCGGTGAAGGATTGGGTGGTTTGAGAGAGGGTGAGCAGATTGAGCGAGTAATGTCCGCCTGTGTTGGCACTGCTGCCGCCCCAGATGATCATTTCACTACCTGTCCACACGGCAGTATGAAGCGATCTCCCGCTGGGAGCGTCAGTTGTTGTAGTTGTTGCCCAAGTGTTAGTCGCGGAATTGTAACGCCCCCCAGTGTTGTCAGCGCCGGTACCACCCCAAACAATCATTTCACTATTTGTCCAAACAGCAGTGTGGTTTCTCCGGCTACTAGGAACACCAGTGATGCTAGTAGTTATCCAAAGATTAGTCGAAGGATTGTAACGCCCACCTGTATTGACGTTGTCGACCTCCCGCCCTCCCCAAACGATCATTTCACTTCCCGTCCAAACGGCAGTGTGAAATTCTCTGCCACTGGGAGCACCGGTTGTGTTCGTGACCGCCCAAGTGTTGGTCGTAGGGTTATATCGTCCGCCAGTGTTGACTCTGTCACGGTCGTCGTAGCCACCCCAAACAATCATTTCGCTTCCTGTCCACACTGCGGTAAAAGAAAGTCGCCCGACAGGGCTACCATTTGTATCTGTTGCTGTCCAAGTGTTAGTCGCCGGGTTATATCGCCCGCCAGTTCTGGGAAGTCGGGAAGGATCATTTAGATTGGCTCCACCCCAAATGATCACCTCGCTGCCTGTCCACACCGCTCGGTGAGCCGCACGCGCAAGAGGAGCGTCAGTTGTGCTAGTGGCTGTCCAGGTGTTAGTTGCTGGATTGTATCGCCCACCAGTGCTTAGGTAAGAATCATTGCTAGAGGCACCACCCCAGACGATCATTTCAGTACCTGTCCACACAGCAGTGTGCTCCCACCGCACGCTGGGAGTATTGATTGTACTGGTTGCGATCCAAGCGTCAGTTGCCGGATTGTACCGCCCGCCTGTGTTAAGGAAATTATTGCCGCTAATACCTCCCCAGATTATCATTTCACTACCTGTCCATACTGCTGTGTAACCGTCGCGCGCACTAGGCGCTCCAGTCGTGTTCGTTGCTGTCCACGAATCGCTCCCGCACGCGGCCTCCGGCACTGCCGCTTCCGCAATCGTCGGCAACTGAAACTGGAAGCCCGTCCCCTGCACCTCCACACTCAACTCCGCGAACGGCGATGTGCGGATGACCGTTTGCGGATCGGAAGCCTTTGTCAAACCAAGTGCCTCGCAACGACCATTCCGCGATCCGCAATCCGTGATCCGCATTCCCAACTCTCGCTCGGCCAACAACGGTCGCGCCAAACATTCCGCAATCACAAACGGATCGTTGTCCAGCGCCGCCCACAATTCGCGCAGCACGGCGGGCTGTTTGGTGTTCTGTGCCATCCGCTCCAGCTCGGCTTGCAATTGCTCCGGCGTAATGGGTTGCTGCCAGTACCGTGCCAACGCATTCGATTGGCGCAAGGCGTCTTCGACTTTGGCGCGCAGCACGGCTTCGGGCAGCACAGCCTCGAGCGCGGGTTTCGGCGTCGGATTGTCTTGTGGCCAGAGGCGATGCCGATGGTAGACCGCTTCGAGGGCACGTTGATACGCGATGCGGTCTTCAAAGCTCAGATGGCGGATTGAATTCGTAGCAGCGTGACTGCGCCACGTCCCGGCGAGCAAAACCGCCAACACGACGAGCACCCCGCCGCTCACTGCGCATTGGCGCAGCGCAACGAGGTGAGAACGGAACAGCGAATGTGTAGACATAACAAACTCCTTTCGTGAGTGAATCGTGGTTAGAAGCCAACCCGCTTACAGGCCGTGAACGACCTGCCTACAGTCAGACGACCCGTTGGGTCGAAAGCAATTCCAGCCTCATTGCCGGAACTAATCTTCCTGGGACTAACGGATTTTGTGGCAGGAACAACTTCCCCAGCCCCAGCGGGGCGAAATATTTATAGCCGCGTGTTCTGCCTAGCCTTTTAGCCCCAGCGGGGCGGCATCGGTTGCCCGTAGATGTCGCTCCTAACGGAGCTTGGGGGTATGTTGTCGCCCAAACTATAAATATTTCGCCCCGCTGGGGCTGGAACCACAAAATCTGTTAGTACCAGTAATTTTCAAGAACCATTAAGCCGCCGACAGACGAATAACCTTCAATTGATTGACGAGGAGCGCACGAACGGAGTGTGCTCCCCGTCGCAAGGAATGACAATGATTTTGCTTGCCGTCCCTTACTTGAGTTAAGTACCTGGGCAAAATAATCAGGTCTTGCGTCGTAACGCGATTTGGCAAATCGCGGCGGTTTGCAGCCTGAATCCAGCGATTTGCCAAATCGCGTTACACCGGATTATTTCTGCCTACCTACTTATCGCTCTTGCGGGCGCTGTGGCACGCTGGTGGGGCGTGTCGCAGCGTCGCGGCGATTACCCGAACGCAGCGTGCGGCTCGTGCGCGCTGGCTCGCTGACAACAAAACGTCCGGGCGTCGTCGTCGTGGGCGTGTCTTCGTTGAAGTGGAAGGCTTGCCAC
>CAZWAK010000022.1:34539-68813 GCA_964631865.1 uncultured Heliobacteriaceae bacterium | reverse complement strand
CGGTTCCAACGGCATTCGTCATTTCGGTCAGGACTTCGTTGCGGCTGCTGGCGACTTCCTGGTTGCCTGCGTTTTTGCGCAAGGGGCCGAGCCGATTGAAGCCCGACGCAATCAGCAATTCGTCATTGCTCGCGTCCAGTTCATCGCCCGCCAATTGTTCGGTGATGAAACGGTCGTAGGGCTTGTCGGCATTGAAAGAGCGAATGACGTAATCGCGGTAACGCCAAGCATCGTTGCGGTGCGTGTCGTATTCAAAGCCGTCGGTTTCGGCAAAGCGCACGACATCCAACCAATGCTGCCCCCAACGTTCGCCGTACTGCGGCGAGGCGAGCAGCTTTTCGATGAGCTTTGAATAAGCGTCCGGCGCTTTGTCTTTGACGAAGGCTTCGACTTCGCGCGGCGATGGCGGCAGTCCGATCAGATCGAAGTAGATGCGCCGAATCAGCATCACGCGATCCGCGGGCGCAGATGGTGGCAGGCCTTCTTTTTGTAACCGCTCCAGAATGAAGGCGTCAATCGGCGTCTTCGCCCACGACTTGTCGGCGGCGGATGAGAAGGTCGGAATGGCAGGCGTCGTCCGTTTCACAAAGGCCCAATGCGACCGCTCGCGCGCCGTGTACGTGCCGAGCGGCGCAAGATCAGACGCCATTCCCAGCGCAACCAGCATGACAACCAATAACTTGAAGTACATCGCAATTGCTCCGTTTGAGGTGAATAAATCCGTTCGTAAAAAGCCGTTTCCGAAGTGCAGGCTGCCATCATAAGTTACCTGTTCCGCGCGCGTCAATTTTTGGTCAAACCAAATGCGCTTGCGCCTCCGCCGCGATGCGGCTAAGCTCATCGCTCCAGCGCTGCAAAGCACGTTACCTATCATCAACCATCCGACTTGGGAGGTCTTATGCCAACACAATTCGTCGCTCTGTTTTTCTTCGTGCTGGTCACGCCGTGGCTCGCAACAACGTCCACCAAAGGCAATGAAGACGCGGCGATTCGCGCCGTCGTGCAAAAGTATGTGGACGCGCGCGAACGCCTCGACGCCAAAGCCGTTGAGCAACTGTTCACCCCTGACGCCGATCAGTTGGTGTCGTCCGGCGAATGGCGCAAAGGCCGCGACGCCGTCGTCAAAGGCTCCCTGGAAAGCTCGCGCAGTACGGGCGGCAAACGCACGATCACGCTTGAGGCAGTACGCTTTCTGTCAGCGGATGTGGCCATCGCAGACGGACGCTATGAAATGACCGGACTCGCGGGCGGCGCATCGCGCCGCATGTGGTCTACATTTGTCTTCAAGAAAGTCGGCAAGGAATGGCGCATCAGTGCGATCCGCAACATGCTGCCCGCTGCGCCTGCGCCGAGCAAATGAGCGAAGCTGAAACCGTCTCGCGCAATCAAACGTTTCAGCAACAGCACGACTTGTTCCCGTACTACATTTCCAAGGAAAGATTGATGGCTTCCGCAAAATTCAAACTGACGCTCACTGCGCTATTTTTATTTACTCTGATTGCAGGCCAACTGCATGCGCAATCCAGTGGTGCTGAATTGTTCGAGAAAAGGATTCGCCCGATTCTCGCCGACAATTGCTACGCCTGCCATTCGTCGCAGATGAAGAAACCGATGGGCGGCTTGGTCTTGGACACGAAAGCGGGCTTGCGGCAAGGCGGCGTGTCGGGCGCGGCAATTGTGCTGGGCAAACCAGCGGAAAGCCTGTTGCTGCGGGTGATGCGTTACAACGATCCGATGCTGAAGATGCCACCGGCGGGCAAATTGCCGGATAACGTGATTGCGGATTTTGAGCAATGGATTGCGGCGGGTGCAACTGATCCACGCGCGGAGACGGTTGCTTCTCCCTCAACAAAACCCAACGGCATTGATTTTGCCCAAGGGCGGCAATGGTGGTCGTTTCAGCCGGTACGCGAAATGACCGCGCCAACCATCAAACAAATCGCGTGGCCGCGCACGAAACTGGATCGCTTCATTCTTGCCAAACTCGAACACAACAAACTCACGCCTTCGCCCCAGGCCGACGCGCGCACGCTGATTTTACGCGCGTATCTCGACCTGACTGGCTTGAAACCGAGCTACGAGGAAGTCGAAGCATTCACCAAAGACAAAGACCCGCGCGCGTATGAAAAGCTGATTGATCGGTTGCTGGCGAGTCCGCGTTACGGCGAACGCTGGGGCCGCTATTGGTTGGACGTCGCGCGTTACGCGGAAAACGGCGACACGGGCGGCAATCGCCAAGCCTATCCGTATGCGTGGCGCTATCGCGATTGGGTGATCGAAGCGATGAACACGGACGTGCCGTACGACCGTTTTATCAAACTGCAACTCGCGGCGGATTTAATGCCCGGCACATCGCGCAACGATTTCCGCGCGCTCGGCTATCTGGGCATGGCTCCGTCCGAGTGGAAAGAAAAGAAGCTGTCGAAGGAGTTGATTGACAATCTGCTGCTCGAAGAATGGGATGAGCGTGTGGATGCGGTCGGGCGCGGGATGCTTGGCTTGTCGGTCGCCTGCGCACGTTGCCACGATCACAAATTCGATCCGATTTCGCAGAAAGATTATTACGCGCTGGCCGGCGTGTTTGCTTCGACAACGCCTGCGATTCGTCCGTTGCGCGACATTGATGCGGCGACCGAAACGAAGTATTTGGCCGCGCGTCATCGCGTCACCGAATTGAACGGATTGCTCGGCTTTTTGACCGAAGAAAAAACGCTCGACCAAAGCATCGCCAAACCGAAAGCCGAAGCCTGCCGCGCCGAAATGAATGCGCTGAAAGAAGAGATGAAGGCATTGCAGGCGCAATATCCTGAACTCGCCGAAGCCGTCATCCGCATCGGTGCCCCCCGCAACGAAGCCAACGCAGGCAAACCCAAACCCGACCCGAAAGCCCAAGCTGCCGCTGCCGCCAAGCGCGCCGAAGAAGAAGCGCGCGCGCCATTCATCAATGCCGTCGTGGATGCTGCGTTGGATTCCGACGGTTCCTACTCCGATTACACGCCGCTCACGACCAAACCCGGTGCCGCGCGCGACTTGCCCGTCTTTGCGCGCGGCAATTCAGCTTCGCCCGGCGAAGTGGTGCCGCGCCGCTTCCTGACCGTGCTCGCCAAACATCCGAACGAAGTTTTCAAGCGTGGTTCTGGTCGGTTGGAATTGGCCGAAAAAATTCTGACCGATGCTGCGCCGCTGTCGGCGCGCGTGATCGTGAATCGCGTCTGGGGCTGGCATTTCGGCAAGCATCTCGTCGGCTCGCCCAGCGATTTTGGAGATCGCGGCGAACGGCCTACGCATCCTGAATTGCTGGATGATTTGACCGCGCGATTCATGGCAAACGGCTGGTCGCTGAAATGGCTGCACCGCGAAATCATGCTGTCTGCCACGTATCGCCAATCCAGCAAACCGCGCGCTGAAGCTATTTCGATTGATGAGGAAAACAAATGGTTCTGGCGGAGCACTCCGCGCCGTCTGGATGCCGAAGCGATGCGTGATTCGCTGCTCGAAGCCGCAGGGAAATTGAATCTGCAAATGTACGGCCCCTCGCAGGATTTGGACAGTTTGGACAACACGCGCCGCACAGTCTATGGCCGCATCAATCGCGGACGCACGAGCGACATTCTGCGGCTCTATGATTTTCCGAATCCGTTTCAGCACAGCCCGGCGCGCAATTTGACGATCACGCCGTTGCAAGAATTGTTTGTGCTGAACAGCCCGTTCATCAAACAACTCAGCAGCGCGTTGGCAAAAGCGGTCGAGGCAGAAGCCGATCCGACAACGCGCGTGCGCAGTTTGTATCGCAAAATCCTCTTGCGTGATCCGAGCGCAGCGGAAAGCAAAGTGGCGTTGAGTTATCTGAGCGGCACGACGCTCGAACAATTCGCACAGGTCTTATTGGCAACGAATGAAGAGATGTTTTGGCCTTAGCATTGAGATGGAGCGCGAAGCGTATGGAGTGCTGCGGCTGGACGTAGCTTTTTCATCGCTCGCAATTTCAAAGCGACGTCGAGACCGTCGCACTCCATACGCTTCGCGCTCCTGAAACATATCGTTTCCCTGAATTACTTATGAACCTCGAACAATTTTCACGACGCTCATTTCTGTCCACCCTCGGCGGTGGCCTCGGTTCCATCGCGCTCGCTGACTTAATCGCCCGCGCCGAAACACCGCACAAACCCGGCCCACACTTCGCGCCAAAAGCCAAGCGCGTCATCCTGCTGTTTATGACCGGCGGCCCGTCGCAGATGGATACGTTTGATCCGAAACCCGCGCTCGCCAAATACGCCGGGCAACGCCCCGCTGCCGTAGACCTGCGCACCGAACGCAAGACCGGCGGACTGATGCCGTCGCCGTTCAAGTTTCAGAAGCACGGGCGCAACGGCATTGATGTCAGCGAACTGCTGCCGAACCTCGCCGCAACGATAGATGACATCTGCGTGATTAAGTCGGTCTACACCTTCATCCCGAATCACGAGCCGGGGCGCAATCTGTTTTTCAGCGGCATTATGACTTCGATGCGCCCGACCATCGGCGCGTGGATTTCGTATGGCCTCGGCACGGAAAATCAAAACCTGCCCGCGTTCGTCACGCTCACACCTGCGCAGAGTAGCCTCTGGACAAGCGCCGGATTCTTGCCTGCGCAATATCAAGGTACGCTTTTCAATAACGCCGAAACCGATCCCGAAAAGATGATCAAGTTTCTGCGCAACAAAGACCTCGACGCCGACAAACAGCGGAAACAACTCGACGCCATCCAAGCCCTGAACAAAGCACACGCGCAATCTTTCGGTGCAGACACCTTCCTCGAAGGCCGCATCAAGACGATGGAGCAAGCCTATCGCATGCAGTTCACCGCCTCCGATGTGTTCGACATCCGCAAAGAACCCGAATCCATCCGCGCCGAATACGGTACGACGCCCTACGCCAACGGTTGTCTGATGGCGCGGCGCTTGGTCGAGAGCGGCGTCCGCTTCGTCCAAGTCCTGCACGGCCCCGGCCAGCAATGGGACGATCACGAGAACTTAGAGAAAGGCTTGCGCGAACGCTGCCCCGATATGGATCGCGCTTCGGCAGCCTTGATTCGTGACCTGAAACGGCGCGGCTTGTTGGACGACACGCTGGTGATTTGGGGCGGCGAATTCGGACGCACGCCCGTTTCCGAAAAAGGCAATGGCCGCGACCACAACCCCTACGGCTTCACGATGTGGATGGCGGGAGGCGGCGTCAAAGCGGGCATTGCGTATGGCAGCACGGATGAATTCGGCTTCAAAGCCGTCGAGAATCCGGTTTCAATTCACGACCTGCACGCGACGGTGCTGCATTTGTTGGGGCTGGATCACGAGAAGCTGACGTATCGGTATGCGGGGCGGGATTTTCGGCTGACGGATGTGTATGGGAATGTCGTGAAAGACATCATTGCGTAAAGGCAAAAGCAATTTGCATAGATGCGCAAACCAAGACTACACTTTAACCTCGAAGAGAGGTAATTATGAGCCTAGAAGTTGAAACCGAAAGCTTGGAAATCACCGGCCTGCCGAACGGGACAACACACGCGCTAGAAGAATTGGCACGCAGCCACGGCAACAAAAGCGCAGCGGAGTATGCCCGCGTCGTGTTAGAAGCCAAGATTCTCGCGCAAAACCCCTTTCGAGAAATCCTTGCGCCCGTGCGCGAAGGCTTCTCCGAAAGCGGAATGACCGATGAGGAATTGGATGCGCTAGTTGAAAAAGCGCGCGAAGACTTTTACCGCAACTCTCCACCTGATGCAGACGAATGAGCCAATCCACCGAACCACCCGGAGTTGTTGTTGACTGCATGGTTTTTGTGCAGGCCGCAGCCAATCAGAAAAGCCCTGCCGCTCGCATCTTTGACCTGCTCGACGAAGGAAAGATCACGCTTTATGTGAGCAAAGTAATTCTGGCAGAAGCACGTCACGTCCTCAATCGGCCTGAAGTTCGTGCCGGGTTGCGCAACCTCACCGATGTTGCGGTCGAGGCCTTATTTGAGCGATTGGATCAGCATGCCACTCTCATCCGGCAAGTGCCCAAACGCTTTACTTACCCACGCGATCCCAAAGATGAGCCGTACATCAATCTGGCCGTTGAGATGAAGGCGAATTACCTCGTCAGCCGCGATAACGACTTGCTGGATTTGATGAAGTGGGAAAACGAAGAAGGACGCGAATTTCAGAAACGGTTTCGCTTTTTGCGGATTGTTACGCCGGAAAACTTTTTGGCAGCAGTAGAAGAAGGTAATTAGTGAGCGAGCGACAAAACTGGTGTAAACCTGTATTGAGGGGGAAAACCGATGAACAGGAAATTATTCTTAGCCGTACTCCTAACAATTCTGCCCGCGCTTGCCTTATCGCAAACCACTCAATTATCAGTAAGCGATAAGACATTCATCGTGCTGCGTGACAAGTATGTGATTGAATTTCTGCGCCGCAATCCAATGCTCAACACATATTTGGGCGGCGGAGGTTTTGATTCATCGTTGCGGAGTGTGGATGGCCTGTGGCGCAATCATTCTGCCGCAGCATTGGCGGAGGAAGATCGCTGGCTGGTTGCACAACATGCTTCATTCACCAAAATTTCGCCCCAAACCTTGTCGCCCGATTTGCGAGTTGACCGCGAAGTCGCACTTGCACAAATACAATTCCTTTTGCATCAGCATCGCGTGCGTCGGTATCAGAAGCGCGCACTTGATACTTATCTTGACGAACCCTTCCGCACCATTGACTGGCAATTGCAAGGGATGGCGCAGACAGGTGCCAAAACATACGGGACTGACGATGATTGGGCTTTGGTAGCAAAGCGCGTTGACACCATCCCTGATTTTCTGGCGGTGGGGCGTGCGCAACTGTTGGCCGGAGTCAAAGCCAATAACACACCCGATTGGCGGATGCTTTACCGTCACGGGCTTGATGGCGCGGAAGCAACAGCGAAATACTTTGAGCAAACATTGCCTGGCTTGGCGGAAGAAAAAATTGCAGGCGCTAAGCGCGACGAGTTACTTAGCCAACTTCGCACCGCAGCCAAACGTGCTGCAACAGCGTACTGGGAGTTTCGCAATTTCATCGCCACGACATTTTTCCAGGATGCGACACTGAAAACGGAAGCGGGCTTGAAACCGCAATTTCGCGGCAATCGCTATCAACTGGGCGAGGCTGAATATAACTGGGCGCTGAAAAATAATTTCCGCATCAATAAATCGGTGGCAACGATTTATACGGAATCCTGGCCGATTGTGCAGGCCACGCGCGGGGAAATGGTTACGTTGGCCCGTGCGATTGGACGCAAAAACGGCTGGTCGCTTCCTGCGAATGGCGAGACTGCCGTGCGCGCCGTCTTTGACGAACTGGAGAAAGATAGCCCGAAGTCGGATGCAGAGGTTTTGGCCTGGCATCGGGAAGCGTGCCAACGATTGGTTGAATACGGGCGTAAAACCGGCATTTTTGATGTGCCTGCTGATTACCAACTGGATGTGTTTGAAACGCCACCCGCGTTACTGGCCAGCATTGACAGTGCGTCCTACTTTCCCGCGCCGCCTTTAAAAAACAGCGGTGTTGGTCGTTACTACGTGTCGCCGACGGGAAACGACCCCGCAGCCTTGCGCGCAAACCATCGGGCGATTATTGTCGAGACGGCGGCGCATGAAGGCTTTCCCGGTCATGACTGGCACTTCAAAATGATGACGCGATTCCGCGATCAAATCTCCGCCGTTCGTTGGCTTTTGCCCGGTGCCGTCGAAGACTCTTCGGCGATGTGGGCGGACTCAATGGCTACGGAAGGGTGGGGACTCTATGCCGAAGCCTTGTTGGAAGAGCCACAACCAAACGCACCACAAGGTTTTTATACGCCTGAAGAGCGGCTGGTCATATTGCAATGGAAACTTTACCGTGACTTGCGTGTCCGTGTTGATACGGGATTACATACAAATCGCCTCAGCTATGACGACGCGATTGACTTGTTTTCCCAAGTCACTGATTTTCTTCCCGGCTCTTGCAAAAATAGTACCGCCTTAAAAAGTGAGGCCAAGCGCGCCAGTTGTGAAGCTGCTGAGCGCGCGGTTTTTCGTTATACAAAATGGCCGACGCAAGCCATCACCTATCGTTTGGGGCGAGACGAAATCTTCGCGCTGCGCAAAGAGGCGGCAAAACTGGCAGGCGATCAATTTTCGCCCAAGACGTTTCATCTGCTGTTTATGAAACAAGGAACCATCCCCTCCGGCTATTTTCGCGCGGAACTCTTGCAGCAATTTCGGAAAGCACAATAACTATGCGACAACTCAACCTCTTTATCATCGCCCTTTTACTCATCACCCTCACTTCCATCACCCACGCCCAAGCCCAACGCACCAAAATCGCCATCGTCGGCTTAGTCCATTCGCATTGCTGAAGCTCTGTGACGAAGCTGAATACGATGCATCAGCAGCAGGACTTGATCGAAGTCGTGGGGGGTTCGGACGACAATCAGGAATTGCGCGACTACATCAAAACGCTGATGCCGGGCGTGCCAGTGTATGACAACTACGGCAAGATGCTGGGCGAAAAGAAGCCGGAAGTGGCGTGGTCACTTGTCGAAAATGACCGGCATCTGGAAGTCACGAAATGCGGCGTGCAAGATTCGCGTGATGTTTGAAATGCTGATGTCGGCAAAAGTATTTCCTCAAATGGCTCAAAGACGAAGCGCGCCGTGGCGGGGCGTTGATTGATTTCTTGTTTGTGGTAACGCCATAAGATTTACTTCGCCTCTGGTCGCATGTGCGGGAACAGAATGACATCCCGAATCGAACGTTGATTCGTCAGCAACATCACCAACCGATCAATGCCGATGCCTTCGCCTGCGGTGGGGGGCATGCCGTAGGACAACGCGCGAATGTAATCTTCGTCCATCACCATCGCTTCGTCGTCGCCGCCTTCGCGTTGTTTCATCTGCTCTTCAAAGCGCCGCTGCTGTTCTGCCGGATCGTTCAATTCCGAAAACGCATTCGCAATTTCCATCTGCGCAATGAAGAGTTCAAAGCGATCTACGAAGCGCGGATCATTGGCGTTTTGTTTCGAGAGCGGCGACAACTCGGTCGGGAATTCGGTGATGAAGGTCGGGTTGATCAGATGCGGTTCCGCAACCTGCTCAAAGATTTCGCCGAGCAAATAGCCGTTATTCAGTTTGGGATCAAAACCCAACTCCAACGCCGCTGCTGCTGCCTCTAATCCCGCGCGATCCATCAAATCGTCGAGCGATGGTTGCTTGTCCTGCAAGTGATCCGGCCAATATTTCAGCACGGCTTCGCGCATCGTCAGGCGTTGCCAGTTGCTGAAATCCAGTGTGTGCTCCTGATACGGAATCTGGCGCGTGCCGCACACTTCGTCCACTAAACCGGTTATCAACTCTTCGGTCAAGTCCATCAAATCGTTGAAGTCCGCGTATGCCTGATAGAACTCCAGCATCGTGAATTCGGGATTGTGGCGAATGGACAAGCCTTCGTTGCGGAAATTGCGATTGAGTTCGTACACGCGCTCAAAGCCGCCGACAATCAGCCGCTTCAAATAGAGTTCGGGCGCAATGCGCGCGTAGAGCGGAATGTCGAGCGCGTTGTGATGCGTGACAAAAGGCCGCGCTGCCGCGCCCGTCGCGAGTGGCGTCAGCATCGGCGTCTCGACTTCGATGTAGCCGCGTTCGTCGAAAAAGTCGCGGATCGCACGCACAATCTGCGCCCGCTTCACAAACACTTCGCGCGCAGTCAGTTCGCCTTCTGCCCGTTCCTGCACCGCGCCGCTCGCAATCAAATCCACATAGCGTTGCCGGTAGCGCAACTCCTTGTCCGCGACGCCGTGATATTTGTCCGGCATCGGCAACAAGCCTTTGGCGAGGAATTGCAATTCGTGAATATGCAGCGAAACTTCGCCTGTCTTGGTGACGAACAAGAACCCTTCGACGCCAATCCAGTCGCCGAGGTCGAGCTTGTTGTACAACTCCCACGCCGCCTCGCCCACATCGTTTTTGCGCACATAAATCTGCAACCGCGCGCCGCCGTCGGACAAATGCGCAAACGCCGCCTTGCCCATCAGCCGCATCTGCATAATGCGCCCCGCGAGCCGGATTTTGCCGTTGCCCGCGCCCCTGAGCTCTTCGTTGACGCGCGCTGCTTCCGCTTCGTCCTCGCGTTTGCCGTGATAGCTCTGATACTGCATCACAATCGAAGAGATCGTATGCGTGCGGTCAAAGCGATGCGGATACGCCGCATGCCCGAGTTGAAGGATTTCGTCCAAATGACGATGCCGTTGTTGAATCTGATCGTTGTCTTGTGTCAGCAAGGTGGTGACTCCTCAAAGTGGTGGCGAACTGCGCCGCCGATATTCTGCAATTTCTTCGTTGGATAATTCGTCGGGCGAAACCAACTGATAATGCCGTTCTTCTGCAATCCGCACACCTTCATCGGTGAGCACGAATTCAAAGAGAACAATAGTTGCGTTGTCCAGAAACTGTGCGGCGATGGGACGTCCAACTGTGTTCGGATACTTCTCCGCGCAAACGGCGAAATCCTGCTCAATCTGCACTGCGCCAATCTTGTCCGTTCCGCCTTTGGCTTGCACAGGAAAAACGTAATGAACACCTTGGCGATCAATCCCGATATAAACCTCATCTGTCTCTACCTGCCCGATGTTCGTCAAGGTCGTGCGCAGATGATTCTGTAATGAATAACAAGTCACGCCCGTGAAAATATCCAGCAAGCGATTGTAGCGAATTTTCGCTAATAACGCTTGCTCATCATCAAAGGAATAGCGACTGACGATGCCGGGCGTAGCATCGGGGATTTTCGTTTTGGCTAGATTTAAGTTCGGCAGGAAATTTGCTTCTTTTGTCAGTACAAACTTGTACTGTGCTCGCCCGCTGGCGCGAATGATCCACGCATAACCTGCGGGCGCTTTTTCAATAATCGCATCTGGCAAGGCGGTACGGTAACGAAACGAGTAGATAACATCTCCCAGATTTTTCGGCAGTGTGACATTCAGCAGCGTGGCAACCTCAACAATGTCCTCGCGCCTGAACGCAACTTCAGTCGCTCCTGCCTGATAGTATTTCAGGAAGATGCTTTCGATCAGCGTGACGTAGCGATTTTTAGAAGCTGCCATAACCAATCATCCTCGCCAGCGCAAAATCACTACCTCTTCGCGCAATTGTTCTTTGGTAGTTGTGGAAAGCCGCGTACGGAAGAGATCAATGCGTACTAATTCATAACCGAGCGACTGCGCAATTTCTGCCAGCAGTTGACCGGTGCGAATCATCACGCGTAGGTATGAAGCCTGATCGCCTACAACATAAGCGAGTTGCGCGCCTGGTCGTAAAACACTTCGCAACGCCGCCAAATGCCGCGCCATTCCGCCGAAGTACAAACGCGCGACTCGGCCATAAAGCTTCTCAAAACCGGATGTTTTGCCAAGCTCTATGCGACGCTGTTCGATCGTTTCTGCCACGGTTTGAATCGCGGGAAATTCTGCGACCCAGCGGTCGTCATCGTCATCTTTGTATACGTTGCGCGTGTTGGAGCGCACGAGGCCGTTTTTCAAGTTTCGCAGATCGGCCTTGTTGCTGATAAAACCCAACAGAACAGACTCCAATCGCGTGATGCGCGTGTAGTCTTTCTCGTTCGGATAGGGCGGAGAGGTAATGACTGCATCAATAGAATTGGGCTGTAAGTATTCACTAACTCGCCGCGCATCGCCCAAGTAGATTTCAGAAACCGCCGAATTCGAGTCCACCATCCGTCGCAAGTCTTCTGCCATTTTCTCTACTTCACTCAGCCATGTTGAAATCACAGGGCTATCAATCTTCGCCTTGCCCACACCGATTTCTGGCCCAAAATGCAGGTTGCTGATTTTGAAAACGAGCGCCTTTGCCAACGCCAGCAATTGATGCTTATACGCGGGCAGTCGTTGCCGTTTCCTAATGCACTCTAACAAAACCAGTGTTTTGTGCAGCGGCACGGGACTGATTGAATCCGCCAGCAATAGTTTGAATTCTTCTACAGAAAGTGTTCGTTGCGATTGTGCCGCAATCTCGCCGGGAAAAGGTTTTTGATCGTCAATGCCCTGCTGAGCCAGACAGGCCAACGCTTCATTCGCAATTTGCTTTGCACTCGCTACCAATTCATTCGGACAAACGCGACAATCGGTTTTCACGACGCTGGCAAAATGCGCGAAGGGGTTAGCTTCTACGCCGTAGGCAGAAATGCCTCGCAAACGCGCTTCGACCAGAGTTGTCCCCGTTCCACAAAACGGATCAAGCAACGTGTGCTGACCGTTCAAGCCAAAGTCTTCGCAATAATCACGCACCAGATGCGGTGGAAATGACAACACAAACCTATACCAATCGTGGAAGGCACGATCTTGCGGATCAAGGCGATTGACCTTGCCGTTCCCACGATTTGCCGGTTCCCAGCCGGGAATGAGTAATTGTTTGGGTGTCATTTTCTGATCTGTGATTAGGCGTCAATGCCAATAATCATTACGGGGATGTCAATGTCTGACGGGCCTCGATGTTTTAAATCCCAAGTGAGTCGTTCATAATTTGGAACTCCGGTCGACATTTCATCGGCGAATGCTTTCACGGGAACAATTTCAATTCCGCAATCAATAAGCCCTTCTTTTTTGAAAATCGGCATCTTCAAGCAGATATCATAAGGCGCAAACGAGTATTTACCGAACTGGATTTCAACTCCTAGTTTTTCTTTTACGAAGTCTATTTCCCGATGACCATTCTTCATTTTCTTTCTTACTTTATACCCCGACACATAGTGTGCTGATAAATAATCACACTTGATTTGCTGCTTAGATTTCCACCCTGTTTTTTTCAAACTCTTGTTTGAAAGCTTTGTTAAGTTCTTTAGGACTGTAAAGAATCTGTCCGGTTTTTGTCTTCTCGCTGCTTTCCTTATTTTTGTGGTCAGGAGCATTGACTGCTTTGATTGCCGACTTTACTTCACTCAGCAATTTGGGATACCGCCGCGCGACTTCTTTTTCCCCGTCATTGAATGAATAGATTCCTGCAATAATCAAAACTACCCCTCCTGTGTTAGCCATTGCATCGGGATTTGGCTCACTTTCTCGCGCCCTGTTGGCTGATGAACGGGTTTTCCTAATTGCCGATAACCCAATTTTCCTGTGTACAGGTCGATGATTCGTTGTTGCGCGATTTCCACATACTCCGCTTCTTTTTCACATCCCATCGCACGGCGTTGATGCCGCAGCGCCGCAAGCAACGCAGAGCCGACGCCGGAAAATGGATCCAGCACCCAATCGTTTTCGTTCGTCAATGCCAGCACGCAGCGTTCGACCAATTCAATCGGGAATTGGCACGGGTGAATCGTCTTTTCAGGATGATTGGCTTTGACGTTCGGAATATCCCACAACGCTGTTTCCCAATCGCGCGCGACGATTTCCCAAATATCGGACGGGTTTTTGCCGAGCGGGTTCCCCGACGGCAGCCCGCGCTTGTCGCCTTTGAAATGGGTCTTGCCGGGATATTTCGACGGCACGCGCACTGCATCGAGATTGAAGGTGTAATCGTCGCCTTTGGTAAACCACAGCATCGTTTCGTAGCGACCTGAAAATCGCTTTGTCGCGTGCAAGCCATGTGCGAAATGCCAGATGATACGGTTGCGCAATTTCAAGTCACGCGATTTGAAAATCGGATGGTAAAAAATATCAAGCGGAAACACTTCTCCGTCTTCGACGTAATTACCGACTTGCCAACATAGCGAACCCTGTGGCGACAACACGCGCACCAGCTCATCCAAGATTGGATTCAACGCCTGCAAGTATTCGTCAAGTTCCGTTGCTTTCTCATACGCTTTGCCGATGTTATAAGGCGGCGATGTGATGATGAGTTTTGCCGTATCATCTGGGACATCGCGCAACGCATCTAAGCAATCACCTTTTGCGATAACTGCTTCAGCGTTGGGATCAAATGCAGATGCAATTTCAGGTTTCCACAAAGCCATTGCTCCATTGTTCATTCGGGGCTTCCTTTTGTTTTAGGATTTAATTATTTCGGTTTTGACTGTCAGCGATTCGATACGCTTTTCATTGATCTCAAACCCAATCCCTGCACACATTGGTGGTGTGATCGTGCCGTGCGCACTCACTTCAACGGGCGGCACAATAATGTCTTCTGCCCAATATCGCTTCGACGCCGACACATCGCCCGGCAACGTGAAGCCCGCCAGTGTAGACATCGCAATGTTGTGGGCACGTCCGATGCCAGCTTCGAGCATGCCGCCACACCACACCGGAATATTTCTTGCGCGGCAATACGATTCAATTTTCTGCGCTTCCGTGTGTCCCGCGACGCGACCGAGTTTGATGTTGATTATGCGGCACGCGCCCAATTTTAAAGCCTTGCGGGCGTCGTCTACGCTCAGGATGGATTCGTCCAGGCAAATCGCGGTTTTCAACTGCGCCTGCAATTCGGCGTGGTCAATGATGTCGTCGTAGGCGAGCGGTTGTTCAATCAGCAGCAGATCGAATTCGTCCAGCTTTTTCAGCAACTCGACATCCTTCAGTGTGTAGGCCGAATTCGCGTCTACAGTCAATCGGATATTCGGGAATTCTTGGCGGACGGCTTTGGTCATTTCATAATCGCGGCCAGGTTTGATTTTGATTTTGATGCGTTGGTAGCCCGCAGAAACTTCGGTTTCGATTTTCTTGAGCAGTTGCGCATCGGTTTCCTGCAAGCCAATGGACACGCCGCACGCGATTTCGGTTTGTGTACCGCCGAGCAGCTTCCAGAGAGGAGTGTTTTGGCGACGTGCTTCTAATTCCCAGATCGCGGTTTCGACCGCGCCGCGGGCCATTTTGTTGCCGCGAATGCGGCTCGTCATTTCCGTCACCTGGCTCGGCGTTTCAATCTCTTGGCCCAGCACCATCGGCGCGACGTAATCGCGGATGGTTGACCACGCGCTTTCGGCGGATTCGTGGTTGTAAAACGGATTTTCGCCGACCGTGCATTCGCCCCAGCCTGCTAAGCCTTCGCTGTAGACTTTGACGAGGATAATGCGGCGCTCCGTCGTTTGGCCGAAGCTGGTTTCAAAAGGCGCGACTAAGGGCAACTGGATTTCACGTAATTCAATGCGTTCGATTTTCATGTGGTTAACTCTCTCCTAAAAATGAGCGGCGATTATAGCCTGTGCGCACGACAGGAGCGAAACTCATTCAGTCTTAGAGGTGGAAAAAGCTGGGCGTTGTTGCTACGATACGGCTTTGATACGCCCTGAGAAATCTTGAGAGTGATCCACGAAAGGCTGATCCATACAACTATGCCATCATCTGACATTGCCACCATCTTCGAGACGGAGTTTGGCGCGAACGCTACCTATGTCACCGACCTCTTCCGCCAATACCAACAGAATCCCAGCGCCGTAGACGAAGCCTGGGGCGCATACTTTCATTCACTGTTACAAGTCACGGGCGGCGAGACCGGCAACGGAGTTGGAAGCACGGCTGTAACCGCTGCTGCGCCGACACCTACTGCCAGCGGGTCTTCCGCAGCGGCTCCTGCGCCGCAGCCAGCCACGCCCGCGCCAGCAACGGCAGAAGTTGCCGCCAATCGTCTGCAAATTCGCGGGCCGGCCTTGAAGATTGTCGAGAACATGGATGCGAGTTTGTCCGTACCGACCGCGACGTCGCAACGACAAGTCCAGCTCAAAGTGCTCGACGAAAACCGCACGCTGCTCAACCGTTATTTAGCACAGCGCGGACGCAAAGCGTCGTACACGCATCTGGTCGCGTGGGCGATTGTCAAAGCCATTGGCAAATTCCCGCAGATGAACGATGGGTTTGAAGAGGTGGAGGGCGTGGCGTATCGCCTCAAACGCGAAGAGGTGAACATCGGCATCGCGGTGGACATGCAGAAAAAAGACGGTTCGCGCTCGCTGCTCGTGCCGAACATCAAAGCCGCGAACAAGATGACGTTTTTGCAATTCCTCGACGCCTATCAAGACGTGGTCATGCGCGCGCGCGACAACAAATTGACGGTGGCGGATTTTCAGGGCACGACCATTTCGCTCACCAATCCCGGCACGATTGGAACGACGGCATCGAATCCGCGTCTGATGCGTGGGCAAGGCGCGATTATTGCCACAGGCGCGATTGATTATCCGCCGGAATATTCCGCGATGACGCCGAAAGCTTTGTCGCAACTTGGTATCAGCAAGGCGTTCACAATCACCAGCACCTACGATCATCGCATTATTCAAGGCGCAGAATCAGGCGCGTTTCTGGCCGAAATTCACGAACTGCTGCTTGGCAAAAACAATTTCTTTGATGACATCTTTGCGGAACTCAGCATTCCGTACAAACCGTTTCGCTGGTCGGTGGACTTGAATCCGATGTTGCTCGGCGGTGACCGGATGCAGGAGGAAATCAAGAAGCAGGTACACCTGTTTCAGTTGATTTACGCGCACCGCATTCGCGGGCATGTCATCGCAGACATTGATCCGCTGAACCTGATGCCGATTCCTGACCATCCTGAACTCAACATTGCGACGTATGGCTTGACGATTTGGGATTTGGATCGGGAATTCTTCACCGATGGTTTGGGCGGCACAGAACGCGCCACACTGCGGCAAATCCTGGACATGCTGCACCGGTATTATTGCGATACGGTTGGATACGAATATCGCCACATGCTCAGCACCGCGCCGAAAACGTGGTTGCAAAAGCGCATCGAAAGCGATCCCGCGCCGATTCCGGCGGAAGTCCGCAAACGCATTTTGTGGAAGCTGATTTCGTCCGAGCAATTCGAGCGCTTCCTACACACGAAATATGTCGGGCAAAAACGTTTCTCCATTGAAGGCTGCGACGCCGCGATCCCTGTGCTGGATCAATTGATCGAAGGCGCGGCGGCGCGCGGCGTGAACGAAGTCGTCATTGGCATGGCGCATCGCGGACGCTTGACCGTAATGGCAAACATTGGGCGCTTTGCCGAACGCATCTTCACGGCCTTTGAAGGCACCGTGCATCCGCAGTTTCCCGGCGATGAAGGCGATGTCAAATATCATCAGGGCGCTGCCGGAACCCGCCAAGCCGCAGGACGTGAGGTGACGGTTACTATCGCGTCAAACCCCAGCCACCTCGAATTCGTTGACCCAGTCGTCGAAGGTATGGCGCGCGCGAAACAGGATGCGTTGTGGATTGAAAAAGAACCTGCGCGCGACCAGGTTCTGCCGATTCTGATTCACGGCGACGCGGCGTTTTCGGGACAAGGCGTCGTGATGGAAACGCTGAACCTCGCCGATCTGAAAGGCTATCGCACGGGCGGCACGATTCACCTCGTCATCAACAACCAAATCGGTTTCACGACCACGCCCGAATCCAGCCGCTCTTCGCTCTACTCAACTGACGTAGCGAAGATGACGCGCTGCCCGATTTTCCACGTCAATGCGGATGACCCGGACGCGGCGTATCGCACGTTGCAACTGGCGCTCGACTTTCGCAAAGAATTCCGCCGCGATGTCGTAATTGATTTGATCGGCTTCCGCCGACACGGTCACAACGAAGGCGACGAACCGAGCTACACGCAACCGCTGATGTACCAAAAGGTCAAAGACCATCCCGGCGTGCGCGAGTTGTACACGCAAAAGCTCATCCGCGAAGGCGTGCTGACACGCGAGGAGGCAGACGAATTGATCGCCAAGCGTGTCGCGGGCTACGAAGAAATTCACGCCAGCGCCAAAGCCACCGTGGCCAAACGCAACAAACCGACGAAATTGAAAGCCGTTCCGCCCGAAGATGACGGCTCTGATGTGTTGGCGACAGGTGTGGCACGCGAAGCATTGAACGACGTCTCGCAAGCTTTGAGCCTCGTGCCGCAAAACTTCAACGTCAATCCGAAGATGGTCAGCCAGCTTGCGCGTCGCGCCAAGATGGGCGCGGGCGAAGTGCCGATTGATTGGGGCTTTGCCGAAGGCTTGGCGTTCGGTTCGTTGTTGCTCGAAGGCACGTCGGTGCGCTTGTCTGGTCAAGATAGCGGGCGCGGCACGTTCAGCCAACGCCACGCGATTTTGTATGACACGCACAACGGCACGCCCTGGACGCCGCTCGAAGCGTTGGCCAAAGACAAAGTGCGCTTTGAGGTCTTCGACAGTTCATTGTCCGAAGCCG
The DNA here is from genome assembly GCA_964631865.1 of uncultured Heliobacteriaceae bacterium. Lineage (GTDB taxonomy): Bacteria > Acidobacteriota > Blastocatellia > RBC074 > RBC074 > JAFDVL01. The sequence goes on along the minus strand of CAZWAK010000022.1, from coordinate 50,662 downwards.
GCGTGCTCGGTTATGAATACGGCTATTCCGTTGTTGCGCCGAACACATTGACGATGTGGGAAGCGCAGTTCGGCGATTTTGCCAACGGCGCGCAAGTACAGATTGACCAGTTCATCGTCGCGGCGGAAGACAAATGGAAACAGCCTTCGCGGTTGGTGATGTTGTTACCACACGGCTACGAAGGACAAGGGCCGGAGCATTCCAGCGCACGACTCGAACGTTTCCTGCAACTCTGTGCGGAAAACAACATTCAGGTTTGCTATCCGACGACTCCGGTGCAGTATTTCCACCTGCTGCGCCGTCAGATGCGGCAGGAAGCGCACAAGCCGTTAATTGTGATGACGCCGAAGAGTCTGCTGCGTTCGCCCGCTGCGGTGTCAACGATTCATGAATTTACGAACGGCGGTTTTCATTCTGTCATTGCTGATGCTGTGGCAAATGCTGACAACATCAAGCGCCTCGTGCTATGCAGCGGCAAAGTCTATTACGATTTGAAAGCCGAAGCCGAGCAACAAGGCTTGGAGCACGTCACGATCCTGCGCGTCGAGCAATTTTATCCGTTCCCGAAACAGGCGCTCGAAGATTGGTTCGCGCAATTTGCGAACGCGACGGAAATCATCTGGGCACAGGAAGAGCCGCAAAATATGGGTGGTTGGACGTTCATGCAACCGCGTTTGGAGGCCTTGACCGGACGCCGCAAAGTCCGTTATGCCGGACGCAGCGCGAGCGCGAGTCCTTCGACCGGCAACTACATCATTCACGGATTGGAACAGGCGAAATTGGTCAAGGATGCGTTGGGGATCAAGTAGAAAATTAGCAGCAAATACAAGATTACGAAACAGACGAAAGTAACGAAACAAACGAAAGCTAAAACGACTTTCGAGAGACGGTCACTTACAACAAAAAGTAATTTGTAGACATCATCATCCTTTTCGTCTGTTTCGTAATCTCCATCTCTCTTCATCATGCAAAAACACAACTTACTTTTTGGCCTCGTCGGAATCGTCATCGGAGTCGCTGCCGGCTACTTTGTGACGCAGTCTCTTAATAACAATACGGGCAACAACAACGCAGCGACCAACACGCCTGCCGCCGCTGCGTCGCCAGCGTCTGCCGGAATGCCGCAGGAAGTCCTGGCGATGCTCAAGAAAGCCAACGACGAGCCGGAGAATTTCGAGGCGCAGGTGCAAGCCGCGATGCTCTATCGCCAAATCGGTCGCCGCGAAAAAGAAGTCGAATTCCTGCAACGCGCCGCGCAGCTCAAACCAAATGACGCGACGGTGCTGCAAAGCTTGACGGAAGCCCTCCTTCAGGCGGGCAACAAGGCCGCAGCGGAAACGACGCTCAAACAATTGGAAAAGGCCAGCCCGAAGAATCCCGCCCTTGCCGAACTCAAGAAACAACTGAGCGCAAAGTAGCTGCGCCTGTGCTTTTGGCCTCTCCTTTAAGTTTCGATAAAAAATCGCTTCTGCGCCTAGCACGGATTTACTTTGCCCGGCGACATACAGTTAAATTGGCGCGCGGTACGGTACAGGGAGCGGTAGCGACCTGATGCCCCTCCGCGTTAGACCAGATCGCTACCGCTCCCTGTACCGTACCAAACAACAAATAAATCTACTACGACAAAAGGAGAAGTGTATGGCAGACAAATCAAACTTCACGGCGGAAGAATGGGCAACTCTATTGAAAGCCCCGGCAATGGCGGGTTTGGCCCTCGTCGCGGCGGATCCGAGCGGCCCGTTCGGCACGATCAAAGAATCGTTCGCGACGGGCAAAGCCCTGGCGGAAGTGAAGCTGCAAGGCGGCGCGAATGCGTTGATTGATGCGGTCGTACAGGATTTGACGACGCCCGAAGGACGCGAAATTGCGAAGCCTTCCGGGATGCTCGGTTCTTCGCTCGAAGAAGCCCAGGCCAATGCGCTCAGCGTGTGCCGCAATGCGGCGGACATTGTGAGCGCCAAAGCCCCGGACGAAGCCGAAGCCTTCAAGCAATGGTTAATGTCCATCAGTCAGCGCGTCGCGGAAGCGTCGAAAGAAGGCGGCTTTCTCGGCTTCGGCGGCACGCTGGTCAGCGAACAAGAGCAAGCCGCGCTGAATGCGATCTCCGGCGCGCTCGGTTTATAACCTGACCGATCAATCACCGAGCCTGATGAGAAATTCTCATCAGGCTTTTCTCGGTGGCGTGGCCGATCACAAGACGTATGAAAAGCATGAAACTGTTCCCTCATTTACGCGCAGTATTTTTTTTCTTCATCGGTCTCGGTCTTTGCGAGTCGTATGCGATGGCGCAGCCGATTCGCTTTGAGTTGGGGCAGCGCACGCGCGCGATGGAACTGGCGTGGGAGGCGCAAGCCAATGCCGAAGCGCGCAAGCGTGCGACCGTGCATCTCAAACAAGCGGTCACACTTTTCTTCGCCTTCAAGCTCAACGAAGCCGCGCAGCAATTGGATCACGCGCGTTTTGCTTTGCGTTCTGCGACGCCGCTTGCGCCCGCCGCGCAATGGGCTGAGTCGTTGTATGTCGTGCCGGAAACACGCTTGCTCGACAAAAGCGCGACGACGTTGGCGTTCACGCTCGACAAGTTGTATCCGACCGCAGACGACATTCCGAAAGGCGCGCTTCTGCAACTGAGCTTGTCGTCCGCGAAGAAAGCGAAGACGATGGATTTCCCCATCATCAACTTGCCGCTGCAACAGCAATTGCCGCTCACGCTGGCGAAGGCTGCCGAGGGCGATTTCACGTTGACGGTCAAAGTGGTGGTCAGCGGCAAAGCATTGGCGAGCAGCACGCAAACGGTTTCTGTGGTGGCGAATTTGAATGATCGCCTGGCCAAGTTGAAACCCATGCTCAACGGAATGATGCCGTATGAAATGACCGCAGAAACGATGAAGGGAATCGTCAGCGTGTTGGATGCGCTGGCGAACAAAAAAACGTTGGAAGCCAATTTTCCGGCGGCGCGCTTGCTCGCCGAAGTCGAAGCCGCGCACGCTGCTTCGCACAACTTTTATGGCAAACCAAAGGTCGGTCAATTCTGGCTGACGTTCACGCCGGGACAAGGCACATTGCCCGTGCGGATGCTGGCTCCGGCGGCGGCGAAAGCGGGGCAGCCGTTGCCGCTCGTCATCGCGTTGCACGGCGCGGGCGGCAGCGAAAACATGTTTTTTGAGACCTACGGCTACGGCACGATTGCGAAGTTGTGCGAACAACGCGGCTGGTTGTTGGTCTCGCCGCGCGGCACGGGGATGAAGCCGGAGCGCGTCGCCGAGTTGATTGATGCAATGGGCAAATTGTATCCCGTAGATCGCCGCCGCGTCTTCGTCGTGGGGCATTCGATGGGCGGCGGACAGACCGCCGCCGCAGCGAATTTGTCGCCCGAAAAATTTGCGGCAGTCGCCGTGCTCGGTGGCGGCGGCGCGGTGCGCAATGCGACCGAAGCTTTCAAGACGCTGCCGTTTTTCATCGGCATCGGCACGGAAGATTTTGCGCGGCGCGGCGCGAAGGCTTTGCACGAAGCGTTGCAAAAAGCTGAAGTCAAAACGATTCACTATCGCGCATACGCCGACATCGAACATCTCACCATTGTGCAGGTGGCGCTGCCGGACGTGTTCGCCTTTTTTGATCGGATCGCCCAACAAAAATGATGGCTGATTGGTAAGCACTCCCCCGAAGGTTCGCTCTCTATGGAAATTCCCACCCTTCCCCTTGCGATAGAAGGCTTCGCGGTTGTCCTTCTGTCCGGGCTGGGAACCTTTTTCATCGCTCGTCTGATTGCGCGCTTGGATCGCAACTGCGGTCATCTCGCGTCGCTGGGCTTTCTGCTCATCACGCTCGGCGGGGTATTTCAAGCCATTGGAAAACTGATCTTTGCGCTGACGGAATTGTATAGCCCTGTGCTGTATCACACGCGCTGGGCGCTGTGGATGCCGGGCTTCGTGTTGCTGGCGTGGGCGCTTTGGAAAACCTTTCACAGCGGGCCGAGCGGCACGCCCGTCTGGGTCGTGCCGGTCATCATCATCGTGATCGGCGGCGGGGCGGCGGCCATCAGCGCGCTGAGCAAAGGCGGCGAGCGATGGTTTTTTATCTTGCTGGGACTGCTGCTGAGCGCGGCAACGGCGACCGGCTTTTTGTTGGCGTGGCAAGCGTGGCACAGAGGATGGAAATGGATTGCGTTGTTATTTTTCTTTCACGTTGTGACGATGTTTCTTCAAGCCAGTCTGGTGCGGCTGCCACAGCCCACCGTGGCGCTGCAATGGATCGAACAACTCAACCACACGCTCTCGTGGGCGGCGTTCGCGTACGCGGCCTGGCAATTGGAACAAGCCGTTGTCAAGAAGCATTCCTAGCCTCGCCGCGTGAAAAGACGTGGCCAGAAGAGGAGGGAAAATGAAACGACTTATGGAGTACCTAAGAGAACATTGGAAATCCGGGCTAGCATATCTCTTGACGGCCCTCATAACTGCGCTCGCCACCTATTGGGGAACCAAACGAATCGAAGATTACAGGCGTTTTATCATAGACCAGCAGGTTTCTTACGAAGTCTTCTTCGACGCCACAGCAGCTTACTGGGATGCGGGCAGAAAAAAGGAACAAGCGGATCAGGAGAGGAAAAACGGAAATGAAGCGAAAGCGAAAGAACTAGAGTTGGAAGCAGAAAAACTCTTCGCTACCTCCAACAATCTATACGCGAAAGCCCGTTTCAAAATTGCCGTATTTGGTGACGCCGAGGTTGTGCGCTCAATGGCTAACTATTGGCGCAAACATTTCGCCAAACCCGTATGCTTGAACAACCAGAAAATGTTGGATGATGTAGCGATCTACCAAAACATTCGACAGGCGCTAAACCCTCAGGGCAATGTTTCGCGCGACGATATGATACTCATTCTTTTTGATTGCCAGTTCCAATAAACTCTCACCTCTGAAGCGAGGCGGGAAATTCCTTTCTTAAAACTGATCGTAGAGGCGATTACAGATGAAAAGTAAATACTCTTTCTTGCTGATTTCGGTTCTGTTTGTTTTCCTCAGCGCGACCCTAGCGCAGAGCAAAACGGAAAACGTGATCCTGATTACGCTCGACGGCGCGCGCACCCAGGAAGTCTTTGGCGGACTTGATCTCGACATCCTGAAAGACAAAACGCGGCGCGGCAAAGTTGAAGACACCGAACTCTACAAAAAATATTGGGCCGCGACAGCGGAAGAACGTCGCGCAAAACTGCTGCCGTTTTTCTGGGGCACGTTGATGAAAGAGCACGGCTCGATTGCGGGCAACCGCAGTTTGGGCAGCACCGTGATGACGACGAACAAGATGTGGTTTTCCTATCCCGGTTACTCCGAAATCCTCACGGGGCAAGCGCACGACGATGTCATCAAGAGCAACGACAAGAACCGCAATCCGTATCCGAGCGTGTTGGAATTCGTAAAGCGCAAACTCAAGCTCAACAAAACGCAAGTCGCATTGTTTGGCTCGTGGGATGTGTTCAATTGGATCGGCGAACACGAAGAGGGCGCAGTTACCATCAATGCTGGGCACGAACCGTACGACCTCATTACAACGCCCGAAATCCGTGTGCTGAGCGGGTTGCAGAACGAATGGCTCAGTCCCTGGGACAGCGTACGGTTTGATTATTTCACCGTGAAATTCGCGCTCGCACATTTGCAAAAATTTCAGCCGCGCGTGCTGCACATTGCGCTTGGCGAGACCGATGATTGGGCCCACAACGGCGACTACGCGAACACACTGAATTCCTTTGCACGCAATGATCGGCAACTCAAAGAACTGTGGGAGTATGTGCAGCGCGCACCCAAATACAAAGGCAAAACGTCGCTGCTCATCACCGTAGATCACGGGCGCGGCAACACGATCAAAGATTGGACAGATCACGGCGAAAAGGTTCCCGAAGCGCAATACATCTGGATGGCGTTCGTCAGCCCGGACAGCAGTCTGCGCGGCGAATGGAGGAACGCCGCAACGATTTATCAAAATCAGGTGGCGGCGACGCTGTGCCGTTGGCTGAACCTGGATTACAGCGAAAACAATCCGAACGCTGGCAAACCCATCCGCGCCATAACCAAATGACAACGCATCACGACGCCAAAGAAGACGCGCAGGAACTCGGCAAACTCGGCTATGCGCAGGAACTCTTCCGCACAATGGGCGGGTTCTCGAACTTTGCGATTTCGTTTTCGATCATTTCGATTTTGACGGGCGCAGTCACGCTCTATGGACACGGCCTGAAGATGGGCGGCCCGGCGCAGATGTCGCTTGGCTGGCCGATTGTCACGCTGTTCACGCTTGCGGTGGTGATGAGCATGGCGGAACTGGCTTCGGCGTTGCCCACATCCGGCGCGATGTATCACTGGTCGTGTCAACTCGGCGGCAAAGGCTGGGGCTGGTTCACGGCGTGGTTCAATATCATCGGACAGATCGCGGCGATTGCCGGGATTGATTACGGCTGCGCGCTGTTCGTCACGCCGCTGCTTGGACTCGAAGCGACGACGACGAATTTGTTGATCGTCTACGGCGTGATTTTGTTGTCGCACGGCATCATCAATCATTTCGGCATTCGGCTGGTCGCGTGGCTGAATGATTTCAGCGTGACGGTGCATATCATTGGCGTCATCGTGATTGTCGGCGCGCTGTTGTTCTTCGCACCCAAACAACCCGCGAGCTTTTTCTTCGCGCGCATCACAAGCAACACCGAAGGCTGGTCGTACGGCTGGGCATTCGTGATCGGCTTGTTGCAGGCGATGTGGACGTACACGGGCTACGACGCTTCGGCGAGTGTGTCGGAAGAAACCGTTGATCCGCGCCGCCGCGCGCCGTGGGGCATGGTGATGGCGGTGGTGGTGTCGAGCGTCGTCGGCTATTTGCTGCTGATCGCCGTGACGCTGGCGATCAAAGACATTCCCGCCGTGCTGAGCGCAAAAGATGCGGGCGGCAACGACGTGCCTGCCGTGATTGCGATTTTGGTGCAGGCGCTCGGCGCGCGCGCGGGCAGCTTGTTTTCGTGGCTCGCGGCGATTGCGATGTGGTTCTGCGGCTTGTCTGCCGTGACGTGGAGTTCGCGCGTCATCTGGGCCTTTGCGCGCGACGAAGGGATGCCGCTCTCGCACCTGTGGAAGCAAGTCAGTCACAAACACGCGACGCCCGTGTACACGATTTGGCTTTGCGTGATCGCGGCGTTTGCGGCGGCGATTTACAGCGGCGCGTATGCGGTTGTGACTTCGATCAGCACGATTGGCTTGTATATCTCGTACATCCTTCCGGTCGTGCTCTTAGTCGCCGCGCGCAATCGGGGACAACATCTCGAACGCGGCCCCTGGCATTTGGGGAACTATAGTTTTTTCATCAACGTAATTGCCATCGTGTGGGTCATCTTCCTGTGCATTGTGCTGAGCATTCCCGATGACCAGCGTACCGGAAAAACGCTGCTCGCCGTGACGGTATTGCTCGGATTGTGGTACGGCCTGCACGAACGCAAACGATTTGCTGGCCCCGCGTGGGCCGCTACCAAAGATGGATGACAGACGGCTCGTCTGTCACTTGTGGGCGCGTCGCTCGCCCTACGAAGGAAATCTGCAATGAATAAATTCAAGCTCAAACAACTTCTCGTGTTCTTTGTTCTCGCGTGTATCCTCGCGGTCAACGCCATAGCGCAAGACACGACCGCCAAGTTCAATGAATACATGTCTGCGCTCGCCAAACAAGATCGCTTCATGGGTTCCGTGTTGGTCGCGCGCGAGGGCAAAGTTGTCTTCAGTAAAGGCTACGGCATGGCGAATCTGGAGTTCGACATTCCGAACACGCCGCAGACGAAATTTCGGCTCGGTTCGGTGACGAAGCAATTCGCCGCCGCTTCGATTTTATTGCTGCAAGAGCGCGGCAAGCTCAGCGTGCAAGACCCGATTTGCAAGTTTGTCGAGAATTGTCCAAAGACCTGGGAGCCAATCACGGTGCATCATTTGCTCTCGCATACGAGCGGCATCCCGAACTTCACGAGCTTTCCTGAGTACCCGAAAACCATGATGATGCCCGCGACGATGGACAGCCTGATGGCGCGCTTCAAAGACAAGCCGCTGGATTTTCAACCGATGGAGAAATGGAATTACAGCAACTCCGGCTACATTTTGCTCGGTCACATTATCGAAAAAGTTTCGGGTGAATCGTTCGAGAACTTTCTGCAAAAGAACATTCTTGACCCGCTGAAGATGCAAAACACGGGGTACGACCTGCATCGCAAGATTCTGAAAAATCGCGCGACGGGCTATTCGCAAAACGGCAACAGCAAAGTCAATGCTGTCTATCTCGACATGACAATCCCGCACGCGGCGGGCGCGATGTACTCGACCACCGAAGATTTGTTTTTGTGGAATGAAGCGTTGTTCGGCGACAAATTGCTCTCCGCCAAATCGCGCGAGGCCCTGATGAGGGTGGTGAAAAACGATTATGCCTATGGTCTGGGCGTTAACAAAGTCCACAATCGCGCAATGGTCAGTCACGGCGGCGGCATCAACGGCTTCAATACTTTTCTGGCGCGGTTTCCCGCCGAGAACGTCACCGTCGTAGTGTTGCGCAACATAGATACTGGCAGTCCCGGCCCGGGCAAAATCAGCAGCGACTTGGCCGCGATTTTGTTGGGCGAAAAATACGAAATTCCGCAGCCACAAATTGTCGCCAAAGTAGACCCGAAAATCTACGATGCGTATGTGGGTGAATATCAGCTTGCGCCGAACTTTATTCTGACCGTCCGGCGCGCAGGCGACCGCCTGATGACGCAGGCGACAGGACAAGGTGAAATTGAAATTTTCCCGGAATCCGAAACCAAATTTTTTCCGAAAGTGATCGAAGCAAAGATCACTTTCGTCAAAGATGAAAGCGGTAAAGTCACGCATTTGATCTTGAATCAAGGCGGCGAGCGTAAAGCCATGAAGATCAAGTGAGTTTGACTGACCGCGCGTGACAGCCTCAATCATTCGCGCTGCCGGCGCGCTGCCGATAGACGTACGCGAGCAATTCGGCGACGGCGCGGAACAGCTCGGCAGGAATCGCGCGCCCGATTTCGACGGTGCGATACAGCGAACGTGCGAGTGGCGGATTTTCGACTATCGGCACATCATTCGCTTGGGCGATTTCGCGGATCCGTTTGGCCATATCATCCGCGCCTTTGGCTACAACAACGGGCGCGACGTGTTGCTCGCGGTCGTAACGCAGCGCCACGGCAAAGTGGGTCGGGTTGGTGACGACGACATCGGCTTTGGGGACCTCGGTCGCAATGTGACGTTGCAACATCGCGCGTGCCATGCGACGGCGTTGCCCTTTGACTACGGGGTCGCCTTCCTGCTGCCGATATTCGTCTTTGACTTCCTGCTTCGTCATCTTCAACGACTGCTCGTGCCGCCACCAACCGTAGCCGTAATCCGCGACGGCGAACACCAACACGACCAGCCCCGCGCGCAAGCCGACGCGGAACATCAAATCGCCCAGCGTCATCAGAATGTGTGGAGCCGGAGCACCAACGAGGGCTGGAAATTCGCCTATCGCTTGTTTCACCGTGCCGTAACACGCCGCCACCATCACGCCGACGACCAAAACGCCTTTGGCAAATTGCACCACGCCATCGAGACCCATCGCGCGTTTGAGATTGGCGACGGGGTTGAAGCGGTCGGCTTTAGGTTTGAGCGCGGCGGGCGTGAACAGAAAGCCGCCTTGTGCGAAGTTGCTGGCGAGACTGGCCACAAGCACGGCGGCGATGATCGGCAATGACAGCACAGCCAAACGCGACAACGCGCTCATCAGCATTTGTGTGGCGGCGACGGGCGTCATCACAAAATCGCTGCTCGCCTGGGACATCGTGCCCGTCATAAACACGGTGATGTTTTGCAAAATGTGATCGCTCAGCGCCCGCAACATCAACAACGCCGCCAGGAACCCCACTGCCGCAGGCAGTTCCGGGCGGCGCGCAATCTGCCCCTTTTTCCGCGCATCCTCGCGGCGCTTGGGGGTCGGTTTTTCTGTGCGATTCGTGGCCATTTACATCGCGCCCAACAACCGATTGACGGTATGGCGCAGCGTGGTGAAGGCGGTGCGGATGGCGCTGGGCAAGAAGAACACAGACGCGCCCAGCAACCACAAGCCGACGCCGATTTTGAGTGGAAAGCCGAGAATCAGCACTTCCAACTTCGGTGCGACGCGCCCGGCAATGGCGAGCAAACTTTCCAGCGATAACAACACGATGATGGCTGGCGCGGCGAGCGCAACTCCCACCGCTAAAGCATCCGCCGAAAGTCGCAGCATGATTTCGCCCATCGTCCCGTTCATTCCGAAGCCGCCCGGCGACACGACTTGAAAACTGCGCACCGTGATTTCCAACATCCAATGATGCCCGTCCGCCGCCAGCATCACCATCATGCCAAGCATCTGCGCCAGGATGCCAAGCGCCGCCGTTTGCGCTTGTGTCGCGGGGTCAATCGTGCTTGCCAACGACAAGCCCATTTGAAATCCTACGAGACTCGCCGCCATTTCCAACGCGCTGAAAATCAAACGTCCGGCGAAGCCTAAAATAAAGCCGATGCACAATTCGCCGCCGAGCAGCAGCGTCAAACTGATTAACTCCGTAGGTGGCGTTGCGATATGTGGCATTAACGCTGGTGTGACGATCAACGCGATGACCATCGCCAGCAGCGCGCGGACTTTGCGCTCCACTGCCTTGTGGCTCCAAAACGGCGCAAACGTCACCACGCCGCCCACGCGCGCAAGCACGACCACGAAGATCAAAATCGGGCGCAGTGGAATGGAGATCGGTTCCATATTGATGGGTTGTCGGTTGTCAGTTGCCAGTTGTTAGTTAGCAGTTGTCGGTAAGGGGGCCAGTGATCACCAATGGACAACTAACAACTGGCAACTGACAACCGACAACTGACAACTCATTTAATGTATTGCGTAAAATCGCCGAACAGCGCAGTCGTGAATGTCACCAGCACTTCCAGAATCCACGGAAACGTTAGCAAAAACACGCCGAAAATCGCAGCCACGCGCGGCGCGAACGAAAAGGTTTGATCCTGAATCGAGGTCAGCGTTTGCAACAAACTCACGCCCACGCCAACCGTCACCGCCACGCCGAGCATCGGCCCAATCACAGCCAGCAAAGTTTCCAGCGCCCGCTGAATCAACGTCATCACAAGTGCATCAGACATAAGCAATCACTCCATAAGCTGTTAGCCGTTAGCTATCAGCTATTAGCCAGAAAAAGGTTGGCTAATAGCTGATAGCTAATGGCTAATAGCTCTAGTAGAGGCTTTTCACCAACGAACCAACAATCAAGTACCAGCCGTCCACCATCACGAACAGCAAAATCTTGAGCGGCATCGAAACCACGACCGGCGGCAATTGCATCATGCCCATCGAAAGCAATACGGACGACACCGCTAAGTCAATTACCAAAAACGGAATGAACAACACGAAGCCGATTTGAAACGCGGTCTTCAACTCCGAAATCATGTACGCCGGAACGAGCGTCGTCGTCGCTACATCGTCCGGCGAATTCGGCATAGCGTCGTTGGCGATTTTGATGAAGAGCGCAAGATCGCGTTCGCGCGTGTGCTTGAGCATGTAGGCGCGCAACGGCACCAGCGCGCGCTCAATCGCTTGCGTTTGCGTGAGCTGTCCGGCGAGCATCGGTTGCAAGGCTTCCTGATTGACGCGCGTCATTACGGGAGCCATCACGAACATCGTCAGAAACAACGAGAGGCCGATGATGACTTGATTATTCGGGGCTTCCTGTGTGCCGAGTGCCTGGCGCAAAAAGTGAAAGACGACGATCAGCCGCGTGAAGCAGGTCATCGAAATCAGGATCGCCGGAATGAAGCTCAACAACGTGAGCAACACCATAATTTGCACCGGCAATGATCCGCTCGTTTTGCTCAGATCAAGACTCGGCGCGGCGTCCTGCGCGAGGACGGTCGGTGCGGCCAGCAGTACCAACGTGACTGACAGTCGCACCGCTTTCAGTTTGTGACGAAGCCTCGTCATTGCACTCTCCCGTCGCTCCACGTTGTGTTGATGAGCGAAGCGCGGGCCAGTTCCTGCTCGAATTGCGGCGGCGCATTCACTTCCAGCAAATCCGTCACCGTGCGCATCGTCGGCACATAATTGCCGGGCGGTTCGGGGTCATCGGTTTGTTCGGCCAACAACGTCAAGCCTTGCGGCGTTGAGCCGATGAGCAACGTGCGTTCGCCGAACTTCACGAGGGTCAACGTGCGACGTTCGCCGAGCGCGACGGTGTCGAGCACTTTCAAACCCGCCGCTTCACTGTGCTGCTTGCCAAAATTGATGAGGCCGAAATAGCGCAAGCCCCAGCCAGCGGCGGCGATGAAGCCAAGAATCAAAAGCAAGACGCCAAACGTGCGCAGCAGCATTCCGCCTGCGCTCGGCGTTTCGCTGGCCAATTCCGCGCGGTCGTTGAGCTTGAACGGCAAACTTTCTGCTTTGGCTTCTTTGGCCTCTTTCGTTTCTTTCGTTGCTGGTTCCGGCACAGACGCGAGCGGCGGTGCGGAGGCGGATTTGGTTTCGGGTTTGATCTCTTTGGGCTTTGCCGCTTTCGCTTCATCGCTCAAAGCGGAAGAAGAGGTTTCCGCGCTCAAGACACGCGGAGTAGCCTCTTTCGATTGCGCCAGAACGCATAGACCGACGAGACAGGTCGTGGCGACAATACCGAAAAAACTCGTCTTTGGGTGGCAGGAGTTCATTTTGGGTTGTGGTGGATACTCAGGTTGTGGAGCGTTCCTCAGCGATCACCTCGTTGATGCGAACGCCCGTATGGTCTTCAATCATGACGATCTCACCGCGTGCAATGCGGCGGTCGCCCGCTAACACGTCTACGCCGTCGCCGGTCGAGCGCGACAGTTGAATCACGCTCGAAGGCTCCAGCTCCAAAAGCGCCCGCGCCGTCAAGGTGGCGCGGCCAATTTCAATCGAAAGCGGCACGGGCAGATCGCTGAAATAGCGCCAGGATTCAATCTCGCTTTCATTCGCCGCTCGCAGGAGTTCTTCGGTCATAACAGTTTCGGTTACATCTGCACAATGAAATCGGTGATGTAAATGGCTTCGATCTGCGGTTCTTCGATGGCCGCGCGGGCGGCTTTCAAGAGTTCTTTGCGCAAGATGGATTTGCCTTCCGGCGTCAGGATTTCCTCAGCGGTTTTGTTGGTCAGCACCGCCAACATGGCGTTGCGCACGCGGGTCATCAAAATCGGGTCGGGCTTTTCTTCTTTGCTTTCGCCCACGCCGAGACTGACGCTCATGCGCAAATAGCGCGAATCTTCCTTGTCTGCGAGGTTCACGACGAAGGGCTGTAGTTCGATGATCTTTTTGACATCTTTGTCATCGGGCAAATCCAGCTTCTTGATGCTGAATTTCGATTTGGCGCGTTTGCCGTCTTTGCCTGTGGCTGCCGCTTGTTCTTCGGGGGCGGGGTCTTCTTCTTCTTCCTCTTCTTCTTCTTCGGTTTTGGCTTTCTTTTTACCCTTTTCGGGTTTCTTTTCTTTTTCGGTGGCTTCCGCTTCGGCGGCATTGCCGCGCTTGAGGAACAAATACGCACCGCCGCCACCCGCTACTAACACGACCACTGCAATGAGGATAAGGAGCAATGGCTTTTTCTTTTTTCCGTTACCTTCTTCTGTTGACGCAGCGGGTGCTGGTGTATCAGACATAAGACCTCCAAATAAAAGACCTCCATCGAAGTCATAAGCGATTGGCGTGCCGCGCGGGGACAAGACCGAGGCAACCGCCAATCTCCTGAGTTTCTAAGGAGTTATTCAAGCGATGCTGAAAAACCTTCCGTTGCCCCAGCGCGCCCACTGACGGGAGTCCGGTAATCAGGCACGGGATTTCGTCACGGGGAAAATTCAGCGGCGTCCCTGCTCTTCGCCTGGCCAGCTTGGGGCAGAGACGCCGTTGATCGGCTGCGCCGGGCACTATTTGTGCGCAGGCTTGTCGGAAGAAGATGACGACGAGGGGGGCGCGGCCTTCGTCTTCCCGTGTGGCGCTGGCGCGGCGGTCGCTTCTTCTTTGGTGGTTTCAGCGTCGTGCGCCGCTCCTTTTTCCCGCGACTCCTGGCGCGCGGATTTCTTCGGCGACGCTTCTTCTTCCGTGACTTTGGGTTCCTGGGCTTTTCCTGCGGCTCGTTCTTCGACGACCTTCGTCTCCTCGTTGCGGGCGGTTTTCGGTCGCTCGTGCAGGCGCATGACGGTGATGTTGATGCGACGGTTCGCGGCGGCAAAGGGCTGATTCGGATAGAGCAGTTCCGTGTCGGCGTAGCCAATCACGCGGCGTATCTGTTCGGCTTTGACGCACCCGGCTTCGAGCGCCCGGCGAGCGGCATTAGCGCGGTCAGCAGAGAGTTCCCAGTTCGTGTAGCTGGAACCGGCCGGGAAAAGATTCTTGTCGGTGTGTCCGCCAATCGCAATCGGGTTGGGCAATTGACAAGCGGCTTTCGCAATTTCCGTCAGCAGGAGTTTGGCTTCGGGACTCAACTGCGCACTGCCCGACGCGAACGTCACGCGGTCTGCCTTGTCAACAATTTGAATGCGCAAGCCTTCGTCCGTAACTTCAATCTTGACGCGATCCTTGAACGCCATCAGTTCAGGGTTGGCACTAATGCTTTTTTTCAACCGCTGGGCAATGGCATCAAACATATTTTGTTCGGAGGCCGAATCAGCGGACGGGTCCTCACTCACGGCTTTCGGGCCATTGAGCACGCCGCCGTCGGTGGAGTTAAAGACGCCGGGCGAGCGGAAGTAATTCGCCACTGCCGCTTTCAGTTTCGTGTCCGCCTGTGACAGCAACCACAGCACCAAAAACAGCGCCATCATTGCCGTCACGAAATCGGCATAAGCCACTTTCCATGAACCGCCGTGATGGCCGCCATGTCCCGCCATTTTCTTAATGCGGCGACGCGGTTTCTTTTCGGGTTCGTCTTTTTTTCCTTTGGCAGCAGTGCTCATCGCGGTTTGATCTCTTTCAGTTGGGGTTCGATTTCAGCAGAGGCCGGTCGGTCGAAGCTGAAGATGGCTTTGCGCGCAAATTCAATCGCGGTCATCGGCGCAGCGCCGTTGGCAAAGGCGATCAGCCCCGTCTTGATGCAGGCGTAATATTTGGCTTCGTCGTGCGCGAGGTTTTCCAGATTGGCCGCAATCGGCCCCAACATACCGTAAGACAGCAACAAGCCGAGAAATGTGCCCACCAGAGCCGCACCAATGTGATGCCCCAACTCTTCGGGCGGGCCGTCCAAATGTTGCATGGTGACGACGATACCGAGCACGGCGGCGACAATACCCAAGGCCGGCATCGAATCTGAGACGCGCGTTAAGATGCCCGGCACAATGGCGCTTTCGGCGTGATGCGTTTCGAGTTCCGTTTCCATAGACATCTCGATTTCTTCCGGCTGCGCTGCGCCGTTGACCATCATCTTGAGCGCGTCGGTCATAAACTCCATCGCATGATGATTGGCCAGGAAGCTCGGATATTTCGAGAAGATCGAAGACGCGGCTGGATTGTTGACGTCTTCTTCAATCGAAAGCAGTCCGCCTTTTTTGGCGTTGATGTAAATCTCGTATTGCAGTTTCAGCAATTCGGAATAAGTGGCCTTGTTGTACGGCGAGCCTTTCAGCGCGACGGGTAGGGCTTTCGTGATCTGCATGAGCAATTTGAGCGGGTTGGCTGCGATCATAGAGCCAATGGCCGCGCCGCCGATGACGACATATTCCGACGGCTGGATCAACGCGCCCAACGGCCCGTTAATCATGAGGAAACCACCCATCACGCAGCCCAAAACAATGACAATTCCGATGATAATAAACATGTAGTTCGATTGGTTCAGCCAACAGCCTTGCGCCGCTGGTCATAAGAAATTGTGTGACGGAGCCTGTGCTGAGGCACGAAGAAGTCGGACGGGACAGCACTGTCACAGACGCACTTCACGCCTGATTTCAATATCGGCAGCGGGGCGAGTGAACTTGAGACGATTGACAAGGAAGAGTCATCAAACTGCTAGCAGTTTGTAATGTGGTCGCCAGAGTAGACGGTAGACAGTAGACAGTAGACGGTAGCCTTCGGTTTTCTACCGTCTAC
>CAZWAK010000022.1:14517-34439 GCA_964631865.1 uncultured Heliobacteriaceae bacterium | reverse complement strand
GTCGCAATGTCCACGTTGCTCTGTTCCAACGACGCCCCGACAATTGTGCCGCGACCACCGCTGCCCGGCGTGCCAATCGAAGGCTGTCCCGAAGCAATCGTTTCGCCATACAAATTATTGCCCAGGCGGCGCAAACTGGCTTGCGAATTGAATGTGGCCAAGCCCATCTGACCGAGCAAACGACGTTGTCCATTGCTGAAGACGGCATAGAGCGCGCCGTTCTGATCGGGCGATTGCGCCAGGCCTACGAGTTCGCCCGACGCGAAGCCGTCCTGTTCGGTCGAAGCCACGCTCGAAGGCGAAGCATAGTTGGTGATATTGGGTGCGCCGCTGCCGACGGGCGGGGCCGGCTGACGGAGGTTGACCGTCACTGATGGCAACGTCGCGCCGTTCAGCACGGCGGCGGGCGGAATCACCGCCAGGGAAGTAGCCGGCGTGACCAGCAACCCATTGGAATCGAACGTCACCGCCACAGGAGCCGCACTGGCCGCGCCGCCGTTGACGCTGGTGTTGGCGGCTGTGCCATCCACTTGCGCTTGCATCAAGTACGAGCCATCGGCTTGCTTGGTGAAGATCAAGTCCATTTTGTGCGCCGCGCCTTTGGAATCGTAAATGTTCACCAGCGCGTGGAACTCGGAAGTGGCCGGGTCTTTGCTGTTCAGGTTCATCCGAAATGTCGCTTCGGAAGTAATCACCGGAGCCTGCGTTTCGCCGATGGGAATATTGAGCGTGGTCAACGAAGCCCCGGAAGGAATGATGCCGTTCACGGCCTGATAGCCTTGCACAAAATGTCCGCTGGGACTGACCAAATTGCCCGAACGATCCAACGTGAAGTCACCCGCGCGGGAGTAATACAAAGAGCCTAAAGAATCGGCCAGCACAAAAAAACCATTGCCCTCAATCGCCGCATTGGTGGCGGCATTCGTGAGGTCTAATGTGCCTTGCGAAAAGTCCGTCGGCGTCGCCGCCAGGCGTACGCCTTTGCCGAACTGCAACGCCGTGCCAGCCCCGTTGAGACGAATGCCGGACGAATTCGTGAAGACATCGGCGAAGCTCACCGAACTGCTTTTGAACCCCACCGTGTTGGCATTGGCGATGTTGTTGCCCGAAACGCTGATCTTCTCTGACGCAGCCGTTAAGCCCGAAAGAGCGGTCGAAAATGAAAATGCCATGATTTGTACTCCTCAGAAAATGTCGCGCGATTTGGCAAATCGCGCGACGCCTGTGTTTGTTATTTTTTGCTGAGGTCAATTAACTGACCGAGCTTGTCATTGATCCCCGTGAGTTGTTCGAGCGAGCTGAATTGGGCGAGTTGGGCCGTGTATTGCGTACTGTCCGTCGGATTTAACGGGTCTTGATTCTTCATCTGGGCGACCAGCAGTTTGAGAAACATTTCCTGGTCTGCGCCCACCTTGCTGGCGGTTGTTTTGGTCGTGCTGGAAGTGTCGGATGCCGCGTTTGGCGGGATGTTGCTGATGTTCATAAAGTCCTCCGCGAAGATTGGTGCTCAAGCAAGCATGCTCAAGAGTTTCTGGTCTGCCGCCGAAGCCGTGCCCTCCGTGCTGGATGACTCAGCGGGCAATGAATCGGCGTTGGTGAAATGAGTTGGCGGCGTGTGTTGAGGCTGAGACTGTTGTCCGAATTGCTGGCCGAATTGTTGTGAGGTTTGCGCCTGAAGCGGCGGCGTGTGAGTCACGTGCAATTGTTCGACGACCACGCCGGCGCGCTCCAAACTCTCGCGCAATTGTCCGAGACTGTGCGTCAAAGTCCGCGCCGTTTCCGCCTGCTCGACCTTCAGCACCGCACTGATCTGTCCCTCGGCATCGCGCGTGACTTCCACCTCCACGCGCCCCAATTCCGCCGGATTCAGTTGCAGCCGCAGCGAGCGCGTCGCAGGCGCATCCAATCGTTGTGCCAGTTCGAGCACGGGCGGAATCGTTTGCTTCACCAGCGGTTCGGCTTCGCTTCCGGTGGTGACTGCTGCGAAGGTTGACGCGCTGACCGCTTGATGGACAGACGGCTGTGGCGTTGTTTGCAGCGTTGTTTGTAGCGTTGTCTCTGGCGTTGTTTCTATGGGTGTCGCTGCGCCGGACTCTTCCACCGGGAAGAACGTTGCGACGGCAACGGCGGTTGGCTCCGGCGACAACGCCAGCGAGGCAATGTGAGTGAATTCAGGCTGACGGATCGGTGTCGGCGGGGCCGGAACGAATTGTGTTGGCGTGCCAGTCTGCGCTTGCACTGAGCGCGATGGAGGGGGCGTGAATTCTGGCGTCAATGTTTGCTCTGGCGACTGCTCGGATGTGATCTGAACAGACTTTGTTGTGACGCGAACCTCAGTCAATTCCGTTGACACTGGAACCGCTGCTGCCTTGGGCGATTGACGCAACTCAAATTGAGCGGCTACCGGTTCAATCACAATGGCGGGCGGATTTATCTCCAGGCGGACTGCTGACATCGTGTCCCTCCGTTTCGTCGTTGGAACGTTGCCATCACGCCGCCGAATCTCGGCGGGGGCCGCGCCCGCACGAATGAGCGTCGGCACGGCTGGCAGCGCCGTTTCGGCGGGCACGGCTTCTGCTCGACTGACGAAACCCTCGCTCGGCCTCGTAACCATCGCATCAGGTTCAAGCACCATCGGCGCGTCCTGCACAGCGACGTTTGGCTTCGATACAGATGTTGCTACAACGGGCGGAGAAAGTTCCGCGCGGCTTTCCGTCACCAGCGTTTTCACGGCGGCGACGGCTAGTTTCAAAACGTTGGGCGTTCCCGGCGAAATGGTTGGAGTCACTGGCGGCCTCCGCTCCCCAGTCGGAAGCGGCTCGGACGCAACGGCGCGGTCAATGTGAACAGGACCTGACTGGACAACGTGGCGCGGCGCGACGACTGGATTTGAAGCTGCGTTCGCAGGCAGAACCGCTGGGGCAGGAATGCGCACATCAACCGTCGGGCTGAGCATCGCTTCCGTCTGCGTAACGGTCGCTGGAAGCGTTGTCGCGTCCGTCTGCACGGCGGAAAACATCAGTTGCGTCTCGCCTGCGGTTTGAGCGGTGCGGTTCGGCGCGCTGGTTTCCTGGGACAGCCGCTCCGGCGTGAGACCGAATGACGGATTGTGCCTGTCTTCAGTAGCGTTGCGCTCTGTCGTCATTGGCTTTGGCACGTCTTCCGCGACTTTCGCCCCCGTCGTGATGGGCGTCGCTGTATCTCCGATGCCGTTCGATGCCGTCGTGAATGACATCATCGTCTCTTCGGCAGGGTTCGACTTTGTCGTCGTTGGCGTCAATGTGGCTTCGGTAGTTTTCGACCCCGTCGTGATTGGTTGCGCTGCGATGGGCGTTCGCAAAACAGTCGGCAGAACGAACTCGGTCGTGGCCGTCACCGCTTCGCTCCTGGACAAGCTTTCCGCCGTATTGGCGACGACCACTGTTGGTGCGGCGGGCGCAGGCGGTGCGGTGTACGAGGCCGCGAGCAAGGCGGCGAATTCGTTTTGCGCCATCGCTTCCGCTTCAGCGGTTGCTTCCGGGCTAGGTGCTGTTGTGGGCGCGAACCAATCTGCCAGGTTTGGAATTGCCATCATGATGCCCCTCGCATGCGACGCACTGAGGCAATGGTCGCCAGTTCATCCATCAGGTTTTGTTCTTCGCGCGCCAGTTCTGCGACATAGCGCGCATAATATTGTTCGCGCAATTTCGTGGTGGCTTCCGCGGCGGCGGACGCTTTGATGAAGTCTTGTAATTTGGCCTCACGAAAGCGTTCGCATTCGGCGTGATGTGCGCGGGCGGCAGCCAATTGTCTGTCCAGTGACGCGAGAAATTCCGTGTGCAGCAACGCCTCGCGCGGGTTCAGTTCTTTGCTTTGCATTTGCGCGGCGTACTCTGCGACGGCCTGCTGAATCGCGCGGCGCAGTTCTTCAATTTTAGTTTCGGCAGCCGCGACTTCCGCTGCGGCTTGTGCCAGCGCGCGCTCAGCGTCTTCGCGTTCCTGTTCGCGCAGATCGTGGAGTGTTTGCAAAGAAAACTTGAAGCGTTTCATCTGCTACCTCCCTGCGCGCCGACCGTCAGCAAGTGCCCAATCGCATCCGTAATCGCCACCGCGTCCTCGCGATCCTGTCGCAAGTAGCCGATCATTTGCTCGTAGCGCGCAACGGCTTCGTCCACGCGCCGATTGCTGCCCGGTTGATACGCGCCAATGTTGATGAGGTCTTCGGCCTTTTCGTACGCCGCCAACAACTCGCGCACATACCCGGCAGCCGCGCGATGTTCTTTCGTCGTGACTTCAGAAAAGAGCCGCGAATTGCTGTGCAAAATGTCTATGCACGGATAATGATTGCGCGCGGCGAGCGACCGCGCCAGCATAATGTGTCCGTCCAAAATCGAGCGCACGGCATCCGAAATCGGTTCGTTCATGTCATCGCCTTCGACCAGCACGGTGTAAAAACCTGTGATCGAACCGCCCGTCGCAAAATTGCCCGCGCGTTCGAGCAAGCGCGGCAACAACGCAAACACCGACGGCGTGTAGCCGCGCGATGATGGCGGTTCGCCCGCGGCCAAGCCGATCTCGCGTTGCGCCATCGCAAAGCGCGTCACCGAATCCATAATCAACAACACACTCGCGCCTTGATCTTTGAAATACTCGGCCAATGCAGTCGCGGCCAACGCGGCACGAATGCGCACGAGCGGCGCGTCGTCCGACGTCGAAACTACGAGCACCGAACGCTTCATGCCTTCTTCGCCCAATTCGCGTTCGATGAAGCCACGCACTTCGCGCCCACGTTCGCCAATCAATGCAATTACGTTCAAATCCGCCGCCGTATTTTTCGCCATCATGCCGAGCAGCGTAGATTTGCCGACGCCGGAACCGCCGAAGATGCCGATGCGTTGCCCAATGCCGACCGTCAACAACCCGTCAATTGCGCGTACGCCTGTGCCGAGCGGTTCGCTGATGTTGGCACGCGCCAGTGGATTGGTGGAATCACGATGCAGCGGGTAATGATCTTTGGCTTCAATCGGGCCGCGAGCGTCCAATGGCCTGCCCATCGCGTCAATCACACGACCTAAGAATCGCTCGCCGACGGGCACGCTCGCCGACGTGCCAGCGGCAATCACCGCGTCGCCCGCGCGCACACGCGGCATGCGTCCCAGCGGCATCAACAACACGGTTTCATCACGAAAGCCGATCACTTCCAACTCCGCGTCGGGTTCGCCCTCCTGCCCTTTGAGCAAACACATATCGCCGACCGAGACCGCCGGGCCGTTCGATTCAATAACCAAACCAACGGCGCGCGAAATGATGCCGGACGAAGTCATCGGCTTGATTGTGCTGAGCCGCTTGAAATACGGCGCGAGCAGCGACGATGTGTCCGCTTGCGTATATTGCTCGATGGTGTGTTGCCTGATCCAGCCCATAACTCTTGCCGATAAATTTTATGTAGTAGGGCGATTTGGCAAATCGCGGATGTTCTTCGATAAAGCCCCGCGATTTGCCAAATCGCGCTACATCTTGCTTACTGAAAAAAGCCGCGTTCGATGCTGGCGAATTGTTGTTCGAGGCGCGCGTCCATGTCGCCGTGTTCGCTTTGCACCAAACAGCCGCCGCGCCCGATGGAAGCGTCAGCGACGAGTTCCAACGTGCTGGCGTGGCTCAAGGCGTGGCGATGCGCATTGACGTATTCAAAATCGTCCGGGTGCAACAACACTTTGGCGACGGCACGCGGATGCAATCGTTCGAGCGCCACCCGCGCAAGCGTCAACACGATGTCGGGATCGCTCGTGACTTCGCGCTGCACGACTTTGCGCGCGATCTCCAACGCCAGCTTCACCAAATCGCGTTCGGCCCGCGCGGCAATCAGCGCGTAGAGCGGTTCCAGTTCCGACACGGTGTGCGTGAGCTTTTCGCGCAGGTCGGCGACCGCGGCGTTGACGTCTTCCGCAACTTTGGCCTCTGCGGCGACCACGCCTTTTTCGTACGCTTCGCTCTCAATTTGAGAGACGCGCGCTTGTGCCTGCGTCAGCCATTCATCGGCTTGGGCTTGTGCGGTGGCGAGCAGTTCGCGCGCTTGTCGTTCGATCTCTTCCAGGTTGATGCGCGACGGCGCTTCGACCAGTCCGGTCGTCTCTTCGGGCGCAACTTCTTCGACCATTGGTTCCGCTTTGACCGGAATAGTGAAGGGCGCGACGGCCACGCCGAACTGTAGCCCGCCCTTGAATAGCCTAGCTGACATAGCCGTCCTCTCCGCCCTCGCCGCCGCCGAGGTTGATGACGCCTTGCTCTTCGAGTTCGCGCATAATGTCCACGATTTCGCGTTGTGCGCCCGTGACGTCGCGGACTTTGACCTGTCCCATGAAGTCCATTTCTTCTTTCATCATCTCGACCGCGCGCGACGACATATTTGAGAAGAAGCGCGTCTGCAATTCGGCGGTTGTGCCTTTGAGCGCGAGCGCCAGCACTTTCTTGTCCACGCGCTGCAACAGTTCGCGGATGCCGAGATCGTCCACCAGCAACAGATCGTCGAACGTCATCATCAGGTTGCGAATCGCCAGCGCGAGATCGGGATTGCCGGCTTCGATTTCTTCGAGCATTTTTTGCGCGATGTCGCGTTCGAGCCGATTGCAGATTTCCGCGACCGGGCGCACGCCGCCGACCGCTTGCCGATTGTCGTTGCCGATGGCTTTGAGTTTGTGATCGAGCACGACGGAGATTTGCCGAATGACGTCCTGCGAAATGGATTGCAGACTCGCCATCCGCAACGCAATGTCGGCGCGTTGTGCTTCGGGCAAACAACGCAACGTCGCGGCTGCCGTTTGCGGTTCCAGATGTGCCAGCACGAGCGCGATGGTTTGCGGATGTTCGTTCTGAAAGAGTTTCGAGAGTTGCTGCGGATCAATTTTTTGCAGCGCATCGAAGCCGACCGTAGATTCGAGCGAGCGCGTGATGCGATCCAGCAAGCGGCGCGCGGTTTCCGGGCCGTAGGCTTTGGTGATGAGCCGCTTGGCATAATCAATGCCGCCCGTGATGACATAGTTGCGCGCGGTCAGCAGTTGCTCGAATTCCTGTAACACTTCGTGCGCGACTTCCGCCGGAATTTGCTGCAACGACGCCAGTTCGCGCGAGATGGCTTGCACTTCGTCTTCCTCCAAATAGCGGAAGACTTCGCTGATCGCCTCGTCGTCCAGCGAAGCACATAAAATCGCTGCCTTGCGCGTGCCCGGCACGCTTTCCGCCAAGCGCCGCAGCGCGTTGCCAGCTTGTACGACAGGAAGCGACGAGGAAACTTCTTCCTCCTCGTCGAGGGCTTCCAGCATTTGTGCTGCGGTTGCTACTTCAGCCATAGTTAGTTCCTAGTTTCGTGCAGCCACGTGCGCAAGGTCATTGCGACGAGTTCCGGTTCCTGGCGGCTGCGTTCGGTCAATCGTTCGCGCAAAACCAGCGGCGAAGACAACTCCACTTTGGTTGCGCCGGACGCTGCCGATTCAGCGGCTTTGTCGTTCTGTTTCGCTTCTTGTTGAGACTTCATTTCGGCCTCCAATTCGGCCACGGTGCGCGGCGTGTTGTCGCCCAACAGTTGCGCGACGGTGGCAGCGTCGGACGCGGGCGCTTCCAATTGATTGTCGCGGCGCTCTTCGAGTTGGGAGGTGCCTTCTGTCACCGCGTCTTTGGCTTCGGCGACTTCCGCTGCCGCCAACAATTTGGGTTCCGGTTCACTGGAAGCTTTGAGGGCTTTTTGCGCCGGGCGCACGACGAAGAAAATCAATAACAGCGCAGCCAGCACGAGCGAGCCGTATTTGATCCCCGTCATCACCATATCGCGATAGCGCTCCAGCCACGACGGCTTGCTCGCTTCGCTGTCGAGTTTGTTGAAGGGGAACGATTCGACGACGACTTGATCGCCGCGTTTCGTGTCAATGCCAATTGCCGCTGCGACCAAATCCTGAATCCGCTTCAACTCTTCGGGCGCACGCGCGACGGACGCACCGTTCACGGCTTTGTGATCCACCAACACCGAAGCCGACAGACGTGTGACGCGCCCCAAGCCGCCAATCGTGCGCCGCACGGTCTTGTCAATTTCATAATTGAGCGTCGCCGCGTTGCGCTGGTCGGGCGCGAGTTGCGGCGGCATCGCAGGCGTCGGTTGCGGCGTGGCGACGGGTTGCCCTGATGCGTTGGGCGTTGGTGTGGGCGTGGGCGTGGGCGTGGGTGGCGGAACGCGCAAACCGGGATCATTGCCGCGTGCGCCGACTACACCGCCGATGACGCCTGCGCCGGGCGTGCGATATTCTGCCGAGCTTTGCTGCGAGCGAATGACGGCGGATTGCGGATCGTATTTTTCTTCGGTTTGTTCGACCTGACTGAAATCTACATCGGCGGCTACATCGGCTTGCACGTGGCCTTTGCCGACGACGGGTTCGAGCAACGCGATGATGCGCGCGGCGGTTTCGGTTTCGAGTTTTTGCCGCGCTTCGAGATGCGAATTGAAGACATTCGCACCTGCGGCGGCTCCGGTATTGCGTCCCGGCGCAGACAACAAACGTCCGCGATTGTCCATCACGGTGACGTCTGCCGGATCAAGTCCTTCGGCTGAGGACGCGACGAGATTGACGATGGCATCGGTGCGTTCGCGCGACAATTCGCGGGCTTGTCGCATTCGTAACACGACCGACGCTTTGCCCTTTTCTTTCTTTTCGGCAAAGACCGATTCGCGCGGCGGCGTGATGTGGACGCGCGCGGTTTCGACTTCGTCCAGACCTTCCAGCGTACGCGCCAGTTCGCCTTCGAGCGCGCGTTGGTAATTCACTTTTTGCGAGAAATCTGTCGCGCCGAAATTGGCGCGGTCAAAAATATCGAAGCCCACATGCCCGCCCGTGAGTGTTGACGAAGCCATTTGCAAACGCAGTTCTGGCACGCGCTCGGAGGGCACGCTGATCGTCGCGCCGCCGCCTGAGAGGCGATACGGCACGTTGGAGGCTTTCAATTGTTCGATGATCGCTTGCGCGTCGGTAGTCTTGAGGTCAGAAAACAACACGCCGTATTCGGTTTGCGAACCGAAATACACCAGCGTCCCCATCAAGGCAATCGTGCCTGCCACCGCCGCGCCAACACTGATGCGTTGCCGCCGCGTGAGCCGGTTCCACAAAGCGATCCATTGCGAGAGAAATTCGGGCATTCGGTACAGTACAGAGAGCGGTAGCGACCTGGTGGGAGTTGGTGCAGTGCAGCGAGTTATCGGGCGACTATCAGGTCGCTACCGCTCCCTGTACTGTACCAATAAACTCACACCTGCATTCGCATTACCTCTTCAAAGGCATTGATGAATTTGTTGCGAATTTGCAACGCCAATTGAAAGCTGAGATCGGCGGTTTGCAATTCGATGATGGTGCGATGCAGGTCTTGCGATTCGCCCGTGACGGCTTTGCCGATTTCCTGCTCCGCGTTTTTTTGCTTGCGATCCAACGCCTCGACCGACGTTTTCACATATTCGCCAAACGACGACGAGCCAGCGCCCAGAATTGAGCCAGCCAGCGTGGGCGAGGCAATCGGCGTGGGCATCGTCATCGCCAATGTTCCATCTGTTTTCATTACGATTCACCTAACTTGAGCGTCGCGCGCGCGAGTTCTTTCGCCGTATTGAAAGCCGTAGCGTTGGCTTCAAACGAGCGCGCGGCGGAGATCATATTGACGGTTTCTTCGAGCGGGTCTACGTCGGGCAATTTCATATAGCCATCGGCGTCTGCATCCGGGTGGCTCGGATCAAGGCGACGAATGAATTGATCGGGCGATGCCAACTCCGTGCTGGCGCGCACACCCTGCGGTACGCCCGCTTGTGCATCGGCAAACAAACTGCTTGACGCTGCAAACGGCGCTTCCGAAAAAGGGTTCTGCGGCGGCATCGGCACGGTTTCAAACAGCATGTCGCGGCGACGATACGGCCCGCCTTCGTTGGTGCGCGTGGAGTGCGCGTTGGCTAAATTCGCCGCCGCTGTTTCCAATCGCTCGCGCTGCGCCGTCATGCCTTGCGAGGAAATTTTGAAGATGGTGAAGAGTGACATAGTTACTGATGCGGCAATTTCAAATTTCAAATTTCAAATCTGAAATCACCCCGTTACCTTCCTTCCCGAATGGCCATCCGCAGCGTGCGAATCCGCGATTGCAGCATCGTCGTGCCGGTCAAATAGTTCATGCCTGCGTTGGAAAGCGTGGCCATTTCGTATCCCGCGTCCACGTTGTTGCCATCCAACCCGGACACACGATTGGCTTGCGCGATGACGCGCGGCGTGTGTTCCAGCGAGGCGGTTGTGCTGCGCGAGCCGGGCATCAAAGCAGCTTCAGTGGCTTGCTCCAGGTAATCGGTGAACTCCAGTTCCTGTGCTTGATAGCCGGGCGTGTCCGAGTTGGCCAGATTGCTGGACACGATTTGCGCGCGACGGCTGTGTACGTCTAAAAACTGCGATAACAAATGGGTAATTCTGTCCAGACCCGGTGCGTCCATAGTCCCATACCTCCATCGGCAGCCTAAGCAACCGACGTGCCTGAAAGATAATTGCTGAAATGGTTGGGGTTAGTTCAAATGGAGGGAAGAACAGGGCACGCTCGGCTGCCAGCGCGCCGACATTTCCTCAAGCGACTGCCGTGATTTCGTCACCCTGAACGCGAAGCCACCGTCAAATTGACCGAAAGCAGCCGAGCTTTTGTCACATTCTCATATTTTCTTCTTGCAATACCTCAAGTTTTCGCTAAACTGCCGCCTGCCTCGGTACCCGACACAACCCTGAACAGCCCTTGAACCTCAAAATGCTGGCCCACGAATGTTTCCCTGACTGATTTTTCCAGCGGCTCCTACGAACCCGCAAACCATGTTTCCCCCCTGGAAGACAGTCGTAATTTCTTGTATGCGCCGACTGACAACTGCGTGCGCCGATTCGGTTCCCTGTGATGAAGACACGGATTTTATTGGTTGAAGCTGATCTGGAAGTGCGTGACCTGGTGCTGCGATCCGTCGTGCCCGAATACTTTGCAACGGCGGTGCGGAGTGCGGAAGAAGCGGTGGAGCGGCTGGAAAAAGAACCGTTCGATATTGTCGTGCTCGATCTCAATTTGCCGGGCATGTCCGGGCTTGATCTGTTGCAACATTGCCCGCGTTTGCGTCCCGGCATCATTACGATTGTCATCACGGCGCACGCCACCATCGAAACGGCGGTCGAAGCGATGAAGCGCGGCGCGACCGAGTTTTTGATGAAGCCGCTGGCCGCCGAAGATTTGCTGAGCGCGCTCAGCGTGGCTGCCGAACGAGTGTCGCGGCAGGCGCTGTCGAGCGCAGGCAGCGGCATGACTCCCGTAGACATCGTGGCCGAGTCGCACGTGATGCGCACGCTGTTGACCCAGGCGACCTCCATCGCGCCGTTCAATACGACGGTTCTCATCACAGGCGAAACCGGCACAGGCAAAGAATTGGTCGCGCGCGCGATTCATCAACACAGTCCGCGCGGTCATCGTCCGTTGGTTGCGCTGAACTGTGCGGCGATTCCCGAACAATTGCTCGAAGACGAACTCTTCGGCCACGTCAAAGGCGCGTTCACCGGAGCACACGCCGCGCGGGTCGGACGCTTTGAGCAAGCCGATGGCGGCACGTTGTTTCTGGATGAAATCGGCGACATGAGTTTGCCGTTGCAGGCCAAGCTGCTGCGCGTGTTGCAGGAGCGCGAATTTGAAAAATTGGGATCGTCGCGCACGACAAAAGTGGATGTGCGCATCGTCGCGGCCACGAGCGCGGATTTGGAAAAGCGCGTGAGCGAGGGCAGCTTCCGCCGCGATTTGTATTACCGCTTGAATGTCGTGCATCTGCGTTTGCCTGCGCTGCGGTTGCGCCGCGACGACATTCAACCGTTGGCGAAGCAGTTGTTGGCGCGCTTCTGTACGAGTGCCAGCTTGCCGCCGAAGACCATTGCGGCGGAAACCTGGGACGCTTTGAATCACTATTATTGGCCGGGCAATGTGCGCCAGCTTCAAAACGCGATGGAACGCGCGGCGGCATTGTCGGGCGGACGGCTGGAAATTCAATTGCACGATTTGCCGGAAGAAGTGCGCGGCGGCGCGGAATTCGGCGTCAGCACGCCGCTCGCCGAAACGAGCTTGCCTGCGGCGGCGATTCCTGTGGCGATTCCCGATGAAGGTTTGAGCTACGAAGCCATTGTGGCAACGGTCGAGCGCGAATTGCTGTTGAAGTCGCTCAAGAAAACGGGCGGCAATAAAGTGCGCGCGGCAAAACTGTTGCATATGAAACGGACGACCTTTGCCGAGAAATTGAAACGCCTGCAACCGGATGCGGAAGACGATTTGTTAGAAGAATGTCAGGCCAGTTGATCGCACGCGACAGCGGGCATTCGGCCCTCGTTGAGATACGCCGTCAGACTGCGTGTCGTGTGGTTCAGCTTCTTTCTCTCTTCCCCAATTTCTTCTCGAACACTAAGCAATAAAGGCTGCGTCTGCTGATCCTGCGTCTGCACGCTGTTCACCAACTCTGCGATGCGCAGAGCGACGGGGCTTGTCAGCGCACGTTCGGCGGCGGAGCCGAGTCGTTGGCGCAGTTCGGCAATCTGCTGATGATAGATTTCCAAGCGTTCGCCTAACGTCGCGCGTTCGGCGGTGATGCGGATGAGTTCATCGAAATTCCGCTCCTCGACGGCAGCGGTTTCGCCCCGCGCCAGCACCAACAACGTTTCCAAATCGGTGCATTGCGCCAGCAACAAATCAAACAAGGAATCGGCTTCGGCAACAAGGTTGGATGCGGTGGTCATAGCAGTGGAATGCAAGGTGGTGCTAGGCGATCAGTTGGTGTGAGCCGGTCAGCGAGGGCTGTACGGCGAGGGCTGCGGCGGGCATCGTCGCGGGAGCCTGCGCGGCCCAGGCGTCGCGGACGGGCTGCAACAGCTCGGCGGCCTGTTCCATCAAATGGCTGTCCAACGCCGCGCTCGCTTTCAAAATTTGCAGCATCAAGCTCGTATAAAACACATCCAGCGCGGGTGCGACGTCGCCGCCCCGCTCAAAGTCCAGAATAGATTGCAAGTAAGTGATGATGTCGAGCGCGCGATTGGAGTGTTCCGCCTTCGCGGCCAAATCGCCCACCACGATGTCCGTCGCTGCCAGACGCAGAAACTTGCTCGCGCCATCGTAGAGCATAATGATTTGCTGCATCGGATTGGTTTCCGCGTTGGCGATTTTCCCGTAGGCCGCCAACGGATTCACTCGATTCGACATTGGTTGATCTCCTCAAAAGTAGCGCGATTTGCCAAATCGCGCTACGGCACATTTTCATTAGGTTTATTTGGATTTGGTGCTTTGTCGCTGCGCCTCAAACAGATTCGTTAGTGTTGTGCCTTGTCCGTTCAATTGGTTGATCGCGGCATCTACAGCGGCAAATTGTTTGGTCAAGGATTGTCGCAGACTGCTGAGGCGTGCCAGTTGATCGCTGACGGTTTTCTCGATGGTTTTGATAGACGTTTCGTTGCCGGTGATGGCGTTTTTCACCAGCCCGGTCGTGCTATCGCTGAGGTTTTTGAAGGTCTCATAAAAAGTGTTGGCCAGTCCTGTGTCCGTGCTGGACAAGCCGGACAACAGGGCGCGGGCATCGCTGAAAGAGTTAGTCAAGGCCGAACTGAGCGTCGTTTCGTCCAGCGTTAATTTGCCCTCTTCGCTGCGACCAATGCCCAATTGGGTCAAATTGTCGAAGGCTCCGCCGTTGGTGGTGGAACTCAGATTGAGGGCGTTGCGGAGTTGTGTTTGCACTGTCCGCAGCGTGGCATCGCCGACCAACGTGCCTGCGGGTCGCCCGCTGCTGCCAGCGGTGTATTGCCCGGCGATGATGTCCTGGACGTCGTTGTAGGCATTGACGAAGCTGCGCAAGCGGGCTTCGAGATCGGTTTTGCTGGAAGACACGGTGACGGTGGCGCTGCCGGTGTTGACGAGATTGAAGGTCACGCCGGAAACCGCGTCTGACACGGTGTTGGAGGAACGAGTGAGCGCCAGCCCATTGAGTGTGAAGGTGGCGTCCAGATCGGAAAAACTCCCGCCGGGCAGATTCAACGACGTCAGCGCCAAATCCGCCTGGGTTCCGGTCGCAGTCGTCTCGACCAGTTCGACTCGACCTGTGCTGCCCGTTGCGGCAGAAGTCAGTACCAATTTGTTTTGTGTGCCCGCGACATCCGTCGCCACAATCGTGGCCGTCACGCCTGCGTTGGCCGCATTGATAGCATCGCGCAAACCCGCCAGCGTGTTGTTCGTCGCATCAATCGTGATTTCTGTACCTTCTGTTGCGCCGCCCAGGCGTAACTCAAACGTAGCGGTCGTGGCTCCTCCGGCCAGGACGGCAGTGGTCGTTGCCGCATAGACGCGCGAAGACTGCGTCAAACTGCTGGCGAGGCGTGTGACGGACAAGCTGAACGTGCCGGTGGCGGCGGAAGCGGCTGCCGAAGCCGTGACTTTGTCGGTCGCGGTGGACGACGCCAGACGTCCATTGCCGAGGTCTTGGCTGGTGAGTGCATTGGCTGCTTCGGTGAGCGTGGCGAGTTTGGTGTTGAGTTGTTTGTAAGCGTCGTTGCGCTTACTGAGTTGGCTGCTGCGGGATTGGAGCTGGCTGATCGGACGGCTCCGTTCAGCCAGAATGGCGTCCGTCAATTTGCTGAAGTCAATGCCACTGCCCAATCCGCTAAAGCTGGCAATGCCGGCCATACGTGCCTTCTCCTGTTTGAGTTCGTTTGAGCCAAACAAAGAAGGAGGTTCTCAGCGCGAGAACCTCCGAACCTTCATCTATGCTTTTTGGTTGAAGAATTGCCCTTGCAACTTGCCCAACACAGCGGCCAGGCGCAGAGCAGTTTCCGAAGGAATTTGTTGGATCGCCTCGCCGGATTGCTGATCCACAAATTTAACGACGATGGCTCCTGATTCCTCATCACGACTAAACCGAAGAGAAATATTCGCATCCTGGATGGTGTCCTGGATTTGCTTCGTGATTTTCTCCAGTTGCGCCGCGTCTTTCTGCGGGAAGGAACTGGTGTCCTCCGTGCTCTGCGAACTTCGCACGGGCACAGCAGGCGTTTCCACCGCCGATGAGCTGGTTTTCAGGCTGGCGTCTGATCCGACCTGACTCACCGGAGTGAAAGGAAGAGCGGTAGTAAAAGATTCGACTTGCATTGTGCCTCCACAGCTAGGCTGGCGAATGGAGCAAGGGCGAGTTACTGTGAACCAGTAACTCGCCACGCTGCTCTCGCCAAACGTAAGCTTTTAGCGATCACGCCTGAGAGTTATCCTCGCAGGAGTGACAGGACGGCCTGACTCGACTGGTTCGCCTGTGCAAGGGCCGCGACACCAGCCTGTTGCAACACCGAGAGCCGCGCCAGGTTGGAAGCTTCGGACGTAACGTCCGCATCACGAATCCGTGATTCGGCGGACTGGAAGTTCGTGATCTGCGAGGTCGCCAGGTCAATGGCCTGTTGCAGCCGATTTTGTCCCGAACCGACGACGCCTTGCACCGTACCGAGATCCGCAATTGCATCCGCCAGCGCGTCCAGGGCTTCTTTCGCGCCCGCCACACCGCCGGTCAACGTGCCCGCCGTCGCCGCCGTCGGCGATTGGAGAGAGTCAATGTTGGTGTTGGCGGCCACTGCGCCTGTGCTGCTGCTGATGGCGAGGTTGAAGTTGCTCAGCGAGACGATACGAATGTTGGAACTGTCGGCTTTGTCCACAATGGCGTAGATGCCTTTGGAACGCAGCGTCAAGTCGTTGTTCACCGCATTGGCGGCGGCGGTCGCACCGTTGGCTGCTGAGGCGGCGGCTGTGAACGTAACGTCGTAGGACGTATTGGCATAGCCGATTTCTTCGCCCGTGAAGCTCAAGGTTTGCGTCGTCGCCGCGTTGGCACCTGCGGTGACGGCTTTGCTGACGTAGTTGACGGCGCTGCTGATGGCAAGGTCATTGGCTGCCGCACCGTTGCCGCCGATGCCCGTCTGGCCCGCGCCATCGGCCACGCTGGAACTAACGGTGAAGAGTTTCGCCGAAGACAACACCAGTTTGTTGCTGCTGTCCAACGAAGCTTCAATCCCGTACGTGCTCAAGGTTGCATTCGCGTTGATCGCGTCCACCACTTGCGCGGCTGATGCGCCTGCGGACAATGACACCGTCGTCGAAGCCAACGCGCCGCCCGAATCTACATACTGGAACGTCAGCGTTTCGGCGGCGGTCAACGTGGTCAACGCATTGTCGCCCGTGACGTTGCCCGTGCCCACGCCGATGTCCAGGTTATTCAAGCCCAGGCTGGTCGAATCCACACGATTCGACGAACCCGACAAATCTATCGTCACGCCCGCGTTCGAGCCAGTCGCCGCGTAGGTGTCCGTACCGCCGCCGATGATGACGGACAGTTGATTGTTGTAGGTTCCGCCACTAACCAGGCCGATGTTTTCGGCTTGGCGGGTGATTTCATCCAGCACTTTGGTGAACTCATCTTGCAGAATGTCGCGGTCGCCACTGAACGTGCCCGACGCGGATTGCGTAGCCAACGTGGCGGCGCGATCCAACAGACCGGAAATCGTGTTCAAGCCGCCGTCAATGATTTGCAAGGTTGAAAGCCCGTCGTTGGCGTTACGGATACCTTGATTGAGGATGGAGATGTCGCTGCGGTATTTGTTGGCGATGGCCAAGCCCGCCGCGTCGTCGCCGGAACTGTTGATGCGCAGACCCGACGAGAGACGTTGAATCGTGGCATTGAGTTTGTTGCCGGTAGAATTCAGGCGGGTTTGGGAAGCGAGCGATCCCAGATTGTTGATAAGTGAAACTGACATAATGTTCCTCCGTGAACAGAAAGAGCCGCAGCGTCCTTGCCTTGGCGGTAGTTTAAGATGACCTGTGCGAAGCGCACTGCCTCACACGGAGTTCTTATCGAACTGAAGCGAAAAAAACTTGAGCAGAAATTTACGGTATTGAGAACTGCGCGCCGCCAGTCGTGCCCCCGGCGCTTTGTGCCCATCGGCGTTCTGTCCCGTTTTTTGGACATCTGTCATAACTCTCCAGTATTCACGAAATTATGAGACTAAAGGATTCCCCCTACCTGACGGCAAGGCTATTGGTCATCTACGGCGGGCTTCCGACACGGCATACCAATGAGCGCGGATCGTGATTCACCGCGCTCATTGGTTGCGCTTTCGCGGATGAGGGAACTTGTGCCGAACGGACTTGGTTTTCTATGGTCAGTTTTTCTAACTGATCGGCTCGGTCATCGGGCGCACGTAACGCCCCTGCGAGGAATATCATCGGCAAGAAGAAAGGAAGAGTTGAGCGCAAGGAGTATTTTTCTTGGCGAAGACGTTATTCCGTGCCGTGCAGAATGACCAAATCCACGCGCCGATTCAAGGCGCGGCCTTCGGGCGTGGCATTGTTGGCAATGGGGCGCTCGCCACCATAACCGGCCAGCGAAAGTTGCGCCGCCGGCATGCCGCGCGCCAGAAATTGCCCCAGCACGACTGACGCACGCGCCGAAGACAGTTCCCAATTCGATGGGTAACGCGCGTTGGCAATCGGCGTCGAATCCGTGTGGCCTTCGATGCGCAATTGAGCGGGCGAATCGCGCAACGCATCGGCAATCACCGTGACCAATGACTGCGCATCCTCGCGCACATTGGCTTCGCCCGGCGCAAAGAATCCCGCTTCGGCCAGCGACACCGTGAAGCCGTCTTTCGCTCCGACAATGCGCGCCCGCGCCCGCAACGTCGGGTTCGCCGCAAACGCGCGTTCCATCGCCGCGCGCGTTTCGTTCACCGCTTGACTGCCAGGCAGCACACCGCGTCCGTCCGGCGGCGGTGTGGGTTGATTGCTGACCGCAGCCGTTACGGCTTGTGCGACTTGGCTCGCCCGTTCGCGATCGGCAGCGGCATACAACACCACAAACAGCGTGAACAACAACGTCACCAAATCGGCGTACGAAATCATCCAGCGTTCGTGCGGCTCGGCGCTTTCGATGCGGCGTTTGAGGGCGCGTTGACTGCGCCAACTGGTCGTGCGGTGATTCATCAGAGAAACGCTTTTTCTTTGCGCAATGTGAGTTCGATGTCAGCCGCGAACTTGCGCGTAATGACGCTCGGTGTTTCGTGCGCGGCGAGTGCGATCAACGCTTCGGCGATGGCTTCGCGCTGTCGCATGTAATTGTTGTGCCGTTCACGCATCCGCGCAGCCAGCGGGAACAAAATCAAATTTGCTACGCCGACGCCGTAAATCGTAGCGACAAATGCGGTCGCAATGCCGACGCCCAATTGCGACGGATCAGCCAACGCGCGCAACACCTGAATCAAACCCAACACCGCGCCGACGATGCCGAACGTAGGTGCATAACTCGCTGCGCCTTCCAACGTCATCACATCGCGCAAGCCGTGTTCGTCTTCGTGATCGAGGATTCGTTCGAGCCGTTCGCGCACCAACTTGGGTTCGGCGTACTGTGAAATCAACGACAACGCTTGCGCGACGAGCGGGTCGTTGGTCGTCGTGGCTTGGGCTTCCAAGGCCTGTGCGCCTTCGCGGCGTTCCAATCGTGCCAGCCACGTCAGCCGTGCTTTGGTCGCTTCCATTTCCTCTTTGCCCACATCGAAGAACAAGCTCGCCACGCCGCGCAAAATCGCGCCGAGTCCCGCCGTACCGCGTCGAATCAGGATCGCGCCTGTTGTGCCACCAAACACGATCAACGCGGCGGCGGGCTGCCACAAAAACCCTAACCGGACGCCTTCCATCCAGGCCCCAACACAAATGGCCGCCAGCCCGACGGCTGCGCCGAGCGGGATCGCCAGATCAGGACGTTTCATACGCATTCACTTTCGAGGGCTAGTCTTCTTCGCGGGCGCGTAGTCGTGCCGCCAGTGTTTCTACGACATTGGGCAGGGCAGGGGCGGAGGCAGCTTTGTTCGCGGCTTGAATTTCAGCAAAGACTTCGTAGCGATGCACGGACGTTTCGCGCGGCGCGGAGATCCCAAGCTTGACCGCGTCGCCCGTGATCGCCAGGACTTCAACGACGACTTCGTTGCCGATCACTAACTTTTCTCCGATGGCGCGTGTGAGTACGAGCATGGCTTCTATTTTCCTACTGCCGTTTGTTCGAGTGCGGGCAGCGGCTCCGCCAGTTGATAATGACTCTCTGTCAAAACGATTTGCGCCCCGCGCATCGTTGTCGGCGCAATGACCAACGGCGCACGCAGATTGATCGTGGATTTTGTCCATTCGGGCGCAATCGTCACGGTCGTCAAGATGACCGGCGCTTCTCCATCGGCCAGCCCCAATTGCTTTCGGACGTTGGGCGGCAACTGCGGCGCGTAGTCAGGAAAATGTGCGTTGGCCTCCAGCATCAGAAAGCTCACGTCCGGCTGCTCCAACGAACAGAGCAACAGCAGCGGCGCAATCTCTGTGTAATGAATCAAGACCATCTGGCGCAGTTGCGGCAGGCCGATCAAGCCTTCGTCAAACTTGAGAATGTCTTTTTCTTCGTACGCCAAATCCGTGCCTTGTACGCGAATCGTTTGCATGGTTTGTTACCCCAGAAAATCCAGTAGCGAACGACGACCGAAACGCGCCGAGGCTTGCAGAATCGCATCGAGCGCCGTATTCGTTTCCGTCAGCTTCACGGCGGCTTCGGCCAGATCAACGTTTTCGATGCGTTGCACGGTTTGCTCGACCGAGAGATTGTACTGTGTCAATCGTTCGGTGATTTCATCGAGATGATTCAACCGCTCGCCGAGCTTGGTGCGCGCGGCATTCGACAATGTTGAGAAATCATTCAGCCGATCCATGGTCGTGCGAATCGTCGCGCGGTCTGCTGCGGCGTTGCCCGTGCCACGAATCGCTGCGGAAGCCGCTTTGAGCGCGTCCAGAATGGTTCCGGTCGCATCCGACACGAACGATTC
>CAZWAK010000022.1:0-14417 GCA_964631865.1 uncultured Heliobacteriaceae bacterium | reverse complement strand
GCGCGCGCGCGATCCAGCACCTCTTGATATTGATTCAGCACGTCATCGCCCACTTGCAACGATTCTTTCGCACTCGCCGCATTGTTCACAAATTTTTCCAACGCCGCCTGCGCCGTGCGCAAACGAATGACCGTGTCTGCGCCCGTTGGATCATCGGACGGACGATTGATGCGCTTGCCGCTCGCAAGCTGTTCCTGCGCGGTCGAAACACGTTGTCGCGCGGTGGCGATTTGACGGGTCTGGCGCGCGCTGCTCGCGGTGTCTGTAACTCGAAATACCATAAAAATCCAATAGGTTCTTGCGCTTGCTGCTCGTGAAACAGCCATTCTCAATGGGGAACTGTGACCGCGACATTTTCCCTTTTTCCTTTTTCATTGTTTGGCGGGGGAGTCCCTCTGAAAACAATGAAGAAGGAAGAAGGAAGAATGAAGAATGCGCGCCGTTCAGGCTCGCAAATGGAGAATGGCGGCTCGTGAAACCAGCAATCTCAAATTTCAAATTTCAAATCGCAATCCTACTGCCCCAATTGCAAAATCGTTTGCGTCATCTCGTCCGCCACACGCAAGAATCGCGCAGCGGCTTCGTAGGCTTTTTGATATTGCAACAAGTTGATGGCTTCTTCGTCGAGCGAAACGCCCGACACGGAATCGCGCTGCGCTTGCGTCTGCGCGAAGATCACGGCCTGCGTCGCCAATTCATCGTCGGCAGCTTTGACGGCTGCCCCGGCGGACGACACGAGCGAGGCGAAGATATTCGTGTACGATCCGGTCGTTGCGCCGACGACGGATGTCGTATCGCTCAACAATTCGGCGACACTGCGCGCGACGCTTGAGTCGCCGCCGCCTGCGCCACTCGCGGCAGCTACGACGCGACGCGGATTCGCTTTGATCGCGGCGGCGACATCAATGTTTTCTGCTGTCACTGGCCCGCTCGCAGGCGTGGCAAAAAACGCGCCGCCCGCATTGCCGTTGAGGTCTGTGCCGGTCGCATGCACTGTGTTGACGCGCCCGGCCAGCGATGCGGCCAAATCGTCCAGCGTTTGAATTTGACCGCTGATGCCGCTGATCGCGTTTTGCAAACCGCGCAATTGGCCATCGCTGATGACCGCCGGTTGCCCATCAATATTGATCGTCGCCAAGCCGTCTGGCGGCGTGTTGGCAGCGGTCAGCGTAGCGACCTGATCGCCGTACACCAACGCTTTCCCATCGCCCAACGTCAGCGTGATCGTGCCGTCGGCATTGGTCGTGGAGCGCGCGCCCGTGAGTTCGGCGATTTGATTGATGAACTCCGTGCGCTGATCAACCAGGTCGGAACTGTTGACGCCGTTGTTTTCCGCCGTGCGAATTTGCTGGTTGAGTTTGGCAACTTTTTCCGCGAGGTCGTTGACCGTGTTGAGCGTCGCGCGCACGTCCTGATCGGCTTGTCCGCGAATCTCCACCAAGCGCGCGCGCGTCGAGCGAAATGCCGAAGTCAGCGCGTTGCCTTTTTCGACGATGGACGTCCGCACGGCGGTAGAAGCCGGATTTGCTTCCAAATCACGGAACGCGCCGAAGAAGTTTTTGAGTGCCGTGCCGATGCCGCCTCGGTCGGCGTCATTGAGCGCCGCTTCGACTGGCGCGAGCGCATCGCGTTCTGCCGTCAAACGTCCATTGATCGCGGTTTCGGTTTGCAAGCGCGTGGCGATGAATTGATCGCGGTGGCCTTTGATGCCGTCCACCGTCACGCCTGTGCCGATGTTGATGCCGGTGCCCAGCAACCAGCCGTAACCTTCGTCCGGTGGCGACGCCGAAAGCTGCACGGATTGCCGCGAGTAGCCCGGCGTATTGACATTGGCGATGTTGTGGCTCGTGACGTTCACGCCCGTCTGCGCGGCGCGCAACGCGCGTCGTCCAATTTCAAAGACAGAAAAATTTACGCCCATGATCTCCCTTCACCGCGCCGCGTGTATGGCGCTCGATATGTGGTGGGTTGAATGCCGAAGAGTTCAATGCAGACCGAAGAAAACATCGCGCCGTTGATCGCCAACGCCGAAGCGCGCCCGCCGACCTGTTGGTAGGCTTGCGCAGCGGTTTGCAATTCGTGTGACGCCTGGCTGAACGCTGTGCGCACGGGCGAACTGATCGGCACGCTGTCCGGCGCGGCGGCGCGCGCATCAGCAAACTTCGTGAGCTTGAACATCAGCCGCAACAGACGCGCGCGCATTTCCAGCAATTCGGTTTCTCCGGCGCGCACCACCGCCGCAATCATCTCAGGATTGCTCTCGGCCAATGCCGCTGTGAGTTGTGTGCAAGCCGATTGGAGTCGTCCGTAGGCTTGCGTTTGTTCCTGCATCAATTCGGTTGCCTGAATAATCAATTCTTCGTTCATCCTTCGCCTTTCAGCAGCGCATCCGCAATTGCGCCGACATCCGGTTGATACGTGCCGGTTTGCACTTGTATGCGCAACTGTTCGACCCGTTCACTCCACACCTCTGGCAATTGGCTGACTCGTTCGACCAGATGTCGGATTGCCGTCGCACGATCTGAGACTTTGATCACGTCTTTAATTCCTTCTGGTGCGGGAGCGGGATGACCTGCTTCGGGGTGAGTTGCCACCGTGCCTTCCGCCTCACGACCGACTTCCGGTCGGAGCGTGGTGCGCACCAATTCAATATCGTTCGTTCCGTTCAATTTTAGTGAGTTCATGTTCGCGCCTCCGTAACAAGATCAGTCGGATTGACCGACTTCTCTGAGCTTATCGGCGGTCAAACACAAAATCTTTAGCGAACGTCGTTGCGGGGTCTACGGGTTGTCCGTTTTCGCGGACTTCAAAATGCAAATGCGGCCCGGTCGAGCGTCCGGTCGAACCTACAGTAGCGATGGTTTGCCCCGCAGCGACTTGCTCGCCGACGTTCACGAGCAGTTGCTCGGCGTGCGCGTAGAGCGTTTGTTTGCCGTCCGTTTGCTCAATGATGACCGTGTTGCCGTAGCCGCCGCGCCGTCCGGCGAAGATGACCGTGCCCGCTGACGCCGCGCCAATCGGTGTGCCACGCGGCGCAGCGATGTCAATGCCGTGATGCGCGCGATGTTCGCCGCTGAGCGGATCAACGCGCCGCCCAAACTGCGAGGTGATACGGCCTGCGACCGGCGCTTGCCACGCGGTCGGCATTTCTTCGGCTTCGGTTACAGCGTTGATTTTGAGCGCGGGGATGGCGCTGGCTTCCTGCTTCACGGCATTGGCGGCTTGCATCGCGCGTTCGAGCGCGGGCGTTTTGTCAGAAGCTTTGGCTTGCAACTGACGCAGAATCGTGTCGGCGATACCGATGCCGCCGTTGTTGGCCATGACTTTGGCAATTTGCTCACTGAACATTTGCTTGTACATGTCCGCGCCCGTGTTGCTGAACACCGCGTCTTCGCCTTCGTCCGAGGTTGGATTCAGCGCCGCCGTGAGTTGGGTGAGCAACAACGCCTCGAACTCCATCGCGGTTCGTCGTGCGACCAATTCATTTGGTGTGAGGTTAGGTGAAGCAGGCGCTTCAATACGTGAAAAGTTCATAGCTCAGAAAAAAGAAAACACGATGAATTGCTGAGTGCCAACCACCAACCACTAGCCACCGACCACCAGCCACCAGTTATTGCAATTCCAAATCCGCCGCGAGCGCGCCTGCGCCTTTGATCGCTTGCAGAATGCTGATGATGTCACGAGCTGTCGCGCCCACTGCGCGCAGTCCGCGCACGACTTCTTCGACCGTTGCGCCGTCCGGCAAGATGACGGATTCGGGTTTGCGCTCTTTGACCTTGATGTCCACTTTCGGCGTCACAGCGGTCTCGCCTGTTTTCGAGAACGCGCCCGGCTGCGACACATCGAATTCCGTGCCGATTTTCACCGTCACGCCGCCTTGCGAAATCGCGACGGACGAAAGCCGCACGTTGCTGCCCATAATGATTGTGCCGGTGCGTTCGTTGATGACGACTTTGGCGACGACATCGGTTTGCACGCGCACGGTTTCGAGGTCGGAGATGAAGCTGACGTTGTCGTCCAAGTATTTCGTGGGCACTTTGACGACGATGTTGCGGCCATCCAATGAACGCGCTGTGCCGCTGCCAAACGTTTCGTTGACCGCCCGGCTCAAGCGCGCCGAAGTTGTGAAATCATCCTGCCGCAACACGAGCGTGAGCGTTCCATTCGACGCCAAATCTGTAGTGACCGTGCGTTCGACCGTTGCGCCATTCGGAACACGCCCGACCGTTGGATGACCGATGTCAACGGAGTTTCCCGCATCGCCCGCCGCAATGCCGCCGATTGAAACCGCGCCTTGTGCGAGCGCATAAATTTGCCCGTCCACGCCTTTCAGCGACGACAGAATCAGCGTGCCGCCTTGCAGCGAACGCGCATCGCCAATGGACGAAACCAGCACATCAATCTTCGACCCTTGCCGCGCAAACGGCGGCAGCGTCCCCGTCACCAACACCGTCGCCACGTTCTCCGGGCGCAGCGTGTCCACCGAAGTCGAAATGCCCATCCGTTGCAGCAGATTTTGCAACGTCTGCCGCGCGTACAAATTCTGCTGCACTTTGTCGCCCGTGCGATTCAAGCCGATGACCAGCCCGTAGCCGATCAATTGGTTGCCGCGCACGCCTTCGATTTCGGCAATGTCTTTGACGCGCACCGTCAAACGATCATTGGTTTTTTGCGCGCTGGTGGTGGTGGCGAGCAAACTGCACAGAAGCAATGCTAAATGCTGATGGCGGTTCATACCGATACGTCTCCTCAGAAAATGTAGCGCGATTTGGCAAATCGCGTTACGTTGCGTTTCCGCGCGGCGCAACATGACTTGAGTCGTTCCTAAAACGGCGTGATCTTCTCAAACAAACGAAACAACCAGCCCGGCGCGTTGTCTGCCGAAGCGACGCCTTTGCCGTTCAATTCGACACGCAAATC
This sequence comes from uncultured Heliobacteriaceae bacterium, assembly GCA_964631865.1. Lineage (GTDB taxonomy): Bacteria > Acidobacteriota > Blastocatellia > RBC074 > RBC074 > JAFDVL01. The sequence goes on along the minus strand of CAZWAK010000022.1, from coordinate 9,497 downwards.
GCCGACCGCCGTCGTCGGCACGACATTGTCATTCGTCAAATCGCGTTGCCGCACGATGCCCGCCAGCATCAGCTTTTCCGTCTCCTGATTGATCTTGACGCTTTTCAGAGCTTCGATGCGCAGGTCGCCGTTGGGCAACACTTCGACCACGCGCGCGGCAATGCGTGAGCGCAGATCGCTCGTGCGGTTGGTGTTGCCTTTGCCTTCAAATTTACGATTGCCCAACGCGCCTGCGGCTCCGGCAATGACGGCGGCTCCGGGCGCAGGCAGCGCGCCTGCGGCGGTGACCAGTCCGCCCAATGTGCCCGAATCGCGCGAACGTTTAGCCCCCGAAGAAACACTCGCTGTACTGCCTTCGACCACGTCTACAAACACTAAATCACCGATGCGCCGCGCGCGAAAATCGCCGAGCAAATCCGTGCCTTGCGCATCGGCGGTGAACAACGAACCATTGGCCGGACGTGCTTGAATATTGGCGATGATCGCTTCGTCCGGTTGCGCCTGCACAAATTGCGCAGGCGGTTCGCTCTCTTCTTTGGCGGCGTTTTGGGCCGCTTTCTTTTTGTCTTCAGCACGCGGTTTGGCGGTTTTCTTTTTGACCCAGGGCAAACGGAGTTGTGCTGAAGCAGAAGCGTTCGTCATTGCGATGGCTAAGCTCGCGAGCAACAACGCGGTAAAGAATTTATTCATATCAATTCCTCATAGACGCACAGCGTTTGGAGTGCTGTGGCTCCGACCCATCTCAAATTTCAAATTTCAAATTTCAAATCTTCGGAGCCAAAGCGACGTCGAGACCGTCGCACTCCAAACGCTGCGCGCTCGCACGTTTATTCATTCGCGCTAGAAGCGAATTCGCACTACGCCTTCGTCCGCGATGACGGCTTGCAGCAGCGCGCCCGATTGCACGTTCTTCACTTGAATGCGGTCGCCGATGCGGCCTGCGGCGCGGGCTTCGCCTGTGACCATCAATTGCAGCGCGCCCGATTGTCCGATGATCTTCACCTGATCGCCCGGACGCACGACAATCTCGGCGCTGATGACATCCGTCGTGATCGCTTCGCCGCGCGCCAGCGCCCGTCGCACGGCTGTGCCGCGCAATCGTTCCGCCTCGGTGACGTAATGATTCAACGGGCGTTCCAGCCGTTTGACTTCGCGCTGGAACGAATCCTGCCGCAAGCGTGTGTGCTCCGCGATTTCACGCGCGGCGACGAGCACGGGCGCGTGGGCTTCAACTTGCGCGATGGCATTGAAGCGTTTGACGACGCGGCCTTCCTGCCACAATTCGACGAAGACCGTGAACGGCGCAAACACATCGCGCGCCGGCCCGGCGGACGCGCGAATGTCGAGCTTGCCGGCGGGCGCTTCGATGTTTGTGGGCAACTCCAACCGTGACAACCGCGCGGTTGCGCCCGACGCATTGAGTTCGTCCAGCGTCGCGTGTTCGATGGCTTCGCGCAGCAGGACGGCGTCCACGATTTGCGCGGCACGTCGAATGCGCGCGACAACGGGCGCTTCGAGCCGGACTGTGCCTGCGGCAAAGCCCGCTGCCGCCAGCGCCAACGCAATGCGGTCACGCGCAATCTCGCGCGTGACGCCTACATTCGGCGCATAACCCAGCGAAATGGCACGCAAGCGCGACGCCGTTTCCGCGTTTTCCGCCGCGACCTTCGCAATGTCGCCGAGCGTCAAGCGATCCTGCTGCGCGATGGTTTCCGCTGCCACTTGAACGACAGGCTGCGAGTTGCTTTGCGCCACCTGCGCTTTTGCGTTGGCAAACGCAAAGCACATCGCAACCAGCCCCAGGCTGAGGTAATTTGTAAATGTCGTAAGCTTCATCCGACGGCCTGATTGATCGTGCCGAGCATGCGGTCGGCGGCGGTGATGACTTTCGAGTTGGTTTCGTAAATGCGTTGCGCCGAAATCATATTGACCAACTCTTCGACGACGTTCACGTTCGAGCCTTCGATGTAGCCTTGATTGATGCGGCCCGTGCCCTGCGTGTCTGCTGCGCCGACGGTGGCTTGCCCGGACGCAGCGGTCTCTTTGAAAAGATTGCGCCCCAACGATTCCAGCCCCGCCGCATTGGCAAACGTGGCGAGTTGCACTTGCCCGACGTTTTGCGCGTTCGTCTGTCCCGCGAGCGTGATGCTGACCGTGCCGTCCGTCGCAACCGTAATCGAAGTGGCCTCGCGTGGAATCGTGATCGCAGGCTCCAACGTTTCGCCCGTCGCGGTCACGACTTGTCCTTCGGCATTCAAGTGAAACGACCCGGCTCGCGTGTAGGCGAGTTCGCCGTTTTGCTGGCGCACTTGAAAAAAGCCGCTGCCTTCGATCACGAGGTCGAGCGGGTTTTGCGTTTGGTGAAAATCGCCTTGCACAAAAATGCGTTCGCTCGAAATCGTGCGCGCGCCGAGTCCGATTTGTAAGCCGACGGGCAAGATCGTCGAAGCGTTCGCCGCCGCTCCCGGCGCGCGATGCGTTTGATAGAGCAGGTCTTGAAATTCCAACCGCACGCGCTTGAAGCCGACAGTGGAAGCGTTCGCCAGATTGTTGGCAATATTGTCTACGTTTTGTTGCTGCACGCCCATGCCAGTTGCAGCGGTGTAAAGTGCTCGATACATAAAATCCTTTCTGGTGGTTGGTGGCTGGTGGTTGGTGGTTAGTGGCTAGTGGTTTCTTCGTCAAAACCGTAGTTGCCGAAAAGAAAACAACCGACCACTGACCACCGACCACCGGCCACTCATACCCGTCCAACCTCCGTCGCAATCTTGCGTCCGATGTCGTTCATCATCAGCGTGATCGAACGTTGCAGCGAATCGAATTCACGTGAGTTGTGCATCATCGTGGCCATTTCGGTGACGGCGTTGACATTCGAGAGTTCCAGCACGCCTTGCACGACGCGCGTGCTGTTGGCGTCCTGCGGTTGTTCTTTGCCCGTCGCCAGAAACAGCGAATCGCCTTCTTTTTTCAGCGCGCCGCGCACATCGTCGAAGCGCACGATTTTGAGTCTGCCAGCGGGTTGTCCATCAACGGACACGCTGCCGTCTGCGCCGATGCCAAGTTCGCCTTTGCCGCGTCGAATCGTGATCGGGCCGTTTTCGCCGACGATCAATTCACCGCGTTGTGTGACCAATTGCCCCGCCGCATCCAGTGTCAACGCTCCGGCGCGCGTGTAGCGTTCGCCGCGCGGCGTTTGCACGACCAAAAAGCCATCACCATCCAGCGCCACGTCTAACGGTCGTCCCGTTTCGCGCAGCACGCCCGGCGCAAAATCCGTCGCGTTGCCGGACATAATGCCGAACACACGCGCGATGGCGTCGGGCGGGTCGGCGGCTTCATATACCGTCTCGGTCGTCGGCGTGCCCGCTGCGTTCGGGTCAAGCGGGGCTGCGCCAGCCGTCAATGGGTCGTTGCCTTGTGCCGCCGCAATGACGCGCGGCGGCAATTGGATGCCCGCATCTTCGGCGCGATAGATTGCGGCTTCGGCCATCTCAATCGAATGATGAAACAGCGTGTCGCGCTTGAAGCCGCTGGTGGCCGCGTTGGCCAAATTGTTGGCGATGGTTTCCAACGTGCGTTGCCGCGCGCGCATGCCCAAAAAAGCTGTGTAGAGTCCGTGATTCATGCCGTTTTTAATCTCCGAATTTCGGGTTGCTCATTCTGATAATCAAACCGACTTCGCCGTGCGGCATACCGAGCGTTTGCGCGATGGCTTTGACATCCATGCCGCGTCGCGCCAGCGTCAACACGCGATGACGACGTTCGGTCACACTTTGCCGTGTGCCGGCGGCTTGTGCGGCGGCGACCGCCACAGCCGGTTCAGCGGGCGCGGGCTGTGGTCGTGGTTGCGGCTGTGGTCGTGGCTGCGCGAACTGCTGCAATTGCGCAGTGGTGTGCTGCGCCAAAGCATTGAAGTTTTGCCGCACTTCATTGAACCGATAGTCCATGTCGGTCGCCAGCACCTGTTGTTTGTGCAGCAATTCGCGCAGCTTGCGCGCGCAGGCAATGCTCGCCAATCCCGACAGCACTGACAACAAAATGCCAGCGAACACGAGAAGAGAAATGAGTTGCTCCATACGTTATCCTCCAAGTGGGGCGTTACATTTTCGTGAGCGATTGCCGCCGCTCTTCCGGTTGCCCGATTTCGGTGATGCACACGCCGTAATAGCCGTCTACAACGACGACCGTGCCGCGCGCGAGCGGACGATTGTTGACGAGCAGTTCAACCGGCTCGTCCACTTGCCGATTGAGTTCGATCATCGAACCGACACCGATGCGCACGAGTTCGCGCAACGGAATTTGCGTCAGGCCAAAACGCACGACGACTTCGAGTTCGACATCCAGCAATCGTTCGATGTTGCGCGAGGCGTCTTCACGTGGTGCGGCGGCGCGACGTTTGTTCGTGAAGCTTCCTGATGCGGCGGCGGCAGCAGCGGTCGCGGGTTCCGCCGTCGGCAACGCTTCGATGGAACCGTGCGGCGCGTACACGACCAGCATCTGCGAATTCAATCGTTCGCCGACGGTGATCGTGAACGTGTTGACCCACGCTTTTTCTCCAACGGCAGCGATGAACTGCGCCGTGTCCGCGTGGCTCAAATCTGCTGGCGTGACGTCGCTGAACGCGGCTTGTTCTGGCAGGCTGGTCGCCGTTGTTTGCAGCGTGGCATTGAGCAAAGAAGCGACGCCGTCCGTGCCGTCGCTGCCCAGCAATTTGCTGATGAACAACTCGATTTGCTGGCGGTCTTCTTTCTTGAAAAGACAGAATAAGACGCCGCTCAACGCGCCGGAACAGCGCGCGGCAAAGATCGCAGGGAACGCTGCTGCGACTTCCAGCGCGGCATTTACTTCTGCGCCCGCCGCTTCCCGCTGCGCGATCAAACCGAGCGTGGAACCCGCGCCCACCATTGACGGCGCGGCATCGCCCCAGGCCATCGCAAAGATATTGAATAGTTGTTTCTCAAGTGGTTCTGACATAACTCAACTGTCTTCACGCGAACTGGTCACGTTGATCACCGTGCGGCGTTCCTGCGCGATCAGATCGCCGTAAAATTTGACGACACCGCTGACGCTGATTTCGAGCGGCTGATCTACGCGATGATCCAACCGCAGCACATCGCCCGGCGCTAAATTCATCAGGTCATCCATCAAGGCTTTCGTGCCGCGCAATTCAGCGGCGACCGGAAACTTGACCAAGGCCAAAATATCGAGCAGCGCGCGCGTTTGTTCGGGCGGCACGTCGCGGCTGCGCGAATAGACCGATTGATTCAGGATTTGAATGATCGGCTCCAGCGTGATGGCCGGCAAACACAAGCTCATCAGCCCGCGCGTTTCGCCAATCTGCACTTGGAACGCAATCGTCAACACGGCTTCGTTCGGCGCGACGATTTGCAGCATCTGCGGGCGCGTTTCGCGTCCGAGGATTTGCAGATCAAGGTCGGTCAAGGGCTTCCACGTCGTGCGCAAATCATCGGTGACGACTTTGACAAAGCCTTCCAAAATGCGTTGTTCGATTTCCGTCACGGCGCGCGACTGTTCTAAATCTTCGCCCACGCCGCCGAGCAAGCGATCAATCACCGGAAAGGCAACTGCCGGGCTTAATTCAAGCGCGGCCACGCCCGGCAGCGGGTGCATCGAAAGCGTGAACAACGCAGTCGGATCGCTCAAGCCTTGCAAATACTCGGAGTACGCTTGCTGCTCGACGGACATCAACGTCACGCCCGACATCGCGCGCATCAGAATGGGCAAGCTCGACGACAAGCTGAGCGCGAACAAATCGTGCATCAAGTACAACGAGCGAATCTGTTCGCGCGGGATGCGATCCGGGCGGCGAAAGTTATACGGCAGCACGCGCCGCCGCTTGCCGTTTTCGGGCGGGTGGTCGCTCGGCTCCAACAGCGAGGACATTTCTTCTTTGGTGAGCAGATCGTGGTTCGTCATCTCTCAATTACAGTTTTTCAGACAACTCTTTTCACCACAAAGACCACGAAGACCGCGAAGAGAAAAACTGTCGCGCGTTCGTTCGTTATCGCGTATGCCTTCTCTCTCATTGCTTCGTGCTCTTGGTGATCTTCGTGGTTCATTTCTCTTTCGCCAACGCCGCGCGCAAGTGCAGCAACGCCTGTGTATGAATTTGCGAGACGCGCGATTCGGTCAGGCCCAGCACCGCGCCGGTTTCTTTCATCGTCAATTCTTCGACGTAATACAACGCGATGACCTGGCGCTCGCGTTCGCGCAAGTGGTAGATGGCTTCAATCAATTGTTCGCGCGTTTCCTGGCGTTCATATTCGCGCAACGGCGACCGCTCCGGGTTGTCGGGCACTTGCCACGCGCTGGAGCCGGGCGCGTCTTCGTCGCGATTGTCCAATTCGATCAACGTCAGTCCGCGCAACTCGCTCAGCAATGTTTGATACGCGGGCAACTCCAAACCGAGTGCGGCGGCGAGTTCTTCTTCTTCCGCCATTCGTCCGTGTTCCTGTTCGAGCTTGCGCGCGGCGACTTCAATTTCCCGCGCCCGCGCGCGCAACGAACGCGACGACCAATCCAATTCGCGCAGGCTGTCGAGCATCGCGCCGCGAATGCGCGTTTCGGCGTACGTTTTGAATTGCACGCCGCGCAACTCGTCGTATTTTTCGACCGCGTCGAGCAAGCCCAACACGCCCGCGCCAATCAAATCGTCACGATCCACCGACGGCGGCAGCTTGGTCAGCATTCGTTCCGCGAGGTAACGCACTTGCGGCAAATGAGCTTCGATCAACGCTTGCCGCTCCGCGCTGGTCGGCGCGCTGCTTCTCGGTTTGGTGCTGGCGTAAGTTGCGTTCAAGGTGATCCTGCGGGACGAAGTATTCAGCAGCATTTGTTTTTCACCAGGGCTGGCTCAGGAGCGCATCAACAAGGGCTGCGGTGATTATTGATCGGCGGAACTCAGCATGCTCCAAAAAGAGGTCTTCTTGTGTTTGTCGCGCCCGGTGCGGCTGATTTCCAAGTGGCGCGCAATCAAACGCAGCGCGCGACTGGCTGGGGTTTCCGGCGCGTATAGCACGACGGGACGCTGTTCGCGCACGGCTTCGATCAACTCAGAATCGTGCGGAATCGTGCCGAGGTAATCAATTTCGCGGTGCAAAAAGCGCGCCGTCGTCGTGCGCAGTTGTTTGAAGACGCGCTCCGCATCGCCCAACTCCACCACGTCGTTCACGACAATGCGAATCGGCGTGTCCGTCGCGGCCTGGTGCATCAGCTTGATCGTGGCGTAGGCATCTACCAAAGCCGTTGGATCAGGCGTCGTGACGATGATGACTTCGGCGACGGCTTTGAGAATGCCCATGACGTTGCCCGCAATGCCGGCAGCGGTGTCAATGATCATGAAATCCGAATCGGTTTCGATGGCGCGCAATTCGGCCATCAAGCGCGCGTGCTGGTCGAGCGAGAGGTTCGCCAACTCCGCCACGCCGCTGCCGCCCGGTATCAAGCGCAAGCCATCGGTGACTTCGATCTGCACCTCCTGCAGCGTGCGCTGCCCCGTCAACACGTGTCCCAAATGATATTTCGGCGTCAGTCCCAGCAGCACATCAGCATTGGCCAGCGCCATATCGGCATCCAGCAACGTGACGCGATGCCCCAGCTCAGCCAATTCCAAGGCGACATTGACCGCTACGTTGGACTTGCCGACGCCACCTTTGCCGCTGGCGACGGCGATGGTCTGCGCGAGTTTGGTCGTTGACCAAAGGGTGTCTTTCGCGGGCAACGTCGCTGCTGTTGCTACGGTTGCGTCGAGCGAGACCGCCGCCATCAATCGAAGAGTTGTCGCTTGATCAATAATCATGGCTGCTACTTTCTGCTGTGAGGCTCAGCACTGATGTAACGCGATTTGCTAAATCGCTCCTGCCCCACAGAACAAGCGATTTGGCAAATCGCTCTACGGTTGTAACTAGGGCCTAAAATTCCTGAATCGCAAACGAAGAGCGCACCACTCGTGCCGCAAACGAAAGCGGTGTCGCGCGTTCAAGGTCTTCCGGGACACGTTGCCCCGAACAAAGGTACGCCAGCGGCAAGCCCGAATCGCCAGCCACGCTGATGGCCGCGCCGGGGCGTGTGGTTTCGTCCATTTTCGTGAGAATCAATTGGTTCGGGCCGAACAACGAAAATTGTCGCACTGCCGTGTGCGCGTCTACCGGATGCGTCGTCGCGGGCAGCACCAGCATTTTCAGCAGATCATCGCATTCGCGCAGATAATTGCCCAACTCCATTTCGTCCGTAAGGTCGGACGGGCTGCGTCCCGCCGTGTCAATCAACACGGTCGCGCCGCCGCTGAAGCGTCGCACAAGCGTGTCCAACTCGCGCACGGAATGCGCGACGTAATACCCCGCGCCGATGATTTCGGCATAAATGCGCAACTGCTCGGTCGCAGCAATGCGGTACGTGTCCAGCGTAACCAGCACGACGCGCCGCTGTAACCGGCACACAACTTGGGCGGCGAGTTTGGCAATCGTCGTCGTTTTGCCGACGCCCGTTGGCCCAATCAACGCAATCGCCGACGGCGCATCAGGGCTGCCAATCATCGGAGCCAGCGGATCGGGCGCAAAGCGCGTGATCGAAGGCAACGTGGCGACCAGACCGGCGCGCGCGAGCGTCTCAAAATTCTTCAGTTGACGCGAACCGTTCATCTTCCCGGCGCGCACTGCGCCGCGCGCCAGTTCAGGTCGCAAACCCGCTGCGGTCAAAACCGAATAGATTTCAAAATACGGCGAGTCGAAGATTTCCGGGTCGGCCTCGAACGTTTCGCGCAATTGATTCATCGCGCCTTCCTGGCTGTCGCCGTGCGTTACCTGCCGCGCCACCATCGCGTTCATCGAAAAGCTCAAGGCGCGCATCTCGGAGCGCAAACGCGCCAGTTCACCATTGGCGGGTGGTGCGGCGGCGGGCGCAGCAGGCGCTGCTGCCGGAGGTGGTGCGGGTGGTGGCGGCGGCGCAACCGGCGCGGGCGGCGGCGCGGCTGGGCGGACAACTTGCGGCGGAGTCGAAGCGATTTCGATGCCTTGCGGGCGCAGATTCTCGCGCGGCGGCGCAACAGGCTTCGGCGGCGTGGCGCGGTGCGTTTCCGTCACGGGCGGCACCGCTTCGTTGGCGTATGTGCGCGCCGCAAACGCAGCGAAAGCGTTGCCGTTGCTTTTGGTGGTCGCGTTTGTCGCAAGCTTGCTGAAGGGTTTGGTCGGAGCCAAGTCTTCGCGCGTTTCTTCTTCGTCCCAGGCTGCCGCGCGCGTTTTCTTCCCGCTTTCCGTCACTGCCGCCGGTTTGTTGGCAGCAACCCGCAGTTCGATCAAGGGCTTGGAACCAAGACCCAGAAAACCACCCGCGCGCACTTCTTTGGTTTCGAGTACCAGCGCATCTGCACCCAATTCCTGCTTCACCTGTTCGAGGGCCGCTCGCATCGTGGCTGCCCGGTATCGTTTGATTTCCATAGGTTGCGTTCTGAAATGGGGGCTTGAGGGTTGTTTTCGGTT
>CAZWAK010000021.1:0-69843 GCA_964631865.1 uncultured Heliobacteriaceae bacterium | reverse complement strand
GGGTATGCAATGGGAATGACGGCTGACACAAAGCGGGAATGCTGTACTGCGCCGCTTATTCCGCAATCTTGTTTTTACTTTGGGGCGAGGTTACACGGAGAGAAGCCAAGCCTCCATGTAACCTCGGTTGGGGGAGTGATTCATTCCACGTCTGTCGGGTCATTGAACAGCGTGGTCAAGCGTATGCTGCCGTGTCCGAATTGCGGGAAGCCCGTAGTCGAAGCGTTGCCCGGATCGAGGTTCGAGGCCGTGTCATCCGGCGGAAACAGCACCAACGATTCCAGAAACGACAAGATGCGCAGCCGTTCGTAAAACGAGAGCCGCGCGAAGTTGTTGCGGGACGTCAACGCTTCGCCGCCGTGCCGCAGAATCACGGCTGTCAAATTGATGCTGCGCCCGTCGTGGCCATACGGAGCCGTCGTGCCCGCGCCCCACAACGCCGTTGTCAGGAATTCGCGGCGAATGGTTCCGTCGTAGTTGCGCTCGTGAAAATTCGGCCCCAGATCGTGGCGCTTGAAATCGGTGAAGATGTTGCGCACCACGAACGATTTCAGCGCCGGTCGCTTCAGCGTCGGGAACTGACCGCCGTCGCTTTGTTCGACGAAGAGCGGCGTGGCGGTGGCAAACAGGCGATTGAAGTGGCCGCGCGATGGATCGTACACCGTCTCGACATCAGCGACACGGCGATCCCGATTGATCGTCAAATCCGGCACGTGACACGACGCACAGCCAATGCTTTGAAAAAGCTGTCGTCCTTGCGCCGTCAAATCATTTTGTTCGCCTGTGCCCGCCTTGAAATAGTTGAGCAGATAAAATTCAAAATGATCCACAAGACTCGTTGGAATCTCGTTGACGACGCCATCGCGGTCGGGGTCGGCATTCGGATTCGCGGTCGGCGGCGCTTCAATCTTGTCGGTCGCGCCATCCAACACCATGCCACTCGGCGTCGTGATCTTCGCGCCTGTGCTCGCCCGCGCCAATTCGGGGTCAACCGCTTGCAAGCCCATCTCGGCCTTGAACGCGCCGACCACGAATTCCCGAATCGAAATCGTTTCGCCGTGCAGGAAAAACGGGCGCACGCGCAAATCGGGATCAACGCCACGCACACGCGAAGTGTCAACGGTTCCGTTCGCGCGCGCGAGGATGGAGCCGTAGTTGATGCCTTTGCCGGTCAATGATCTCGTCACTTCGCAGCGACAGCGTTGCGCCTGTGTGATGGCTTCCGTGCGGTCGGCGCGCAGTTCCGCTGTGATTTCATCCGCGAGCATTTCTTTCAAGCCCAGGCCGAACAGATGAGGTGCATCCCGACTGTCCGGCCTGGTGACGACATCGCCGCCCACGCCCGCCGAGCCGCGTGGGCGTCCGTGACACGCCGCGCAGCTATCGGCCAAGCCTGCGCCGATGATGAGCGTCGTGTTGATGTCGCCGGAGCCGTCGCCGGTCAACGGCCCGTGCCCTTCCGCGCGTGTGAACTTGCGCTGGAAGAGTTGTCGCCCGCGCCGAATCGAACGAAACGGATCGCGCGCGATGATGAAAGCGGACGAGAGCGGCGTGGTGACGTTGCCGCGCCCCGCCCCGATTTGCTGGGCCAGCGTTTTGCGAATGCCTTCATTCGCCGCGTTGGGGGCTTTGTTGCGATCAATCAATTGCGCCATGACGAGGGTTGTCAGCAGCAACAGCCCGATCCCGATTTTGACGACAGAGGTTCTGGAAGGTTTTCGTGCGCTCATAGCCAAGTACTCCTTTGTGACAGTGGCGCAACCTGCTGAGGTTGCGAGGATTTCTCTGCTCACGTGGTTAGGAAAGGCGTAACCAAGGAAAAAGAGCAGGAAAAGTTCAGCGGTGAGAGGTGTGGGGTAGGGTGAGAACTATCAGGCAAAGAGCCGTAGCGAACGATTCTGTTGTACTGCGCGCGTGCTGCTCAGCGCAAGAGGCTAATCCTGCTGTTTCGTGGCGGAAGCTGCCGCGCCCATTCGTCGCTGGTTTGCTTGATGATGGCGGGCGCGAAATTGCAGCGGCGTCAGGCCATACGTCTTTTTGAAATCTCGATGGAAATGGCTTTCATCGTGAATGCCGACGGCCTGCGTGATTTCCTGCACGCGCAAGAACGTGTGCGCGAGCAGCTTTGCTGCCTGCCGCAGCCGCCGCGTTTTCCAATACTGCGCGGGCGACAACCCCGTCTCGGCTTTGAAGACATGGCTCAACCGCGACGGCGAAAGATTCACTGCGTCCGCGAGTTCATCGAGCGACAACACGCGGCTCAAGTTTGCTTCCATAAACTGAATGACCGTTTGTATGCGAGAATCCATAGTGCTTGCCTCAAGCGGGGAGCCAGGCCGTTATCACGGAGTTCGACATCATTTTTGCGTGGGGTGCGTGAAAGAATAGATGAGGAATGGTACGTCAACCTTGTACCTGATTTTACAGGGCTTGACAAGCGACGAGCGCCGCCGGTTTGAAAACGAGCGACAGGCAAACGTTTTTCGATAGCCGCGCCAATTTCTCGTAAAGCCTGCGCCGTCAAAGCAGAAGCCGAAACCAATGCATGATTTCGGCTTCCGCTTTCGTCTCATTCGCGCTGCGCAAGAGTCAGCATTATTTCCGCAGCAACACCACAGGGTTCTGTTCTGCCGCTTTGATCTGCGCGAAGAAGCGTTTGACCTCTTCGGCTTTCTCTGCCGGAATCGTGGTTTTATTCAGCCGAATCGTGCGCACATACGACGCCACGCCGTCCTTCACTTCGTATTTCAATTCGCATTGTCCAAACGACGCTTTGATCGTTTGTGCTTCGGGCAGTTCATCAATTACAAATCCTTGCGGCAACGTGATGCGGATGGTTTCGGAGCGGCTGTCGGCTTCGAGCAGAATCGGTTGTGTGCGATTGGGTTCGCTGAGGTTCAGCGGTTCGGGATAGCTCAGCAGCGCGGGTTTGAAGAGCAACATTTTGTTGGCCATCAGTTGCGCATATCCGGCGGCGTTGAGTTCGATTTCCAAATGGAATTTGCCTTCCGTCGCCGCATCTTGTGGGCTGATCCTGGCCACTTTGGCTCTGGGGATGCTGCGCGTGATGAAACCCTCAATGCGTTTGCGATAATCGGATTCGGAGAGACTCTTGAACGCTTCGCGCGAATACGCAGCCATCGCTCCGGCAGCCTTTTCGCGGAAGGTGGCGGCCAAGGCTCCTTCGGCGGTCAAGGTGGCTTCGATAGTCCGTTCCAACTGCACCGCGTCAGCAGCGGTCGGCATCTTCAGCAACACGCCGTTCGTGCTTGCGATAATCAAGGCAAAGCTGTCCTGTTCGTGATCGGGCAACGTGCCGAACGGCGTATGTTCGTCGGTCGGATCGAAGATCAACAAGCGGCCTAATTGCTCGTGTTGCACGATGGCTTCAGCGTTCGTCGCGGCGCTGACTTTCACGGCGATGATGCAGTGATTGAATTGTTGCGGCGACGGCCATTCGGCGCGCACATACGTCGCATCGCCCGAATAAATCGAAACCAGATACGACTCAATCCCGATGGCTTTGAGCATCGCGCGCATCAGGTTGGCTTTGTCTTTGCAATCGCCGTAGTTTTTCGCAAAGACTTCCGTGGCGGAATGCGGGCGATAGCCGCCGCCGCGCGCGATGTTGGTTTGAATCGAGATGTAGCGGACGTTTTGGGCGTACCGCGCGATGGCCTGCACTTTCTCGAATTCGGTTTTGGCGGAGGACGTCAAGGCTTTGGCTTTTGCGGCGAGATCATCGTTCAGATTCGCCTGGCCGTCGGTCAATTCAAACTTCCAGGCCGCAACGTCAGCCCACGATTTGAAGCTGCGACCATAAGTCGTTTTCGCGTTGGCGGGCGGAAACAAATTCACGGCCAAACGCGGCACAACGCTCGACAACGGCGGACTGTTCGGGCACGGTTCGATGGGTGGCAAGTGGCGCAGTTCCCACGTGTGCGTTCTGCCGTTGATTGCGGGGGCGACTTTGTTGTGATTGAAGGTGATGCTTTCGACGTTCCAGTGGTCAGGGCTGGTGATGCTGAACCGCGAAGCGACGACGGGAAGACGACCTTGAAACGTCCAATCGAATTGCGTGAAGACGGTAGTTTCTTCGCTGGTGGCTTCGTAGCCGAACACATCGCCGACCTCGGCTACATCGTCGGCGGAGATCGAACGAACGCGGTATTCGTTGTAGACATCGTTGTCGGCAGCGGCGACGTCCACATAATCTTTCTTGCCGTATTCGCTCACTTTGCCCGTCGCCGGAATCAACCACGCTTTCAATTCGCGCATTTTGCCCGTGTTGGTTTGGTAGGCTTCGCTCGCCACGGCGGCGCGGCGTCCATCTTTGGTCAAAATTTTGACCGCGTAGAGGTTGACGGTTTTCACTTTGCCTTCGTCGGTGATCGTGATGCGCGATTCGTCGAGCAGCACGACCGCCGGGACTTTCTTGTCATAACTTGGTGTAGCTGAGGACGCCGCTTGACGTAACCACGCGGGCACGTCCTGGGCAACGGCAGACAGGCTCAAGAACGAAATGAGTGCGATGATGAAGGTTTGTCGAAGCATATTGCTCTCCTTTGCTTACTTACTCGCCACCACTGCCTGTTTCAGCATGATCTGGTGGTTGTCGCGTTGCTGCACCAACTCGAACAGCGTTTTCAAGCTCGGATACCCGGTGGCATTGAAGGAAATGTAGCCGTCGCCGCCGAAGAAGAACTTGCGGCGATAGACGAGCGTGCGCTGATCCTGCGTGACAGCGATGTTCACCTCATAGCGAGAGACCGTTTGCGCGCGCAGACCTTCGACCGACTCGGCATGATCCAATTCAAAGCCGCCCGGCAATTCGATCCGCACGTCGTCTTCTTCCGCCCAGGCATAGCTGAACGTAATCGGATACTTGCGCGTGCTGCTGGTGAACAGCGCGGGATCACCGACCTGGAAGAACGCGGGCTTCACCACTAAGCGTTTGCTCGTGCGGGTGGCATAGTTCGGCACGCGCACGTGGAAGCTGTAGGCGAACGGTTTGGTCGGCTCGTTCAGATTGTCAAATTGAATGTTCGTCAATTCGGCATTCGCCAGGCTCTTCTGCCAGCTTTCGCGGAATCTAGTTTCGCGTTTGTCGGCGTCGAGCGCGGCGTAGTACCGTTTTTTCTCGGTAGATTGATGGCCGCTGAATTCGACTTTGACATCGCCTTCGAGCATGCCGTCTTCGCTGAGCTTGAGCTTCGCCGTGCGCTTCGCCAACGATTTTTCGTGCGGGGAAAACGGCGTGCGAATGAAGAACGAACGAACCGGATCGGCCACCAACGCATCCTGCGCTTCTTCCTGCCAACGCAACATGCCGAACGGCAAGCCCGGCGTACACGGATCGAAGCTGCGCCATTTATTGCCTGCATTCACGACGGTGTGCGATGACGTCATATAGCGCAGTTGGTAATACGGAACCGGAAAATCCTTGCTGAAATCGAACTCGTCGCGGTCTGCCAGTTTTGCCATCCGCGCGTCGAAGCCCAACGCATTCGCCAGCGCGGCAAACAGCAAATTGATGTCTTCGCCCGTGCCCAGCTTTTGCCGCAGCGTATCGGTAGACGTTTTGTTCTCCCGGAAGCTGTTGCGTTCCGCCGCCGTCACGATGGAATCGTAATGCACGTTCTTCACATTCGCCTGACAGAAGGCATAAAGCTTTTCGAGCTTTTGTTCATCGGTGGTGGCTCCGGCGGTGATTTGTTGCGCCGTCTGCTTGATCTCGTCGGAGACTTTCAGCCGGTCTTTGGTCTCGTTATAAATCATCTTGCCGAAGTAATTCCAAACCTCGCTGGGCGACGAGTAGTAGTAGTGCGTGTAGGCGATCATCCAGCCTTTGACCGCGTTTTCGGGCGGCATATTTGGCTCCGGGCGAAAGGCCGCGACGTTCGTCATCGTGGCGCTGCTCCAGCCTTTGCCGTCGTCTTTGAAAAACGCTTCGGGCGTTTGGAAGAAACGGATTTGCTGCCCGGCCCAATCGCCCGCTTTGCCCTTGAACGCGACCTGGAGCGATTGCACCGGCACATCGCGTTGCAAATCAAGCGTCAGGAAATAGGCTTCTTTCTGCTCTTCGCGCCAACGGTATTCAATGATCGCGCCGGGTTCGACCGCCGGCATCGCAAACGTGATGACGTGTACTTTGAATTTATTGGCGCGATAGACTTCTTTGTCGAAGATCGCGCTCAATTCGAGCGGCACGATTTGGCCATTGGCTTTGATAGTGCGCCCGGCGACATCTTTGATCTTGACGCCTTTGTAATAGGGAAGCTCGACGGTGCTTTGTTGTTCGCGTCCGCGCTCGGTGAAAATCTTGATGCGCAGGTAATGCGCAATCGTCGCTTTGTCTTCGCTCTTTTCGACGCGCATTTCCCACAGCAACGCTTCGGCATCCGCGTCCTTTTCGACGACTGCGGTTTTCAGCGCGAGTTGCGCCGGGTCAACCGGTTTCCATTCGTCGCCCGCCAGCGCCGTATTGACGAACAAACCCAAAATAAAACCGAACGTGATGATGATGGTCGCAACGTGTTTCATACCGAAGCCTCCTAAACAATGGACGAGCGTCACTTCTGCAAGACAAAAAGTGCAAAACCTGTCGCAGAAAAATTCTTTCGTTGTCATAAGCGAAAACCGCTAACCAAATCCCTCATTGACATAAGCGACGAATGACAGACGAAACCGGACATCGAATTTCGGCAGCCGTTCTTGACACCTCTGATGGTCTTAGGCACACTCCGAAGCGGATGGTTTGACCGTCCCGAAACGCAATCAATTCCACGTCAGTTTTACCGTCAACAACAAATCGCAGGCGATTCGTCTGCGGGACTTTATCTTCTCGGAGGGAACTTAATGGCAGTGGCAAATTTCAAACCCAAATTTATGAAAGTCGGCGTTCTCACCGCCGCGTTGCAGGAGCTAACGCCGCGCAAGAAACGCGACAAAGACCCCGATCTGGCTATCGAAGAGTGGGTCGCCTTCGCGCAGGAATTAGGCGTGAATTACATTCAACTCTCGGCGGCTGTCCACCCCGACCATGCCGACATTCCGCCCGAAGCAATGCTCGACCCGGTAGCGAACACGCTCGACCTGCGCAAGCCTTTCACGAAAGATCGCGCCAAACGGGTGAAGGCTTCGTTGAAGGACGCGAAGATGGGTATTTCGGACATCGGCTATTTCGACAACATGCTGCATCACGATCCGACGATTCGGAAATCGAAGCACGATTTCATGATCCGCGCGATGGACGCCGCCGTGGCGCTCGGAGCCGAAGCCGTCTGCGGATTCGTCGGGCGCAATCAGCAATTGAACATGGACGCGAACCTGCTGGATTTTGAGGAGAACTTCATTCCGCTCTTGAAAGAATGCAAAGCGCGCGGCTTGCAATACCGCAACGAACAATGCCCGATGCCCGGCTGGGTTCCGGGCGACAACTGGCACAACAACATCGCGTACACGCCGGGAACGTGGATCGCGTTGCATCGGATATGTGAACGGCATGGCGTCGGCGATCAATTCAGAATTCATTATGACCCGTCACACGCGATTTTGATGGGACAGGACACGCGCTCGATTTTTCAATATCTGAAAGACGAAGGCTATAACTTCCTGATCGGCGGCTTCCACGTCAAAGGACAGGTCACGGACGCAAAAGGCGTGTCAGCGTGGGGCTACGGCGGGCAAACCGTCGAGCGTGGCGATATGGTCAACGGCAAGCCGTCCGAGAACCCGGCAGACTTGCTGAATGCGTGGAAGAAACAAGTCGTGCTGTGCGAACACGAATTGCCCGGCACGGCGAAGCACGATCCGTTGGCATATCTGCAAAATCGCACGGTGGATTGGCTGGATCATCAATTGGCCGCGCGCGAATTGCTGACGCTGGATGTCGAAAACACGTTCCTGATCGTCGAGCACGAATACCCGAAAGCGCGCATTCAGGATAAGAAGAAACTGAAACCGATCCTGCAAGGTTCGATTGCGTTCACGCGCAAGATTGATGAAGCGGCGGCGTGCATGTTCGCATTGCAAAATGAAGTGTTGGCCGCGCAGGGCATTCCGGTGCAAGGTGTCGGACGACAAGCGTATCGGTCGTAATTTTCTCCTGGGAGCGCACGCGGCTCGCGTGCTAGGCTTTGTAGGAAGAATGCCTAAACAAGAACCAGCACGCGAGTCGCGTGCGCTCCCAGTAATGGAGGTAGTTATGGACGCAGCATTGCGTTGGACATCGGCGGATTTAGAGGTGATGCCAGACAATGGCAAACGCTACGAAATCATTGACGGAGAACTCTACGTGTCACGCTCACCATCTTATCACCATCAATTTGCGGTCATTCGCATCACACGTTATCTGGATGTTTGGAGTGAAGAAACCGGGCTGGGAGAAACGAATGCTGGAACGGGCATCATTTTTGCAGATGACGACGATGTGATTCCGGATGTGGCTTGGATTAGCCGCGAACGGCTTAACCAGATCATCGGAAAGGGCGGGCATTTTTACGCTTCGCCCGATTTGGTCGTCGAAGTTCTTTCGCCCGGCAGTGCCAATACGCGGCGGGATCGAGAAACAAAACTCAAATTGTATTCGCGGCGTGGCGTGCTGGAATATTGGATTGTGAATTGGATTACGCGCGATATTACGGTTTTTCGCCGCAAAGGCCGGAAGCTGAAGCAAGCGGATACCTTCAGAGCACCGCAGATGCTTACGTCGCCGTTGCTTCCTGGCTTTCAATTACCGGTGAAAAGTGTTTTCGATACATACGCAGACGTTAGCAAGAGTTATCCAGTAAATGGTCAAAACGAAACTTAACTTTGACTGGAGGCAGCTTATGCGCAAAAGAGAATTTTCGCTTCTGAAGTTGATCACAATTCCATTCGCCGCTTTCGTTGGTTTGGTCGGTGTGTTTGTTTGGCTGACTCTTCCGAATTGTGCTTGTGCCCCATCGGGTGCGATTAACCCTACTCTTGATGGTACGCCTGTGCCGACTCCTTTTGCATCTGCTTCTGAAGCGGTCGAGCCGGTTCCTGCCGATAAAATCCGCGTCACCTACGTCACCGAATCCAAAGGCTTCAAGCACGGGGTGCTGCCCGAATCCGAAAAAATCATGCAAAGCCTCGGCGCGCAGAATGGCTTTGACGTGACGATCTCGCAGGAGTCCGCCAAGGTCATCACCGCCGAAAACCTGAAGAACGTGGATGTGCTGATTTTCTACACGACCGGCGAATTGCCGTGGAGCGACGAGCAGAAAAAACTCTTTCTCGACTTTGTGCGCAATGGCAAAGGCTTCATCGGCATTCACAGCGCGACCGACACGTTTTACAAATGGCCGGAATATGGTGAATTGATTGGCGGCTACTTTGACGGGCATCCGTGGAACTCGAATGACAAAGTCGTCGTGCAGAAAGTAGACAAGAAATTCCCCGTCACCAAGCATTGGGACGATCTGTTTACGTGGGTCGAAGAAACCTATCAGTACAAGAATTTCAACTTCAAAGAAAACAAAGTCGTGATGAGCCTGGATGCGCAGCCAACGAAAATGGACATGACCAAAAAAGGCATTCGCGGCATCCACGCGGTGGAAGGGAATCCCAACATCAAACCCGATTCGTTCCCGCTCGTCTGGTATCGCACCTACGGCAAAGGCCGCGTGTTTTATTCCGAGCCGGGGCATAACTCATCCGTCTGGAACAACCCGAAATATCAGACGATGATTGCGAACGCGATCAAATGGGCGGCGAAGAAGATGAAGTGAAATTAGTATAGGCGATGACTCATCTTGACCAGTTTAGAAAAAGATTCTTGAGTGCTGCTACGTTTGCGCAACGTGCGTTCAGTGAGATCGAGAAGCTACCAACCAAAGACTATTGGTTACGACCCAAGAAGAGCGAAGCAAAAAAACTTATCGAAGAAGTGCTTCCTTTGGCAATGGTAGCCAAATATCTTGATATTCCAGGAAGACGTGTGAGTTGCAAATATTTAGGGCAGGATGGAGGAGAGTGCGATGGCAAAATCAAAATTAAAGGGGAATGGGTTAAATCTGGATTTCTCGAACCGTGTTATAGCGTTGAAGTGACATCCGCACAGTTCAAGAATGAGCACTACTTACGGGAATCTCTTGAACGGTATGGTTCTGTTTTCGATGATCCCAATATTTGTCGGATTGGGTCAAAAAAAAGGGGCAATGACCGGATAGTTAGCCGTGCAGTTGCGCAAGATGGTGATCAGGTTGTAAAAGACCTGATTGATTGGATTGCAGGAGCAGTTGACAGAAAAGTTAATCAACATGCCCCTTATCCCCGACCTTGCATTTTTATTATTTCCCTAAATCCTTGGCGTCCTCTATGGCTTAGTGAATGGCTAAGAGTAATTGAGTCTTTTCCGCGCGATATCGCCAGACAGAGTTTCGCTCTTACCTTTCTAGTTGAAACAGATAGAGGTGCAGTTTATCAAGCTGCCTAATAGTTTTTTTGTAAGCAATAGGTACTGAGATATGACACAAACCATCGAACGCCGAGCCTTCCTCAAATCGTCCCTCGCCACCGCCAGCACAATCACGGCTGCGAATGCGGCTCCGGCGCGCGCCCTCAACCACAACATTCAAGGCGCGAACGATCAAATCCACATTTACTGACAAGTCGGCACAGAAATCGGAACCTCCAAGCTCACCGCGTTCGCCAATGCGCCTTGTGGCAAATTGAAGCCGCCGACGAAGCCACTCGGCGTGCGCAGATTCGCGGGCAAGTTCATCACCGACCCGATCATCCCCCAATTCGCATCCGTCCATAACTTCATCCAACCGCTTTGCCCGGCGGGGATGAAGCTGTCGAGACGTGTCGTCAGGCGCGGAAAGCTGGCTGACAGATTGCCGATAAATTGTGGCGCGGTCGCGCTGAACGTGAAATCCTGCATCGCGCGATTGCTGTTGTAAATCTTGCCCGTAATCGTTCCCAAGCCGCCCGCTGTGCCCGTCAAACTGCCGCCCACGCGCGTAACGATCAAGCGCGTCGTGTTGCCATCGCGCAGACTGCCCAGATTGTCTACGACCAACAAGCGCGGCAAACGACCGTAGCTGATGCCATCGAAGTTGAGTCGCGCGGCTGTCTGACCCGACGCG
This sequence comes from uncultured Heliobacteriaceae bacterium, assembly GCA_964631865.1. Classification (GTDB taxonomy): domain Bacteria; phylum Acidobacteriota; class Blastocatellia; order RBC074; family RBC074; genus JAFDVL01. The sequence goes on along the minus strand of CAZWAK010000021.1, from coordinate 58,726 downwards.
CACGTAGTTGGCGGTGCGGTCAAGGCGGCAAGCGCGACTGCGCCGAGCGTGGCCACGTGCCCGGCGCTGAGTTTGACGGCGGCGCTGCCCGCAAGGAAATTGAAATTCGTTGGGCAGCCCGTCGTTTTGCTCACCGCAACGGCGATGATGTGGCCGGTCACGCCGGGGTCTGTTTCTGACATCAGGAAGTTGAACGTCTGCGTCGGAGCCAGGCACACGAACAAGCTGAACACCGCCGCTGTTTGCGCGTCCACAAAATATAACCGCACGGCTGTGTCCTGCGTGTCGTGCGTGTTCGTCAAGCGAATTTGCGTGTTCTCAAATGCGGCGTTGCCCAGCGTCGAACTGTAGTAATTGTAGAGCAGCACCGAGCCGATGCGTTGATCGCTGCCCGAAGTATCAGCGATTTGCAGAAAACAATTCGGATTGGAAAGCACGTTGACGGTGAGGTTAGCCTGCGTGGATGATCCTTGTGCATCGGTGACTCTCAACCCGATGACATTCGCCCCCGGCGTGGCCAAACAGGATGCTGTCACCACTGCCGAGATCGTGCCATTGGTGTTGGTGATGTCGGTGATGCTAAGGCCGGTGGGAAGGGACGTCGTAGCAACGAACAGATTTCCTACGGCTGTTTCCGCATCGCTGACTGTGGCAATCGTCGTCGCAGCGGCAGTGGCTCCCTGCTGCCGAATGAGAGCTGAGGCCGGCGTAATCGTCGGTGCTGCATTCGCGGCTTGATTCACTGTGAACGATTGCCCTGCGATAGAAATGGTTCCCGTGCGCGCCGCGCCGCCGTTCGCTGTTACAGAGAATTGGACGGTTCCGTTTCCGTTGCCACTGCCTTGCGTGATCGTGACCCAATTCGCGGTGGTGGTGGCGTTCCAGGTACAGCCCGTCAGGGCGGTGATATTGAAACTGCCTGTGCCGCTGAGGGCGGAAAAGCTTTGGCTCGCGGCGCTCAGCCCATAGGTGCAGAGCGGTACGGAGGACAAGGCGCGTGTGCCTGTGACGCTCACGCTGACCCCATCGAAAGAGGCGGAGCCGACAAACGTCTTCGCGCCGGTTTCCCCAGTGGGCGGCGTCACAACGTAGGTCAGACTACGCGCGGCATTGTCGAAGAACGGCCCCCATTTGACTTTGCGATTCGTGCTGTCGAACGCGCCGCTATTGTTGACATTCGTGACCGCCCAGCCGAGCGGCACGGTGTCTTCGACCGCGTAGACTTGCGTGCCCGCATCCGGCGTCACGGCGATGGTCACAGTGACGCCGACGCCCGGCACATAATTCGCGGCGCTGAAGCTGGACACGACCGCTCCACCCACCAGCGAGGCGGAAGGCGTGGCGAGAGCTTCATCCAGCGCCGCAGCAAAGCCCAAGCCCAGCCCCGGCATGAATCCGACGGCGCGCAACAGTTGCAGCCCCTGCGCATTCAGTGCTAACTCTGACGAAAGCTCTGCCGAAGACGGGTTTGTCGCTGGCCGCTGACTGATGCTGGCTCCGGCGACAAAGGGCGGCGTCTTCGTGGCGTCAAAGCGGTAGACCTCGCCGAGCTTCCAAATCAGCCCTGCGTTGGTCAGGTAGTTGATGTCAATGGGATTGGGCGGACGACTCCACGTCGTTCCAGATTTCCATGCTGCGCCGTACGCCGTCAGTTCATTGATCTCGATGCGGAGATTGTTGCCCAAGTCCGCCGGATGTATCTGACTCGCAGCCGCAATGCTTGTTGTCCCGCAGATCGTGCTGCTGGTTCCATTGACCGAGACCGTGCCCGTGAAGGCTTTCTGTCCTGTGGTTCCGGCGGGCGGCGTCACCGAATATTTCAGCGTGCGCGCCGTCGCGTCGAAAAACGGCCCCCACTTGACTTTGCCGTTCGCCGCGTCGAATTGCCCGTTGTTATCAATGCCTGCCACCGTCCAACCGGCAGGCGGCGTTTCTTCGACCGCGTAGGATTGCGTCGCGGCAGCGGGCGTCGCTTGGATCGAAACTTCAAACGCCAACCCGGCAAGATACTCCGCTGGCAACGTTCGTTGCGCGACGCAAGTGGCGGTGGCGGCGTCTTGGATGACGGTGTAGGTTTGTCCTTGCACGGTTAGCGTGCCGGTGCGGGCTGCGCCTGCGTTCGCGGCGACCGTGAAATTGACCGTACCATTGCCGCTGCCGCTACTCGTGGTTGTAATCCAATTGACATTGCTGACGGCTGTCCACGTGCAGCCCGTGCCCGCTGTGATACTCGTGCTGCCATTGCCACCAGCGGCGGCAAAGTTCTGACTGGTTGGGTTCAGGACATAATTGCACAGCGGGGTAATCGTGAACGTCAGCGCGCTCGTCGTACCGCCGCCCGGTGTCGGCGTGAAGACCGTCACATTGGCCGTGCCCGCATTCGCCAAATCCGTCGCGGGAATCACGGCGGTCAATTGGGTCGCGCTCACAAACGTCGTTGCACGTTCCGTCCCGTTCCAATGTACTTTGGACGTGCTGACAAAATTCGTACCGTTCACCGTTAAAGTAAATAGGGGACTGCCTGCGAGAGCGGAAGTTTGGCTCAGGCTGGTCAGCGTCGGCGCGGGGTTGTTAATGTTTAGCGTTTGCGCGTTGGAGGTGCCGCCGCCCGGCAGCGAGTTGAAGACTGTGATGCTGCGCGTCCCGGTGGTAGCGATGTCAGCCGCCGTGATCTCAATCGTCAGTTTCGTACTGTTCACAAACGTCGTCGTGCGACTTGTGCCATTCACTTGCGCGGAAGATGTCGTCACGAACCCCGTGCCGTTGAGCGTCAAGGTGAAGCCCGCGCTGCCGGCGAGAACAGTGGCAGGTTCGAGGCTGGTAAGTGTTGGGGCAGGGTTGTTGTTGTCTTGCGTGACGGTGACGGTTTGCCCGGCAATGGTCATCGTGCCGGTGCGTGCTGCCCCTGTGTTGGCAGCGACGGTGAAGTTGACTGTGCCGTTGGCAACGCCGCTGAAGCCGGGATTGATGGTGATCCAACTGACATTGCTCACGGCGTCCCACGTGCAGCCCAAGCCTGCTGTCACGCCGACGCTGCTCGTACCGCCCGTGTTCGCTACGCCGAGGCTTGTGCTCGACAGTGTGTATTGACAGACGATGGCGCGCACCAGACCGAGTTTGTCGCGGATTGCTTTGTCCCAATCCGCTACGAACGCCCACCAATTGGTCATGCGTTCTGAACCGAGTCGCGTGATGTTGTTTCCATCGCCCGGGATGGCTTGCAGCCAGTAGATGTACCATCTGCCTTCTATCGGTTCGGTCAGCGGTTCAGGCGAAAGATAGTTGAGCTGCCCCCACGTCGCGCTGCTGACGTCTTTGAGCACGCCGCTGTTGTCGGGGTACCAGTCTTCAATGTCGCTGCTGAAGGCGGTCGTGTTGTTGAATTGCAAAGCGGCATCGCTGTTGGGCGGACGATCCGTTTTGCCGCAGCGCCCTTTTTGGAAGTTGCCATTCAAATCGCGCCCGATGAACGATTCCTGAAACAACAAATCGTCGCCGTCCTGCTTCACATTGGCGTAGGTCAGCAAAGCTTCCAGATGATGCCCGTGATGACGCACCGCGTTGTTTTCAGACTGCGCGTAGTTGAGGCCGAAGACGGTGTAGGCTTTCGGATACACCGGCATATCGTCATTCGTGCGCAGGCTGCTGGAAATATCGCCGGTCAGCGGGCTGGACATGTTGGATTCGTTCAGCGTGATGCGCCCGTTGACATATTGCTCCAACCAGATTTCTTTCACGCCCTGCGTCACCACTAGGTCTCTGACATTGACGTCCGCGCGCTTGAAGATTTGTTTGTAATCGGGGAAGTACACGCCGCTGGTGGCTGAGGGCAAGCCGGGCGGAACCTCTTCGTTGACGGTGATGATTTTGACGATGCGATAGTTGAGCGATTGTTGCGCCGAGGCGTTTTTATAGCCCCGAAACTTGCTTCCTTCTTCCAGCATGAATTCGAGTTTGCGTTCGACGCTGCCGAGCGTGGTACGCAGCGCCGCCAATGTGGGGGCGGGCGTGATGCCTGCTGCTGCATTCAGCGTGGTTCCATCGGTGGTTGGAAAATAGCGAATGATGGCGACGGGAATCGCATCAAGGACGCTCGTGCCCGCCGGAGGACTCAACGTTTCCATCGTGACTGCGCCGGGACTCAGCACTCTGATAGGAAAGTCCGAGACGACGCCATTCAGCGTGGCACGCACGGTGGTCGTGCCAACAGCGACCGCGCGAATCCGGCCTGTGACGTCGTCTATCCGGGCGATGTTCGCGTCAAAGTTCGAGAACGTCGCGGCCAGAAACGGCAAGCTCAGCGCCCCGATGTTGGTGTCGGCGGCGTAGCGAAAATCCTGCCAATAATTCCAGCCCGGATACATCGTGATTGGCGACGCGGTCGAGATCGGGATGCTGGCGAGCGTCGGCGTCAGCGCGGCGGTGGTGACAGTGATACCACGCAGCATGCGCGTGGCAATGTCCTGCGAAGAGCGCGCCGCACTGCTGAGGTAGACCTCATCAAGGATCGCCACGAGCGGTTGCCGCACACCGTCGCCGCCCAGTTGCAGCGTCGAGTTCACCACGTTGTCAATCGTCGGCAACGTCGTTGTCGAGGCCAGCGAACGTTCGGACATCAGCGTACCGTCCACGTACAGTCGTATAAATTGCCCAGCGTTGCTCCACGTGGCGGCGACGTGATGCCATTGCCCAGCTACCCAGCTTGATACATCGGTGAGCACATCCATCACCAGACTGCCATTCTCACTGTCACGGTTGAGTGCGAAGCGCAGATTCGTGCCCTCTTTACTCAGCCAGAGCGCGCCGCTCGAACCGTATTTGAGCAGGACGCGACTTTGCAGATCCGCGCCATTCCAACTCGGCTTGATCCACAACTCAATCGTGCCTTCGGTCGCGTTGATATTCCCGTCGCTCGGATACGTCAGCCGACTGTTTCGATCTGCCAACACACCTTGCCCGATGACGCCGGGTTGAAACAAAATGTTGGCCGATTGCGTTGGGGTTTCCCCTTGCTCGCCATTGAGGGTCCCATCAAAGTGGAGCACCAGTAGGTCGGTCACGGCTTGCACGGCGGCTGCGACTGGCGCGGGGGCGCTCGGTGGCGTGAGCGCAGAGGGCAAATGTGGAGAGGCATTGATCGTGCGCGTGGCTGCTGAGTGAACACGCTCCACAACAACACAGAGAAGCACAAAAATTACAATGAGCAAGGTGCGGCGAAAAAGCTTGCGAAGAGAAAGAGGTTGAGAGAGAACAGTCATAATACAACTCCGGGACCATCCATCGGCGTCAACGTCACACACACCAGACTCGACTCAGTGTTGTGACGAGTGATAGACGCACAAACAGTGAAGAGATAACGAAACGCCGCATGCTTCGGAAGCTGCCGGGCAACGGAAGTTCGGAGGGCTTCGTGAGGAAGGCGGTAAACTCAAGGCCGCCCTTTTATCGGTTAATATGTGATTAAAAGTGCCCCAGAAGACTAACCTTGCAGCACAGGCTTGTCAAGCCTCACAAAAGTCAAGGGCGAGGTCAACATTGACCTCGCCCCACCTCGGTTCAGGCTGAGAACACGATAGAAATTAGTTGCCCTTGACCAACGGGATGATCGCCAGTTGCGGACGGCTGAATTCAAAGCCAGTGGGTTTGACCAGCGCGCGGTAAACCGGGACGGCCTTGCCATCAATCATCTGATACCCAATCTCTTCCGCTTCGAGCGTCACGTCTGCCGCTTGCTGGCCATCCGCTTTGGCGGAGGGGGCAAAGCGTTGACGCGCGGTTTGTCGCACTTCTTCCAACGACGTTTCGACCACGCTCTCGCTGGTTTCGGCGGCGGCAGCTTTGATTTGCCGCAGCGAACTGCGCAGCCGTGTGGCTTGCCCGCTGTGGGCATCGAACGTGATTTCCAGATGTCCGGCTTCGGGATCAACGAATGCCACACCATCAATCATCTGGTCAATGATGATCGTTTTCTCGACCGTGCGCGTCGTGGCCGTGAAGCCTTCGAAGCCGCCGCTTTCTTTGGTGTCCCGAATCATGCTGACGCGATATTCCTGTCCCTTCAGCACGCTCAGTTCTCCGGCCAATTCCGTAGCGCGGCGGAGCAACTCCGCATCGTCCACTTCATGGTCGCTGGTGGCGGTCGTGTCGGCCTGGTCGAGCAACAACTCGAAGTTGCCATTTTGTTCGACGACCAGCGTGGCGTTGTTGGCTTTGACGGCGCGGATGCCCGACGGACGTTCCTGAATCAAACTGGTATCATTGAGGTTGATGCCAAACGAACGGCTCAGTTCCAGCACTTCGTCGTTCGAGTTCCCCCGCTCAGCCACTTGGCGGGCTTGAGCGCGCGCTGGCATCTGCAAGGTTTTTTGACGAGAATCGGTTTGATCGTCACTCAGATTGGTGGATGCCGTATCCCCGACGATGGTGCTGGCGGCACTGCGGGCATAGTACCAACGCCATTGTCCCCAGTAATTGTAGACAGCGCCGTTATACATATACCGTTCGTTATACAGCCGGTCGGTCGCTTCGGTTTGGTTTGCACCGAAGGCTACGACGGAAGGGCTTTGTCGGGTGTTGATGCGCCAACTGGCGTCCATCCAGGCGGTGGACAGGCTTTTGCCTTTGTTCCATTCTTCCCAGAAATATTTGCCGTAGTTCGGGCTATCAATCGAAACCGTTTCATACCCGAAGACCATGCGGATGCCTTTGGAGCGCACGCCCCAGGTGGAATAGGGGTCGTGACCGCCACTCACCATCACGCTGTTGCACGTGTTCCAGAACATATAGCGCAGGCGTTCATCGGCATAGCTGTAGTAATTGCCGCCGAGCGCCATACTGCCGGACGACGCATTCCAACCTTTGCCAGACCAATTCGCGCCCATTGAGGTCACGAAGTTATTGGTCGAAGACATGCCGCCGTGACTGTCATGCCACATCACGCGCACGCCATCTACGCCATAATCGGTGCCGCCGGAGTTCCACAGGTCATAGTTGTAGCCGCTGAAATCGTGAAAGAGCCAAACGGACACGGCGCTGTCACGGCGCGCAAAGTTGGGCGTATACCAGGTCGTAAAGTAGTTGCGGAAGCCATCTGCTGATGCGTGGGTGTTGTAAAGCTGGGCTTGGGTTCCCTGAAAGTCTTGCACGCTGGTCGTGCCCACCATATCGGAAACGCCGCTGGTGGATTCGAGTTGGTCGGCGTTGTTCGTTCGGCCTGAACCGATAATATCGCTCGACTGCCGTGCGTCGCTTGCGGGATTGCCCTGATAGGTTTCAGGTAAAGATTTGGGGGTTAAGGCGTCAGCCTTCACGCCCAACCGCGCCGCGATCTGCGCCCGCGTTTGGGCGGCGTCTTGCGCGGAAACGGAAATGGCTTGCGTGCCGGAAAAGATCGCGGCGAGCAATAAGGGGGTCGTTAAGGTCTGGCGCAGCGTCTGCCACGCGGATGACTGTGTGGTGTGATTTTTGTGATTCGTACTGAACATAGTTTCTCCTTACTCTGCTTGGTGATTATTCATTCTTGTACAGTTGATTTCTTCCAACTGCTCTCACACCGGTAAGCGAGAAACCGATAAATTATTGCGACATTCCGCCTATATTTTTTTTAGTAATTTTTTCGGCGAGGGAAAGAACAAACAAGACTGTGCGAAAGCCTGTGTCGGGAAAGCGTACGATTCTCGTACCGGGCAAGACAAAGGGCGAAGTCAACATTGACCTCGCCCCACATCGGTTCAGGCTGAGAACGCAGAATGATCTTTTGGTTTGCCGTTGGCCTCTTCCACGGCTTCCAAATGGATAAGCGCGAACCCCACAAACCTTTCAGCGTCTCTGCTAATTTTTTTCAGCCTTTCACAAAGCCCGCGTTCACTGCCGCACTCTCCGTGCTGAAAAACACGCGATAAGGAATTGGGATCGTCGCATAGAGCGTGGGCTTGACGTACAACCACGTGCGCGCATCGCCGACCCAGCGGCTGAGCAATGTCTGCGGGTCTTTTTGGCAGATCGCGGCATCAATGATTTTGCGATAGACGAACGGTTCGTTCAGTTGTTGCCCGGCGCGAATTTCATCGAGCGTCAACATCACATTCGTCGTCGCCGCGATCACACCTTTGGTCAGTGCCTTCTTCGCGGCTTCGTTGATGCGATTAAAGTGCAGCAGATTCGGCCAATGTTGATAGGGGTGCGCGAGACCCGCCTTGACCAATTCGGCGTTCAGCAGACGATGGCGTTTCCAATCGTCTTTGACCGACCACACGTAACCGAGCACGCGCCGATACTGATCGAATGTTTCCAAATCCAACTCCACGATAACGCGCGCGCCGTCGGGCAATTGGTTCTGCAACCACTTGCTCGCCTGCGTACCGAACGGGTCTTGCGGGGGGATTTTGACTTTGACAGGATTCGGGCAGCTTTTGCTTTTTGCGCCTTTGCTGCTGGGGCCGCGATAGTGCAGTTCGGGCGTGTCAATGCCGAGCAAGCGCACTTTCAATAAGCCTTTGCTGAGCGATTTGGCGGGCGGCGTCCACGTGAGGAACGGCGCGCCATTGCGGAACATTTGGAAGTCGCTGAGCGCAATGGTGTCGCCATCGTCCCCCTTCGTGATGCGGCGAATGCCGCGAATTTCTCGTGCTTTTGACATACAGTCTCCGGGTTTAGGTTTTGAGCTTCGTTTGCAGCTCAAACAATGTGGTGAGGGCTTCAACGGGACTCATCGCATTGAGATCAAGCTGGCGCAATGCTTCGCTGAGCCACGTCAACGATGGGGAATTCGGAGGGGGAGTTTTCAAGTGTGGTTGTCCGTTCGCTTCGTGTTCGTGAAGCAACGTGCGGGCGCGGCGAATCACGGGCTTGGGCAGTCCCGCGATTTCCGCGACGTGAATACCAAAGGATTTCTCCGCGCGCCCCAGCTCGACGCGATGCAGATACTCGACGCGGCTGCCGGTTTCTTTGACCGCGAGATGAAAGTTTTGCACGCGCGGCAAGTAATTCGCGCAATCGGTCAACTCGTGATAATGCGTGGCGAACATCGTCTTCGCCGCGACTTTCGGATGGTTGTGCAGATATTCGACAATCGAACGTGCGATGGACAAGCCGTCCGCCGTCGCGGTGCCGCGCCCGACTTCGTCCAATAAAATCAGGCTGCGCGGCGTGGCGTTGTGCAAGATCGCCGCCGTCTCAATCATCTCGACCATAAAACTCGAATGGCCTTGCAAGGTGTAATCCGTCAAGCCGACGCGCGTGAAGATGCGATCCGTGATGCCAAGCGTCGCGGCTGCGGCAGGCACGAACGAACCGATTTGCGCGAGCAACACGATCAACGCGACTTGCCGCAAGTAGACCGACTTGCCCGCCATATTCGGCGCGGTCAGCAGCATGATTTGTGTGTCGTGATTCGCAAGCGTCGTATCGTTCGCGACGAATTGACGGCCTTCCAAACGCTGTTCGATCATCGGATGCCGACCGTTGTGAATCGTGAGTGCATCGCCTTCGTTGAGTTCCGGTCGTATGTAATTGAACCGCGCCGCAGCTTCGGCCAATGCGGCATATACATCGAGCCGCGCGATGCCTGCCGCGACTTTGCTGATGCGGTCGTGATGGCGGCTGAGTTCGTCGCAGACCTGCCGATACAAATTCACTTCGAGTTCTAAAATCCGCTCCTTCGCATTCGCAATCAACGCTTCATGTTCTTTCAATTCGAGCGTGAAGTAGCGTTCGGCGTTGACGAGCGTTTGTTTGCGAATGAAGTCTTTCGGCACAAGATGCAGGTTCGCTTTCGTCACTTCGATGTAGTAACCGAAGACTTTGTTATAACTGACCTTGAGCGATTTGATGCCCGTGCGACTGCGTTGGCGCGCTTCAAAGTTGGAGAGAAAATCGCGCCCGCCGTTGAGCACATCGCGCAGTTCATCGAGTTCTTTGGCAAAGCCTGCGCGAATGATGTTGCCGCGCTCGAAGTCCGACGGCGGACGATCAGTGATGGCGTTGCTCGCATACGTGACCAAATCGCTGCACATTTCGAGCGACGCGAGGAAATGCGCGGGCGCTTTGGCTTTTTCAAGCGTCGCGCGAATGTCCGGCAACGCGCGCAGGCTTTGCGTGAGCGTCACGACTTCCGCAGGCACGGCGATCTTGCGGCGGATGCGACCGAGCAAACGTTCCAAATCCAACACGCTCGTCAACGCTTCGCGCAGCTTCTCGCGCGGCGCTGATTTTTTCACGAACCATTCGACGGCATCCTGTCGCGCGCGGATTTCACTCACGTCCAGCAACGGGTAGCGCAGCCATCGTCGCAGCAATCGTCCGCCCATCGGCGTCTGCGTCAAATCAATCGTGTTGACAAGTGAACCGGTTGGCGCACCGCCCGTGAAATCCCAACTCTGAAACACTTCCAGATTGCGCAGCGCGTTCGGATCGAGCCGGAGAAAATTGTCCGTGCGATAACTTTGCAGCCGCGTCAGGTTTGACAACGCATCCGGCTGCGAGTCGCGCAAATACGCGATGATTGCGCCTGCGGCTTGCATCGCCTGCGGTTCATGCTCGAGGCCAAATGCAGCGAGCGTCTTGACGTGAAAATGTTCGAGCAAGGCTCGGCGCGCGGTGGCGAGTTCGATCAATTGGTCATCGAGTTTCGTGATCGAGCGAATTTCAAACGCGGGCAGTTCGGCGCTGCGTGACAGCAGCAATTCGGCAGGTGCTTGTCGTTCGAGTTCAATCAAAGCTTGTGCGTTGTCGAGTTGCGTCGCCGAAAACTCGCCCGTCGAAACGTCCACAAACGCCAAGCCCGAATGCCGCTCGCCTTGCACCAAGCTTGCGAGGAAATTGTTCGTGCGGCCTTCGAGCAAGCCGGGTTCGATGACCGTGCCGGGCGTGATGATGCGCGTGACTTCGCGTTCGACCAAGCCTTTGCCCGGCAGCGTGACTTGATCGCAAACCGCAACCTTGTGGCCGCGCTGGATGAGCTTGGCGAGATGCGTTTCGAGCGCACGCACCGGCACGCCGGCGAGCGGATGATATTGCCCTTTGCCAAAGTATTTGCGCGTCAACGCGACGCCGAGTTCACGCGCCACGACCCGCGCATCTTCATCGAAGCACTCGTAAAAATCACCAATTTGAAAGAGAAGAATCAGTCCCGGATAGCGACGACGGATGTCGAGATATTGCTGACGAAGGGGCGTAGTCATGCAGCGAATAATAGCCTAATGACGAGATGCTTGCACGAAATTGGCGGGTGATAAAACGGAACGATCCAATAACGTGGCTTAAGCGGAAACAGGAACAAATTTGGGTAGTGGGGTAATAGGATGGGATGGAAAGCATCCCACTTTGCCTTGCTACTCGCGTCGCAAGGAAAGATTGTAGTGCTGAATAAACAAGCGCAAGCAAAGCTCGTGCATCCGGTCGGATTTGGAAAACGACAACGTTTTGCGCACAAACCGTGCCAGCCGTTGCCGCAACGTGTTGTTCCAGCGTTCGACGTGCGCGGTTTCTCCGCTCGCCTTGCCACACGCCGTGTGATGTTCGGTCGGGATGACTTGCTGAGACCGGTGGCAACAGCGATCTGGTCAAAGACGCTTGGTATACGCTCGGCAAATTTGTGCGTCCTGCATTGGCAGAGATTCGACAAGCCGAAGCGCAAAAGTTACTTTCGCTTTCCACGAACACAAAGAAAGTGAGGCCAAGTGACTAAGCTCAATGTGCGACTCTCAAAACTTGAAATGCTCGAATGCCAGCGGCTTGATGCTGAATGCGAACGCTTACGGAAAGAGCTTTATGCTTTGCTTGACCAAGACGAAAGCACTCCGCTGGCGCAGGAGTTCGTTGCGAATGAAGAAATCAGGGCGTTGTCGGATGAAGAGCTTGACGCGCATATTCAACTGGCTGAAGCCAACAAAAGCCTGCGCGATAAGCACACCCATATTGAAATCCTCCGCGCGTGGATTACAACGCAACGTGCGCAAATGCGAGCGATGGAAGACACAAGCGAAAGGATGCGACATGGCCATCAATAACAGACTGAGAAAACTCGAAGAAGCTGAGAATGCCAAGCTCAATGCTGAATCCCTGCGTTTGGTGAACCTACTGTGCTTTTCCTTCAGCGAAGAGGAGAAACTTGAAATTTGCCGAGCGAATGATATTCAACCGCAACCTGCGACGCGCGAGGAGCGTGAGGCAACGAAGCGAGAATTTCTCCATCACACTGACCTAGCTCACAAACGGTGTGTCATTGAAGGCTTACAGCGAATAATTGAAAAGTGGCAAACCAGCCTACGCCAATGTGCCGTAAACCCGGATTGGGATTCTTCTAGCCTCATTGATCCCTTATTCCAGCAAGCTAATCAAAATGGGAGATGACACAAAATGCAGCAAAATGCAGCAAACCTGACCGCTAGGCAAATCCGATTGATGGATGCCTTGCTACGCGGCGAAAGCGTCACAGCGGCGTCACAGCAAGCCGGAATCAACCGCTCAACAGCAATTCGATGGATGGCAGAGGAGCCATTCAAGACGGCTTATGAAGAGGCGATCAAAGAGACCTTTAGCGTTGCCGTCAAAACCTTGCAATGCGTCACGACCGCCGCCACTGAAGCGATGCGCGAAATCCTGACCGACAGTTCGTCGCCCCCAGCGGCTAGAGTTTCAGCGGCGCGTACTGTATTGGAATTTGCGCTCAAAGCGAAAGAGCAAGACGACATCGAACAGCGTCTCACGTTGTTGGAAGCGGCATTCAAAACAAAATGACTGATGAGACACGCCCATGAAAACCATTGAAAATCGGCTGAAAAAACTCGAAGCACAAGTCTTCATCCCAGCTTATGACCGCGAGCAATTGGCAGCAATGAGCGATGCTGAGATTGAGGCATTTTACAAAGCGTATGACATAGGCAATTCCCTGATGCCCGATGGCCGAAGATTGAGCGAACTAAGCGATGAGGAATTGAAAGCGTTTATCGGTGCTTAGAACCTTATCTCGCGCGTTTTATGGCTGACCGGTGGTCAATTCTTAATCCTCGTTTCTATCGTTATTCTCGTCTTTATCTTTACCCAATTCGCTAATCGCTCTCGAAAAAACGTAAGGAATAATCACGATAGCGGCGGCAAGCGCCGCACCGGCCCCTTGTTGTGGCGCGCCCTGTGCTCCAATTGAGAGGAACAACACAATCGCGGCCAAGCAACAAGCGATCAGTGTTATAACCCAACAGATAATTTCAAAAACTTTCATTTATATTCCCTGTAGGGGCAGAGCTATTTGGTATTTGCTATTTCGATAGAGGTTTCGGTACTGATCGAAGTATGTTTGCTGCGGACAAGCGCAGTTTGCGCCGATTGATTTTTGCTGGTCATTATTTCAAAGCGTCAGCCCCGTCACGGTTTTCAAGCGTGCGGCTGACAATTTGAATGCGCGATACTTTTCCTGGCATTCCGTCTGTGTCGGTTCCGCCAACAGATTGTTTCAAAATTTCACCAAAACTATTGTTGGCCACCATCCCGCCAATAAAACTTCTCTCAGAAGTCGAAACTATGTAATAGACCGCTGGATAGCGTTTGGGATAAATCTTGCCCTGATTACGCTCAAAATCCTGCGGGAAGAATGCCTCGTTCAAACCGCCAATAATTGGCGTGAATTGAGAGCCATAGATATTTGAGAGAGCCACCGCCGCAGGCTCTTGTTTGGGGTCTATTTCGATCATTACCAACTTGTTATTTTGAAAACTTAATTCCACGCTGTCGAGTCCATCCGGCTGCTTCCATTTCAGCTTTCGATAAATCTTATCGCCTTGCCTTTTTGTAATCCATTTTTTGGGAACATAAAAGATTCGCAAGCCATCAATGTTATCGTTCTCTGGTTTCCCAAGCTTGGCAATAGCTTCTTCCGGCTTAGTGACATCAAGAATCATTCCCCGCCAACGATCTGGCATAGGCCGCTCTTGTTCTTGTGCTGGCATTTTGGGCTGGTCGCCTTCAATCATCATCGCAATGACCGCATTATCAACGCCGACCTCTTTCAGTTCTTTTAGAGCCGCAGGTGAGGTGTCAAACTTTCCGCCTGTCTTTTTGATCTTGGCAACGATGAGATTACTGGGCAAGCCGATTGTCGTCATATTGATGATGTCTTTGTTTGTTAGTGTCTGGGCTGTTTGCGCTATTACGCTGAAGGAAAAGCAAACAAAGATGATTGCTCGTAGGTATCTCATGGCTGATTTCCTTTCAAGTCGAATGAGGTTGGTGAAGAATGCACAACCGGAGTTTGCTGCTTGGCTTCGTTGAGAGATTCGCGTAAGGCTTCATTCCTGCTCAACAGGTACGCGACAGCAACGGCGGAAACCAGCACCGTAGCTATGGCAACATTGCGTGAGATCATAGGCTGATACTCGTGTGAGATAGGGGCTTAAAACTCTGCCCAACATCGCCGCATTGCGTGAAGTGCAATCTTGTCGCCTATTCTCGGCATCTATTCCTGACTTGCTTCGTGAGGCTTTTTCTGGTGCTTTTATTGGCGGGCGAATATTAGCATGCAGCGACAATGGACGCCTAGTGGTTTGTGATGCGTTCCCATTGCCGGGCGATTCTCGTTTGCTGACGAACTTGGCAAAAAAGCGTAAGATACCAAGCGATGAAATTTGAATGGCATCCACCCAAAGCAGCGCGCAACCTTGCTTATCATGGCGTCTCATTTGAAGAAGCGGCAACGGTCTTTGATGATCCGCTGGCCGACATTCAACCGGACTTGCTGCACTCCATTGATGAAGCGCGGTTCCTGGCGCTAGGAACTTCAGCCGCAGGGCAATTACTGGTGGTTGTGTTTGCTGAAAGACCGGGCGTGATTCGCATTATCAGCGCGCGCGCAGCCACACCGCGAGAAAGAAGGAACTATGAAACATACGATCCATTTGCTTGAAGATGATGATTACGATTTGAATGATGACGTTGCGCCAGAATATGACTTCGCTGCCATCCGCGAACAGGCCAAAGCTGAAGGGCGCGAATACCGCGGGCAACTCTCCGGGCGCTTGATTCGGCTTGCGCCGGATGTCTCCGAAGTCTTCACGTCGGCGGAAGAAGTCAACGAAGTGCTTCGGCAGTTCATTCGTGAAAAGAAAGCGGCTTGACCTAAAGCAGTGGGCGACATGATGAACTGTGAACACTGTGGCGGCACAACCAAAATTCTCAAGGGGCAGACCTAGCATTACGCCGAATCCGGCTTAGACAACATATATCTGCGCAATGTCGAAGTGCGCGTCTGTACCGCTTGCGATGAAAAGTCACCACGCCTCCCGCGCGTGAATGACTTGCACGCGGCTATCGGGCGGGCTGTGGCTTTGCAAAAGATGCCGCTCACGGGCAGCGAAGCCCGGTATCTGCGCAAACAGCTTGGTTTGCAGGCGAAAGAATGGGCGGTGTTGCTGCGCGTGCCACCCGAAACGTTGTCACGTTGGGAAAATGGCAAACAGGTTATCGGCCCGCAGTCGGATTCGCTGATCCGGGCTTTATACTTTCTCAAACTTGCGGAAGCCGGGTATCTAATTCCAGATCGTGCGGTCGAAGAAATGGCGGCGATTGTGGCGCAAAGCAGCGAAACGCTGAATGTGCTCATCAACGTGGACAACCCGCGCGTTTATTCTTACCAATCGGCAACATTGCTGGTAGCGTAGGCAGAAAATAATTCGTGAATGAAAGGAAAAGAGGCGAACTGGCAACGGTTCGCTTTTTTTCATGACGGGCGGTTCATCGAGTGGTTTTCTTCCGTATGTGTCCGAGTATGTGTCCGCAGGAGGTTGTTGAGGGAATTGAAAAGGTCGTAAGTTGTTGATTAGAATGGTCAGCCCGGGGCGATTTGAACGCCCGACCTCTTGCACCCCAATCAAAAAGCTGCCTCTTTTATTGCCCGCCATAGACTTTCATTCCTTTGCAAACTCCTGAAAAATCAGTCAATATCACACTCAAAGCTTAGCATAGGTTTTCACAGGCAAAAATGCTGATGTGGAATTTATTGTGGAATGGCTTATTTGTGGAACTGATTTTATGCGAAGAACAACAGGCTCTGTTAAGAAGCTGAAAATCAAAAGCCCGCTCAAATGGCAAGTGCGAATGACCTATCAATCGCCAGACACAGGTGCGCGCGTGGACATCAAACGACGTTTTGAGACCGAAGGAGAAGCAAGGCGCGAACTTTGGGATTTGCTCTTGAAGCATCGCCAAAAAGGAACAGTCGAAAAGACCATCAAGCAAATGACGCTGGCGGAGGCCGCGAAGAAATATGAGGAAGAAAAACTCTTTCCGGCTGTGATGCGTGATGGTAAGCACTTGGCAGGCAGGCACGAAACCTCAGCCCCGAAAAGTCATTTGAAGGCGATTGTTGCCAGCTTAGGCAAAAAGAAAGTCAAGGCGATCAACTATAGCGATCTTGAACGATTTCGGATGGCGCGCTTACACACTCCTACACGCAACAGCGGACTTCGCTCAGCCCGTACCATCAATGCGGAGTTGCAACAACTGAATGCGCTTTTGAACTATTGCCAGCGCAACGGCTGGATTGAAAAGAATCCTTTCAATGAAGGCGAGCCGTTGATTGTCAAAGAGGCCGAAAATAAACGGGACAGAGTGCTGAGCCTTGCCGAAGAACAACGCCTGTTAGATGTGTGCGTCAATGAACGGGCGCATTTGAGGCCGTTGATTGTCGCTGCGCTTGAGACCGGATTGCGGCGCGGCATTTTGTTTTCTTTGCAGTGGGATCAAATTGATTTTGTCACCGGCTACATCAAATTAGGTAAACCAAAGACCAAGCGCAAAGGGCATCCTGAAGAAATCAAAATGACGCCGTTGCTACAGGCAGAGCTTGAGGCTTGGCAGAAATATATTCCGCCGATGCAGGTTTCTGTTTTTGGTATAGAGGACAACATCAAAAGAGCTTGGGCGACGGCTTGTCGGTTGGCATCCATCGAAAACTTGCACTTCCACGATTTGCGCCACAGCTTTGCAACGCGAGCCATCGCAGCGGGAATGTCACCAACCGAACTCATCAAAGCGACAGGGCATTCATCGCTCACGATGCTGAGCCGTTATGTGAATCCTGAAAATGCCGCCATCAAAGTTGCAACCGCGCTCGAACAATTCCGCACACAACAACGTGATGATTTGTTCAGCACGGATTCAATGCTTATCAATTGATGATTTCAGCCTGCCTTACGTCGGATTAGCTACCTGATGGACAAGCACTTTTCCTCAGTGCTGGCAGGCTGAAAATCTTGAGGAAACATCGGAGAGGAACAGGATGAAATCACGTACAGAGTTAGATGAGAAATCAACTCGAATAGCGGTTGCTTCGCTGGTAGGCGATCCATTGGGCTTAGGAAATCTAACCGCTAAAACCCTTCCCATTATCGTAGAGCAATCTCGCAAGTTTGCCCAAGAAATCGAAGCGGAAGCGCACGAAGCAGACAAGGCGTTTCTGATGGAACTTCTCCGCCTGCCCGAAATATTGCAGGAAGAAATATTAGAAGCCATTCAGCAACGAGAGCTAAGCACAACAATTGAGACTGAAACTTTTAAGATTGAAGTAACTTTTAAGGCTAAACCCGGAGCGGAACTTGAACCCAGCTTGACAGAAGCATTAGCGCAAGTGACAAAGGATTTCAGGACGAAAATTGGAAAAGGTCTCAAGAAAAAGCCCAAAAGTAAGGCCATAGATTTTTTACGTGATATTCGAGTAACAGCTAAGGCTTTGAATGACGATGGAAAGGACATCACCGCAGGAAGCCTTGCCGAAAAATTGAGAAATTCTGAAGGTAAAATTACTCAAAGACACTTCATAAGAAAATGTCGGCACTACTTTGGGGGGACAGAGCAGGAGGCTTATCAGCGCGCTATAACTTTATCTGCTCGGTTCTAAAATTGTGCATTTACCGGAGGTAGTAAATGCACACAGACAGGAGATTCTAGCTGTGCTAATTTCTGTTCATCATTGAAAAGCAATGAGGCCGATTGCCAAAGTTCCTAAGCCGCAGCAATCAGCCTCAATAATTTTCAGTGACGAAATTTTTATTCAAGCGAACTATTTTCATCCTGAAAGGATTGCCAGATTATGACTCAAACGCCAACCGCTGTCACGCCGCAAGCTGCATTGACACTCAACCCGAACGATCTTTACGACCGAAATTCACTTCGCAACATCGCGTCAGAAACGACTCTCATCCGCTGGGAAAAAGCTGGCAAAATCAAATCCATAGCGTTAGGACGCAAGCGATTTTACCTCGGCGCGGATTTGTTGTTGGCTCTACAGTCAAAATAAAAAGCCGGGATTGCTGATGAATTTGCGTCAATCTCGGCTTGCCTAAATCTCTTTGTGTTTGCTCATTGTAGCACAGCCAGAGGCGCGATCATTGGCATTTCTTGCAGAAAGGAATGCGATGGCAGCAACACCAAAAACAAAAATCACAGCGGCGCAAATCTTGGCATCAACCAAACCAAAGGTTGTAAAAATCGTTTCGCATGATGAAGTTTTTGCCAAAATCCTGACACAACTCAAACCGTGCGATTTCAAAAAGCAACTTGCGGCGAAAAAGCCAAACGCTGAGATGAAGCAGAAATACGAAATCGTGCTGAGCATTCAGGAATTGCTACGACAAATTAAAGCATTGGGCTACGAACTGGCGCGGCGCGGCGATTTTATTTATGTATTCAACGGCGCATATTGGAAGCTGATTGAGCCGGATAGATTGAAAGCCTTCCTCGTGCAAGCCGTCGAAAAACTTAGCTTGGAAAGTTTGGAAGTTGCGCATTACGAATACCGCGACAAGTTGTATCGCCAGTTTCTTGCGTCGGCATATTTTGAAAGTGTCGAAACTGATTTGGATGTGGTCTCCATCAACTTGCAAAACGGCACATTCAAATTTAGCGCAAGCGGCATGGAGAGAGTTGATTTTGACGCAAAAGACTTTCTCACGCATCAATTGAGGTTTTCCTATGATGCAAATGCACAGGCTCTACGCTTCCTCAAGTATTTGCACGAAGTCTTACCCGAAACAGAGCTACAAGACATTCTCGCAGAATATTTCGCCTACATCTTTGTGCGAAATCTGAAGCTGGAAAAAGCATTGTTTTTGTATGGGAGCGGCGCAAACGGAAAGTCAGTCATGTTTGAAATTCTGTGTGCCTTGCTGGGGCGGGAGAACATTGCTAACTATTCGCTGGGTGATCTGATGCTTGAACATAATCGCGCACAAATTGCGAACCGACTTTTGAATTATGGAAGTGAAATCAACTCAACCATTGCGAAGGACATTTTCAAGACGCTGGTTTCAGGCGAACCGATAATGGCGCGGCTGAAATATGGCAACAGCTTTCTGATGGAAAGCTACGCCAAACTTTGCTTCAACTGCAATGAACTCCCCAAAGACATCGAACAAAACGAAAGTTACTTTCGCAGGCTTCTTATTATCCCGTTCAAGGTCACTATCCCGGCCAAACAACGCGATCCTGAGCTTGCTACCAAGATCATCAAAAGCGAATTGAGCGGTGTTTTTAATTGGGTACTTGCAGGGCTTCAACGATTGCTCAAAAACCGAAAATTCACAGAGTCAAAGATCGTGAACAGCCTCATTGAAAGCTACAAACGAGACTCTGATTCTGTGGCGTGTTTTCTCGAAGAAGATAACAACGCGGAAGGGCTTCTTTCCCATGTCTATCCGAAATATCGAACCTATTGCACTGAATCAGGGATGAAGCCTTTAGGGAAGCAAAATTTCCGTAAGCGACTTGAAGCGCATAGCTTTGAAGTGAAACGAACTATGTACGGGATGGAAATTTCCAAGCAAGGGGAGGTTTGAGCGAGAAAGTTTCTACAAACTTCATAACTTCATATTTACAGTTTGGCCGTCAGGCGGCTACAAAATCCTGAGATGAGGTTTTATGAAGATATGAAGAAATGAAGTTCTGAAAAACATTCTCGCTCGCGCAGGTATGGCATACCAACTCGAAAAATATACAACCGCAAAATCTCGCTTTGACTGTCCAAGCTGTGGGCAACATCGGACGTTTGCCCGCTATGCAGATGAGGCGGGCAACCATCTTGCTGATGATGTTGGCAGGTGCAATCGTGAAAGCAAATGCGGCTACCACAAGACGCCGAAAGAATATTTTGCCGAGCATCCCCAAGCCGTAACCATCAGGCAATCACAACCGCGAGCCGCATTCAAACAGATGGCACAACCGAAGCCTGAAGCTTTTTCAGTCATTGACCAGAAATACCTTGATGCTTCGCTCAAAGACTATGACCGAAACAACTTCATCAAATTTCTGTTGACGTTGTTTGAGCGTGCAACAGTTGAAGAATTGATAGCACGTTTCCGCATTGGTACGAACAACGAAGGGCAAACGGTGTTCTGGCAAATTGATGAGCAAGGGTGCATCCGTTCCGGCAAGATCATCGCCTATGCGATTGACGGGAAGCGCATCAAGCCTGGCGATTCTGACCGACCAGCCATAGCTTGGGTACACCGTCGTCTGAGGTTGGCAGATTTCCAACTTGACCAATGCCTTTTTGGTGCGCAGCAGCTTCCGGCTGAATTGGGAAAGACCGTTGCCATTGTCGAAGCTGAGAAGACAGCAATTATAGCCTCAGCCTTGATGCCAGAATTTGTTTGGTTAGCATCGGGCGGAAAGCAGAATCTCAAGCCTGAAAAATTTCAGCCACTCAAACAGCGGCGCGTTATCTTGTTTCCTGATGCTGATGGCTTTTGTGAATGGTCAAAGAATGCGCAAGCATTGCGGCTGTGCTGTGCTGACTTGACCGTCAATGAGTTGCTGGAAACAAGTCTGAGCGATGAAGAGAAACGCGAAGGCTTAGACATCGCTGACTTTTTAATTGCCGAAGAACACGGCTACGGCATCTTTTCAAATGCGTTGTGTGAATTATCCAGTGTCGCGCAGGCTGAAAATCATCCTGATTTGTGGATGCCCAATGCGAGAGAGGACGCGAATTTATGAATCAATTGCAAACAACTATGGCTGACCGACAGCGCGCCATCGTGGAAGCTGGTCGGTTGATTGACTTGCTTGCCGATGAATCCCCCGATGTGCAAACCATCAAAGATCAATGGTACAGCGTAGGGCTTTGCCTTCGTGCCGCAATCGCTGAAATCCGACAGGCTGAGCAATGCCAAACTCCTTCTGTAGTTGTGTTGGATTTAGACTGAAAAACTCAATGACGAGCTTCTAAAGCGAAAGGACGACGAATGACGACGAAAGCCGACAAAACGAAAACAGATGGTGCAAAACTGACACCCGCACAGTTGATGGCCATAGACCAGCTTGCAATTGGCGCAAGCGTGACTGCAACAGCGGATGCCTGCAAGGTCGCGCGGCAAACTGTGAGCGAATGGCTCAATCAGAACCACGAATTTCAGGCAGCACTTAATCAGCGGCGCTCTGAGCTTTGGAACGAACAGCTTGACCGCTACCGAACGCTTTTGCCGAAGGCACTGGATACCATCGAAACGGTGCTGAGCGAAGGCGGGTCGGATGCGGTGCGCGCGGCACTGACGTTACTGAAATTGGCTAATTTCAATCCCGGTCTCACAGGGTCTACTGACCCGAACGAACTCAGTCAGGCTCAAAAGAAGCGACAATCCGACCTCTTTTGGGGATCACTTGACCTCTCGGATTTAAGAAGAACAACCCATGACTAATTTGAATACCCTATGAAGGGCTGATTACCCTATGAACGGCTGACCCCTTTCTTGCTCGCGCGTGACGGATTTGGGATTTGCACTCAAAGCGAAAGAGCAAGACGAAATCGAACAGCGCCTAGCGTTGTTGGAAGCGGCATTCAAAACAAAATGACAGGTGAGATACTCCAATGAAAACCATTGAAAATCTTCATCTGAGCTTGCAACTGAGCCTACAGCATCAAATTTTGGAGATGTCCCTGTCTAATCCACGCTAAAACTGTAAAGCTTGCCGACAAAAGCAGCCTGTAGAGAGTTGGTCAGATGTGTTGGCAGAAAACCGTATTCTCCACGCCGTAAATTATTAAGCATCACGTAATAGGTTCGTGGCGCAATCTTTCGATACCGAAATGGCGTTGCATTGCGTTCGGCACCACTTGATGGATGGAACCATCCCCCAGTAAGAAAGCGAAACTCTCGACGATTGTCTTTTTCGTTCAACTCTACCAAGAGATATTCTGAAGGTGTAACGCCTTCAGGTGTCCGAATCAAAAATTCAGCGTTGGCGTCTACTTGAAAACGGCTACGAGAGTCCATCACTTTTGCATTGACGTGGCCTTTTGTCCCTGCGACACCAAGCGTTGCCAGTCGTGTGAAAAAGGCTTTCCAGATGCCTCCGGTTTGCCAACTGATTGGCTCCGCTTCCATCTCAATCAGTTTATTGGCTTGCTGAATGTATATCCCTGTTTCGGATGGTAGACCGTTCTTGTCAAGCGCGATCAGATTGCCTTGATTTCCAGTGTCGGCACCCATCATTGCGTTGAGGACGGCTTCGCTGACTCCTGCCTGCTTCAAACTAATCAAGGTGTCTGGTGTAGTATCAAAAAGGCTTTGGCGCGTATTGATCGCGCTAATAATCGTATCATCTCCGAAGCCTGCGGCTTTCATCTTGAGGATGTCCGCATTGTTCATCACAATTTCGCGCGGTCGGAGAGAAGGCGTAGCAGCGCGCGTATCTGCTCGCATTCGATTCGTGACCATTGCCCAAGTTTCCTCCCCCGGCTTATACGTGCGATTTTCAGTTTGTTTACGGCTCCAGCGGTCAAGTTCGTCAAGCGGGTCACGTTGCGCAAAAACGGGCTGGCATAATAAGAAAAATCCGAAGATGGAAAGAGTTGTTTTCATGTGGCTGACTCCGATGAATTTAGTGGTTGAAAGTCTTGTCAAGCCAGTTGCAAAACTGAGGTTTCGCTTTCAACTTGACGTTCCAGTGATTGGGCTTCTCAGCAGTGAGGGCGATTGAGGATCGCTGAATTCTATTGTTTGTTGTTTTTCGGCGCGCTAATCCTAATCCATCTCTTGCAACGTCCGCAACAGAATTTCAGCGTCGTTGTTCCTTCAATATTCTCGCCACTTTCTTGACACAAGAAGGCGAGGTTGAAAAGTAACTTTGACAATGCCTTTTTCGTTGGCAAAATATTTTCTCAAACACACTATGGTGGAATCTTTTGTGGAATTAGCGATCTGGCAGGAGCGGAAAAGAGGTGTAAGTTGTTGAATTGATTGGTCAGCCCGGGGCGATTTGAACGCCCGACCTCTTGCACCCCAAGCAAGCGCGCTACCAGGCTGCGCTACGGGCTGACGAAGGAAAACGCCGAATGAAAACACTCGGCTGATCGCGTAGGATTCTCAAGCAACGCGCGTCAATCTATAACATTGCGGTTCAGGGTTGTCAACATATCCTCCAGCATCAATTTGAGCCGATGGAGAGCGTCGCGCGAGAGCGGGCTGCCGATGGTGGCGGTGACGTTGACTTGCCCGGAAGGCTGCACTTCTTGTCCGATCTGAACGCTTGGCAAGGCCGGAGTGGTGGGTTCAAAATCGGCGGCAGTCGCGCCGGGCGGGACGACTTTCAGGCGTCCGGTACTGCGCCCTTCGCTTTGCAACTTTTTCTTGGCTCCTGCAATGGTGAATCCTTCGTCGTACAACAAGGCTTTGATCCTCAACGCCATTTCGACGTCTTTGCGGCGATAGGTGCGTTGTCCGGCGCGGTTCTTTTGCGGCTGGAGCATGGGGAACTCGGATTCCCAATACCGCAAGACATGCGCCTGCACGCCCACCAGATCACACACTTCGCCGATCTTGAAAAACAATTTATCGGGAATGCCGGTGATTTCTTGTGTAGCAGTCATCATAGCCATAACCATAAAAACAGGGGCGAGGCCTAGTTCGTGAAAATGCTTTCTCAGGTTTATTTCATTGACCGTGAGGGACGAAAGACCAGGGCGCGTCGTTCGGGAAGCTGGAGCGCTTCGCCTGTCACAGGGTTGCGGCCCCGTCGGGAGCGTCGGGTTACAACTTCCAATGAGCCAAAGCCCACGATGCGAACTTCATCGCCTTCCAACAGACGGGTTTTGATCGTCTCGAAGATGATGTCCACGATGCGCTGGGCTTCCTGATTGGAAATGCCGCCGTGTCTGTCATAGATCGCGCGGGCCAAGTCTGCTTTCGTCATTACTTAGTCCCTCACTGTAATTATCCGTGCTGCCAATATGTTACGGCTTTCCAGTTAAATGTGTCAATCAAAGATTTTACCTGAAGTTCTTGTCCGCGAAAGAGTTGAAAGAATTAAGGCGGATTTTAATTTGCCTGAACCTGGAGAAAAGGAAGCGCGGTTGTCCCGGCGCGCTTCCGCTCGCGCCTGTGTTTATGGGGTGACGGCGCTGATGGCCTCATCCAACGTTCGCAGCGCGAAATCGCATTGTTCGCGGTCAATCACGAGCGGTGGCGAGAGCCGAATCGTGCTCGTGCCGCAGCCTTGAATAATCAAGCCGCGCTGGAAACATTCCATCTCGATTTGATCGCGCTCCGCCGCCGCTGGTTCTTTCGTCGTGCGGTTTTTGACTAACTCAAGGCCGATCATCAAGCCTTTGCCGCGCACATCGCCAATCAATTCATGCTTTTCCATCAAATCGCGGCAGCCGTCGAGCAGATATTGTCCCATCGCCGCAGTATTTTCGAGCAATTCCGTTTCCAACAATTCAATCGTCACTAGCGACGCCGCAATCGCCACCGGATTGCCGCCGAACGTCGAAGCGTGTGCCCCCGGCGGCCAGTTCATCACGTCCGCGCTCGCAATCACAGCACTCAACGGCAAGCCCGATGCAATGCCTTTCGCCGCCGCGATGATGTCGGGCACGAAATCGAAATGCTCCGACGCGAACATTTTCCCAGTGCGTCCCATCCCGGCTTGCACTTCGTCTGCGACGACTTTGATCCCGTATTTATTGGCGATGGCGCGAATCGTGTGCAGGAACGACGCGGGCGGAACGACATAGCCGCCTTCGCCTTGCACGGGTTCGACGATGATCGCCGCGCATTCGTCAGGCGGCACGGTGGTTTTCAGAATCAAATCTTCAATGATGCGCGCGCAATGCGGGCCTTTCGCTTCGTGCGCACCGCAAGTTTCCGGCGTCAAATTGTACGGACAGCGGTAACAATTCGCGTAGGGCACGTGCGTCACATCCAACGCTTGCGGGCCGAAGCCGGAACGTTGCCGCGCTTTGCTGCCCGTGAGCGAAAGCGCGCCCATCGTGCGTCCGTGAAACGCGCCGAAAAAGCCGATCAGCTTTTGCCGCCGCGTCGAGAACATTGCCAACTTGATTGCGCCTTCGACCGCTTCCGCGCCGGAGTTGCCGAAATGCACGCGCTTGTCGTCATCGCCGGGCGCGAGTTCGCTCAATTTTTGCGCCAACGCGGGCAAATGCGGATAGTAATAATCGGTGCCGGAAATATGTATGAAATCGTCTACTTGCTGTTTGATTGCGGCGACGACTTGCGGGTGTGAATGACCGGTCGCGCACACGGCGACACCGGCATTGAAATCGAGAAAGACGTTGCCATCAACGTCTTCGATCATCGCGCCTCTGCCGCGTTGCATCACCAACGGATAGCTGCGCGTGTACGATGGCGAAATAAATTGGGCATCACGATCAACGATCAACTGGGCTTTGGGGCCGGGCAAGGGCGTGTGAATTTGTGGTAGTTTCGTGGTCTCTAACGCTGTACTGAGCATCGTCAATACCTCCAACAAAATATAGCGGGGAAGCAGGGCTAACTGGAATTCTCCAGCGCATCAATTAGGGGCGAGCGTCGGTAGTGAGGAGCTAGTCTGCAAAGAGGTTTTTGCGGATGCGCATCGGGACGGATTGTATGACTAACCTTTGCATGACCTTCAAAATCTTTATCGTTAAATCCGCGCCGGATTATGCCACAAAGTCGTTCGGCTTGGCAGCAACTTTTCGAGGTTGGCGGGAAAGTTTTTGGACAGCTACTTTTGTCGGCTTCCGGCTTTGGCTTCCTCAACTTTCAGTGGCTTGAAACCGCTCACGTTGCAAATCGAGCAACAAAACGAAGAACAGCTTTCCATTGGGCGTTATCCGTTGCGAGGTGTCACGCCTCTTCGATGGCGAGCGACGGTTCTGTTTTTGGCCGTTGCAACTCTATTCCTGCTTGAACGAAAGCTCGCTGAACGGCTTCTTGCAACTCCGCGCGAATCATCTCATTCAACCCTTTGGCCGCGAGCCATTCGCGCAAGGCTTGATTGATGGCTTGTTCGGCGCTTTGCCCTGGCGCGGCAAGCTCCTGGAATTGCGCGAGCAGTTCCTGCTCCACACGAATGGCGGGACGCTTCATCGCCGCCTCTATCCGTTGCCGATGCGCTTCAATGCCGCGCCGGATCTTGGTTGGGTCAGGCGGGTTGTTTCTGGTATAGGCTGGATAATCAAACTCGTCATCGTTGATAGTACTCATCAATCAATTTCCCTTCTGCATCATACGCGGTGATGATGCGTAAACTTGGCAAGTCCTCGTCAGTATAAACGACCACCAGCAAACGATCCCACGGCGTTTTCCCAATCCATATCCAACGTTCTTCGTGTTCGACAAGACTTTGCGATTCAATGCCATTGGGATCATCAAACGCTGAAACAACTTCATAAAACCGCACATCGTGTTCCGCGACGACCTGATTATACTTCTTTTCGTCCCAAACGAAGCCAATATCCATCCGTTGCTCCTAATGAATCTCCGGCTCCGGCGTCTCTGCGCCCGCGTGCAGGAAATCGAAATCGCAGCCTTCGTGCGCTTGCGTGACGCGCTCAGCAAACAATGCGCCGTAGCCGCGTCCGTACTTGCGTTCGGGCTTCATCCATTGGGCTTGGCGGCTCGCGAGTTCTTCTTCGGACACGAGCAAATTCAATTTGCGATGCGGCACGTCCAATTCAATCAAATCGCCATCGCGCACGAACGCGAGCGGGCCGCCGACAAAGGCTTCGGGCGACACGTGCAGCACGCAGGTGCCGTACGATGTGCCGCTCATCCGGGCATCGGAAATGCGCACCATATCGCGGACGCCTTGTTGCAGCAGCTTCTTCGGAATCGGCAACATGCCCCATTCCGGCATCCCCGGCCCACCGAGCGGCCCGGCATTTTGCAGCACCAACACGCACGTCTCATCCACGTCCAACGCTTCGTCGTTCAGCCGCGCGTTCATATCGTTGTAGTCTTTGAAAACGACCGCGCGCCCCGTGTGCTGCCACAGCTTTGGATCGGCGGCAGTCGGTTTGATGACGGCTCCGTTCGGCGCGAGGTTGCCATACAAAACAGCCGTGCCGCCGATGGCTTGCACCGGATTTTCGCGCGTGCGAATCACGTCTTCATTGAAGATTTTCGCGCTTTCGATATTCTCGCCAATCGTCTTGCCGTTCACCGTCAGCGCGTCGAGATGCAGCAAATCGCGCATCTGATTCAGGCACGCGCGCAAGCCTCCGGCGTAGTAAAAATCTTCCATCAGATATTTGCCCGAAGGCCGAATGTTCGCCAGCAAAGGCACGCGCGCGGCGATTTCGTCAAACTTCGTGAGCGGCAATTGGATGCCTGCGCGCCCGGCAATCGCTACCAAATGAATGATCGCGTTCGTCGAACCACCAATCGCCATATCCGCCGCGATGGCGTTTTCGATGGACTGCATCGTCAAAAAATCGCTCGGCTTGAAATCGTCCCAGACCATTTCGACGATGCGCCGTCCGCACGCCGTTGCCATCCGCGCGTGGTTCGCGTCCACTGCCGGAATCGAAGCCGCGCCCGGCAGCGTGAAGCCCAGCGATTCGGCAATCGAAGTCATCGTCGAAGCCGTGCCCATCGTCATGCAATGCCCGGCGGAACGCGCGATGCCGCTTTCCATCTCGTTCCATTCGCAGTCCGTCAGATTGCCTGCTTGCTTTTCCATCCAGTATTTCCAGACGTCCGAGCCGCTGCCCAAAAACTGCCCGTTCCAATTGCCGCGCAACATCGGCCCCGCTGGCAGATAAATCGCAGGCAGGTTCATCGAAAGCGCGCCCATCAACAAACCGGGCGTCGTCTTGTCGCAGCCGCCCATCAACACGACACCGTCAATCGGCTGGCTGCGCAAATATTCTTCCGTGTCCATCGCCAATAAATTCCGATACATCATCGGCGAGGGCTTCATGAACACTTCGGTGATGGCGAGCGCCGGCAATTCAACGGGGAAGCCGCCCGCCTGCCAGACGCCGCGTTTGACCTCTTCGACCCGTTCGGGAAAGTGGCTGTGACACATGCTCAGGTCGCTCCACGTGTTGATGATGGCGATGACCGGTTTGCCCGCATAATCGGCGGCGGCATAGCCCATTTGCTTGACGCGCGACCGATGCCCGAAGGAGCGCATATCGTTGACGCCGAGCCAGCGATGCGAGCGTAATTCTGTGGGAGTTTTCTTGCTCACGATGATTCCTCTGCTTTTGGATTTGGGGTTGATGCTTATGTTAAGGGCGCAGTATAAGCCAGGGCGTGACAGAAGCGAAGAGGAAGAAGGACTTCAGACATCAAGCGGACTCCGCACCGCCAACCCGCCGCGATTCAGCACGTGCGTGTAAACCATCGTCGTTTTCACATCGTTGTGCCCCAACAACTCCTGCACCGTGCGAATGTCATAGCCCGCTTCCAGCAAATGCGTCGCAAAGCTGTGGCGCAACGTATGACAGCTTCCGTGTTTGGCGATGCCTGCTTGCCGCAGCGCTGCTTTGACCGCTTTTTGTAACCCGGAGGGATCGAGATGATGCCGTCGTTCGATCCGTGAACGCGGATCAATCGAACGCTTCGGCGCGGGGAAGAGGTATTGCCAGTGCCATTCCCGGTGGGCGTGCGGGTATTTCTGCGTCAGCGCAAAGGGCAACTCGACCGTCCCAAAGCCTTCCTGCAAATCTACTTCGTGCGCTTGTTTCACTTGCACCAAATGCTCGCGCAACGGCTCTTTCAGACTGTTGGGCAACATCGTCACGCGATCTTTATTGCCTTTGCCCGCCCGCACCGTAATTTGATTTTGGGCAAAATCAATGTCCTTCACGCGCAGCCGCAACATCTCGCTCACGCGCATCCCCGTGCCGTACAACAAACTGGCCATTAGCCATTTCGTGCCGGTCAGATGGGACAGCATCGCGCGCACTTCTTCCGGCGTAAAGACCACCGGCAAGCGGGGAGCTTTCTTCGCCGGTTGCAGATCGCCCAACGGCGGCAAGGGCTGTAATAACACTTCACGGTACAGAAATAAGATGGCATTCAAGGCGACGTTCTGAGTGGACGCGGCGACGTTACGATCATTCACCAAATGCGCCAGATACGCATGCACTTCTTCGGCTCCCATCTCGCGCGGGTGGCGTTTGTTGTGAAAGAGAATGAAGCGTTTGATCCAGTCGGTGTAGGTTTGTTCGGTGCGATAACTAAGGCCGCGCAGGCGGATGGTCGTGCGAATCTCGTCCATTAAGCGTGGCTTCGGCGGCGGCGGTGATGCTTCCATGTCAGCTCCTTTTCGGTAGTTTATTTTCTGTGTCTGTCGGGCAATGATTTGCGTTGCGTGAGGGGCGGAATTATACTGCCCGGCGTCTCGCACGACAAATAGCCACAGATTACTCCAACGATGACTCAGAGAGTGGGAGGCAACATGCAAGCCCGAAAAAAGCTGAAACCCGGTCAGGACGGTACGAAAGGGTTAGTTCGTCAATACGGCGAGCGGTTACTTTGTGTGCGCTATCGCTATGACGAAGCGCAGCAGGTACGCCACAAAACCGTCGAGTTGATCGTCGAGACGACGCCCTGGCAACCGGCTGTCACGACCATTCCGGCCAATACGTTAATCGGTTTGCATGTCCACGTCACCGAAGCGGACGTGCAACAAAAAATCCGACGGGCGGGGGGGCAGTGGAATCGGAGTCGGAAGATGTGGGAGCTACGCTACGATCAGGCGGTCGCGCTGGGACTCAAAAGCCGGATTGTGGCAGCGACGCTGCCACCAACCCGCAAAACGCGCCTGCCTAATAGTAGCAAGAAAAAATCTGCCTGATAGACAGAAATGGCTGGTATCAGGCAGAACCGTCTAATACTAGGCGGTTTGCTCGTGCGAGCCAGCAAGGATGGATGAAAGCTGGCTAGTATTAGGAAGGTGTGAATTCCTAATACTAGGAAGAAGTGGCGATTATTGGGAAGAACTTCCTAATATTGGAAAGTCGTTTTCGTCCATCGAAATCATGTTAGGTGCGGATAGGAACCGAAAGAGTTGGCGAAAAGGAGATGTTAAAGCGGAATCGAGCCGCACCGAGAGGATATATGGTAAAGGAGATTAAGTATGCTCTGCCCCTACTGTGGCTCCGAGAACGAATCAGAGGTGATCTTTTGCAAACGGTGTAAAGAGAGGCTACGTGCAGGAGAGAGGATAGAAAGCACAAAAGTGGAACGTGAGAGCAAGGAGCTAGTGGTCTCATCGCCCGCGCAGGATTCGGGGGCCCAGGTATCCATTAACCTCATGCTCCTGCAATATTGCGCACTTGGCCTCATGTTTGTCGGTATCTATTTGTTGTACTTGGGCTGGCAGGAACTGAGATACTACAGGCTGGAACGTAAACTCCTACAGCCGCATCTATTTACTACGTCCTTGGATGGCGTGCTGTCCCTATTTGTCCCCGCCTTCCTTTTGATCGTCGGTGGCTTAGGCCTGTGGAGACGTTGGAGGTGGGCATGGTTCCTCTTGGTCGTCACATTCTCGGTTGCTACCATAGCTTCAGCCCTTGCGACTGCTGTTATCATGTTGTCCCCTCGCGGAGCCGCAAGCGGCACACCGCAGCTCTTGTTTACTGCGGTATGCGCTGCCATTCTGGCACTCTTGGTAGTCCTAAGGCGACGCGTATTCAGATCGCCAAAGACGTAGGCGCGCGATTAAATCGATGGGACACATGGCAGCCTTGACTACTAATCAGTTGGATGACTTACGAAAGGCGGGCTAACACGCGATGCTGAGGAGTACATCAGATGCTTTAAGTACCACCAATATCTCAGGGGGCACCCGCTGAGCATCTCTGCCTTTAGGCAGTAACAGACGAAGTAAAAACAAAAGGGGGAAGACGGAAGAAATAAAAGAGAGTCGACTTACAACTGAGAGATAAAGACAAAATGAAGTTGGCTCATGACGTCGTAAAGAGATTGGTCGCGAAGCAAAATAAAAGAGAGTTAGCTACTCGACGGATGGAAAAGACACTCTTTAGCTTCGTAAGGTTCGGGTTGTGAAAGCCAGAAAGATGAGACGCGTAGTTCCCCAAATTGCACCTAACATCCATTGCACCGGAGCGCGCGCCACGAGCGTTGTGGTCAATCACGACGGGCTTGCGCGCGCCCGGTGAACGAGTTGTTCGGTCTCTAACTCAAAATGAAGCTATCATCCCACAAAAGGAGAAACCCAATGAGAAAATATCTTGGCTTAACATCACTGTTGCTGGTTGCTTTTTTGCTTCTTGCTTGCAATGACAAAACTGAAAAAGTCGCCGCCAACAATCAAGCCCCAACTCCAGTAACACTCGAAAACACGCCCAATCTTGAACCGGAAGTAATGGCTTTTCTAAAGCAGCTAGAGGAGGCAGACAGCAAAAAGGATGCCAGTATTTATGAACGAGTATTAGCACCTGAATATATCTTCATGATGGACGGCAGAACCTGGACAAAGGCACAAGTATTGGAAGGAAAGAAGATTTTGTACCAGGCGGGGGACACTGACACGAAATCAGAGAACAAAGATATGCGAGTCAAAGCTTACGGAAATGTTGTTGTCGTTACGGGACAGCAAACGGTAAGTTATAAAGATAAACAGGGGAAACCGCACTCAGAAAGCGCACATAATCTGATGGTCTTAACAAAATCGGATGGGCAATGGCGTTTATTAGCCGCTTCCGGTTCGGCAATAAACCCAAAAGCTGACAGCAAGCAATAAAACCGACCGAACATCTATCTGAGGTGGAGTTGTCAAGGAGAAATCAGCCGGTAGCCGCTTCCAGTAAAGGAATTAGGGGCGAATTGGTCTTGCGCAATTGGGCCAGATAGCGCGCTTCGTCATAGGGCGTTCGGGTCTGCCAACATTTCCAGATGATGCGAATCCATTTGAAAGCTAAAGCCCGCAACGCAGCCGAGTGGCCTTTCCCTTTGCTGCGTTGCAGGTGGTAGAAGGCACGCGCCCAGCCGCAGAACGGAATGGATTGCCCGGCAAATTCGACGAAGGTTTGCCGCAGAAACTTGGGGCAGAAGTAGCGCCAACGTGTCCAGCAGGAATGCCCAGAGCGCTCGATCACGGGCGCTACGCCACTGAAACAAGCCAGCGCCTGGGCATCCCGAAAGCGATTTCGTTGGGTGCCAAGGGCGGCGAGCAAGCGGGGGGCGAAGACTTTCCCAGCGCCGGGCAAAGAGGTAAAGAGCACAAAGTCAGGATGAACCACACAGAGCTTTTCAATTTCCGCTTCGTGCTGGGCAATGGCGTGTAGCGTGGCTTGCAGTTGCGCCACTAAAGCCGCCACCAGCAGCGTACTGGCAGCGATGACGGCGCTATCCGTGACCAGCGGGGTGGCGGTCTTGATCTCGGCCAGGCGGCGTGCCAAAACCGCGCCGTGCGAATGATGAGCGCGAAAGAACTGCTCAATGGTATTGGGCCGTGCCCGTTGCAGTGCCGCGAGCGTGGGCCAACGGGTGAGAAAGTCACAGGCTAGGGCAGTGCATAACTCCGGGAGCCACACGAGCGCCTGCGGATAATAGGCTTTCAGGGCGGCGGTCAGGCGATTGGAAAAGCGCGTGCGCTCGTTGACGAGCCGACGGCGTTGCTCAACTAGCAGTTGGATCGTGCGAGTCGTGGCGTCATCGGGCGTCCAGGCCGTGAGGCGGTCACGATGCTGATGCAGCAACTCGGCGGCATACGCGGCATCGGTGGGATCATCCTTGGCGCGCGAGGGTGAGAAAGCTTCGCGGTAACGTGCCAGCGTGGTGGGATGGATGGGATAGAGGATGAGGAAGTCATACTTGAGTAGGGCGAAGAGGAGCGGCCCACGCGCTTGCTCCACGCCGACGGCAATCGCTTGGTGCGGATAGCGCAGACGCAGTTGGCGCAGAAACGCATCCAGGACTTCCGCTTTGTGGGCGAGTTGAAAGAATTCTTTCTGTCCGGTCATAGCGTCGAGCAAGCAGAGATCGTGTTTGTCATTGGCCCAGTCAATGCCGAGAAAAGCAGCGAAGTTGGTCATAAAAACCTCCGGTGAAAAAGGGGGAAAAGCCGATGGGTAGGAGCAGGCAGAGAGTGCCAACACGAAGGAATTATAGTAGAGTAGTCGCGTCCAACGACATCTGAGAATTCGTTGTCAGGCACAGTGCATCGTGGGAGCGTGAAAGAATGTTCGTAGACGTCAGCAGCGTCACTTATTGCAAATTCATCGCCCCCACGAGCCTGTTCCTCAAACCCGGCCCCACGCTACAACAACCCACTGTCAGGAGTGAAGCGCGTGAGACGAATTCAGTAACAGGAACACCTATAATTAGGCTTTCGCAAATTTCCACGGAAAGTCGTATGCTTCTTGGCTAAACGAACAAAATTTGAGCAGTAAAAGGACAGGATTAGCATTATGGCTTTCAGCGATTACAAAAACATCTCGCAAGTGCAAAAAGAATTTGGGATCAAATATCAAGAGGAAAGTTTTATTGTCGCCGAACGGGTGGAACCGCCACCGCACTTCCGTGAAGAATACGAATTTAATCAGAAGAATATTGACGTGTTTACTTCCGAGGCCGCGCGGACAGAATTGGTAATTACGCCAACTCTGCGGGAAGTGTATAAGAACTTTCACGAACATTACTCTTTTTGGATACAGAAATCTATTGCTTACAACGACAAGCTAAGCGGTACGCCAGACTATCTGATTGCCACGCGCTCGGCGCTCGGCAAAACGGTCTTGGACTTGCTGCTCGTCGTGGTCGTGGAGGCCAAGAAAAATGACTTCGAGCAAGGGTGGGGACAGTGTTTGGCAGAACTCGTTGCCGCACAGAAAATCAATGACAATCTCAATAAACCCGTCTATGGGATTGTGACCGATGGTGAACTGTGGAAATTCGGGAAGTTGGTCGGCAACACGTTTATCAGCAACCCGGAAGGCTATACGGTCAGTGATTTGGGCGAACTCTTTGGGGCCATCCATTTCATTTTTCGTGCCATTTCCCAGAATGACTCGCCGCTTCCAGTTCCAGCCTAACGAGTTGTTATGTCGCTGACTTTTTCATACCAAATGAGCGATAATGCGCGGCGAAAGGAAAAAGAAAATGTCTGACTTACTGGGAAGAATTACCATTAACCCGGAGCAATGTGGCGGGCGACCTTGCATCCGAGGAATGAGAATCCGCGTGATTGATGTTTTGGATTTATTGGCAGCGGGACTCTCCTTCGACGAAATTCTGGCGGAAATGCCTGATCTTGAACGAGAGGATATTCAAGCCTCGCTTCAGTATGCCGCCCGTCGCTTTGACCATGTTCGCTTAGCCGCATGACGATTTGGGTTGATGCACAACTTTCTCCCACGATTGCCACTTGGATAAGCAGCCAATTCCCGGTGCAGTGTCTTGCCCTGCGCGATTTGGGCTTGCGGGATGCCACTGACCGGCAAATCTTTGCGGCGGCGCAACAAGCGGGGGCAGTGGTGATGACCAAAGACAGTGACTTCGTTGAACTGGTCGAACAATATGGAACACCGCCGCAGGTAATCTGGCTTCGGTGTGGGAATACTTCCAATGCTCGGCTCAAACAGATATTGAGCACGACGTTGTCGCAAGCACTGCGCTTGCTTGAGGCCGGAGAGGCGCTGATTGAAATAAACGCGACATAACACAACGTTAGGCCGTAACACTTCGGAGGCGTCACAATGAGAATCGCTTTGGTACTAGCCCTCCTGCTCCCTGATCGCCTCCCCAGCCTCATCGTCCTGGTCGGCTTCTGGATTCCCCCTGCGGTAGTCGGCTGGGGGGCGGCAGCGTTCCTTCAACGAAGCGCCAAGCGCTACCGTGCCACCGTGACCTTTGCCGTCCTGGCGACCTTCGTGCTGGGCTACGCTACGGCGTGGTTCCTCTTCAACCTCGGTCGCATGCCGCCGTACATCCCCGGAGCGACGACCGATCCAACGTTCGCACCGCCGCAGGCCATCAAGTGGCTCGCCGTCTTCACCAGCGCGCTGGTGTTGCCCGGCAGCGCGCTCGCCTGCGCTCTGGCGTTTCGCCGCCGTAGGCGGAGGCCCAGCCGCACGCCTGCTTCGCCTGGGTCAGCCTAACACCGCGTTCAGCCGTCCTCGGGCGGCTTAACAGGTTGTTGAGATTGAATCTATTTGGCCTCTGCCACCAACGCTCCGTATCGCCGCAACTGCGGCCAAACGGTTCCCACAATTAACACCACAACCAATGTCCCGACACCGCCCGAAACGACCGAAAACACCGTGCCGAAATATTCCGCGACCAATCCCGATTCGTAGCCGCCGAGTTCGTTCGATGTGCCGATGAACAAGCTGTTGATCGCCGACACGCGCCCGCGCATTTCGTCCGGCGTGAGCATTTGTACCAGCGTGTGACGGATGATGACGCTGATGCTGTCGAACGCGCCAATTAACATCAACATCAGCATCGAAAGCCAAAACGAACGCGAGAGACCGAAGCCAATCGTTGCGCCGCCAAAGCCGATGACCGACCACAACAGCGTGCGCCCGGCTTTCTGCATCGGCGGACGATGCGCGATGTAGAGCGCCATCAACACGGCTCCGACTGACGGCGCGGCGCGCATCCAACCCAAACCCGTCGGCCCGACTTGCAGAATGTCTTTCGCGTAAATCGGCAACAACGTGACTGCGCCGCCGAGCAGCACCGCGAACAAATCCAATGTGATCGAAGCGACCATCACTTTCGAGCGCCACACGAAACGCAACCCCGCAATCAAACCTTCCAACCGAATCGGCTCACGATGATCCTGCGGCGTGCCGACTGTGATTCCGGTCAATAAAATCAGGTATGCAAACGAGCAGACAGCGGTTACGAGATAAACCCAAGTCGGTTTGCCGAAGAACGCGATCATTGCGCCGCCGAGCGCCGGGCCGGTGATCGTGGCGATCTCAAACGAATTGCTGCCCCACGCAACGGCGTTCGGGAAAATCTCGCGCGGGACGATTTGTGTGACGAACGCGGCGCGTGCCGGCGCTTGAAACGCACGCGCCAATCCATTCAAAAACAAACACGCATAAATAACGTTGATCGAACCATTCGTCGCCGAAACCCAGAGCATCACCATCGCCGCGACCGCTGTCATCGTCAGCGTCAGGAACATAATCTTTTTGCGATTGAAACGATCCGCGACTTGTCCGGCGGGCAACGTGAACAGCAGGATGGGCAAATATTGCGCAAGGCCGATGTAGCCGAGTTTGAGCTTTGATCCGGTGCGTTCGTAAATCTCCCAGCCGACCGCAAGCGTCAACATTTGGTGCGCGATGATGCCGAGAATATTGCCTGTGAAGTAGCGACGATAATTCGGAAGGCGAAAGACTGCATAAGCGCCGCCATTGGTTTCAGCGCTCATTCTTTGTCTCCCAACGTGACAACCTGATCGGTGAAGTTCTCGAAGCTGTCGTCGTGGCTGATGACAAACAATTGCTTGAAGCCGGTGATGCGCCCGATTTGTTGCGCCAGATTTTTGCGCCGATCTTCGTCCATATTCGTGGTGGGTTCGTCGAAAAACGCCAGACTGAGGTTGTCGGAAAATTCGCGCAGCAGCGCCAAGCGCACCGCCAACGCGGCGGTCATTTGTTCGCCGCCCGAAAGATTCGCGAAAGGACGTTCGTGCCCGCGCTCTTCCAACGTGACTTCGTAATCGTTGCTCCAACGCAGCGTCAAATCGTAGCGCCCGCTGATTTCGCGGAACAGTTGATTGGCTTCGACGGAGATTGAATGCAAGTAGGCTTCGGTGATGAACGGCGCGGCTTTTTGCAACGTGTCGCGGATGAATTCAGTCGTGCCGCGCAGGTTCGTGAGCTTGTCGTGCGCGGCGATGGCTTCCAACATCGCGGCGCGCACTTCGTGGAGATGCGCGAGTTGCGCCGACAGCTTGGCGTGTTGTTCGCGCACGTGTTCGAGTTGCGTCGTGATTTGGGTGACTCGTTCGCG
Source organism: uncultured Heliobacteriaceae bacterium (assembly GCA_964631865.1). GTDB lineage: Bacteria > Acidobacteriota > Blastocatellia > RBC074 > RBC074 > JAFDVL01. Next base: position 21,503 of record CAZWAK010000021.1, on the reverse strand, counting down.
CAAATCGTGCAACGTCGTCAACGCGCGGTTGTGTTGGTCGGGATCGTACTGTTCTTCGAGCGCGACGAGTTGCGCCGTCGCGGCATTCAACGCGGATTCGGTCGCGGCCAATTCTTCGGTCAAGGTTTTGGCTTCGGCTTCGCGCGACTCGACTGTGGCCGCGATGTTTTCGTTGGCGATGAACGCTTGATATGCCGCTTCATTGGCTGCGCGCGTCGCAGTGGCTTCGGCCATCGTGGCGTCTAACGCGGCAAAGGTTTGTAGTTCGGTGCTGAGTTGATCGAGTTGCGTCGTGAGGTTTTGCAAAATGACTTCGACGTTCGCGCAGATTTGCTGCCATTCTGCTTCGCGGCGGAGTAGTTGTTGCAGCGCCGTCGCCCGGCTGCGCGGATCGCCGAGCGTTTGCAACATCGTTTCCGCTTCAATCAACTGCGCTTCGGTTGTGCTGAGTGCGGCCAGTTGTTGTTGCAAGGCTTCGCGGTCGGTGCGTTTGCTTTCGCCCTCGGCTTTGACGCTCAGATATTCGCGATGCAGCACTTCGACCTGACTCAATTTGGCTTGTGCCGCACGCGCGTCGCGCAGTTGCAGTTCCAACGCTTGCCGATGTTGCTGAAGTTGTTTGAGTTCGGCTTCGGGAAGCACTTGCGCGGCGGCGATGTCGGCTTCGAGTTTGGCGACCAACGTTTGTTGCTTTTTGTGCCGCTCATCGAGCGCGGTCACATCTTCCTGCAACTTGGGCAGGCGTTTCGCTTCGGCTTCGGCGGTGCGCAATTTTTTGACTTCAGCGGCGAGCGCGACGGTTGATTTTTCCAGTTGTGCGATTTCTTTGCGACGCGCGTCCAAGCCTGATTTGAAGCGCCTGTCGAGCGCCTCGCCGGGTTTGAGGTTGAGACATTTTTCGGTCAGCAACGGACACAAACCGCCGCTTTCGAGCGCCGCGATCATTTCGGCATCGCGCGCAGTTTCAGCGCGCAATTTGGCCAGCCGATCCACTTCGCTTTGCTGCTTGTTTTCCACTTCGGCGAGTTGCTGAATTTGTTTCGCCAACGGTTGCAGCCGCGCGATTTCATTGGACAACTTGGTTTGCTCGGCTTGCAAGCGCGTCAATTCGGTCTTCGCCTGCGTGAGTTGATCGCGTTTGAGTTGCGTGCTTTGGCGCGCGATTTCAGAGTTTGTGAGCCGTTCGTTGAGCGCGCGGAACTCTGCTTCTAGTTGCTCCGTCTGCTCGCCCGACGCGCGAAATTGCTCGGCGTCTTTGAGTTGTTGTTTCAATTCGGCAAAGCGATTGCGCAGACGATCCAACTCACGATCCAGCGATGTAGCGGCTTGCTGTAAGCCTTGCAATTGACCACGACTTTCGCGCAACACACTCAAGCGTTGTTCGAGCGTTTCCTGTTCCTCGACGCGCGCCTTCAGGTCTTTCAATTCGGCTTTGGCTTGCGCGACTTCACGCAGCCGTTCTTTCGCGCTTTCGATTTGCACTTTGGCCGCGACGTGATCTTGTTCAAGCTTGGCGGCGCGTGACCGCAGCATTTCGCGCACGGCGCGTTGCTTCTCGCCTTCACTCAAACGTTGCGACGCGGCTTGATATTGTTCGTAGCCGGAACGCGAACGCGCGACGAGATCAGCGGCGGCGCGTGCTTGTTGCGCGGCTTCCCGCGCCGTCGTCAGATTGCCGCGTGTGAGTTGCAGCTTGATGTTCAATCGTTCGACCGCGCCGCGTTGTTTGGTAATTTGTTCGGCTAATTCGGCAAACTGGCGCGCTTGTTGTTCGGCCTGATTGCGCGCTTGCGTGGTCGTGAGCAATTGTTGCTCTAAAGTTTGCAACTTCGTCGCTGCTTCGTCGCCTTGTTGTTTGACCTCGTCGTAGGCTTTGAGTTCGCCTTCGGCTTCGGCAATCTTGCGATCTGTTTCGGTGAGGCGCGTGTCGAGATGATTGCGCGTAGCTTTTAGATTGTCAGCGGCTTCGCGGTATTCTTCGACTTTGAGAATCGCGTCGAAGACTTTTTTGCGCGGCGCGGGAGCCAGCGCAAAATCCGCCGTAAACGTGCCTTGCGGAACGCCAATCGTGGTTTTGAAAAGCGTGGGCAAATCGGTGGTCGCTTCGACGCCGATGTGTTGTTTGAGCCAGCCGATGACCTGGCTTTTCTGCTCGATCAGCTTGGTTTTGGCTTCGGGATCGTAAACGTAATAGCCGCCGCCCGTGTCCCGATGCACGAGATATTCGTGGTCGTTGGCGTTGGAGCGAAAGCTGATGTCCACTTGCCCGCGCTTGGCTCCGCGCCGCACAAAATCATCGCGGTTGTATTCGAGATGATCGAACAGCGCCCAGGCAATGGCTTCGATGATGGTGGTTTTGCCTGCGCCGTTCGGGCCGCAAATCGCCGTCACGCCCGGATTGAATTCAAAGATCGCTTCGGCGTGGTTCTTGATGTTCTTGATTTCAACTCTGGTAATTTGCAAGGGGCGGGGAAGCGAAACATTTTCCATCTATCAGTTGTCAGTCTATGGGCGTGCGTCACTAACCAATGACAAATGACAATTGAAAAATGGAAAATGGGAAATAAAAAAGATAATGTCACCCGATTCAAACCGTGGCGTTTTGCACGGTTTCCGGGTTGTCGGTGTGACCGAGCAGATGTTTGCCTTCGGCGCTGCGCGGGTCAATGGTGCGCACGTGTTTACGTCCGCGCATTTCCCAGATGGCCGTGATGCGGCCATCTTTTTCCACGGCGTGATAGGACAATTCTTCGTGGGTTTCCGCCGCGGTGGTGTTCGTGGTCTCGGTGGTGGTGTCGCTCATGTATAAGTAGCTCCTGAAAGAAAGTAAGAAAGGAAATCACAATTTTGCCATAGCCCTGGAGTAGTGTCTAGCTGGACTTCGGTGGCGGTTCGGTCGAATCCGCGATTGGTTGTTGCCGATACTCGGCGAGTAGTTCTTGCATAATGTCGGAAAAAGTCCAGTTTGGATCAAGCTGAGGATCGGCGGCCAGACGGGCTTCCAATTCGGCCAGCGCGCGTGCCCTGGCCCAGGCGAAAAAACGAGTCAAATTGATGTCTTGTGCAATCATGAATTTACAAACAGATGCGGGAAGTAAGCGGGGATTCTCGGCTTTCCGCAAAATCCTGTCAAGGGAGGAGGCAGAAGAGAAATAACTAATTGAGCATCACGGCGCGTTTGTGGTACATTGCGCTTCGCGTCCCGCCTCCCGGTTAGATCGCGAGTAACGACCCATTCCAAGCTGTTTTTTTGAGGTGCTGTAATGCTCACCGGATACAACACAGATGTGTCCTATGGCGGGGAAATCTTCCACGTCCAGACGGAAGACAAAGGGCTGAAAAGCCCGATCATTCTGTCGTTGGTCTATCGTGCGGGCACGATTTTGGCGGCCAAGCGGACGGCGTATGACAACCTCATTCAAAATGGCGTGGTGGATGAAAGCGCCGTCGCGCAGATTCTAAATCGGCAGCATCAGATTTTGGTGGCGGCCATTCGCTCAGGGAAAAGCGGCAAGCTCGCGGAATTGAGTCGGCAGCAGGGCGACCGCAAAATCACGTCGTCGGTGGACGCGCCGGTGGTTGGGACTGCGCCGCAAACGCGCCCCAAATCCGCCGCGCCCCAGGCCAAAGAAATCCCTGCTCCTGCGCCGAACCACCACCGACCGCCCTCGGTGCCCGGCAGTGTCATGGAAATGGTGACACCCCAAGCGCCGCTCCTGCCGGAATATCGTATGGTCGAGGCGCTCACGTTCGATCAGATCATTGCTGGGTATTTACAGAACACCCCCATCGCCGAACAACTCCGCGTGGAAGTCTTGTATCCGTCGAAATTCCGCGCGGGCGATGCAGTCACGGTGCGGGCCGCCGTTTTAAATGGCGGGGCGAATCCGACGATTGGCGCGCAGGTGAAACTGCAAATTTTAGGCACCAAAATTGAAGCGCAAACCTGGACGGGCAAGACGGATATGCAAGGGCTGGTCAGCTTTCAAGTGAAGATTCCGCTCTTTGCTTCCGGCGCAGCGGCCTTGATTTTGAAGGCACAAGCGCCTGATGGACAGGAAGCCGAAACCAAGTTTATGATTGCTCCCCGCTAGAAGAGAAAGATGAGTCAAACACAAATGCAAATCGAAATTACTGTGAATGGCGAGTCGCGGCAAATTGCGCCCGACTTAACGGTCGCGGATTTAGTGGCGGGCTTGGAGTTGACCCCGCAACGCCTGGCCATCGAACATAATCTGTTGATCCTGGCGCGTTCATTGTGGGCGGAAACCCGCTTGCAACCGGGCGACCGCCTGGAAATTGTGCATTTTGTCGGCGGCGGATGAAGTCACTTCATCGCTTGCTGACTGTTACTGCCGCCCTGAACATTTGCTTTGCCCACAAGCCTCCACCCCGCAACCCAAGCCAGCAGTCCCGACCGACCGTTCCCAACTGAATAGGCTAAGAAGCCAGTTGACTGGAACGGGGTGGGGCCAATTCGGAGCATGAACATTACTGCTGTGTCTACTTCATCCATCACTGCGACAACTGCGACAAAAAACGGCGCACACCGGGCGGCTGCCATGGCTGTCCCCCCGGTTGCCGTCACTCAATTGCGGGAATGGGTAGCGAAGCTGGCTATGGAAAATAAAGCGTCATTGCTGTTCGAACTGGAAGTCTGGATTCGCTGTTTCGACCGCTTTTTTCGGATTCGCAACCACCCGTTTAGCGAAATGGAATTGCGCGAAATCGTACGGCGCGACTTTTCCGAAGAGTTGAAAATTGTCCGCAGCGTGAGCCTGCGGATGAGCCAGCTTTGTACCGAAATCATTTCGCTGGAACGCAAAGACTCTACTTACTTCGGACAATATGTCGAAAGCGAAATTCTCCAGACCGATGGTTCCTGGCACTACGAAGACAAAGCCTTGAAGCCCGCGACGCCGGAGGACGGCTTGTCCCTGTTGATTGAGTCGCTGGCGGATTTGCGCCCGATTCTGGAGAGCCTGACGCAAGCGCCCTTCGTCAACTTCCAAACCTTCAGCAGCGTCGGCAAATTGATGAGCCGCGAGTTGCAACGCAGCCAATTGATTGCGCCGTTGTTGGCGAATAAATTCAAGCCTGAATTTGATCGCATCGAACATTCGGAAATCACCGCGATTATCAAAAGCATCAGCGCGCCGGATTTGCGGCAGGACGTGGCGCAAGTCTTTCTGGAAACGTTCCGTATGCTGCGCTACCTCAACTTCATCGGAGAGGATTTGCGCGCAGATCGTCCGCTGAAACGTTCGCTGTTGCTCTTCTCGCTGATTTACTCGGAAATTCGCGCTTTACTGGAATTTATTGAAGGCCGCGTCCTGACCTCGAATGCGTTGGATGAAGAGCGGCGCGACATGATTGACGGCGTCAGCTATGCAATGCGCATGGAATTGGACAAAGTCTTTGGCAAAGAGTTGATCGGCTTTGTGAATTTGCGCCAGGCGCCGCCGATTTATGCCAAAGTCGAAAACTCGCACGGATTGTTGCGTAACTGCTTGCAACAAACCATCGTCGGGCTGGCCACCACCTTCAATCCGCATTTGACCGGCTCCGCAATCTTCCCCGACTACCAAACCTTCCGCGAGCAATCCAAACAACTGCGCGCTGACCTGTGGCATTTGATTATGCACTTGCGCTATTACGAAGCGCAGATCGAACAAGCGCACGACGGGCATTTGATTGACCAATTGGTGGCCTTCCGCGATGGTTCGATGCGGTTCCTGATGTTTCGCGATTGGGAGCAACTCGAACGCTTGCACGATGAAATCGTGGCCGCTTCCACCGAAGATGCGCTGCGGCGGCACATCCATCTGTTCGCCACCTATCTGGAAACGCTGCTCGGCCAAATCAATCTGCGCGCCGTCTTGGCCGATGATCCCTTCGACTACCCGGAGATTATCATTCAACGCGAAGTGGTAGCTTGAGTGCGGGAACGATCCGTTCCTTTTGGTGCTGCTTTGTGTTTGGGGTAGCTCGCGAGATTCGCAAACAACCGATATGCGCCCGGTACGCCGCTGGGGAATTGTCGAAACCACGAATAGCCCGTGAAGATGTACGTGCCTTTGCCATACGCCGCGATGAGTTGGCCCCCTTTCAGCGGCGCGTTCGGATCATCCGACGAAGCGAGCAGCGGCGTGTACTTCGCATCCCAATCGCTCAGAAAATACAACCCGCGTTCCTGCACCCAGCCTTTCCAATCAGCCTCCGTGATTTTGTTCGGGAAATTAAAGAGCGGATGATTCGGCTCCAAAATCGTGATCGGCGCGGTTTCATCCGTCACCCGATCTCCGCGTGTCATCTTCACCGGATAGGGCGCGAAGTTGCCGTTGACGTATTCCTGTTTGTTGTATTGCACAATCAACGTCCCGCCGTTGGCAACGTAATCCAGCAGACGTTTGTTGTTGGCGATCACGTTGTCATTCACTTCGTAGACGCGAATGCCGAGGATGATCGTGTCATAGCCGGACAAGTCGCCCGACGCTAATTCGGACGCCGTGATGAGCTTCACGTTGACGCCGAGTTGTTCCAGCACCGTTGGACCATCATCGCCGCTGCCCATCACATACCCGACCTTCAAACCTTTGGCGACCGCAACGTCAAAGACTTCAATCTTCGCCACCGCCGCGCGATAGATGAAATGCGTTTCGATGTGCGGGTAGGCGATGACTTGATAGCCGTTGTCATACGTTTTGCCGTTCGCTTCGGCGAGGGCTTTGATTTCAAAATTACCGTTTGCTCCGGCGGGCGGCGTGACTTTGAAGGTGCGCGCCGTTTTCTCGCCTTGTTTCGTGAACGCAAGCGGGCGCGTGTCGGCTTCGACTTTCCAACCGGCAGGCGCGAGCAATTTGACCGTGCCATCAGTTGGGCGGCTCGCGTTGTGCGCGATTTCGATGGAGAGTTCGCGCGTGCGAGTTTGACTCAGCGCCGGAATCACCAATAAAGACGGGGTTACGGTGAGTGTCAGCGCAGGTGCAACTTTCAATTCGCGGCGAATTTCGCCGAAGGTTTTGTCGGCAAAGCGATATTCGACCGGTTGGTTGAGCACGACTTTTTCGCCGCTCAACGTGAGTTCGACCTGTGCTTGCGCAACGGCGGGCGCGAACGGCAAATTGCGTGGCATCGCGTTGTCCCAATCAAACTGCTCTTTCGTGCGCGGCTTGGCGAGCCAATATGGTTGCGTCGGTGTCGCGCTGGCGGGCACAGTCGCTTTGAAGCGGGCAACGAAACTTGGCGACTCTCGAAAGCGCAAAAACGCCATGCCCGACGTGGGGAGCATGGGTTCCGGCTTGACTGATTCGACGCTCCAATGTTCCGGCACATTGAGCTTGACGTTTGCTGTCGCAGCGTTCGCCTCCGTCGCGATAAATACGTGCGCTGCAATTTCAACGGCTTCGCCTGGCGTGACAATTCCGGTGCTGCTCAACGCATCTACGATGACGCCATGTGCTTTGGCCAGAGCTTGGCTGAACTCCTGTTCTTTGCGGGCGAGCAGCCCGTCCACATTGGCTTTGGCGATAGAGTCGAGCTTCGTCAGTTGCGCGCGCAACGCTCGCACTTCGCGCAATCCGGCAGCCAGATGCGGCGCGATGGTCGCGGGCTGTTGGAACTTGAATTCGGCCAGGGCTTGCGCGGCCAAGGCTTGGATTTTGCGCAGCGACGGCAGCAATGGTTCGCCGTCATTGCCCGCGAATTTCGCAATGCCGACGAGGCTCGTGTCAATGCCCGCGAACAACGATGTCTCGACTTCAGGCGCTTCGACGGCGCTCGACGAGCGCGGGAACGACCGCGTCTGCGTGCCGCGCATTTGCATCATCCCGAAATCTTGCGAACGATGACGACTGCGGCCATCGGAAGCCAGTTCGTTGTACGAACGCCCCAACACCGGATCGAACGCGCCGACATCCACACTCGCGCGCGGGCCACTGCTTACCTGACCGAAGACATCGCCGTACACTTTCAGCACTTGCCAGGGCTGCAAACCTTCCTGCGTGATTTGTGCGGGAAACCGCTGCGGATCCGCCGCCACTTTGATCGCTTCGGGCGTGAGCAAACCGGCGACCTGATGTTGTCCGTGTCCGTCGCGCGCGGTGCCGCTGAAACGGCTGAGCACGACAAAGGGGCGCATCATCCGAATCACGCGCACCATATCGCCCAGCACTTCTTCGCGATTCCATTTGCGTAAGGTTTCTTCTGCTGAGCGCGTGAAGCCGAAGTCGAAGGCGCGCGTGAAATATTGCTCCGCACCATCGAGCTTGCGCGCGGCCAACAATTCTTCGGTGCGAATGACGCCAAGTCCTTCCCACAATTCAGGGCCGATGCCGTTCTGTCCACCCTCGCCCCGATTCAGCGACAGATAGGCGGTGCGCGCGCCTTCTTTGCGCGACAGGTATGCGAGCATTTCCGTCGCTTCATCATCGGGGTGTGCCGCCGTGTGCAAGACGCTGGCGATGGTTTGCAAGCGCCGTAACAGCAACGCCAGGCCGCTCGCCCCACGATCCTCAGGCGCAGGCCGCGTGTCGGCGAAAGACAGAAACGACGGTAGCATCAGGCAAAGGAGCAATAAGTGTAGGAATATTTTTTTCATGGTCAGCCTTCTACAAGTTCTTTGGCCTTCTGCGCAAGGCTTGCTTCTCAACTTTCAAACCATTTTGTAAATGAATGGAGAATGGCGAATGAAGAATTGAGAATTGGTTGTTGCTCAAGTTGGGAATAATATTGGCGACGGACTTGGTAATCAATCAAACAAAGGAAAAACTATGACCGAAAAAGAAAACCCTATTTTGAAAAAGTCGTATGCCTTTGCCCTGCGCATCGTGAAACTTTACAAACATCTGTGCGAAGAGAAACACGAGTACGTTTTGAGCAAAGAAGCCTTGACGAATGGTACGGCGATTGGCGCGCATGTGAAAGCCGCGCAGGAGGCAGGTGCCAGAGACGCTTTCATCCGTGAGATGGGAGCCGCCTTACAACGAACGAGTAAAACTGAGTACTGGTTGGAGTTGCTGCGCGATGGCGAATTTTTGGACGCCAATCAGTTTGCGTCCATTCACGACGATTGGGAAGAGATCAAAAAGCTATTGGTGGCAATTCTCAAATCATCAAAAGGCTTTGGCGAAACCCTGTGATTGATTGGTGGGAAGAATGGAGAATAGAGAATGGAGAATAACCCTGAACTGACACGCCAATTCTCAATTCTTCATTCTCTATTCGCTATTCTTTCTACCAACAGCCTTACTTCAAAACTCAACCCAAATTCTCGCGCAACACCTGCGCCATCGCTTCGGCTTGGGCGCGAATCGTGGCTTCGTCCTGGCCTTCGATCATCACACGCGCCAGATTTTCCGTGCCGGAATAGCGCAACAACAAACGTCCATTGCCTTCCAACTCGGCGTTGAGTTTGTCCATCATCGCTTTGATGGGTGCGACGGATTCGAGCGGCGGTTTGCTGCTGACTTTGACGTTGATGATGACTTGCGGATAGCGCGTGAAGCCGCTGGTCAATGCGGCTAAGCTTTGGCCTGTTTCTTTCATCACGTTCAAGACTTCGAGCGCAGTGATCATGCCGTCACCCGCCAGTGAAATCTGGGGAAAGATCACGTGCCCAGATTGTTCACCGCCGATGCTGCCGCCGTTTTTGAGCAATTCGTCCAGCACGTATTTGTCGCCGACATTCGTGCGCACCAGCTTGATGCCGCGTTGTTGCAAGCCTAGTTCGAGGCCGAGATTGCTCATTACGGTGGCGACGACGCGATGGCCTTTGAGTTCGTTTTTGGACGCGAGATATTCGGCGACGATGAACAGCACTTGATCGCCGTCTACCAAATTGCCGTGTGCATCCACAAACAAGGAACGATCCGCGTCGCCGTCGAACGCGATGCCTAAATCGGCTTGGCATTCGACAACTTTGGCTTGTAGCTGTTCGGTGTGGAGCGCGCCGCAATCCAGGTTGATGTTGCGACCGGTGGGCGTGTCGTGAATGGCCGTTACATCCGCGCCGAGCGAGCGGAACAGCGTCGGCGCGAGTTGATACGACGCACCGTTCGCACAATCCAGCACGATTTGTAAGCCTGCCAGCATGCGCTTACCGCCCAATTCCGTTTGCAGAAACTGCAAATATTTTTGCTGAAGCTCGGCTTCGTGTTCGATGTTTCTCGTAATATTGACCGGCGGAATGATCGCTGCGGTTGCGGCGTGCAAGTCGGCTTCAATGGCTTGCTCCATCGCCTCGTCCAGCTTTTGCCCGGACGGCGCAAACACTTTCAGCCCGTTGTCCTGAAACGGATTGTGCGACGCGGAAATGACGATGCCTGCGACAGCTTCGAGGTGGCGCGTGAGATAGGCCACGCCGGGCGTGGTGATAATGCCTGCGGATTGATACTGCGCTTGAGCGGCGAGGAGGCCGCGAATCACGGCGGCTTCGATCCACTCGCCTGATTCGCGTGTGTCGCGTCCCAAGACAATCAGCGGCATGTGCCCGACGCGCTTTTGTAAATGTGTGGCTAACGAATAACCGAATTGTTCGATGGTGGTTTCATCGAGCGGGTATTGGCCTGCTTCGCCGCGAATGCCATCTGTGCCAAATAATTTTTTCATAGGTTGTTTCGTGTATGAGGATTGGGGCCGGTCTGTTTGTTGGAAACAAGAGGCGGGAAGATAATCGAAAAGCGAAAAAGACGCTACAAAAAAATCGGGCCGAAGCGTTTTGCGCTTCGGCCCGAATCCCTCACTTCTCACATGTAAAAATTATCTCTTCGCAATCTCCGTCCGCAGATTGTTGGTGACGGAGAATACATTCGACACACCGTTGGCGGCGATGAACGCGCGAATTTTATCGCCTTCATTCAGCACCACACCTTCGAGCGTCACGTTGCCATTCTTGACGATAATGCGCACAGGCGGATTGGCTAGGAACGCCAAGCGATCCAATCCCGGCTGACGATAGATGGCGCGAAACGTGGCTAAGCGGATGCGATCATCGAAGGGCGAGAGCGGCAACACTTCGATGTGGTTGATGACCTGCTCCACACCCGCGACACGCGCGACCACGCGCTCGGCATCGCTCTTCAACGTCGGGCGCGTGACTTGTCCCATCAGCGTCACGACGCCGTCTTTGTAGTTGAATGAAAAGTTGTCAAAGACACTGAAGAATGGCAGCGTCACTAATTCTTTGCGCACCTTCTCGACGAGTTTGAATTCGTCCGTCGTGTTTGTCGCCGCCACGCTCGGCAGTGCAGCAACCATTGTCAAAGCGATCAGTAAAAATAATGTTCTCACGTGTTTCATAGTTTCCTCCTATTGTCGTTATGCACGAACCTTCTCACATAATTTTCAAGCAACGTCACTGCAATTTACGCCGCCTTAGAAGCGAGCGGATTTCTTTGGGTTGGCTAAATTTTTCCATTAAATTTTTCTGAGTGCGAGAGGTTGGGTATGCACACATCCGGCGTGCTGACTTTCTCGTAACATCTTCTTTGGCTTTTGCAGACAAGCAGGCAGGATGCGTGCGTACCTAGTCGCTTCTGCTGCCAAGTTGATTGACTCTCATCGGTCAGCCGTTATAATCCAAACGACTGCTGGCGTGCTCGCTCACGCTAGCGTCACGGAGGAAGATATGAGACAAGCCGTTATCATCAGTGCTGCACGAAGTGCCATTGGCAAATTTCAAGGTTCCCTCAAAAACTTTTCTGCCCCGGAGTTGGGTTCGTTCGCTGTGCGGGCCGCGCTCGAACGAGCACGCCTCGACGCGAGTCAAATTGACGAAGTGATTATGGGCTGTGTGCTGCAAGCCGGTGTCGGACAAAACCCGGCGCGACAGGCGGCACTCAAAGCGGGCTTGCCTGCCGCAGTGTCTGCCTTCACCGTCAATAAAGTTTGCGGCTCCGGGTTGAAGTCCGTGATGCTCGCGGCGCAGGCGATTGCTTGTGGCGATGCGGAAATCATTGTGGCGGGCGGGATGGAATCTATGACGAACGCGCCGTATTTGTTGCCGAAAGCGCGCGAAGGCTATCGGCTCGGCAACGGCGAGTTGATTGATGTAATGATTCATGATGGTTTGTGGTGTGCCCTCGATCACTGGCACATGGGCGAGACCGGTGAAGTCGTGGCCGAACGTTATCAAATCACGCGCGCGATGCAAGATGACTTCGCCTACAACTCACATCGCAAAGCGGTAGCCGCGATGGAAGCAGGCCGCTTCAGCGAAGAAATTTTTCCGATCAGCATTCCACAACGCAAAGGCGATCCCGTTATGTTTGCGACCGACGAAGGGCCGCGTGCAGATTCGACAGTTGAGTCCTTAGCGAAACTCAAACCAGCCTTTCGCAAAGACGGCACGGTAACGGCAGGCAATGCTTCCCAAATCAACGATGGTTCCGCCGCATTGGTTGTGACGTCGGAAGAGACGGCGCGTGCCTTGCGCATCGAGCCGCTCGCACGCATCACCGCACAAGCGTCATCGGGCATCGAACCGAAGCTCGTGATGATGGCTCCGGTCGAAGCGACGCGGAAGGTAGCAGCCAAAGCCGGATGGAATTTGCAAGACGTGGATTTGTTTGAATTCAACGAAGCGTTTTCGGCGCAGGCTGTCGCGTTGACCAACGTACTCGAACTCGATCCCGCACGCATCAACGTCAATGGCGGAGCGGTGGCGCTCGGTCATCCGATTGGCGCATCGGGCGGGCGCGTGCTGACGACGCTCTTGTTCGAGATGAAACGACGCGCCGCCAAACGCGGCATTGCGAGCCTCTGTTTAGGCGGCGGCAACGCGGTTGCGCTGGCGGTGGAGCGTTGAGCGGCGGAAAAATATGTGGACGTTTTGTGGCATTCAGAGTATGTCTGCATTGCAATTGAGCGATTCGCTTTTATACTACCGGTGAAGAAGCGCGTGGCAGAACAATAAGGAAGCCGTTTCTCCTGGCCACCGATGATGTACTTCTTATGATTCATTGCCAACGTTGTAAATCCGCGAACCCCTTCGGTGCTGAGTATTGCCTGGCCTGTGGGACGCCTTTGCATATCATCACACGCCCGCGCGGATATGTGTTTGATTACGGCGAGGCACCGTTTGAAGAACATCTGCTCGAACGCATCAGCGCCCTCGAAACCGCTGTGCAACGCGCTAACGACCGCTTCGAACAATTGCTCGACCTCGCGCAACAACAAGCGACGGGCAGCTTCTTCAATCACATGATGCTCGAAGCGATGGCGGATTTGCTGAGCGAACATGGGTTGTTGGATCAGGAAGAGTTGGAGCAACGCTGGAAAATTCGCATCGCGCGTCACTACGAAGAATCTATCGAACGCGACCGCCTGGATGAACGTTGCGACCGCATCATTGCGTTGTACAAAGGCAAAGACCTCGAAAAATTTGCCGACCTCGTAGATCAGGGCGTGATCCTCCTGGGCGAAGGACAAATGCGACGCGGCTTGCGCTTGCTCGAAACCGCGCTGGCGTTGGATCAGGACAATCCCGAACTGACCTTTATTCTCGGCGAATACTTCTTTCACTTGGGCAAAGCGGCGGAAGCCTACGCCTACCTGCAACAAGCCGTGCATCTCGATGGCAGCCACTTCGGCGCGCATTTGTTGCTCGGTTTGCTGAACGGCGACGAAGGCGAAACTGAAATTGCCAAAGACCATCTGCAACGCGCGCTCGACCTGGATCGAAATTCGTTCGCGGCACATTACGGCTTGGGACGCTTGCTGGCGCGCGAACGCAATTTGACCGAAGCTCTCACACATTTGAAACGCGCGCTGGCACTGCAACCCGCACCCGAAATGCACTACCTCGTCGGGCGCATTTATTGGGAGCAGGGCCGTGCCGATCAGGCTCTCAAACATTTGCAAAAAGCCGTGCGCCTCGACCCGCGCTTCGATGCGGCGTTGTATGATCTGGGCTTCTTGTATTGGCAATCGAATCGCCCCAACGAAGCGCAAGCACATTTTCGCGCGGCCTACGAAATCAATCCGCGCGTCTCGCATTATCGCTTGGCGTTGCAGGCCAACGCGGGCGAAGAATTGCCGTTGCCGCCTGCGATCAATTGGAGTTCGTTTGTGCCGACGCGCAAAACCAAAGTCAGCGAATCGCGTTTCATTGAACTCCTGCGCCGCGACCTCAACACCTTCTCTCTCTCGCCGCTTCATTCCCGAAAAAAAACCTAGACCCGTCCGCCGCGATTTATTCCTGTCGCGTTCGAGGCTATACTCACGCGCGGGGCTATCCAGATGAAATCCCAAACCGCTTCGATACTATCGAAAAAAATCGCAGTTTGCGCGTGACAAACCGCCAAGCTGTGATATGATGCGTTTCATCTGTGAAACATCTCTTTGCAGAGATGAAACGCAAGTCAATTTTTGAAAGGCCAAGAAAGGGACGTGTATGGCACTTGAACGACCGACAGAAAAAGTGGACAAAGGCGAAAAGACCAAAGCGATTGAAATCGCCATCGCCAATCTCGAAAAACAATTTGGCAAAGGCACGGTGATGCGCTTGGGTGAGCGCCGCATCGAAGACCTGCCTGTCATTTCGACCAACAGCATTGGCATTGACGCGGCGCTCGGCGTGGGCGGATTTCCGCGCGGCAGAATCATTGAAATCTATGGCCCGGAAAGTTCGGGCAAAACGACGCTCGCGTTGCACGTGGTGGCCGAAGCGCAAAAGGCCGGCGGCATTGCGGCCTACATTGATGCGGAACACGCGCTGGATGCAAAGTATGCCGAACGGCTGGGCGTCAACATTGATGATATGTTGGTCTCGCAACCCGATCACGGCGAGCAGGCGTTGGAAGTGGCCGAATCGCTCGTGCGGTCAGGCGCAGTGGATGTGATGGTCATTGACTCCGTCGCCGCGTTGACGCCGCGTGCCGAACTCGAAGGCGATATGGGCGACAGCTTGCCGGGCTTGCAGGCGCGCTTGATGTCGCAAGCCTTGCGCAAACTCACCGCCGTCGTAGGGCGCTCGAATACCTGCTTGATTTTCATCAACCAAATCCGCGAGAAGATAGGCGTCATGTTTGGATCCCCTGAGACCACTACGGGCGGACGCGCGCTGAAGTTTTATTCCACGATTCGCGTGGACATTCGGCGCATCGGGGCGATCAAGGATGGCGAAAGCGTGGTGGGCAATCGCACCAAAGTCAAAGTGGCCAAAAACAAAGTTGCGCCGCCGTTCCGCGAATGCGAGTTCGACATTATGTACGGCGAAGGCATCTCGAAGATGGGCGAAATCATTGACATCGGCGTCGAAAACAAAATTGTCGAGAAGGCCGGCGCGTGGTTTTCGTATCGCGGCGAACGGCTCGGACAAGGCCGCGAGAACGCCAAGAATTCGCTGCGCGACAATCCTGAACTCTGTGCGCGCGTCGAAACCGAAGTCCGCAACGCCTTAGGCATCGGCAGCAAGGCGCAGGCCGCGGCGGCAGCGGATGCCGGAGAAGCCAAAGGCAAATAAATCCGTAAGACGGTGGTCGGTGGTCGGTGGCCAGTGGTCGGCATCCTCCGGTTTTTTGCCGGTAACAATTTCTACTTGCTGACCACCGACCACCGACCACCAACCACCGTTTCCTCATCACAAACCGTATTTCAGCCGATTGAAGCCGGAGACTTCTAATTGTCCGAGCGAAGCCAGGGCGTGATGCAGGGTGAGGGTGGGCAGGTATTCGACCCGATCCAACATCCATTCTTTTTGTGTGAGAGAAACTTTCGAGAGGACAAACGCGCAACGCCAACCCCGTCCAATCAACGAATAACAATCAATGCGGATGTAATGAGCAAACTCTTGAATTTCATAGGGGGGAAGTTGCGTCGCCGCGTTCACAATCCCAGTCGCTTCCTCGAACCGATAGTTCAGACACACCTGCTGAGTGAGGATCACAGGGCGCGTATCCATTGGTAATGGTCTCCTTAAATGTAAAATTTTGAATGCAATGAACTAAGCCGTCGCCCCGTGCTCGGCTGTGCGTAATGCTGTTGGTAATAAAGCCGTAATCCCCGCCTTTTCCCAGCCAATTGTGTCGAATTCTGACAAAACGCTGAAAAAAAATCTTCGTTCTGCGAGTCGTCGTGAATTCAACATTTAAAGCGAAAGAAGATGACCGAAGCGCGTGCAGCGTCGGACGGCTTCAAAGACCGCGCCGCAGGCCACCCGGCAGGTAAAAAGGTTCGGGGATTTTATGAAGAGCAGACTTCTCATCACCAGTATTCTCAGCGTGACCCTGGCGTTTAGCGCGCAGGCGTCACCGATTTCCTTCGCGCAAATCGGTGATACGCAAAGCGGTCGGACGCCGAATGGCGGCAGCACGACGCCCGCGCCGACCACGACGCCAGAGCAAGCGACGTCCAGCCTCACTGTCGAAAGCCTGGATCACCCGGAATTTGTGCGGTTGGCCGATGGGCGGTTGGTTCCGTACGGCCCTGGGGTGAACTGTTCAGACGCTTGTGTCGAGAGTGAAGTTATTCCGAACGGGTTTCCACGCAAATGGTTGATCGCGCTTCCGATTGCCGGAGCTGCGATTGTCGGCGTGTTGTTGGCGACCGATTCGACGCCGCGCCGGTTTGTGGATAACACGACGCAACCGCCCACCGAAAACCCGACGCCGACGCCGAACCCCAGCCCAACGCCCGGATGCCAGGGCAGTAATTGCAACAACCCACCGCCTGAACCTGTGCCGGAGCCGGGCACCATCGCGTTGTTGGGCGCGGGGCTGGCGTTGCTGGGACGGCGGCGCGTGCGCGAAGTTTTGCGACGCAAGCAAAAGTAATTTGAGTTGCCAAAGAGCAATGTGCCGGAGCGTGACGCCACTGGGGCGACGCGCTTCGGCATTTGCGTTTTTCTGCGCCTGCATTCTGGTTGCGTTCTGCGCGGGATTGAGCTATTTGTTACCCAGCCAACGCCAATGGACACAAATAGAGGAGTCTGCATGTTCACGCGACGATCATTTCTCCGCGGTGCCGGAGCCGCCAGTCTCGCGGCAGCCAGCTTCAATGAGACAGGCATTGAGCGCGCTGTCGCCGCCACCAAATACGTCCATCATCTTGCGCCCGACGAGGTCGCACAAAACGAAGACTTCTGGTTTGAAGTGCAACAAGCCTTCACCGTAGATCGCTCGATCATCAACCTCAACAACGGCGGCGTTTGTCCCAGCCCGCGCGTGGTGCAGGAAGCGATGCGGCGCTATTTGGAATACTCGAATCAAGCGCCGACCTACACGATGTGGCGCATCCTGCAACCGCAAACCGAAGGCGTGCGCAAACGTCTGGCGAAAGCCTTCGGCTGTGACACCGAAGAAATGGCCATCACGCGCAACGCGAGCGAGGCACTGGAAATCTGCCAACTCGGTCTCGACCTCAAGCCCGGCGACGAAGTGCTGACGACCGAGCAAGATTATCCGCGTATGCTCAACACGTGGCGGCAACGCGAACGCCGCGACGGCATCGTCATCAAAAAAGTCAACTTTCCTGTGCCGCCGCCCAACACCGATTCGCTCGTCGAAATGTTTGAGCGCGCCATCACGCCCAAAACCAAAGTCATCCATTTTTGCCACATCACGAATTTGACCGGACAGATTTTTCCGGTGAAGAAGATTTGCCAAATGGCGCGCGCGCGCGGCATCGAAGCCATTGTGGACGGCGCACACGCTTTTGCGCATTTTCCCTTCAAGCATAGCGATCTCGATTGCGATTACTACGGCACGAGTTTGCACAAATGGCTGATGGCTCCGTTCGGCACGGGGTTTCTGTTTGTGCGCAAAAACAAAATCAAAGGCTTGTGGCCGATGATGCCTGCCGAGGAACATTTGGACAACGACATCCGCAAGTTCGAGCATATCGGCACGCACCCGGAAGCCAATTTTTTGGCCATCGGCGAAGCGCTCACGTTTCACGAAGGCATCGGCATCGAACGCAAAGCCGCGCGGATGCGCTACCTGTTTCATCGCTGGGCGAAGCGGTTGGAAGTGTTGCCGGGCGTGAAAATCCTGACGCCATACGATCCCGCGCAATCCTGTGGCTTGACGAATGTGGCGATTGCCGGAATGGATTTGGCGAAGCTCGGCGGCTATTTGATGAACGAACATCGCATCAACACGACTCCGATCACGGGCAGTCACGGCGTCAACGGCTTGCGCGTCACGCCCAATATTTACACGACGCTCGGCGAGATTGATACCTTCGCCGAAGTGATGGAGCGCGTGATCAAAAAGGGCTTGCCCGCATAAGAAACTAACCACAAAGATCACGAAGATCACGAAGGAAGGAGGCGTTGCGAGATTCAGGTTTCGCGTTGCCGACCACCGGCCACCGACCACCATAGCCAGTCAGGAGGAAACTACTATGCCCGAAGGAATGATGACCCGCATCACTGAAACGCTGTACGAGCCGCAATTGCGCAAGCTGCCCGAATACGGCAAATTGCTTTTCGATCACCTCAGCGCCGAATATGCGCTGATCCTGGCGCAGCGCCCCACGCCCGAAGAACGCGCCGAAATTGAGCGCATCAAAACCGCGCGCGCGAATGATGCGCTGGCGTGGAAAGACATTTATCTCTTCGAGCAAATCCTGGTGCGCTACCTCGACTTGAACGAACTGAAGCGCAAGATCAAAACATTGCGCGCGCAGTTTCGCCATATAGCGGGGGCGAAAGACTACGACATTTACCTCGCCGCGAAGCCGCCCGATTTGGAAACGGAAACCGACGAAGCACGCTTGCGCCAGGATTGTCAGTTTTTGCTCAACGAATTCTTTTTGCGCTATGCGCTGATGTCGGCGCGCGAACACATGCGCAACAACCTGCTCAAGATCGCCGCTTTGATGGCGGTCGTGACCATCGTCGTGGGCGGAGTTTTCACCTACGTCAATTTCAACCCGACGCTGTCCGATGCCTTGGGTTGGGGCTACGGCGTGACGACGTTGGCCGTCGTGATGTTTGCCGGCATCGTCGGCGCGCTCATCAGCATGCAACAGCGCATTCAAGCGGCGGCGAGCGAAGGCGATCCGATTTACCTGTTCTCGATGCTGACGCACGGACGGTTCGGCATTTTTCTTTCGCCCATCAGCGGCGCAGTGTTTTCGGTCGCGTTGTACCTGATGTTCACGGGCGGCTTGTTGTCGGGGAAAATTTTTCCGACGATCACGACTGTAGGCGGGCCGGCAAATGTTTCGTCCGCTGCCGCCGCCACCGCTTCGCCTACACCGAAAGCTACATCAACGGCTTCGCCCGCCGCCTCGCCGCCGCCTCGGACATCGGCCACACCGACGGCGTCGCTGGCGGCGTCGCCGACCGCATCACCGTCCGCCACGCACTCTCCCGCTGCTTCGCCCGCGATGACGGCGACGGCTGCGCCGTCCGTTGCGGCGTCTGCGGCGGCTTCTGCGGTTGCAACAGCGACGGCTTCGCCCAGCCCTGCGCCCACGCCTGCGGAGCCGGTCTTGCTCAATAAATTTTTGAAGGACACGGGGCCAGCAACGGGCATGGATTATGCGCTGTTGGTGATTTGGGCCTTTATCGCAGGCTTTGCCGAACGTTTCGTGCCGGACGCGCTGAATCGTTTGGTAGCGAATAACGCGGCGAATCCCAAGTGATGAAGTTGTGGCGATTCGTTTCAAATTCTGGCGCGGTTGCGGCTATACTACCGAGCCTCAGACAAAAACGAGGTGCAACGTGAAACACTTCAATCAAGTACTATCGGAAGCGCGTCGGATCATTCGCCAGGACGGCGATGTCTCGTTGACGGCGGTCGGGTTTGACCTGCGCGGCAGAGGCTTCAAAATCTGGATGCGTGTCGAAAACGACAAGGACAAAGAACGCTTCGGCATGGCGATGGCCGGAAACTTCATGGTTCACAACGCCATTGAATACTACGTGTTTTTTACGGGCTGGATGGTGATGCTCGACCGCGACGAGACCGAGTTGAAAACGCGCCCGTCAAAAGACCCGCGCCGCCGCGAAGTCTTGATCGTCTACGGCGAGAGCCACACCGAAAAAGAAGCCAAAGTGTTCGAGGTCGTGCGCGACGCGGGCGAACGCTTGCTGGAACTGAAAGAACGCGATGATCTGGACGATATGGTGGCCAACAACAGTCAAATGCGCTTTGCCGGAATGCTCGGCGATCCGAAGCGCAAACATTCGGCGGAAGACCGCGAGCGCATGCGCAATTTGCTCAAACCGATGCCCGAAATTTTTCACATTTACGGCCCCGAACCACTCATCAATCCCGCTCTCAACTGACCTGCGATGAACACTGAGTACGACGATTTATTCACCGACAACCTGCCTGAGTCGGAATACAGCTACGAGCAATGGCGCGACGAGCAGTTGGCCGCCCGGCGTAAGTTCATTGCCGCCTTGCCGCTCGCCACGCCGCAAACCATCAGCGAACAGGTCGAACGACTGGGCTACAAAGGCCAGGTCGAACAACGGCGCGCGCTGGCGTTGCTGGCCTATCGGCATATTCGTCGTCTCAAAAACATTCACGTCGAAGGCATTGCGCGCACCGCGTTGCCGCCGAAGCAAAACACCTTGCTCGCGGGGCCGACCGGTTGCGGCAAAACGTTTCTGATCGAATTGCTCTTCAAGGAAATCTTCAAACTGCCAACGGTGATCGTGGACGTGACCAGCTTCACCGAAAGCGGCTATGTCGGCGATGACGTGAAAACGATTTTGACGCGGCTCGTCAACGCCGCCGACAACAATCCATTGCTGGCCGAATGCGGCATCGTGTGTCTCGATGAGTTTGACAAGATCGCGGCTTCGAGCAGCAATTCACGCTTCGCGGGCGAAGGCACGACAAAAGACGTGTCGGGCTACGGCGTGCAGCGCGAATTGCTGACGATGCTGCACGGCGCAGAGGTGCAAGTGCCGATGGATTACGGCTATTCGCAATTCGGCCCGCGTCTGACGTTTGCGACGTATGACTTGCCCTTCATCGCGTGCGGCGCGTTTTCGGGCTTGGATGGTTTGCTCAAAACTGAGAAGGCAGCGATTGGTTTTCAAGCGAGCAACAACAGCGCGGACGAAAGCGCCGTCAAAGTGGTCGAAGAGGTCGAAGGCTTTCAGAAATATGGCTTCCTGCCCGAATTGATGGGGCGCTTCACGCGCATCGTGACGTTCCAGCCGTTGTCCGAAGAAACGCTCCAACAAATTCTGTGCGACAACATTCTGCCGCAATACGAGCGCGAATTCGCAGGCGAAGGGTTGCGCCTCGTGGTGCGCAACGAAGCCAGCGAATACGTCGTCGCGCGCTGCCTCAAACGTGGCACAGGCGCGCGTGGTCTGCATTCAGAATTAGCGACCGCGATTGAGCAAGCGGCCTTTGAAACCTTCGGCGAACAGCGCGGCAAAGATGTGACGATCAACGTGGCCAATGGCAAGCTCACGTGCGAGATCAATTAACCAAAGCTCTTCAGCGGAGGTGTTAAGAGTTCAAGCTTCATAAGAGGTGTCAAGAGTTCAAGCTTCAGCTTGTGTTTTGCCTGGCTAACCTCAAAAACCAAGC
>CAZWAK010000020.1:0-71661 GCA_964631865.1 uncultured Heliobacteriaceae bacterium | reverse complement strand
GCCAAATCGCGTTACCTCGCATTTTCATCGGTTCAGGGGAGACTGCTCGCCTCCGTTGATTATTCCGCAGACGACCAAGCAGGAACTTCCTGCAAGGAGTTGGATGGGGTTTCCGGCACTGGCACGGCCAGCACAGGACAATCCGCCGCGCGCACGATGCGTTCGGTCGTGCTGCCGCGCAAGGCATCGAGGAAGCCGTGATGCCCTTCGGTGGCCATCACAATCAAATCCGCCTGGCCGCTTTCCGCCGCGCGCAAAATCTGTTCTTCGAGGTCGCCATATTCCAATGTCGCCTCCCACTTCCAATGCTCGCCCGGATACGTTTTGACCGCTGGGAAGCTACGCGATGGCCCAATGTGCAACACAGTGAACAGCACGTCGGCACAACCCAGCAGCGCCGCAAGCGAAGCCGCCGCGTCCAGCGCAATTTGCGGATGGGGCGTGTGATCCACTGGAATCAAAATATGTTTCAGCTTGACTGAACCGTCCGCGAGCGACACGAAACCGTCCACGCCATCGGGAATAAACAACGTCATCTCGCCGGAACGCCGCGCCACCGATTCGGCAATCGTTTTGTGCGTCAAGCGTTCCAGCCCGTGATATTGATGCGTCGCCAACACAATCAAATCATGCGGATGTTTGTGCAGGTAATGCAGAAGGGCTTCTTCCGTGTTTTTGCTCGTCGCGGAAATTTTTTCGACCTGCAAACCAATCTCGGCGAAGGCTTCTTTGGTGGCCTTCGGCGGCAAAATGTTCCAACGCTCCAACGTCTGACGCACGCGCGGAAACTCGCTCCAATGCCGCTCCTCGGCGTCTTTTTCTGTGTGCAGTATGGTTAGCCGTCCGTGTTCCAGCGTGGCGAATTTCAGCGCGTGAGCAAAGGCAACGGCGCTCGTGTCGGAAAAATCGGTCGGATGAAAAACGCGGCTCCACGCAAGCTGCGATGATGTCACAGAATATTGCAGATGCGCACTCAAGGTAGTTTCGATGAAGGTCATATCGCTCCTTTTCTCAGGGCCAGAACTCGCTGCTTTGTTGTGCAGCAAGTCGTGTTCCTTGCGCCCGGGCCGCGAAAACTGTGGGATTTCTCGCGCCGACTGCGCAACTTTGCGCAAAGAACGTTGTGGCATGGGCTTTGCTGCTATGGGGAAAAATTCAAACTGCCCCAAGGAGTCGTTATGCGAAAGATCAAACTTGGCTGTGTGCTTTTCTTCGGCGTGATCAGCTTGCTGTCCGTGTTGGCAGCGGCGCAAAAATCGGCGGCGCAGAAAAAAAGCCAGAGCACTGTGCCGTCGGCGTACCGTGCAAACAACTGCGTCGTTTGTCACGCGAGCTTGCTCGAACCGGTGGGCGTGAGCGCGCATTTTTATGAATGGCGCAACTCGGTGCATGAGAAACGCGGCGTCGGTTGTGAGCAATGTCACGGCGGCGATCCGACGGCGAAAAGCCTCACGACGGCGCACGCCGGCGTGTTAGCGCCCACGTTCGCGCAAAGCAAATTGCATCCGCAGAATTTGCCGACCACGTGCAGCGCCTGTCATCAGGGCGTTGTGAACGCTTTCGTCAAAAGCAAGCACTATCAAAAGCTGCAAGAGTCCAGCGCCGCTCCGAGTTGTACGAACTGTCATCATCACATGGCCACGTCTGTGATTACGTGGCCGCCTGACGCAGCGGCGCTCTGTGCGAAATGTCACACGGGCGGCGGCGTGGCCGCAGAATACACGCAAGTTCCCACGCAGGCCGGAGCAACGATTGCCGCGTTCAGTCGCGCCGATGGCATTGTCGAATGGGCGCGCGAGTTGATGCGCGAAGGTCAGCGCAAAAAGCTTTCGTTCAAGGCCGAAGAGGCACGACTCAGGCAGTTCGACCAATCGCTCAAAGAAGCGAAGCGGCAATGGCACGCCTTCAATTTGACAGATTCGCGCCGCGCCGCCGATGAAGTTTTTCGTCAAGCTACTGAAGTGAAGGACGGCATTTGGAAACGGTTGCCGGAATAAAAGCCTACGCGCGCCGCCGTAGTTCTGCGCACTTGATGCCTCGTCGCGCGTGATTTCCCGCCCGTGCTGCGCAGCTTTTCGCAATGCCAGGCGCGCGATGCGCAGACAAATGCGTTCTGTCGCTTGGCATATCCGTTGCTCATAAAAAAACAAGGAAAGGAGAAGCGTTGAGTATGAAAAGCATCCGTTGGCTCAAAACAATTTGTTGTGTGGTTATGCTGGCGTTGTTTTCGGTGGTGTGGGCACAGAACAATTTCTCTACTGTTCCGCCGCAAAAGGGGGACACGAATTACAGCAGCAACAACTGCGTGACGTGTCACGCGCAGATCACGCAGCCCATCGCGTTGAGCAATCGCTATTTCGAATGGCACGACTCGGCGCATAAAGACGTGGGCGTTTCGTGCGAGAAATGTCACGGCGGCGATCCGAGCACGGCAGACAAAGCCAAAGCGCATGTCGGCATTGCTCCTTACAACAACCCCGACAGCAAAATTCATTTTCGCAATTTGCCCACGACCTGTCAGTCGTGTCATCAAGGCATCGTCAACACCTTCGTCGAAAGCAAGCATTATCAAAACCTGAAGACAACGGGCTTGGGCCCGAGTTGCTCGAATTGCCACGCGCACATGGCATCGGAAGTCGTGTTGTCGCCGCAGCAAACCGCCACGTTGTGCGCGTACTGCCACGACACCGTGAATGGTGCATTGCCGCCGCGCCCGGACATCCGCGACAAAGCCGAAGCCGTGATGCAATCGCTGAATCGCGCCGATGTTGCGGTGGGTTGGGCGACGAGTTTGTTGCGCGAAGCGGAAATGAAACGTTTGTCGGTTGGCCCCGAACGGCTGCAAGTCAACGCGGCGCAGGGGATGCTCAAAGACGCCAAGTTCAGTTGGCATTCCTTCGCCCTGGAAGCCACGCAAAAGAAAGCTGACGACGCCTTTTCATCCGCCATGAAAGCGCGCGAAAACCTGGGGAAAAAGGTCAATCATTGAAGGGAGAAACGTATGAATTATCCAACTACATTGGCGCTGGATTCGCATCTTGTTCTGCACTGGGCAGCCCGTGTGCTGAGCCTGGTGAGCATTGGGATCATCCTGTTATTTTTCATTGGCGAAGGCTTCAATCCGACGCGACTGACGGCAGGCGAATGGGCTTTAATGCTGTGCTTTCCTTTGAGCGTGATGGTCGGGATGCTTGTGGCGTGGCGACGAGAAGCTCTGGGCGGGTTGATTGCCGTCGGCGGGTTGCTGAGCTTTTACCTGGTTCACGCGGTGCTGGCGCATGGCTACTTGCCACGCGGCTGGGCATACGTGGCGTTTGCTTCGCCGGGCTTTCTGTTTTTGCTCTCGGCGCTGCTGCTGCGTGTGACAAAGCCAAGCTAAAATTATTGTAGCGCGATTTGGCAAATCGCGACGTTGCTGAAGCCAACACGCGATTTGCCAAATCGCGCTACGCTTTCGACTTCAAACTGACCACGCCTGTTCCAGCTTGGCCGCCAGTTCCTCATAATGATCCACCGACTTTTCGCCTAAGCCGTGCGCGGCTTTGGCAAAGGCGTAATTGAGCGCCGTCTTTGCCGCCTCGTCCAGCAATTCTTCTGCCAGCAAAAACAGAATCGTGTCTTCGCGGCGCATGTGACTGAGCAAATGACGACTGTAATTGCGCGCGATGGTGATGATGCGATGCTTCGCCTGTTCGTCGCCGTGCTGATAATCCGTGACCGCTCCGCCCAGTTCAATCAACAATTGTCGTTCGATCTGATGTTCGTGTTTGAGGAAGCCGAGCGGCCCACCTTCCACCTGCACGCCGCTTTGTTGCAGCGCCGGAAACAGGTGCATTTCTTCCTTTTCGTGATGAAAGCGATCTGCATAAATTTGCACGAAGTCCAACATTTGGACGAGCGCTTCGAGCGGAATCTCTTCACCAAGTTCCAGGCGCGTGCAAACGCCATCCAGCGCCCGCAAGGCTTGTTCGATGATGCGATGTTCGTGTTTGAGTGTATGTGTCGGTCGTGACATAAAAAAACATTCCCTTTCCGGCAAAAAATCATGTAGTACAGAACAACTTTCATTGACGCGGCTGATGCTGGGGAATCTTCCACAACCTTTTCACGCCGCGCCTGCCACTCATCTTGAGGCAATCCCGATGCCAGCCGCGCCCACAGTGTGAAAGGGAAATTTTGAGGAATTGGCCAATGCGCGTGCAGTGGCCTTGCGGCAATTTGCGCAGGCCGCGCGGAAATTCACGCGCGCCACCGCTGCCAAAGCCGGATTCTGAAGCGGCATATCGGTTGCAGATGTGGAAAAGTGAGTTGCCGAGAAAAAGCTCAGTTCGTTTGACAGGTGGGATTATGTTCTATTCTGATCGCACAAAAATTACCGAGCAATGCGGAACTTGCAGTTGCCGCTCCGGCTTTTCTTTTTGCGGGTTGTCCGCGCATGTGCTGGCCGCCTTCGAGCAAATCGTGCATCCTCATTTCTATCCGCAAGGCACGGTCTTGTTTTTGGAAGGCCAGTCGCCGCAAGGCATCTTTATCCTTTGTACGGGACGCGCCAAACTTTCCATCAATTCGAGCAACGGCAAATCGCTGATGCGCGTGACCGAGCCGAGCGAATTGCTGGGACTGAACGCGGCGATTTCCGGGAAGCCCTACGAGGTTTCGGCGGAAATGCTAAACGATGGGAAAGTCAACTTTGTCGAGCGCGTCGCGTTTCTGAAATTTCTGCGCGAACACGGCGAAGCCAGCTTGCGCGTGGCGGAACTGCTGAGTTGGAATTACTACGTCGTCTGCGATCAAATTCGCGCGCTGGCGCTGTCGGATTCCGTCGCGGAAAAACTGGCGAAGTTGTTACTCGGCTGGTGCGCGCGCGAAGGCAAGGAAACCGAGCACGGCATCCAACTCAAGCTGTCGCTGACACACGGAGAAATCGGGCAAATGATCGGCGCTTCGCGCGAAACGGTTACGCGAGTCTTGGGCGAGTTTCGCAGCAAGCGTGTGATTGGCCTGAACGGCTCCAGCTTGTATATTCAAAACAAAGCCGCACTGGAGCGCATTGTGAATTACTGATCTGTTTTCACCGTAAGCTATGAAGAAACGCGACGAGTGCGGTCATCTCTTCGTCGCTAATTTCAAGCGGCGTCATGCCGCCTTCCGTCATTTTGTCCGTCGGTTGTTTCAGCATCGCAGCGAGTTTGTCCGCCGCATGTTTTTTGCGCATGCCGATGAGCTTCGAGCCAGCCGCCGAACCTTCGCCTTGATCGCCGTGACAGGAATTGCAGGTGTTGGCTTCGTACACGGTTTTGCCTTTGGCTTGCACTGGCGTCAGCAGCGGAACCATCGGCATTTCCGGCTCGAACGGCTCCTTCATAAACGCTTCGGTTTCTTCGCGCTGCCACTCAAGCTGTTTGGCGATGGCAGGATCACGATGATCGGCGCGATAACTCAGCACGCCCAAACCAACGAGCGACAAAAACACGAGCGCGAAAAATCCAACCGCCACAGGCCGCTTCCACGGACGGCGTTCCAAGCGCCGATCCAGAAACGGCAAGCCCACGAACAAGCCAATCACAATCAGCGGAATGATGACAATCCCGATCAACGCGCGCGAACCCGGCCAATATTTCAGCCATTCAAACGCCGGAATGTAATACCACTCCGGGCGCGGCAGATATTGCGTGTCGGACGGATCCGCTTTCGGCCCCAACTCTGCCGGAACCAAATACGACAGCACGCCGAGCGCCGCGATCAGCAATAACGAAAAGCCCATGTCCATCACGACCTGACGCGGATAAAAGCGTTCGGCGGGTTGTATGGGGTGAAATGGGTCTTCGTTCACGGGCCCGGCGGCTCCGGCTTTGCGAAACAAAAAGATGTGCGCCGCGACGACAGCAAAAATCGCCGCCGGGATCAAAAAGACATGCGCGACGTAAAACCGCGAGAGCGTGAGTGTCCCCATCTCCGCGCCGCCACGCATCAGCTTCTTCAACCATTCGCCAATCAACGGCACTTCGCTGGCGATGTTCGTGCCGACGGCGGTAGCGAAATACGCTTTCATATCCCACGGCAACAAGTATCCCGTGAACGCCATCCCGATCATCAGCGCGAACAACAAGCAGCCCGACAGCCATAGCAATTCGCGCCGCCCTTTGTACGCGCCGTACAAAAACGTCTGCGCCAAATGCAGCAATAAAATTACAACGACGGCGCTGGAACCATACGAATGCAGGCTGCGCAAGAATGAACCCGCCATCACTTGTTTGGTGATGTACGCGACCGTCGTGTGCGCGTGATCCGCCGACGGCACGTAATACAACGCGAGCACGACGCCGGAGATGATTTGCGAGAGGAACAAATACAACAGCCCCGAACCAAACACATACGCGAGCCGCGCGCCGCCGGGAATCGGTTCATCCAACGCTTCGTGCAGCAATGCCTGCAGGCCGACGCGCCGGTCGAACCAGTGGAACAGACGACCGTGTGATGGGGTGTCTGAGGCTTTGACAATTTTGGGCATGATTGTTCTCCCTGCTCAGGCGATGACTTCTTTGGTGGGAATCAGTTGGCGAAAATATTGATACCGCACTTGCAGCCGTCCGTTTTCGATGCGGTGTTCCAGGTCGTCCATCGCGCGCGGCGGCGGCCCGGAAACGAGCGCGCCATCCGCCGCAAAGATGCCGACGTGACACGGGCAAACAAATTGCTGCTTTGCCTCGCCCCACGTAATCGCACAACCGAGATGCGGACAGACTGCCGACAACACGCGCAGCTTTCCGTCTTTGCCTTTGATGACGTAAACGGCTTTTTCCGAAACGATGCGCCGCCAGCCATCAAGCTGCTCGATTTTTATGACGCGCTTGGCAGGTACGTTCAATTCCGCAAACTCATCTTCTGCGCCAAGATCAGACCACGCGGTTTCCGTCGTCGCGGCGAGCAGCGGATGTAGCGCGAAGCGAAACAGTGGGACAGACAACAAGATGCCCGTCGCCGCGCCGATGAAGCCGAGCAACACGCCGAGAAATGAGCGCCGCCCGCTCAAGGTCGGTTCGGTTTTTGTAGTCATATTGTGGCCTTCTCAAAAGCTACTTCAACCCACGCACGTGCGCGACCAGTTGTTTGACTTGATCGGCACTGAAGCTTTTATTCGCAGGCATCTTACCTTTGCCTTTGGTGATGAGTTCGCTGATTTGCGCATCGCTCATTTTTTTGATTTCCGGGCGCAGATCACGCACGTTTAGCTTTTTGCCTGCCGCCGTGTTCCCGCTGCCATCCACCCCATGACACGAAACGCATTTGGTTTTGTACAGCGTTGCGCCATCCTGCACGGCGGCAGTGGTAGACAACGGTTGCATCGTGGTGAAAACGCTCGCGGCCAATAAAATCGCGCCGACGGAAAGCGTGAGTTTGAGTTTGTTCATCGTTGGTTCCTCCTTAAAAAGTGACGCGCAGACTAATCGTGCTGATGTTCGAGCGATAGTCCAGCGCACTGAAATCACGTTCGTTGTAACTGAAATGGCGATAACTAAAATTGCCCGTGAGATGGTTGTTGAAGCGATAAGCGAGCCGCGCTTCCGGGTTGTGACGACGTAGCGGCAACGCCAGAATCGTGTCGCTCGTTCCAGTCGTCACGGACGGCGCACCCAAATCTTTGATGTAGTAATAAACCATCAGAAAATCCAACCGATTCGTCAGCGCAAACCGCGCATTCGTGAACACGGAATTCATTCGTCCATACGCCAACAGCTTGCCCAGGACTTCAACGCGCGATGCTCCCGTGCCGAGGAAATAGCGCAGGTTCGCGGTCGTGAACAGATTGTGATGATCGTAGCCGACATTGATCCAGGCACGCGGATGTGGCGTCCAATCCACCGAAGCCGTGTACGTCCGCGCGTCGGATTCGTTTTGCACTTGCGGTGTCGGGTTCACGCGATCAATCGAAGTGAAGGCTCCGACGAACGACAATTGGTCGGTCGCCTGAATCTGCGTGCGAAAGCGGAAGCGCGTGAAATCCAGCGGATTGATGCGGATGAACGCATTATTATTCGTGCCGTGTTCGACGTCGAAAATAAAGCTCATCCGATTCGTCGGACGCACGCGAAAGCCACCGACGAAAGCGTGCGTGTCAATGCTTTCCGCTTCGTTATTGGCTCGAACGCTCGGCGTGAAGGCCGGACTGTTCGCGGTGGTGACGCTGCCGAGGATTTCCACCTCGCGTTGCATCGCACGCCAGCCCAGATTGGCGCTGAACTTCTTGCCAAAATTCATCCCCAAATCCAGCGTGTTCCAAAACGAAGTCAGCCCCGTCAAACGGTCGCCAAAGGTGCGCGAGATCGAAGGTGTGCCGGGCGGATTCGTGCCGGTTTGAGTCACGGTGGATTGATTCGTTCGCATATCACCCTGAATGCGAAACGAGGAATAGCGGAACGTGTTGTTCAGCGTGAAATGCTCATTCAGATCGAACGAAATCGCAGCATCCACCGTGTCGCTCGGACGCTTCGTCGCACTGTCGGCATTGAAGGTTTGCGTGGAGCGTTGATTAGCGGTCGTGGTGTTGCCCAAATATGACTGATTGTAAAGCCCGCGACTGAATTCCTCATCGTGCAGCCCGCGCACGACGACATGCACCCGTTCGCCGATGTTGCCCTGCACGCTGCCGCTCACCACCGTTGCGTGCGAACGAATCGGCACGAGACGGCTGAACGAAGTCAGCGAGGAATTGTCCGTCGGGTTCAGAATGCCGGGGTCTACGAAGGATTTCGACGTGACGCTCGGATCATCCTTGAAGCGGCGATGCAACGCGGAGGCGCTGAAATTCCAGCCGCCATAAGTGGCATCCATCCCCGCGCGATAATCATTCGACTCCCAGCGCGTCGCGCCAAGCAGTTGAAAGAAATCGTTTGAGAAACTGATGTCCGGGTTGTAGCGCCCTTTGGCCGAGCTGCGACCAAAGCCGAGATTGAAGCGGACAGCGCGTTGCGGAAACAGGCGCAAGTTGTAATCCGCGACCTGTTGGCGTAAATCCGAATTGCGAATGTCGCGCGCGAAGTTTGGCCCCGGCGTGCGGAAGTAATTGAAGCGCCGGACGTGCGAGTCAAAGCGATAGGCGCGCGCTTTGTCCATCCGCAGCGAGAAGTTCTGACTCTGATCGCCGCCCGCGTTGTTGACTTCGGAACGCAGCGAGTCGTAGAGCATCCCGCGCCCATCCAGCGCGCGCGAGTCCAACGAATATTCCAGCACGCGGAAGCCATCGCGCACGTTGACTTGCGACAAAAAGCTGTTGCGATTGCCGCGCGTGTTTTCAAAACGGTAGCCAAACTCCAGCGCCGATTGCACCGAATAGCCGCCCCAGAGGCGTCCCGTCTCCGGCTGGTCGCGCTTGTCATTTGGCTTATTGACTGCCGCGCGCGCCAGTGCCAATTCGTCTTCTTGTGTTTTGGTTTGTTGTGTCGTTTCGCTCTTCTCGACGCTGCTCTGTGCATACGTCGTCGCAACGAAGAGCGCGAAAATCAAGGCTCTCGCACAGGAGCGGACGAGCTGAGCAATGAGGGTTTGCGGGTTCATAGCCTGCTTCCTTTCTCTCTAGCGGAATTGACGATGTTTGTTCGACCCGTGAATGTCCGTGTGACAAAGCGTGCAGTTTTGATAGCGCGGATCGGCGAGGTTGTGCGTCGGGCTAACGCCAATGCCTGTACCTTCGCCTTCGATGCCCGGCGTGTTGGAGTGACATTCCAGACACAGCAATCGCACCACCGGGCGCGTCAACATTTTAGGATAGGTCGAACCGTGTGGCGTATGACAAGCCTGACAGCCTTCCGCTTTGACCGGTGCATGCTCAAAGACAAACGGCCCTTGTTTGTCGGTGTGGCATTTCAAACACGGCATATCGCCCGTCACCGAATTGCGCAGTTGCTTGGCCGCAAAGCCGCCGTGTTGGTTGTGGCAGTCCGAACATTTCATGCCGCCTTCGGGAACCTTGTGATGAAACGGTTTGGCAAAGGTCGCTTTCTGATCGGCGTGGCACTGATAACACATATCGGGCTGTGTCCCGCGCAACAGAAATTCCGTGCGTTTGGGCGAGTGCGAAGAGTGGCAATCCAGACACGAAACGCCGTGCCGCGCGTGTTCGCTGCGGCGGAAGTTGAAGCGTTCTTCGCTGCGGCCTTGCGTGCCTTCGTGACAGGTCAGGCAGACAGCCGATGCCGCTTTGGGCGAGAGTTCGCTGAACGAACGCATCGCCGCCGCTTTGGCTTTGGTTTCGTCGGCGTACATCGCCTGCGCCTCGGCGTCTTTGCCGTCTTTCATCAGCCGTTGCGCGGTGGTGTAAAACTCGACGTGCAGTTTCGCGCCGCCGTGACAGGCTTCGCAACCGCGTTGATTGGCGCGGTACTTGTCGTTGTTGGTTTTGCTGTGGGCGGTCAATTTGTAGTGCGTGGCCTGATTGTCATGACATTCGGCGCACGATTCGTTGCCGATGAACAGGCTCAGGTCTTGCGGCGGCAAAGCGGCAGCTTCTTTTTCTGCTTCAGCCGCCAGCTTCGTGGAAAGAAATGGCACAGCCGCTGCTGCCGCACCAAAGAAAACGACGAGCACGAGTTTGAGAATTCGCATAGATAAACTCCCGTAAAAAGCGGGGATCGCAGGAGAACCTTATGAGTTGGGGTACAACTTCTTGCGCAACTCATCTTTCACCTTTGTCCCCTCCTCAAAAGCGGCATCTGCTTTCTTGCGCACGACCTCCAGATTGAAGACGTGCCAGCTTATTTTTGACTCGGCCAGCATCGCGCGCACCACTTTCATTTCCTTGGCCGCCTCGGTGGTGTCCAGCTTTTTGCCCTGGGCCTGTTCCAGCAGCCGATCTGCCCAACCGACAACGAAGTTCGCGCGCTTGAGGGCTTGCATCGTTTCGTCGGCTTGTTTGGGGATTTCCGGGCGCTTGGGCATCAACGCATTGGAGGAATCATGACAACTGGCGCAGAGGTTCGCGGCTTGCTCCGGCAGGTAAAGGACTTCGGACGCCATGTGCGCGTGACAGGTGTTGCACGACGGCCCGATGCCCGCGCTTTTCAGACTTTGGAAATGCTTGCTCTCGACAAAAGAGTTGGCAATTTCCTTGTGACACGCGCCACAGGTGGAAGCCAGATTTTTCGGATGCAACCGACTGTCGGCCTCTTTCGGCGGCAGCATTCCCACGTGCGATTTGACCTTATCGGTCGCCGCCGGATCGCCGCCGTGACATTTTTCGCAGCCGACACCTTTGTCGCGGTGCAGCGACATGTGCCACTCCGCGTATTTGGTGGTCAATTCATACGGTGCGCGCGCCCGCGAATGACACGTCACACAATTGTTGCTTTTGAATGCAGCCAACGCATCCTGAGTCGAGGAAAGGGTTGCCTGACTGGGAATCCATAGGAAACCGAACAGGACAAAGGCAACTACGGCAATCAGCTTCTTGAGCACAGCACACCTCCCAGATAGGGGCAAAACGGCGGCCTCTAGGGCCACAAGCTTCTGACATCAATTGTTGTAACGACTATCGAAAGGAAAACTTGTATTCGATCTACACGGCAACTGGAGTTTACGCCTGAATCGCAGAATGCGTCTGTGACCGCAATCACAGACCCGCGTGATCTGCGTCACAACTTTGCGGAGGTGTGAGAAGCAAATAAAAATATTTTCTGCCATAAATATTCGCCGCCCAATTTCTTCTAATCCCAACGATCACAACGCTTTCCCGGTTGGAACGAATTTGGAAGGCGACTGGAAGCACAAATTGCAGGGCGGCGGAACATTCCTGGAAGCACGGTTTGGTAAGGTTGCCTCATACTTTGACAGCAACAGCAGGAGAATTGAAGCGATGAAACTGTACAGTTCATTTTTAGTGCGTTGTTGGGTGATTCGGGACGGCGCGGAAAAGATCGTGTTTGACATTGAGCATATCCAAAAAGGCGAACGCCAGCGCACGGCCACCCCCGAAGAGGCGCTGCAGTGGATCGTCGCGGCGTGCCAAAACTACCAGCCGGAAGATGCGCCGGAAGAGATGGAACCCGAACCAGCCGAAGAGCCATCGTTTCAAACTGACCTGTGAGGAGAGCGGTTATGACAGCACCATCCCAAATCTTGAGTTCGACCCCGACCAAAGCGGTCCCGCGTTCCGACCAGGACCAGCAATTGGGCAAGTTGATGACCGCCATCGCGCGCGGCGAGCAGGAAGCGTTCACGACCTTCTACGATCAGACGCATCGGCTGGTGTTTAGTTTGGCGCTGCGCATTTTGGGCAATCGGGAGACGGCAGAAGAAGTCACGACCGACATTTATATGCAAGTGTGGCGACAGGCGGCGCAGTTTGAAGCGATGCGCGGCACGGTGCTCTCGTGGCTGATGACGATTGCGCGCACCCGTTCGATTGATCGTTTGCGTTCCGCTTCGTATTTGCGCCAGGAAACCGAAACGCTGGACACCGTCGTGCATTATGCCGCGCCTGGCGACAATCCCGAAAAGATGAGCATCTATGCTGAACGCAGTCAGACGGTGCGCCGCGCGTTGGCACAACTGACCCCGGAACAGCGGATGTTGATTGAAGCGGCGTATTTTGAAGGACTCAGTCAGACAGAGTTGGCAGAACGCTTTGCCCTGCCGCTCGGCACAGTCAAGACTCGTGTCCGCGCGGGCCTGATGCTGCTCAAAAAACATTTCTCTCTGCCTGTGCAAGGTTCGTAGCGCGATTTGGCAAATCGCGCCACACCGCAGGGGTTCGTAACGCGATTTGGCAAATCGCGCCACACCGCAGGGGTTCGTAACGCGATTTGGCAAATCGCGCCACACCGCAGGGGTTCGTAACGCGATTTAGCAAATCGCGCCACCGCGCAGAATTTTTGTGTGACTGCCTAAATCTTCTTCGCCTTCACCAACCGATCCGCCTGTTTGCGCAACACATCGGGCACGTTGCGATTGCCGGTCAGGCCTTTGAGGTCTTTCGGGAACAAGCGATTCAAGAGCGGCAGACTCGTCGCGACGGGCGTGCGCGCGTTGCGCACCAGATTGTGAACAATCGGATAGTTGCGAATCCACATGCGGTTCAGGGCAATCAAGCGCAACGCTTCTTCGGGCAAGGTCTTCATCGCCGAAATCGCTTCGACTTCAGATTCGGTGATGCGCGGGTTGCCCAGCACGCCGAGGATGACGGATTTGCTGGAATCGCGACGCAGAATGTTGCGCGCTTCGCGGTTGCCTTTGAGCGCCAATTGCACGCGCGCCTTCGCACTCATGCGCGCGATCTTTTGCATAATCGTCAGCCGTTCCGCCGTCGCTTCTTCGCCATCGGCCTTCATCTGATTGAGGATTTCGTTGACGGCCTGTTGTGTTTCTACATCCTCGTCGGGCGCGGCTTCGGCTGGGGTCTCAGGCGGCGCGACGACGGGCGCTTCCACGACTGGCTCGGCTTGCACGCGCTGGACTTCGTCGCGAATGGCGCGGAGGAATTCCGGCCCGATCTTCGGATCATCTTCCGACCCCAGCGCGTTTTCCAACTTCAAGTCTTCTGCCGCGATGTCTTCGTCAATCAATTCGACGAGCGATTCTTCGACGTAGCGTAAGCCCAATGCTGCCGAAGCGGCGGCGGCACGGGCGCGGCGTTCTTCTTCGATGCGTTTTGCGCCGAGTTCTTTCTCGAAGAATTCAATGCGCACTTCGGTCGCGCGGCGCACGGCTTCGGGCGTGCTGGCTTTGTTGTCAATGAGCGCGCTGATGATGTCGGGGTAACGAATCATGCGCTCCTGATTGATCGCGATGAGTTCGAGCACCGCGCCGTCTTTGTTCCAGCGCGCCAATTCCGTGATGCCTGGATCAGGCGTCGCGTCGTTCAGGATCAAAGCTTCATAGACTTCGCGTTTGCCGCCGCGCCACGAGCATAAATGTTGCAACACGTCGCGCGCGGTTTCTTTCATCATCACCACATTCTTCATCCGTTCCGCGTCAAATTCGTTGAGCGATTTCGTCGCGGTCGCGCTCAGTTCAGCGTCCGCGTCCTGCGTCAACAAGACGAGCACTTCGAGCATGTGTTCGGGCGGCAACGGCAGGGCTGCACGCGCCGCCGCCATTTTCGCGGGCGCAGGCGCAGAGCCGCTTCGGATCGCAGTGACAACAGGATTAGGCATAAGACAGTAGACAGTAGACGGTAGACGGTAGACGGTAGACAGTAGACAGTAGACGGTAGACGGTAGACGGTAGACGGTAGACGGTAGTTGTTATCGAGAGGTCGCAAATCCTTCTAACATCGCTTTCAAATAGGAATCGAGAACACGGGCTATTCGATCTACTTCATCTTGCAACTGAGGGGTTTCTGCATATTGAAGATCGTGGATCAGGATCAGGTAATAACGGCATTCTTCTAGTGAGCCTTGCGAGATGTTATAGAACTTTGCCTTGTCCGCAGGAGTTCGCTTTTTGAAACCTTCGGCAATATTCGCCGGAACGGAAACCGCCGCTCGACGTAACTGCGAGGTCAACCCAAACATTTCGTGCTTCGGCAGTCCTTCCGTCAGTTTGTAAATACTCAACACAAACTGATGTGCCAACTTCCAAACCTCCAAGTCCTGAAATGTTTTTGCCGGCGACATAATTTCTCCCCAATGGAACCTGGTGCCTAAACCTACCGTCTACCGTCCCATTGCGCTGGCGATTGATCGCACGCTCGCGCAGCGCAATGGAACCTGGTGCCTAAACCTACCGTCTACCGTCTACCGTCTACTCCAGCAAAGCTTACGCTTTCGCCTGCACTTGAATCGGACGGTCGGTCACGCGCTCGTTGCGTTCGTCGAAGTAGAGGACTTTGCCTTGCCGATACGATTCGACGGCCATGCCAATCGTCGTCATCGCGCGATAGGCCGTCGGCGCGTCCAGCACGGGTTTTTCGCGCGAACGCACGCACCGCAGGAAGTTCGTCATGTGATCTTCGCGCGTTTTGTCGGTTTCAAGTTTGACTTCATTGCTGCCGAATTGCTGCGTGAATTTGTCTTTGAATTCGCGTTCGGCAGTGACTGTGATGTAATCCACTTTGCCTTCAAATTGGCCGTGCGGAACCATCATGATCGTGCCTTCGTGGCCGCGAATCAGCCCCGGAATATGTTGGCTGTTCGCCATCGAAGAACTCAGCACGAGCGAATGGCCTTTCGGAAATTCGGCGATCAAGTGGAACGTGTCGGGCACTTCGCGTCCGTCTTTGAACACATAAATGCCGCCCGACGCCATCACTTTGTACGGGAACTGCGCTTCGCCCCAGCAAATGTTCAGCGGCGCGACAACGTGATAGAACAAGTCCGTAGCAATGCCGCCCGAATAATCCCAATATTTGCGGAAGCGGAAAAAGCGTTCGGCGCTGAACGGACGTTTCGTCGCCGGGCCGAGCCACGCCGTCCAATCAATAAAATCATCGCCTTTGCCTTCGGGGCCAGCGTTCGGATCAATTTTGTAATTCCATTCGCCGCCCATCGAATTGCGGTGGTACGAGCCTTGACTCATCAGCAACTCGCCGATCATTCCGTCCTGAATGGCCTTGCGCGCTTTCCACCATTGATCGCTTGAAGTCGTGTTCGAGCCGATTTGCACAATGCGGTTCGTGGCTTTGGCGACTTCGGCAAACTTCTTGGCTTCTTCGACCGTTTTGGTCATGGGCTTTTCGCAGTACACATCTTTGCCCGCCTTCATCGCGTCAATCGAAATCGGCGCGTGCCAGTGATCCGGCGTAGCGACGATCACGGCGTCAATATCTTTGCGCGCGACGATCTCGCGGTAATCGAGCGTTGCCAACTCGGCTTTGCTGATGGTCTGCGCGTTGGTCAGCCGTTTGCGATACACGTCACACACCGCCACGATTTGCGCGGGCTGCGATTTCTGGGATGTCTCCATCGCCCATTTCATGTCGTGCGTGCCGCGTCCGCCCATGCCGATGCAGCCGATATTGATGCGGTCGTTCGCGCCGAGCACGCGACCCGAAGCCAGGACGTTTTTGATTTTGGTGGTTTGTGCGTACGTGGGAATGGAAAGCGCCGCGCCGCCGAGCGTGACGCCTGCGCCAGCCTGTTTGAGAAAGGTGCGTCGTGATGTTTGGTCAGCCATAAAAATCCTCCGAAAGCGGGTGTCAAGTGATGGGTTTAAGGAAACGTAAATTTTAGGGCACGAAGAGCCGTAAGCATACTCGCACTCTTGACAGTTGGTCAAACCACTGGCGATAATTCGCGGCAAGCTGACGAGATCAAGCGAAGTTCACGAAGGCCATCTCCTGAAATTCCACCGATGGCAGACTTAGTCGGCACTGCTGGGCTGAAAATACAATCCTCGAACTTGTTATTACCAAACTTTGAAAAGCTGTGCAGCGGCTTCCGAATTCGTTGCTCATTGGGAAAGTCGTTCGTGCAGCAAAATCTTCCGTAGCCTCTTCGGGCTGCGGTCATTCTCAGAGGAGTACATCAAATGATTACCCAAAAACCAAAAATGCTCGTGCAACTGCTGAGCATTGGGTTGTGCCTGGTGCTTGGCTCCGTGCTAGCCTTGGCGCAATCCGATAACACACAGCTTTCCGGCACTATCAAAGACCAGGCCGGCGCGGTGATCGCCAACGCCAAAGTCACGGTGACGAATGACGCCACCGGTCTTGAACGATTGGCCACCACGAACAGCGATGGTTATTACATCATCACCCAATTGTCGCCCGGCTTATACACCGTTTCGATTGAGGCTGGCGGCTTCAAGCTCTACAAAGAAACGGGTCGCAAACTTGATCCCAACCTTCCGGCGCGCGTGGACGCCACGTTGCAGCCCGGACAAGTCACCGAAGTCGTGAACATCACCGCTTCGTCCAATCAGGTGCAGACCGAATCATCTACGGTCGGCAAACTGGTGGACGTGCAGCAGGTCGAAAAGCTGCAACTCAATGGCCGTAACCCGTTGTTCCTGGCGCTGCTCAAACCCGGCGTGGCGGGCGGTGCGCTCGGCGGTTTCAGCGCCGAGGGCACTAGCGGCGGCTTTAATATCAATGGTTCGCGTTCGCAGGACAACCTAATTACGTTTGACGGCGCGGTCGGTATCCGCACGCGCTCGAACGGCACCTCCATCGGCGTGGCTGACCTCGATTCAACGCAGGAAATCCAAATTCTGACGGCGAACTACAACGCCGAGTATGGACGTTCGGCGGGCGGTCAGATTCGCATCGTGACGAAATCGGGTGCCAAAGATTTTCACGGTAACTTCTACGAGTATCATCGCAATTCGGCGCTCAACGCCAACTCGTGGGGACGCAACGCGGCAACGCCCGCAAACCAGCCGTGCAGCGATCCGCGCTTTGAGAAAGCCAACCACTGTCGCCCGGAACCGTTCCGCTATAACCAATTCGGGTACAACCTGAGTGGCCCGGTCATTATCCCCGGCACCGATTTCAACGCCGGACGCAACAAACTCTTCTGGCTGTGGGGACAAGAATGGTTCCGCTTCAATCGCGAACAGACGACCACGATTCGCGTCCCAACGGCACGCATGCGCACGGGGGATTTCAGCGAAACGCTTCCCGGCGGCCCGAACTATGTGGCGGCGCTCGGCTTGAACTACTATGTCAAAGACCCGCAAAAGGCGGGCGGATGCAGCGCCACCGACACGACGGGCTGCTTCAGCGATGGCGGCGTGATCAACAAGATTCCCGCCGCGCGGCTGAGTCCGAACGGTCTGGCGCTGATGCGCGCTATGCCTGATCCGATTGCGGGTTTCTTCGGCCCCAGCGGACAGAACTTCTTCCAATCGCGCGCCGCCAATCGCTCACAACTCAAGAACACTATTTCGGTGGACTTTTACCCAACCGAGCAACATCAATTCCGCTTCCGCGCGCAGCTTTATGACGGAACCTTCCCGGATGCTTTCCGCGGTGGCACAGATCGCGCGCCTGCCACACTTGACCGTCCGAATCAAACTGCGACGATCAACTGGGTGTGGACGCTCTCACCGACCTGGATTGCAGAAACCTTGATTGCGGGCAGCCGCGATCAGGTCTTCATCAAAGTGCAAACCGAAGGCGACCGCTTCCGCCGCAGCAAATACGGCATCAACTATCCGTACATTTTCCCCGGCGCACAGAAGGAAATCACCGACAAGATTCCGACTGTAGACTGGCAGGATTTCACCGGTTTGGATGGCGGCCCGTATCCGGCGCAATCCACTGGCCCGATTTATCAGGCCAATCAGAACTGGACGAACATTCGCGGCAACCACACGTTCAAATTCGGCGGCTACTTCGAGCGTGCCGGACAAAACGACTTTGACCAGATCAACGTCGCAGGTGTGCCCGGCGGAACCAACAACCAGAATGGTCGTTTCGTGTTCAACCGGACGACGCCGAACGGCACGGGCATTGCCCTCGCCAATGCAGCGATTGGTTTGTTCGACACGTACGCCGAATTAGGTACGCGGTCGTTCACGCCGTATCGCGGCCACATGGTCGAGTGGTTCGTGCAGGATTCCTGGAAGATGACGCCGAAGCTGCGTCTGGAAGCCGGGCTGCGGCATTCGCTGATCCAGCCATATTACAGCTTGTGGCGTAACATGCTGGTGTTTGATCCGAAGTATTACGACCCGAATCTCCCGCTCACCATTGATCGTGCGACGGGGCGTATCACGGCAGGCACTTTGCAAGCGCGCTACAACGGCATGGTGATTCCGGGCAATGGCTGGCCGGATGCGGCCAAAGGCCCGGGGCGTGTACCGATTGCGACCACAGGCGAATTTGATTTCCTGTTCCGTGGGGGCGCGGAAAACAAATCCTATTCCGACCTCAACCCCTGGAACACGTTCCAACCACGTATTGGCTTTGCGTACGCCTTCAATGACAAGAACGTGCTGCGCGGCGGCGCAGGCCGCTTCCTGACCCGCCTCGGCGTCAGCGACTCGGTGTTCCTCGGCGGTAATCCGCCGCTGCAACCGTCCGTCTCGGTGAGCTTCGGCAACGTGGACAGTCCGGGCGGCGCGGCGGGCGTCAACTTCCCGCTGACAATCACCACGCAGGACAGAAACTTCCGTGCGCCCGAAGCCTGGACGTGGAATATGACCTACGAGCGCGAAATCGGCTGGAACACGACGGTCGAAGTCGGCTATGTGGGACGGCGCGGATTGTTCGGACAACGCGAACGGAACCTGAACCAGTTGCCAGTCGGCGCACGCTTCCTCGCCGCCAACGCTGGAGCGAACGTAGACGCGCTGCGTCCATACAAGGGCTATGCAGTTATTCGCGTGACGGGCAACGAAGCGAATTCGCTCTACAACGGATTGCAATTCAGTGTGAATCGTCGTTTCGCACAGGGCTTGAGTTTCGGTGGCGCGTACACGCTCTCGAAGACTTGGGATGCTGGTTCGGCGCAACGTGACGTTGTCCCTAACGCTTACGACACCAGCAATCTTTGGGGGCCGGCGGGCTATGATCGCCGTCACGTAATGGTGCTCAATGCTGTCTATGAAGTGCCGATCTTCAAAGATCGTTCGCGCTGGACGGGCAAATTGCTCGGCGGCTGGACCATCTCTGCCGTGTCGCAGATGCAGACCGGTACGCCGTTCAGCATCGGCACAGGCGATGACTTCGCAGGTGTCGGCACGGGCAGCGGCGGACAGTTCTGGCGTGTGAGTGGCAGCCCGACGCTCGACAGCGGCAGCCAGAAATTTGCGGTTAATCGCACGACGGAACCGAACTTCTGGTTTAATATTGCCAACCCGGATGGCACACGCATCTTTACGCAACCCGCCAATGGCACTATCGTGACGGATCGCGTACGCAACATCCTCTACAATCCCGGCTTCCAGAATCACAATCTGGGCATCCACAAAGACTTCACGATCAAGGAAGGTCATCGCATCACCTTCCGCGCGGAAGCCTTCAACTGGTTGAATCACCCGGATTGGAGCGGCCCAGATACCAACCCGAACAACGTCGTCATCGGCACAGACGGCAAAGTTGATCTTGCCCGCAGTACGTTCGGCAAGATTTCGGGCAAAGGCGGCAACCGCGAGCTGCAATTCGCCTTGCGCTATCAGTTCTAGGCTTTCGGCTTAGCACCTCCTCAAAAGCTCGCCTGATATTTTTTATCGGGCGAGCTTTTCTTTTCCTTTCGCGCACCGCAGGCGTAAGATGGCAGCCATCATCTCCCCACAGCAGAAAGGAAGCAGTTATGAGAAGCCTGTTACTCCGGTCGTGGTTAGTTTTGCTGAGCGTTGTTTGCGCTTCCGCTTCTGGCCTCGCGCAATCGAACCAAGCCGCTGACAAGCCTGCGCTCGAAATCATCAGCTTCAAAATCGGCAACAATTACTACCCGCTGCTGGATCGTCAGCCTTCCGCCTTCACGGCAGAAGCGGTGGAGATTCCGCCCACCGAAGCCGAAAAAATCGCGCGCCGCACAGCGCAGGCGAATCGTGGGAATTCGACTTACAACCAATCCACCCCGCGCGGCGTGATTGCGCCCGAAGACAAAAGCGGCGGCAGATTGCGCTCGACGATTCGCGTGATTGATCTGGCCGAGTGGGTGAACCTCTCGCTCAAAAACACCTCGGACAAAGCCATCAAAACCATCGTCTGGGACTTCGCCTTTCCGCGTTATGAAGACGGCAAGCTGCTGTTGCGCTACGACGTGACGAGCAAAGCCGAGATCAAACCCGGTGGCAAAAAAACGCTCAAACAACCGCTGCCGCAAGGTGCAATGAAATGCAAAGTGGTGACGATCAGCGACGGCAAGGCATTTGAATCCGTGTGCAGCAAGAGCTTTCAAGACCCGTCGCAATTTCATCAGGACGCGGTTGCGATCAAGCGGATTGAGTATGTGGATGGGAGCGTGTGGAGGAAGGAGTAGACGGTAGACGGTAGACGGTAGTCGGTAGTTCGATGTCACGCGATAGCTCTTCTACCGCCTACTGTCTACCGTCTACTGTCTACCGTCTACTCTAAGCAGTCTTTCCAATCGCTTCGACGGGGCAAACCTCCAACGCTTCCTGACAGAGGGCTTCTTCTTCCGGCGTGGTGGGTTGTTTGTACACGTAGGAATAGCCGCCATCATCGTGGCGCGTGAAATTGTTTTCAGCTAAGTCGCGGCAGACATCGCAATCAATACAATTCGTGTCCACATAAAAGCGCCCCGGCACATTCTGCGGCTGTTTGGCATTCGGATTCGGCATAAATTCGTAAAAGTGTCAGTCCTCGAATATTTCCCCGACAAGACAACTAAAGCCGGGCAGCCGAGGCGAGGTTAATGTCTCTGTGGCACTCAATGTGGCGACCAGTTCCAGCACAGACGCAACGCGCCGATAAACTTCGACCTGCTGAGCTTTCCAATCCACGATCCAGTATTCATCCACGCCGCGCCGCGCATAGAGGTTGAGCTTCGCCTCACGGTCGCGTTGCACGTCTGCGTCTGAATAGGCAAGCACTTCAATCGTTAATTCGGGCGCACCGTGAAAATGCCCGTCCGCGCCCAAAATCTCGCTGCGTCGTTGGCGACTTACCCAAGCAATGTCAGGAATCACTTCTTCATCTTCGGCAAAAAGAATTCCCCGTCCGTAGACTGGTTCGCCCAGCTTGGTTTGCCGCGAAAACTCTCCGAGCAAGCCACAGATGTTAGTGCAGGCTCGTTGGTGCGCGTAATGCGGCAGGCCAGAAACATACAACTCGCCGGCAATGATCTCGTAGCGATTGTTGTCGTCCGGCAACATCGCCAAATCCGCTGATGTCCAACGTCGAGCTATCGTAGTCATAACCATTGGCTCCTACGCCGAAAAATTCAGAACCGGCAATTCGCGTTTGTTTGGAGTCAGCACCGCAATCGGTTGCGCGCCCGCCGTATGTTCGTGCGCGTGATAACTTGACCGCACGAGCGGCCCCGATTCGACATAGCGAAAGCCCATCTCCAAGCCCATCGCTTTGAATTCCGCAAACTCATCCGGCGTGTAGTATTTTTCGACTTTCAACCGCTTCGGCGCGGGTTGCAGATACTGACCAATCGTCAAGATGTCGCAGTCCACGCTCCGCAAATCGCGCATCGTGGCGATGACTTCTTCAGTCGTTTCGCCCAAGCCGACCATAAGGCCCGACTTCGTCAACATCTGCGGTGCGTGTTCGTCGCGGAACTTGCCCGCGCGCGTCAAGAGCATCATCGTCCATTCGTGATACTTCGCGTGCGGGCGCACCCGGCGATACAGTCGCGGCACGGTTTCGGTGTTGTGATTCAGCACGTCGGGACGCGCGGCAAAGATCATATCCATCGCGGTGGTGTTGCCCTCGAAGTCAGGAGTCAGCACTTCGACTTTCGTGTGCGGATTCAGCGCGCGCACGGCATTGATCGTGGCGACCCAATGCGAAGCCGCGCCGTCGGGCAGATCGTCGCGATTCACGCTGGTGATGACGGCGTGCTTGACGCCCATCTTGCGCACAGCCTCGGCGACGTGCTGCGGTTCCTGCGGGTCGAGCAGAACGGGCGCGCCTTTGCTGACCGCGCAAAAGCCA
Organism: uncultured Heliobacteriaceae bacterium; assembly: GCA_964631865.1. Lineage (GTDB taxonomy): Bacteria > Acidobacteriota > Blastocatellia > RBC074 > RBC074 > JAFDVL01. The sequence goes on along the minus strand of CAZWAK010000020.1, from coordinate 49,151 downwards.
CAACGCCGCGTGCAAACCTCGCCGGAGATCATGAACGTCGCCGTGCCGTGCGACCAGCATTCATAGATGTTCGGGCAACGCGCTTCCTGACACACGGTGTGCAGGCTCAGATCGTTGACGAGATGTTTGATCTGTTGATATTCGCCGCCCGTGTTGAGCCGAATCTTCAACCACTTGGGCTTGGGTGCAATTTGTTTCGCTGTTGTCATGGCTGGGGATTATAGCAGCGAATCGGGAGAAGTGCAGTTACGAGTGAGAATCGCGTGTGAGATCAAGTTCGACGCCAACGAGGGGCGATTCAGCAAAGAATTCCGAAAGCTTTTTCTGGCGGATGGTCAGACGACGATTCTCTTCGTCTATATCGGGCGGTTCTTCGTGCGGTAACGTGCCATAGTCAGCAAGGATTTCCTGAAGCTGATGCTCGCGCAGTTCTTCTTGTTCGCGTCGCATTTCAAGATAATCTTCGTATGTTTCACTTGGGCTGCTAAACCCTTGTGCCTTGATTTCCTCAAAATGTTCGCGTGTCCACTTTGCTTTGAGTTCTGCTTCTGTCATACAAGCCTCTCCATCAAATCCGGTTTATGTTGGAGGATTCACCGCTTTCATATAACGATTGAAATGCCTGCAATATTTGCTATCCAATTCGATTCTGAAAATGTTAGCGATGGTCAAATAGTAAGGCTTTTCCCACTTGCCCGCTGCGTCATAGCAGTGAAGATAAAAAGAATCTTCATAAACGCCTTCAAGCGGCCCGATATAAAAGGCTGAATCTTTGCCTTCATCGCGCAGCATTTCAACGGCAGGCCAAATGTTCCTTTTTTGCATGGCTGTCAGCACGTCAAAGATAGAGTCACAGTTATTCAGCCAATGCGGCGTTTTCAACTTTCCGATTTGCCCATTCTGTCGAAGGATTTTGTTGCAACACTCATCGTAACGATTGTCACGATAGCCTTTGATGACGCGCTTCGGCAAAATGATGACCCCATCGAATTCAAAATCCCGCTCCGCTCGAATGACAATGAAATCCGACTTGATGTGCGTTACCAGGCCATCGTAATTATCGCCATCGGGATGAATCGTCTTGAAACGAAGCGCCCATTGCTCCGTCAGAGATTTTTTGTACTTGCTGGCTAACGATGCCCCCATTTCAATTTGGCTCCTTGACTTGCGATGGCGCGATTTTCTCAAACGGAATCATTCACCCGAAATCGCTCGTCGGAAATTCAATCTCCTGCATCCAGGCATTGCTTTCGACGGGCGCGCGCCGCAGGTCACGGACGACTCTGCTAATCCGCCACCGAATGCGCGGGCTGCGGAGCGGCGAGTAAATCTACGCCTTCGGTGCGCGCGATGTAACAGGCACAGGTCAAATCGCCCGTGACGTTCGGGACGGTGCGCGACATATCGAGGATGCGGTCAATGCCGAGGATGATAGCAATGCCGCCGGGCGGCACGCCAATGGTACTGAGCACAATCATCAGCAGTGGCAACGAACCGCCGGGCACGCCCGCCGCGCCAATCGCCATCAGCACCGACAGCGCAATGACGATCAATTGCTGGCCGAGACTTAACTCCACACCGAACACTTGCGCGAGGAAGACGCACGTCACGCCCTCAAACAACGCCGTGCCGTTCATATTCATCGTTGCGCCAAGCGGCAACACGAAGCCCGTGATTTGCGGCGGCACGCCCAACTCTTCTTCGGCGGTTTTGATTGAGGTCGGCAACGTCGCGTTCGAGGAACTCGTGGAAAACGCTGTCACCATCACAGGTGTGATCTTGCGATAAAACGTGAGCGGGTTGAGCTTGACCAAAAACTTGAGCAGCAGCGCAAAGACGCCGAATTGATGAATGAACAAGCCCGCCAACACGATCAGCGCGTAGGACAGCAGACTCCTGAGCAAGCCCCAGCCGAAGCGCGCCGTCGTAGCGAAAATCAAGGCCGCGACGGCGAAAGGCGCGATTTGCATGGCCATCCCGACGATGCGGATGATGGCTTCGCTGACGCCGTCCAGCACGCGCATCACGGGGTCGGCTTTCTCGCCCGGAATCAACGTCAACGCGATGCCAAAGATGAGCGCAAAGAAAATCACCGCCAGCATGTCCGTGTTCGCGGCAGCTTGAATCGGGTTGCGCGGCACAATGTTGATGAAGGTGCTGATGCCGAAGCCGCCCTCGGTCGCTTGTTGCTGCCGCTTCTGCGCTTCGTCGCTGTAGGCAGCCATCAACTGTTGCTGCACTTCGGGCGAGAAGCCTTCGCCCGGCTTGAAAACGTTGACCAGCACCAGCCCGATCACTGCCGCGACGATGGAGACCACGACGAAATAAATCGCCACGCGCAAGCCGATGCGCCCCAGTTTGCGCAAATCGCCGAGTTGCGCGACGCCCAATGCCAGCGACGTGAAGACCAGCGGCACGACGACCATAAACAGCATGCGCAAAAAAATCTGCCCCAGCGGATCGGCAATATTTTTCAGCGTCCAGGCGAGCCAGGGGCTTGATGCGACAGTCAAATTTGCGGTGACGCCGAGCACTGCGCCGATTGCCAGACCAATCAATATCTTGGTGTGCAACGCCAGGCCGCGCGTATCGCTGGTGGTTTCGTCGCCGCGATCAATCGGCGGGCCGACGGTTTCATCGTTGAAGCTCATGCGAGTCTCCTTTGGTGTATAGAGGTCAAGAAAAAGCATTTCACCACGAAGATCACAAAGAACACGAAGGAGCCACAGAAAGTTCAATAAATTCTGCGCTTCTCCTCTTCGTGCTCTTCGTTTCTTCGTGGTTCATTTCTTGAAGTCTATAGTTAGAGTTAATGATGCGAAACGGTCGCAGGATCAATGGGGGCCACAACCTCATTACCCGCATCGTTGAATTCGCCTTCCCAGCGCGCGACCACCGCCGTCGCCAAACAATTGCCGATCACATTCGTTGCCGTGCGCGCCATATCCATCAATTCGTCAACGCCGAGAATCACTGCAATGCCTTCGAGCGGCAAATCGAATTGCGCGAGCGTGCCAGCCAACACGACTAACGACGCGCGCGGCACGGCGGCGATGCCTTTGGTCGAAAGCATCAGCGTCAACAGCATAATGATTTGCTGCGAGATCGAAAGCGGTTTGTTGGCGGCTTGCGCAACGAACATCGCGGCCAGCGATAAATACAACGTCGAGCCGTCGAGATTGAAGCTGTAACCGAGCGGCAAAATAAAACTCACGATGCGACGCGGCACGCCTAAGCGTTCCATGTTTTCGAGTGCTTTGGGAAACGCCGATTCGCTCGACGTCGTCGTGAACGCCAGCATCGCGGGTTCTTTGACGAGTTGGAAGAAGCGTTTGAAGGGCAGGCGAATGAGGAAGGCGATGGGCACGAGCACGATCAGGATGAACACGGCCAACGCGGCATACAACGTCAGGATCATATTGCCCAAGTTGATGAGCACGCCCAAGCCTTTGTTGCCGACCGTGACGGCCATTGCCGCGCCCACGCCCCAGGGCGCGAAGTTCATGACATACGCCGTGAACTTGAACATCGCCTCCGACAACGATTCGCACCACGCGACCATCGGGCGGCCTTTCTCGCCGATGCCTGCGACTGCGACGGCAAACAGCAAACTGAACACGACGATCTGCAACACTTCGTTGTCGGCCATCGCTTTGATGATGCTGGTCGGAAAGATCGTGACGATGTGATCCTGTGGCGTCATTTTGCCTGCGCGTTCGGCGATCTCTTTGGCTTCGGCGCTTTGTTCGTTCGGCAGATTCACGCCATCGCCGGGACGTGTGATGTTGACGGCAACTAAGCCGATCACGAGCGCCAACATTGTCGCAAACGTGAAATAGGCCATCGCCTTCATCCCGATGCGCCCGACGGCTTTGATGCTGCCCGCGCCCGCGATGCCGACGACGAGCGTCGAGAAAATCAGCGGGGCGATGATGAGTTTGATGAGGCTCAGGAAGATGCGGCTCAGCACGCGCACCCATTGAATAGCTTGTTCTTTGGCGTGTGGGTTGCTGTCAAAAAGGTAATGAATCATCGCGCCGATCAGAATGCCAAGCCCCAGCCCGATGAAGATTTGATGTGTCAGGGAGAGTTTGAATTTATTGGGCATGATTGTCCGTTGTCCGTTGTCAGTTGCCAGTAGCCCTCGTCTGGAAACCAACTGACGACGGACTACGAACGACTGACGATTTCACGTTGAAATACATCGCCGAAATGTTTCGTGACGGCTTCGGCGACGGCTTCGAGTGCGATTGTTTCTCCAAGAATTTTTTCGAGTGAGGTTACACCGTGAGCGGCGATGCCGCAAGGAATGATGAGGTTGAAGTAATCTAAATCGGTCGAGACATTGAAGGCGAAGCCGTGCATCGTCACCCAACGCGAAATGCGAATGCCGATGGCCGCGAGCTTGTCATCACCGACCCAAACGCCCACATATTCCCCGCCGCGCGGTTCGGCCTCGACGCCGAAGTCCCGCGCGGTGCGCACGAGTACCTCCTGGATGTCGCGCACGTAACGGCGCACATCCTGACGATCCGGCGCTAAGTTGATGATGGGATAGCCGACGAGCTGCCCTGGCCCGTGATAGGTAACATCGCCGCCGCGACCCGTTTCAAATAATTCGACGTGCTTCGCGGCGCGCGTCTGCTCATCGGCGAGAATATTCGCGCGATTCGCTCCGCGCCCCAGTGTAATGACGTGCGGATGTTCGAGCAAGAGCAGCGTGTCCGAAACTTCGTCACGCTTGCGCGCATCGTGCAGTGCTTGTTGCAACGCTAAAGCTTCGGCGTAAGGGGTGCGACCGAGATAACGATATTCGCAAACCTTCATGGGAAAAGCATTCTCAATTCTCGATTCTCCATTCTCAATTCTTTGCCAGGAAGTCGTTGTTCGATCTTTCCCGGCCTGCGAATGGAGAATTGAGAATGGAGAATCGAGAATGCTTTTGGTTTACAGCAAACCCGAAAAATCGGTTGTTTCCAGCGATTTCTTCATCGTCGCCAAAAACTCATCGCCAACCGCGCCGTCAATCAGACGATGATCGAACGACAGGCTCAGGATGCCGATGTGGCGAATCGCAATCACGTCGCCGTGTTCGGTTTCCATCACCCAGGGACGTTTGTGAATGCCGCCGACACCGAGGATCGCGGATTGCGGTTGATTGATGACCGGTGTTGCAGTCAAGCCTCCGAACAAGCCGAAGTTCGTGATTGAGAATGTGCCGCCCGCGATTTCATCGGGCTTGAGTTGCTTGCCGCGTGCGCGTGCAGCGAGGTCTTGCGTGGCGCGTGCAAGGCCGATTAGATTCATCGAATCGGCTTGTTTGATAACGGGGACGATCAAGCCCCAATCCAGCGCAACAGCCATCCCGATGTTGATGTCTTGTTTGTAAACGATGTTGTCGCCATCCAGCGAAGCATTCACGATGGGCAAGGCTTTGAGCGCGTCAATCGTGGCTTTGATGATGAACGGCATGAACGTGAGTTTCGCGCCGTTTTTCGCCTCGAAGTCTTTTTTCACGCGATCACGCAAGCGCGCGATGTTCGTGAAGTCCACTTCAAAGAACGTCGTGACGTGCGGCGCGGTGTGTTTGCTCAAGACCATGTGTTCGGCAATGGACTTGCGCATCTTCGACATCGGTTCGATCTTCACGCGCTCGCCCGGTGCGAAGGCTGGCGCAGCGGGTTTCGCAGGCGCAGCCAGAGCCGCGACAGGCGCAGCCACAGGCGGCGGTGCAACAATGGGCGGCGGCGCAACGAATGGAGCCGCAGGCCGTGCAGGCGGATTCGCAATAAAGTTGAGAATGTCTTTCTTCGTCACGCGACCGGAAATGCCGGAACCCGCGATGTGCGCGATGTTAACGTTATGTTCAGAAGCGATCTTGCGCACGACGGGCGAAGATTTGACGCGGCGTAAATCTTCAATCGAACCACCCACCGCAGCAGCCGCAGCCACAGCAGGCGCGGCAGGCGGTGCAACAGGCGGCGGCGCAGGTGCAGCGGGCGCAGCAGGTGCAGGCGTTGGCGCGGGTGCGGCTGGGGCAGCGGCTCCGGCTTCGCCAATCGTCGCAATCGCTGTGTTCACCGCGACAGTGTCACCTTCTTGCGCGAGGATGGACAACAATGTACCCGCAACGGGCGAAGGAATTTCGGTGTCTACCTTGTCGGTCGAAACTTCGAGTAACGGTTCATCGCGTTGCACGCTGTCACCGACTTTTTTCAACCAACGCACAATCGTTCCTTCGGCAATGGATTCGCCGAGTTGCGGCATCACAACGTTCGTCGCAGCGCCAGCGGCAACAGGCGCAGCCGGAGCAGCAAGCGCAGGCGGCGCAACCGCAGCGGGCGCGGCAGGCGGTGGCGGCGGCGCAGGTGCTGCGGCAGGCGCGGCAGGCACAGCAGCTTCTCCCGCTTCGCCGAGTTGTGCAATGACCGCATTCACCGCGACGGTTTCGCCTTCCTGCGCGAGAATGGCAATCAACGTTCCCGCCGCAGCGGCAGGAATTTCGGTGTCTACCTTGTCGGTCGAAACTTCGAGTAACGGTTCATCGCGTTGCACGCTGTCACCGACTTTTTTCAACCAACGCACAATCGTTCCTTCGGCAATGGATTCGCCGAGTTGCGGCATCACTACATCTGTAGGCATTCCAAGTCTCCTAAATTATTTCTTTGTTATTTTACTAACGGTCATCTCGTGCAATCGCCGTCCCGAAGTGTCGAGTGGGGGTAAGGTGTATTCTTGTTTTTGAGCAACTCCCGCTTCCTTCATTTCCAAGTAGAATTCCCGCAATTTGAGAAACTCAGGGTTGCTATTCAACGATGCTTCAGTCTTTGTAATCGCCTCTTGAATGCGTTCTTCGATCTTCATATTTGCCCTTTCGCTTAAAAATATTTTCTGTTGTGCAAGAAGAATTTGAGGCCGCTCCGATTGATGTACTCAATCAGAAGGTCATTATACGACCGAATCAAATTTCTGAGGACGAGATTATCTGAGTAATCTTCAATTTGTAATTTGAGAACCTTGCGCAAGGTAATGGCGCTAATCATTCTTCCGTGCGAGTGCCAGATTTTGTTATCGCCCAAAAGCCTGGCAATCTCTTCGGCTCGTTCTTCTTTTTCCTCCAGCGTGACAGGTTGCCCTAGTTTACTCGGCGTTGTTTGGTGGGCAACCCAATCGCTGAATTTGTATTCAACCAACCATTTTTTCAGCAAAGTGATGGTTAGATTGCGGGCTTGCTCATAGCGGCTGAGCATTGCCAAATCTTGATTCTGTAAAATCAAGAACTCGGCCTGAGTAATCGTTCCATTCTGTGCTTTTTGCAATAACCGCTCAACCTGATCTAAATACCCCAGAGCGGGAACATACTCTTTGCCATTGAAAACCTGGGGGTCAATTGGCCCTAAGGATGAGGAGTAATCCATGAAGATTTTGTTCCCAGACATGCAAAGAACCGTTCCTGCCGACATCGCAAAATCAGGGACAACGAAATACACCTCTGAGTAATGGAAGCGGATGATCTCCACCATTTTTTCGACGGTTTCCACGCTTCCACCGGGAGTATTAAGAATAACGGTCAGCCGCTTTTGATGGGGCTGCTCGGCTTTCAAATCTTCAATGAAGTCCCGGAAGGATTTCTCAAAATACGGATGGATTTCCCCAAAGTAAAAAATCACGTCTGACCCAAAGTTTGCCTCCAATTCATCCAGCTTTTGACTGAGAACTCCTTGGATTGTCTGATCAAAGATTTGCATAGCCTCACTTAGGGTAATTTACATATTGATCGCCATTTTATGCACGTCTTCGGCGGCTTCCATCAGCGATTCAGACAGCGTCGGATGCGCGTGCATAATGTGACCGAGTTCTTCGGCGGTCGCTTCCAAGCCCATCGCGACGCAGGCTTCCGCGAGCAAATCGGTCGCGTGCGGGCCGATGATGTGAACGCCGAGCACTTCGTCGTATTTCGCATCCGCAACCACTTTCACGAAGCCATCTGTCTCGCCCAGAATTTTGGCTTTGCCGAGCGCCGTGAACGGGAATTTGCCGACCTTGACTTCGTAGCCTTTTTCTTTGGCTTTCGCTTCGGTCAAACCGACGCTGCCGATTTCGGGATGGCAGTAGGTGCAATTTGGGACGAGGTTGTAATTGACCGGGCGCGGATTTTTGCCCGCGATATGTTCAGCAGCAACGCAGCCTTCTTTTGCCGCGACGTGCGCAAGCCACGGCGTCGGAATCACATCGCCAATCGCGTAGAGGTTCGGCTCAGCGGTGCGCATCAACTCATCTACCTTGATGTAGCCGCGCTCCATTTCAATCTTCGTGCTTTCGACGCCTAAGCCATCGGTGACGGCGCGGCGTCCCGTCGCAACCAGCAACGTTTCGCAAGTGATTTTGCCTTCCTTACCTTTGCTGTCCACGTAGGTGAGTTCGACATCGTCTTGGTTGACTTTCGCGGATTGAAACCGCGTGTCGGTCAGCACGTTGATCTTGCGTTTCTTGAAAACGCGCGTGAGTTCTTTGGAAATGTCTTCGTCTTCAATCGGCACGATGCGCGGCAGTAATTCAATAATCGTGACGGCGCTACCGAAATGCGCGAACACCGAAGCGAATTCGACGCCGACTGCGCCTGCGCCCAGCACGACCATAGATTTTGGGATATGGCGCAGTTCGAGCAATTCATCACTCGTCACGACGCGCGGCGCGTTCACTTCCAAGCCGGGCAACAAACGCGGCGCAGAACCCGTCGCAATGATGACGTTCTTCGTGTCAATCGTTTCGACTTTGCCGTTCGCATCAGTGACAGAAACTTTGCCTTTGCCTTCGAGCTTGCCTTGTCCGGTGAAGACGGTGATTTTGTTCTTCTTCATCAGGAACGCGACGCCTTTGGCAAGCTGATCTACGATTTTGTTTTTGCGTTGGTAGACGCTCTCGAAATTGATTTTGTACTCCGGCACTTCAATCCCGAATTCCGCCGCGTGCGTCATCGTGTCGGCGAGATGCGCGGAGTGCAAATACTCTTTGGTCGGAATGCAACCGCGCAATCCGCACGTGCCGCCGAGCCGCGAGTCGCGTTCGATAATCGCGGTTTTCAAGCCCACTTGTGCCGCGCGGATTGCTGCCGTATAACCGCCCGGCCCCGCGCCGATGATTGTAACGTCGTAAGTCTCTGCCATGAGTTTCCTTTTGTTGCCTTAAATAACGGTCAGAAATGAAACCGGGATGATAATAGCGAGGAAACGAGTTTGCAAATGACGGCCTTCGCGGCGCGTTCATTGTTGCGAAATTGGCAGGCGGAAGGAAAAACGGCTGCCCTGCCCGACTTCGCTTTCGACGCTCACGCTGCCGCCGTGCAGTTCCACCAAATGCCGCACAATGGCCAACCCAAGCCCTGTGCCTTTCGTGCGATCATCGCGGTTCGGATGAAGCTGAATGAATTTGTCGAAGATGTGTGCCTGCGATTCGGGCGGAATGCCGCAACCGGTGTCCGTGACTGTGAAGACGACAAAATCATTTTGCGTCGCCGCAGAAATCGTCACGCTCCCATCCGGCGGCGTAAATTTCAGCGCGTTGCTGATGAGGTTCGTCAACACCTGTTCGATGCGTTGCCCGTCGCAATCCACTTCGGGCAGATCGTAGCCGACGCGATTGACGAGCTTCACGCCGCCTGCTTCGGCGAGTGATTCCAATTGATAAATCACGGCTTCGACCAGCGTGCGCGGATCAAGCGGTTCGCGTTGCAAGCGCATCGCACCGGCTTCCATTTTGGAGAGGTCGAGCAAATCGTTGACGAGTTGGCGCAGCCGTCCGCCGCTTTCGATGATCTTGTGCAGCGTCTCGGTTTGGGTTTCGTTGAGCGGGCCGTAGACACCGGCTTCGAGGTTTTCGGCGAGGCCGATCATCGCGGTCATCGGCGTGCGCAGTTCGTGCGTGATCATCGAAAGAAACGTGTCTTTCATGCGATCCAATTCGCTGAGTCGCGCATTCATCTGCACCAGCGCCTCGTTCATCGCGAAGACTTCCCTGTTGCTGTGTGCGAAGCCTTCTTCCAATTCAGCCAAGCGCCGCCGCAACAAATCGCGTTCTTCGCGCAAGCGCTGATTGTCTTCGTGCAAGCTCATGAAGATTTGAGATTTGAAATTTGAAATTTGAGATTTTGCCTGTCAGCTAAAATCGAAAACACTCAACTCAAGCCACAATGATGTACGTGTTCAGTCCGCCGCTGATTTCGGAGAAATCTTTCGCGTAGGTGACTTCGACGGGGCGGAAGGTCTTAATCAATTCGCCCATCTCCGCCGCGGTGATGAAGCCGTCTTCCGGGTGCGCGATGGCCCATTTGGGAATATGTTTGGCGTTTTCGAGGAATTTGCTGACCAGATCCAGATACCGCCCTTTGGAAGCGATGTAATCGCCCAGCCCGTTGAGCCGCGCCAGCAATTCGGCAAAGCCGCTGGCCGAACCGCGCACCCACGTCTCACGCCAGCCAATCGCCGAATGCGTTTGTGCGACTAAGCCGTCCGGGTGGGGAAAATGCGCGAACATCAAATCGGTGCGGGCGGTGCCGATGAATTCATTCGCTTCGAGATTGGAACTGCGATTTTCCTTTTCGTTGTTTTGCACTTTGCGCTGACTGCGCCAGAGGTCTTCAAAGACTTCCGAGAGCGGACGCCGCAACTCTGCCGTTTCGGGCGTAAACGAATGCACGTAATCGCCCACGCCGAGCGCGTGATAATAGGCCAGCGCGCGTTGATGCGGGTTTTCGATTTGCTGAATGTTGAGCCAGACGTTGTCGAACCACCAGGCATCCATCTCGCTCATCGTTTGCGCCAGCGCGGGATTGTTGAGGCGGCGGCGCGGCACGTAGGCGTTGTGCAAAATTTGTGCGACTTCCTCTTCGCCCAGGGATTCCTGCTGGTTTTCGACCAGCGCGCGCGACGTCCACCACGCCCATTGGCACAGGTCGTTGCTGAAAATCTGTTTGCCCCAAAACTTGAGATACCAATCCAGATCGGGCTGACCGGAGAAGGGAATGGCAATCGAATTGAACTTGATGCGGCGGAGTACGCTTAGCTCGTAGCCCAGCCAGCGGCGATTTTTCATAGCGAGTATCGTTGGGCGTTCATGGGGGAGTTCATTGTTTCGCGGCGAGTTCGAGAAACGCTTTTGTCACGCGCGGATCGAACTCAATCCCGGCACTGTCCGCGATGATCTGTTTGGCCACCGCTTCGTCAAACGATTCGCGGTGCGGACGATCTGAGATTAAGGCACTATAGGTATCCACGACGCGCAGAATCCGCGCGCCGAGCGGAATCGCCTCGCCCGCCAAATTGTCGGGGTAGCCGCGTCCGTTCCACCATTCGTGATGCCAGCGGATCAGCAGTTGCGACTGGCGTGGCAATTCGCGTTGCGCGGCGGCCTGTTCGCCTAAAATCGGATGCCGCCACAAATCGAACCGTTCGTCCCAGGTCAATTCGCCGCGCCGCGCAAAATATTCGCGCTTCATCACGCGCTCGCCTAAATCGTGGGCCAGCGCGGCGTGTTTGAGCGCCAGCAAATCGCCCTCGCGCAGACCGAAATGCGCGCCCAGAACTTCCGCCATCCGGGCCAAAAACGTGCCGTGCGGATTTGTGTAGCCTTCGACTTGATCTATTTCGGCGGCCAGTTCCGTCAATTGCGCTTCGACTACCTGGCGGGCAATTTGTTCGGCGTTGACTTCAGCGGTAAGAATGCGCTGACCTTGCATGAAACTTTGGTTCTCCTCAGAAAAGGTAGCGCGATTTGCCAAATCGCGTTACTGCACGCTCCGATTAAAAAGTCGCGCCCAGAATCCTTGTCCTTTGGGAGCGCGCTTTTGCCCGTACTGCGCGTTGGCAAGCTGGGCTTTCTTCAAGCTGACGACTTCTTCCAGAGCCGAAGCCGCCGCGCGATCTACGGGATCGAGTTTGAGCGCCAGCACGAACTGCTGCTCGGCGCGCGAAAGCATCCCGGCGGCGCGATAAAAGGTTCCGAGTTGCAGATGATAATACAAATTACTCGGTTCCAACTCGGTCGCGCGTAACAAATGGTGTTCGGCCTGTTCACGGCGCATGGGAACTTTTTCCAGCAACGCCGCGAGATCGCCGTGATAACGCGCGCAATCGGGCACGAGCGTGACGGCATCGGTCAACAACCGGATGGCGGCTTCGTATTCGCCCTGCGTTTGGTGCGACAACGCTTTGCGATGCTTGAGTTCGGCCAGCGATTGGTTGCGCATGGTCTCGACGGCTTTCCGCTCGGCTCGTCGTTGCTCAAAGGAGAGCGGCGGAGCCGGAGGCTGAGCCACAGTCGCCATCGGCTGGGAGTTTCGCATCGCTTTAGAGCGCGGAGAGTGATTGCTGATGATCTCCGCGAGCAGGGCATGTTCGATGGCGGTTTCGTACGCCGCGCGAATGGCCATCAAGACATCGCTCAACGTCGCCAGCGTGATCGGATCGCAATGCGCGTGATGCCGGTCGGGATGATAGTGATTGACGAGGTTGCGATAGGCATGTTTGACCTGATAGGGCGTCACGCCCGCCTGCAAGCCCAGCACCGCATAATCGTCATTGGACGACGAAAGCGTTTGGCGCATTTGCTTGATATCGCGTTTGATGGCCTCCAGCCGTCGCCGCTTCGCCGTTTCCGGGTCTTCATGCAACGGGAACGCCAGCGCCGTGCAAGGTTCCGACGACTTCTGGACAGGGGGAGCCGCCGGTCGTTGCGCTTTGGCTTTGGCGATCAGCGCATCTTGCGTTTCGACCCCAGTCAGCAGCGGATTTTCTGCCGGACTCAAAGCCGTCGTGAAATCTACCAGTCCTGCCGCCGCCAAACCGTACAGTTGTTGCCAGACCTCTTGATCGCTCTCATCCATTCTGCCGCTTTCGGTCAGGACGACGAGGTTACGCGGTTGGCTCAAACAACTCAGCAGGAAATACGCAAACGGTTGCAGCGTCAAATCGGGCGTCGCGGACTGATCGGCGGACACCCACGTGCGCCCATCGCCGACGAGTTCCCTGAAGCGCAGCGGCACGGCAGACACCAGCGCCCCTTCAATCAGCAAAGCCTTTGTGCTGACGCCGAGCCGCCCGCCCGCGATTTGGCTGCCTTCGGTGAAGCGATACTCGCCGTTCGTCCATTCGCACAGGGAATTAAAAATGGATTTGACGTGCTCGATGCGCAATTGATTCAACTCGTCGCGCGTGACACACCCATATTTGACTAACAACTCGCTGAACGAACGTCCGGCGGACACCTCATTTTGGATGCGCAAGGCCAGTTCTTGTGTCACCCGCCCCGCGCGCAGCAAGAGTGCCAGCGCCGAATCTACGGCCAGATTGCTGGCCGCGGCATAAACTTCGCCGTGCGAAAAATAAACGACCCGTTCGGCCCGCCGTTCCGTGCGGCTGTCGCTGAGATATAAACTCCCAGTCAATCGTTGCCGATGAATTACACCTGCCAGTTCAACAAACGGAGTCGTCGTGAGGACGCCTGTTGGTGAGAATTTCAAAGTCATGTACATCGAATCTCGTGTGGAGAAGCGATTGAAAATGTATACAGCACGAGCGGCGCGCGCGCAGCCGCTGCCGGAAGAACCCGGCTCGTTGCGAGCGAAAGACCGTTGCGGGGAACGGCGGACGGGCAGGTTTGCCCATGCTGCGAAAACTTTTCAAATGGCTTCTAAGGTAATCTCGTCTTAGGGGGCCTGCTTGAGTTCCTGTCTCAAGGCGTACTGCGATACTTCGTAACTCTGAAGCCGGGAGTTTACAACAAAGATGCGATTGCTGGTAGCGATTTTCCGTATCGCAAGGAAAAGGTTGACGGTTGCAAAGTGGTTCGGTACATTCTCCGCTCATTGACGACCGATTGACGACCGATTGACGAAAGATTGATGCACCCATCAACTATGCCCGCGCGTTTTTACTCAATCCAGGAAAGACAAAACCAAGTATGAGTTATCAAAATTTCAAACTCCCCCCGCGCATTGGGCGGTTAGGCGAACTGGCTTACAACGTGTGGTGGAGCTGGAACCCCGATGCCAGCGCCCTGTTTCAATATCTCGACAAAACGCTTTGGGCGTTGACGCAAAATAATCCGGTGAAATTGCTGCGGCAAATCGCGCCCGCCCGCTTGGACGCCGCCGCCAGTGATCCCGCCTTTTTGCGCCGCTACGATGGCGTGCTGTTGTCGTTCGAGCGCGAGCTTTCGAGCCAGGGCGATTGGTTTCCCGAAACCTATCCGCACCTCAAAGATCGCACCATCGCCTATTTCTCGGCCGAATTCGGCGTCCACAATTCGCTGCCGATCTATTCGGGTGGCTTAGGGATTTTGGCCGGCGATCACAGCAAAGAAGCCAGCGACCTCGGCTTGCCGTTTGTCGGCATCGGCTTCGTCTACCCCGAAGGTTATTTTCAGCAAAAGATTTCTGCCGCCGGGCAGCAGGAAGCGCATTACCTGCAACTCGATTATTCGACCGCGCCGTTAGAACCGGTCTTCACAAAAGACACGAGCGGGCCGCTCAAATTTTTTCTCGGCGGGCGCGACATTTACGTGGCCGTGTGGCGCGTGCGACTCGGATCGGGTTCGTTGGTGTTGATGAACGCCGACGTCGAAGAAAATCAGCCCTGGGATCGGGAACTCTCCTCGCGCTTGTACGGCGGCAATCGGGAAACACGCCTGATGCAGGAAATGCTGCTCGGCATCGGCGGTGTGCGGATGCTGCGCGCGTTGCAGTTGAACCCCGTCGTCTATCACGCGAACGAAGGCCACGCGGCGTTTTTGTTGCTCGAACGGATTCGCGAATTGGTCGAGGCTGGCACTTCGTTTGACGACGCGGTCGAACAAGTGCGCGCGACCAGCATCTTCACCACGCACACGCCTGTGCCGGCGGGTCACGACACGTTTCAATTCAGCCTCATCGAAAAGCACTTCGCGGGCTACTGGGATCAACTCGGCATCAACCGCGAAAATTTCCTCGCGCTCGGGGCGTACAACGACCATTTCGGCGGCGGCACAAATTTCAATATGACCGCGCTCGCCTTGCGTTTGACGGGGCAATACAACGGCGTCAGCCAACTCAACGGCGTTGTCTCGCGCAAAATGTGGCAGCCGATGTGGCCGGAAAAAACGGCGGACGAAGTGCCGATCACTTCCGTCACAAACGGCGTTCACGTGCCGACGTGGCTCGCGCCGGAGTTGAGCCGTTTGTATTCCAAGCACCTCGGTCAGGATTGGCTGCGGCAGCACGATGATCCGAAGTTTTGGGAACGGATTGACGAAATCCCGGACGAAGAATTGTGGAGTTTGCATCAACGTCTGCGCGCCAAATTGATGGGCTTTATGCGCGAACGCGCGCGCCGCAAATGGATGGTCGAAGGCACAGGCGCAACGCACGCGCTGGCGTCGGGCACGCTGTTCGATCCCGAAGCGTTGACGATTGGTTTCGCGCGCCGCTTTGCCACCTACAAACGCGCGTTGCTGGCCTTCCGCGACATTGAGCGGCTGAAGAAAATCCTGCAAGATTCGTGGCGTCCCGTGCAAATCGTCTTCGCGGGCAAAGCGCACCCGGACGATGCGCCGGGGCGCAATCTGATTCACAATATCTACGAAATGGCGCGCGATTACGGGATGGGCGGGCACATCGCGTTTGTCGAAGATTATGACATCCTGGTCGCCAAACATCTGTATCACGGCGTGGACGTGTGGATGAACAATCCGCGTCCGCCGCTCGAAGCCAGCGGCACGAGCGGGATGAAAGCCGCGCTGAACGGTGCGCCGAATTTCAGTGTGCGCGACGGCTGGTGGTACGAAGGCTATCACGGCACAAACGGCTGGGTGATCGGTTCTGATCCAATGATTGAGATGAACGAAGAAGAACGCGATGCCGCCGATGCCGAATCGCTCTACACCACGCTCGAACGCGAAGTCGTGCCGTTGTTTTACGACCGCGATTCCGACGGCGTCCCGCGCGGTTGGGTGCAGGTGATGAAAGCCGCGATCAAGTACGGCGCACCCGCGTTCAGCGCGCGGCGGATGGTCAAGGAATATGCCGAGCGGATGTATTTGCCCGCGATGAAAGCAGCGGAAAAGAAGTAATCATCAGGCGAGCGAAAAGCTCAGGCTTCTGGCCTTCGTGTTCGCGGCCTCAAGCCTGAGCGACAACGTTTGCCCCAAAGTAATTTGCGTGTCCGCGAGGACAAGCGTTGCGCCATCGTCAGCCAGTTTTGCTGCTTCTGCTGGCGCGCTCCAAACTGCCGCCGGAATCAACGTCCGAATCGGCGGCTCCGTGATTTGCACAATCGCGCCTTCCTGCCGCAAGCCAATCACCATCGCCGCGAACACTTCGCCCACACGATCCTGCAACAACCGCGCTTCGGCAAAATTTACAATGGCACTTTCCAGTTGGCGCGACACACGATCCGCTTCGCTCATCACGGGCGGAAGCTGCTGCAACGTTTCGGTCATCGCTTGATCGGGGTGACGACCGCTCGCCAATTCCAGTAACAAATCCAGCACATAGCGATCCGCCAAGCGGCGCAGCGGCGCGGTCGTGTGCGCGTACGGAGAGGCAATCGCAGAATGTCTCGCGGTGGCTTCGCCTGCAAATGCAACATAGCGTGCGCCGCCCGTGACGCGCGCGGCTTGATGCAACAGCACGGCGTGCAGCGGCTGTTTGGGATCAAGACGGCGCACAAATTCGTCGTAGCGGATTTCTGTTGGCCAGGGGATTTGCAGCGCGCGCGCCGTCAGCCGCAGCATCTGCACCCGTTCGGGGCGCGGCGGATCAAGTGCCCGCAACAATCCCACGCCGTGTTCGAGCATCAACTGCGCCGCCGCCATGCCGGTCATCAACGAGATTTGTGCATTCCATCCTTCAACCGTGCTGGCTTCTTCAAACGCCAGGCGATAGCCGTGCAGTGCAGTTGACCAGCGCTCGACCTGTTGCGCGGGGATGCGCAAACTAACGCCGCCGCGTTCGGCTTCAAGCTCTTCGCGGCGGCGTCCAATTTCTTCGAGCAAGGTTAATGCGCCTGACCATTCGTGACCCGCGAGCGCGCCGCTGTTGAGCGTGTGGCGTTCGCAATCCAGATGCGAACTGACTTCCGGGTACGCCAGTTTCGCGCGGCTGCGAATCACCGCGCGTTCGAGCGTGCAAGATTCCACTTCGGCGCGCGCGTCGAGTGCAAACGAAAACACGATAGCGGGACGTGCGACATCGGGCAATAAACTCGCGGCTCCTTCGCTCAACTGCGGCGGATACAACGGCGTTTTCAAATCGGGACTGTACATCGTCAAGCCGCGTCGCCACGCCTCCTGCTCCAACGCGCTGCCGCGTGCGACGAAGAAACCGACGTCCGCAATCGCGTATTTGACCTCGTATCCAACGCCTTGCCGCGCGGCAAAAAACGCCTGATCCAAATCGCGGCTCGTCGGGGGATCAATCGTGACGAACGGAATCTCTTGCCGATTCGGAAGCGCGGAAAGATCGTGTTGCACCGCCGCTTCCGCTTCTCGCAAAACCGCCGCGTCAAACGCACGCGGGATGTCCAGCGCGTCACGAATCTGTTGAAACTCAGGGATCGCCAGGGAATCGCTCATAGTCGTTGGATTGTACTCGACTCGGCGCTGGAATCGAACGTCATCTGCCGCTCAATCGTCGCGCATTTGCCTGCATCCAATTTCCCTGCTACTTTCCCCACGTTTTCAGAACGCTGAAAGAACCAATAGTTTTTTATGTGCGACACAATGGTAGCCGTGCCTCCCGCGACAGCGGATGGAGCCGTCTGGTTTGGCAAAAACAGCGACCGCGAACCGGGCGAAATGCAACTCGTCGAACATTTGCCTGCGCGTACGCACGATGCCGCGAAACTGCGTTGCACGTACCTCGAAATCCCGCAGGCCAGGCACACGTTTGAAGTCGTGTTGAGTCGTCCGTTTTGGATGTGGGGCGCGGAAATGGGCGCGAATGAACGCGGCGTGGTGATTGGCAACGAAGCCGTGTTCACGAAGTTGCCGTACGCGCAAAATGGCTTGCTCGGCATGGATCTGTTGCGGCTCGCGCTGGAACGCGGCAGTTGTGCGCGCGAAGCTTTGCAGATCATAACTGACCTCATCGCTCAGCACGGACAAGGCGGCGCGTGTGGTTATCGCAACAAAAAATTTCGCTACCACAATTCGTTTTTGATTGCGGATGCGAACGAAGCCTGGGTGCTCGAAACTGCCGATCAATATTGGGTCGCAGAGAAAGTGAAAGGCATTCGCACGATCTCCAATTTGTTGACGATTGGCAAGGAATTCGATTTGATCGCGCCGGGGACGTACGAATTTGCGCGCCGTCAGGGCTGGTGCAAAGCGGCGGATGACTTTGATTTCGCGCGCTGCTTCGGCGATGCGAAACGTGCGGATTTGAGCGGCGGCGCGGTGCGTCGCGCTTGCACGATGCAACGACTTTCGAGCAATGCGAAAGGCATCGGGCGCGAAGATATGTTTGCCGCACTGCGCGATCACAACGGTTTTACGCCGCGACAAGGTTGGCGGTTGCAAATGCCTTGCACCCACGCTTCGTGGTGGCCAACGCGACGGTCAGGACAAACGACGGGTTCGATGGTCAGTCGCGTGACGACAAGCGGCGCGCAGCATTATTTGACGGGCACTTCGTCGCCGTGCCTGAGCGTTTATAAGCCCGTCATTATTGGGCGCGACAACCATCTCGGCGACACGGAAGCGTTGTTCTGGCAGCACGAACGATTGCACCGAATGGTCATCGGCGATTACGCGCGACGGCGCGCAATGGTCGAAGAAGCGCGCGTGACGTTTCAAGTCGAAGCCTTGTCGCGCGCGGATGCCTGGGAAGCACATCGGCAGAAATTGCGGGACTGGACAAGCCGCGTCGAGCAGGTCGCGCGTGGGCGCAAAAGCTATTCGTTCTTTGATCGGTATTGGGCGGAGCAGAATCATCTGGATCAAATGTTTCTGGCGAAGTTGGCGGAGGAGGCGCGATGAGCACTCGCTTGAGACGCGCGCGGGCGTGGTGGCGCTGGCTGGATGCGCGAGCGTGGAAACGGGCGCGGTGGATGTACGTGCGCGTCGTCCCGGTGCTTCTGCTGCTTGGGCTGGCATTGGCGTGGTGGACGCTCTGGTGGGAGCCGAATCAACTCACGGTCAAAGCCACTGCGATTGCGATTCCGAACTGGCCCGCAGGCTTTGCCGGTCTCAAAGTCGTCGCGTTGTCGGATTTGCACGTCGGTGCGCCGCACATCACGCTCGACAAAGTGCGTGAAGTCGTGCGCCGCAGCAATGAACAGCAGCCCGATTTAATCGTGCTGCTCGGCGACTACGTGATTCAAGACGTCATCGGCGGGAGCTTCACCGAGCCAGAAGCCTTTGTCGAAATCCTCAAGGACTTGCGCGCGCCGCTTGGCGTGTATGCGGTGCTTGGCAATCACGATTGGTGGTTGGGGCGCGAGCGCGTCACGCGCGCTTTTGAAGGAGTTGGGATTCGCGTGTTGACGAACGATGCAGTGCGGATCGAGCGCCGGGGCAGTACGTTGTGGCTGGGGGGGCTGGGCGATTACTTCACACACAAAGATGATCTTGAAAAAACCTTGCGCGCTGTTACCTCTGCCGACCCGATTGTGGCGCTCACGCACACGCCGGATCTTTTTCTCAAGCTGCCGCCGCAATTCATTTTGACGTTGGCCGGGCACACGCACGGCGGGCAAGTGAATTTGCCGCTGCTCGGACGGCGCGTTGTGCCTTCAAATCATGGCGAGAAATATGCGATTGGCTCTGTCGAAGAAGGCGAGCGGCGGTTGTTTGTGACGCCCGGCATTGGCACGAGCATCTTGCCGGTGCGCTTTCGCGTGCCGCCGGAAATTTCAGTGTTGACGATCACGGCGAAAAACTAAATCAGAACGACGACAAACCACAAAGGGCATAAAGAGCACGAAGAAAGAAGAGAAACGAATCAGGACAAAGGTTCTTTGTGTTCTTTGTGATCTTCGTGGTGAAAGCCATTGTCTCCAGGTTGCAGGCTTCGATTGAGAGAAAGTCAAACCTTCTCCGTTTTGCGTGTCAATGTTTCAGCGATCTCAAAGCGGCGCGCTTCCAACAGCTTGCCTTGCCGTTCCAGCAGCCAGACATAAATCCCCCAACTCGCCAGCGCCAGCAACGCGAATAAGACATACAGCAGCCCTTTGCTTTTGAACCAATAGCCCGCGCCGATGGGCAATAACAGCAACCCAATCACGCCGAACAACAACGCAAATTGCACGAGCAAATTGATGCCCGACCAGTTTTCCCGCCGCCGCGCGGGCACGCCGAACTGCACGCGGTACGGAAAGTAAATCGAAACGTAATTGCCCACTGTGCTGTAAATCGCTGCTGCCAGCAGCGACGAGCATCCCGCGACATACACTTTTTCAGCGGTCAAATTGTGATCCAGCAGTTCCGCGCCCAATAAAACCAGGCTGATTTGCATCGTCACGATCAGCCAAATGGCGATGTTTTTTCCTAACAGCAACCGTTTCCACTGGATCGGCGCGAGCAGATATTGCCGAAACCCAGCGGCGTCGTAGGCAAACAGCCCGACGAAATATTGCAGGTTCATCAGAAACACATAGCCGACCCAGCCGCTGATCCACCCCAACCCTTCGCCCAGCCCCGTGCCTTTGCGGCCCGAACGGAAGAAGAGCAGCGGAAAAATCAACGACGAGAGAATCGTGAGATAGGTCGCGGGATTACGCCCGAAGTAGCGCAGTTCTTTGGCGATGATGGCGGAGACTTGCCCGGACACAAAGGGCAAACGCAAAGCGAGGAAGTTGTGCAAATTGATTTGCGTGCCGTCTGTAGACTTACGATTCACGCTGCTGCTGGCGCTGGCACTCGTGGCCAGACGGCGAAAGAGCGCATAGCCCACGCCCCACGCCAAACCGATCCACAGCCCACAAACGAGCAGCAACTGCACGTACGCGGTGGCGATTTCTCCCGCCGCCAGATGCCGGAAAAAAAACGACCACACGCCAATCGGTGTCCAATCAAACACGGTCGCGATGATTTGCCGATACGGCAGCAGCCATTGCACCAGCCCGCGCCCGTAGGTCGTCATAAAAAAGCGCGGCAACAACTGTCCGCCAATCGTCATTGCGCCGATGAGCAGGGCAAACAAAATCTCGCGGCTGCGTTTGCGCCCCGACAGCAACCACGCGAACAACATCCCCGTGCAAATGAACAACGAATCTACCCACAACAGCGCGAGGATGAAGGCGAGTAAGCCTCCAAGCGGTTGTCCGTACGCAAACCCCAAGCCCAACAGCATGCCCGCCATCGAAGGCAAAATCATGAGCATGGAAAACTCGCCCAACGCCGAGAGCAGATTCAGCACATATAACTTGCTCAGTCGGACGGGGAAGAGCAGGAACCGGCGCGGGTCGAAGTGCGAAGACGCGCCGGTAGATTGCGAGATCAGCATCAAAAACAACAGCGTCGCCAGCACGGTTGTCATCCCGCCCGACACCACTGGCTCACGAAAATGCTCAACCAGCAACAGCGCCACAAACAGCGCCACGCCGATGCCAAGACTCATCAACAGCGGCACGAGCAAGAGCACCGCATTCAACACCTGCCGCGCCACTTCGCCCCGCGTGGTGAGCGAGTTTTTGAAGACCGTGTAGCGAAGCCAGAAGAGGGTGGCGAGTTGGGACATGTAAGGATTTGAAATTTGAGATTTGAGATTTGAGATTGCGTTGATCTCAGCCAATCCAGGACAACGTATCTGTCCGGCGTCGTTCACCGCCGACGAGATTGACGAAATAATCTTCGAGGGTCGTGCCAGCCTGCACGCGCAATTCGTCCAGACGTCCTGCCGTGACGATGCGTCCGTGATTGATGATCGCGATGTCGGTGCAAAGCCGTTCGACGATTTCCAGAATATGCGAGGTCAAAAAAATCGTTACGCCGCGTTCGCGCATGCGTTCGAGCAGATTTTTGATCGTGCGCGCGGCGACCGCATCTACGCCTTCAAACGGCTCGTCCAAAAACAACATCTGCGGGTTATGCAGCAGCGCGGCGGCGAGCGAAATCTTTTTCCGCATGCCGTGTGAATATTCGATGAGCAACGACTTCGGTTTGTCCTCCAATTCCATCACGTGCAGCAGTTCCGCGGTGCGCTCGGCAATGACGTGGCGCTCCAGTTCGTGCATACGCCCGACGAAGGTCAAATACTCTGCGCCCGTCAGACGATCAAATAAATTCAGGTCTTCGGGCACGACGCCGATCAAGCGTTTGACGGCGATGGGGTCGGCGATCAGATCGTGTCCCAGCAATTCGATCTGGCCTTCGGTCGGAGCTAACAAGCCGGTCAGCATTTTGATCGTGGTGGATTTGCCCGCGCCGTTCGGCCCCAGAAAGCCAAAAAACGACCCGCGTCGAACCGTCAGATGCAAATGATTGACCGCGACGAAATCTCCGAACCAGCGCGTCAGATTGCGGGTTTGTAAAGCGATGGGTTCCGGCGCAGGGACGGGAGCCGCAGGGCTGAATGGGATGACTTCCGACGGGTTAACCATGAATGTGTGCTGTCATCGTACGGATTGGGGGAGCGATTGTTAGCCTCGGGGCAAGCGCGAATAAAAGTGAAAGAAGCAAGCGGGGCAGCGGTGGCGGCGAGCGAACCACAGTCGAAGCGAAGAGCTGAAGAATGGTTTCAGTCCCTGCAAAATCGGGGAGAATTCAGAGGCTCTTGTTCTCGCCTCCGGCGCTGGCAGTGAATTCGTCCGTTGCTTCGCAGTGACAGGACGCACGAGGGCAACTGTCCGCCGACTGCGCCGCACGCGGCAGACGCAGCCGACGATAAACCAAGACCAGACAACCGATCAATGCCAAGCCTAAAAAGAACTGCTCAAACATAGGCCAAAGCCTGATGGCGTCCGCTCCGAGTCGCGCGCCACCAAAAGTTCTCAGCGATAATGATTCGCGTTGATTTCAATATACTGTTGCCAGTCCGCCGGGACATCTTCGTCGCGATAAATGGCTTCGACGGGACAGGCCGGTTGGCACGCGCCACAATCAATACATTCGTCCGGGTTGATGAAGAGCATGTTGGACGATTCAAATTCGGGTTCGTCGCGGCGCGGGTGAATACAATCCACGGGACAAACGTCTACGCAAGCCGTGTCTTTCGTGCCGATACACGGATCGCAAATAACATAGGTGGCCATTCGTATAATCTCCTTTGATTAAGTAGATAATCTGCGCGCTAATAGCGTGCGCCATTGTACCGAATCACCTGCCGATTGCAAGCAAGCAAAAAAACTCCGGGCGGAAAAAGAGGCGCGGCTTTTGTCTTCGAGTAATTCTTCCACTGACTCAGTTAAAATCCGCTTCGGCAGGGAGTTTTAACACAGCGCCTGAAGATTGTCTTGCCAGGTGAAAAGGCGCTGGTTATACTCCCCCGCGTTGGTAGCTGATTTAAATATCCAGTACCCCTATTAGTTATAAATTCATTGTGCCCTACTAACTCGAGAAGGAGTTCATTGGTTCTGCTATTTCCGAAACAGTAGAATCGCCCGCCTTCTTGCCTTTCTACCAACGATAGACACCTACGCCTTACAGGATTCACGAGTGTGCTTTGCCCTTCCTGTAAGTCTGGCTTCACAGCGGTCTGCGGAGATGGTTTGGATAGTTTACGAATCAACGGTCGTGCCCTTGCATTCACTGGGGTTGCCGAAGTCCTAACGTAACACTTGATCTTGACATCAACGAACTACGTTTCGTCTGGCTGCATATCGTTCATTCCTCTCCTACACACATTTGCTTCCAAACGCTCCCAGGAAAAAACTGGTCGTGGGATAAAAAGCCGGTTTTGTCCAAGACAAAGAGTGAAGTCCTCCATCAATCACGGCGGCTCCAGTTGTATCCCGCTGAGCTCTGCCTCAACCAGGAACCATTGTATGCACCCTCACGCAAACAAGCAGGTTCTCTGGGTGGACGATGATCCGTCGCAACTCGAAGTCGGGCAGATCATTTTAGTGAAAGCCGGCTATCGTTTCCTCACCGCGCAGGACGGACAGGAAGCCTTGAGAATCGTTGCAGAACACCAGGTAGATTTAATTTTACTGGATTATTCCCTTCGGGATATGACAGGCAAAGAAGTTTTTGATTTGCTTGTCCTCCAACAAGACGCCGCCCGTGCCAAGCGCATTCCGGTCGTCATGCTGACCGGGCGTCAGGCCAGCTTAGCGGAACAACGCTCGTTGTTCACGCGTGGCTTGGCGGCGTATTTACTCAAACCCTTCAGTGAACACGAACTCCTCAACGTCATTGAGAACGTGTTGCTGACCTTCGAAATTCGGGAAACCAATCGCCTGTTGCATCAGGAACTGGAAGAAACCAATTCTTCCGTGTTGTTGGCGCTGGCGTCGTTGCTTTCCGCGAAAGATAACTATACGGGCGAACATTCCGGCGCGGTCTTGAATTTTGTTGCCAAAGTCGGACGGCGTCTGGGGCTGACAGAAGACTCGATTTATGAGTTAAAGCTGGCCGCCTTGTTGCACGACATTGGCAAGATTGGCGTGCCGGAAGCCATCTTGCAGAAACCGGGACGGCTGGATGAGCGGGAGAAAAAAATCATGGATCAGCACGTGATTCGGGGCTATGAAGCGTTGGTCAAAATCCCGCGTCTCAAACGCATCAGCGAATTGGTGCTGCGCCATCATGAATGGTGGGATGGACGTGGGTATCCGGGCAAACTGGCGGGCGAAGAAATCCCACTGGAATCGCGGATTATCGCCGTCGTGGATGCCTACGATGCCATGACGTCAGATCGTCCGTACCGGCTTGGTATGGGGCAGGACACAGCCGTCCAACGCCTGCAAGACGCGGCAGGCACGCAGTTCGATCCCTGTGTCGTGGATTGTTTCACGGCATGTCTGACCGAAGGCGTGTTGGGCGTGCGCAACGTCAATTTGCCTGAACTCTAATCCCCTGCTGTTGGTGCAGCGTCCTCAGCCTTTCTTTCCTGCAACTTACCTCCTTGTGTTATCGTTTAGGGCTGGTAGCCGATGACTCTCTCGGCGCATTCCAATTGTGACAGGTGACTATGTACGCCCTAATCGAATCCCTCAAACTCGCCCTCGCCTCCTTGCGCGCTCACAAGCTGCGCAGCGTCTTAACCCTGCTCGGTGTCATCTTCGGTGTGGTCACGGTCGTCGCGGTCGCGTCCGTCATCGAAGGTGCGAACAAATACATTGCGGAAAAGATCGCTGACATGGGGTCGAACACGCTCAGCGTGGAGAAATTTGGCATCATCACCAGCTTTGAAGAATTCCTCGAAGCCAATCGCCGCAACAAAGACTTGACGCTCGCGGATGTGGACTATCTGCGCGAACGCCTGACGTTGGCGAGTTATGTCGGGGCTTCGGGCGGCACCTCCACCGAAGTCAAATACGGCAACGAAAACATGGCGCGCATCAACGTGCGCGGCGTGACGGCTTCGATGGGCAACATTGATACGGTGCAGCCGGAATTCGGGCGCTACATCAGCGAGATGGAAGAAGAGCGCAGCCGCTATGTCACGATGATCGGCGCAGACGTGGCGGATCGGCTCTATGGGCGGCGCGAAGTCGTCGGCATGGAAATCAAGATCGAAGGCTTGCCGTTTGAAGTCATCGGCGTCGCCAAAGCACAAGGCTCGGTTTTCGGGCAATCGCAGGACGAATTCGTCGTCATCCCGGTCACGACTTTTCAGAAGATTTGGGGCGCGCGCCGCAGCCTGAGTCTTTCGATCAAAGGCCCGGAAAATGTCAAAACTCTCGACCTGCAAGATCAAGTCAGAATGATGATGCGCACGCGGCACAGGCTCAATTACAACGACAAAGACACCTTCGGCATCATCACGGCGGATGCGATCAACGATTTGTTCCAGAACCTGACTGGCGTAATTGCGACCGTCGCGCTCGGCGTGACTTCGATTTCATTGGTCGTCGGCGGCATCGTGATTATGAACATCATGCTCGTCGCCGTGACGGAACGCACGCGCGAAATCGGCATCCGCAAAAGCCTCGGCGCGCGGCGCAAAGACATTCTGTTGCAATTCCTGATCGAATCCGTTGTGCTGTCGGCGTGTGGCGGTTTGATCGGCCTCGCCATCGCGTATGGCATCAAAACATTACTGGTCAAATTCACGCCCGTTCCCGCTTCAATGCCGTTGTGGGCGGTAGCGATGGCGTTGATCGTTTCCAGCGCAACGGGCGCGATTTTTGGCATTTATCCCGCCTGGAAAGCGGCACGCCTCGATCCGATTGTCGCGCTGCGGGCAGAGTAGTCTGAAGTCTGAGGTATGCAAAAACAGCAATTTCGAGAATTGGTTTCACAGGCGATGGGGACGTTGTGGTCGCACAAGTTTCGCTCGTTCCTGACGGTGTTGGGCGTCGTGATTGGCACGGCGACAACAATTGCCGTCGCCTCGTTGGTCGGCGGCATGGAGCAAACCTTCAAGGAGCAGATCGAACAGTTCGGTACGAACACCGCGTTCATCAGTCGCTTTCGCGGCGGCCCGCGCTTTAGCGATTTGACCGAAGAAGAACGCAAGCGCAAGCCGCTCACGTACGACGACGCCCTGGCCGTCAGCAAGTTGTCGCTGGTCGAAGCCGCTTCGCCTGTGCTGCGTCCCGACAGCCTGCCACCCACCGTCAAATACCGCGACAATCAAGTGCAAACTTCCAACGTGCGTGGCGTCTGGGCCGCTTACGAACGCACACGCGACATTGCGTTGGAAGGCGGTCGCTTCTTTACCGAAACCGAAGACGAACACAAGATTCCGGTTTGCGTGATTGGCTACAACATCAAGGACAAACTCTTCAGCGGCTACGATCCGCTCGGCAAAGAAATCTCCATCGGCTCCAAGATGTTCACCGTGATCGGCACGCTGGCGCAAGCCAAACAAGGCTTCGGCGGCGGCCCCAACAATGACGGCGTGATTTTGATTCCATACGGCGTGATGCACACGATGTATCCCGGTCAGGAAGACCATTTCATCACGGTTAGCGCGGCCAGCGGCAACCTCGACAAAATGATTGACCAGGTCACGGAGTTGCTGCGCCGCCGTCGCAACGTGCCCGCCGATCAACCTGACAGCTTTGCCGTGAACACACCGAGCGGCATCATCGAAACCTTCAGCGGCATTCTGAAAATCGTCGCGTTGGTGATTGTGCCCATCACGAGCGTGGCGTTGCTGGTCGGCGGCATCGGCGTGATGAACATCATGCTCGTCAGCGTGACCGAACGCACCAAAGAAATCGGCATCCGCCGCGCCATCGGCGCACGCAAAATGGACATCGTGACGCAGTTCCTGCTGGAAGCCATGACCTTGACCGGTCTCGGCGGTGTGGTGGGCATTGGCTTCGGCTTTTTGGTCAGCTTCATTCTGAAAGCGATCAGGTTTCCGTCCGCGATTCCGATGATGTGGGTCGGCATCGGCTTCGGCGTTTCGGTCAGCATCGGCCTGATTTTTGGGCTGTATCCGGCAGTCAAAGCCGCGCGTCTTGACCCGATTGAAGCCTTGCGGTACGAATAAAAAAGACTTCCGCTTTCTCCCCCAACCAGCGTACTATTGCCACGTCCCAACCAGCGAAGGAGAAAATTGATATGTCTGTTGCACTACACCCCTCCATGTCGGAAATTCCCGCGCATCTGCGGCACGAGGACAAAGCGCCCGATGCGTATCGCAATTACGCTGCCGAAGCGCGCGATTGCGTCAAAGAACTGTATCGTCTGAATCACAGCCAACAAACGCTTGATTTCGTGCGGGCGAAAAAGGCCGAATACACGCCGCTCAATCACGCCGAAATGAGCGTTTGGGAAGCGATGGATTTTCTGAACAATTTCGTGGACGATAGTGACCCGGATTTAGCCTTGCCGCAAATCATCCACGCACTGCAAACCGCCGAAGCGATCCGGCAAGACGGGCATCCGCGCTGGTTTATCCTCGCGGGCTTCATTCACGATCTGGGCAAAATGCTCTGTATGTTCGACGAGCCGCAATGGGCCGTCGTGGGCGACACAAACCCGGTCGGCTGCGCGTTTTCGGACAAGATTGTCTATTCCGAATTTTTCGCCAACAACCCTGATTCCCAGAACTCGCAACTCAACACGAAGTACGGAATTTACGAACCGCATTGCGGCCTGGACAACGTGCATTTGTCGTGGGGGCACGACGAATATTTGTACCACGTCGTCAAAAATTATTTGCCCGAAGAAGCGCAGTGGATGATTCGGTATCACTCGTGCTACGTGATCCACAACGAAAACGAATACGGTCATTTGTTGACCGAGCGCGATCACGAAATGCTCCAATGGGTGAAAGCGTTCAACCCGTACGACCTCTATTCCAAAGTCGAAGAGACGCCGAATTTTGAGGATTATCGCGCGTATTACGAAGATTTGGTCGCTGAGTTTTTCCCGCCGAAATTGAAGTGGTAATCACTGGGCGCGCACCGTCGGGTCGTGTGCGCGCCCTTCTATCTTCGCCACTCAAAATTCCATTCGCAAGCCCACAAACGGAATCAAGCTGCGCTCGCCTTTTGGTTCTATTAGTTACTCCTTCTCGACGGAATAGAGGTTCTCCCCCACTCCCCTCGGCACCGTTCCTTTGAGGCGCGTTTCGATGAAGCGAATGTCGCCTGATTCTGTCAGGTTGAAATCTCGATACCCTGAGCCGTTCATTGTGCGGTCTGCGTGAATGCAGTAAGTATCGGTTGAGATATCTGATTCAGAGAATCTATAGCCGGGAATCTTTTCTTCCTTGAGAAGATTGGGGTGAAGAAGCTCAGTGTCAATCAACTCCCGCAGCGTTGCATACCGATTGTGTCTTGTCTTGAAATCGGCTTGCGCCTTATGGATGACTTGCAAGGATTGGATCACCGATGCATGGTGTCCATGCTTCAATAATTTGTTGAGGGTAAATAGTCCCCACGTCCACATCGTGCCAAAGAATAAAAGCACGAAGCTCAACGCAATCACGTCCGGTTTAGATGACGTCCAGCGACGTTTGAGCCAACGATAAAATACGACTGCAAGCAGCGCCAATGGAGTCAAAGTGAGTCCCATTGCGGCTACTAAGGCAAAGTCCGAGTTTTCCAGGGAATAGGTTTGGTCTACCCAAAATACAAGACGAAAATGAACAAGAAAGATTATGACTAAGGACGCAAGTTGCAGCGCAAGAATTACTAATTTCAAAACAACAGCTTTGGTTTTCATCGCTTGTCACACGACGAGCGAAAAACAAAGTTCCGGCAAATCTAAAGCAGTTTTCGCTGCGTCGCCCATTCCAATAATTGTTCGCCGATCACCGCGCGATTCGTGTGCATATCCGCAACGCGCTCACAACCGCACAACATCATTGCCGCACGCAACTCCGCAATCATTGCAGACAAATACTCTTCGACGGCAGCGCTGCCGCCGTTCACGTACGCGCGCAACACAGGCAACGCGACTCCAGCAGCTTGTGCGCCGAGTGCAATGGCTTTGGCTGCGTGCAGGCCAGTGCGAATGCCGCCCGAGGCAATCAACTTCAGCCCCAGGCCACGCAGTTCCAAAAGACTCGCTGCTGTCGGCACGCCCCAATCCCAAAACGCCTCGCCCAGATGCTGCAACGCGCGATTGCGCAGCGTTTCGACGCCAACCCACGACGTGCCGCCTGCGCCTGAAACGTCAACCCATTCGACGCCCGTCGCCGCTAACTTCTCGCCCGTTTCGCGCGCAAAACCACAGCCGGTTTCTTTGACGATGAGCGGTACGGGCAATTCGCGGACGAGTCGTTCGATGGCTTGCAAAGAGCCACGAAAATCGCGGTCGCCCTGATGCTGCACAATTTCCATCGCCGTGTTCAAATGCACGCAAAGCGCGTCGGCTTGAATGTCGTCCACTAGCTTTTGCAATTGCGCCAGACTCAGCTCGCGCGCTTGTGCGATGCCGATGTTGCCGAGTAACAGCACATTCGGGGCTTGCTCGCGCACGCAAAACGTGTCGGTCACTTCCGGGTACTTCAGCATCACGCGCTGCGAGCCGACGCCGAAACCCAAACCCAAACGATCCGCGAGCGCGGCCACTTCTTGATTGAATTTTCCTGTGTCCGGCGTGCCGCCTGTCATCGCCGTAATCACAATCGGCGCACGCAAACGTTTGCCGCAGATTTCGCCGCTCAAATCAATCTCGTCGAGCAAGGTTTCCGTCAGCGGTTGATGCACCAATTCGACATGTTCGAGCCAGGTGGTTTTGGTTTTGAATTCGACATCCTGCTCGGCGCACAACTCGAAGTGGCTTTGTTTGCGGCGAATGATTTCGTTGGCTTGACTTTCGGACATGCGGCTTTCTGCTCCGTAAATTTTTCGGCGGGCATTATCGCATACGCCATTGTATACTGCATTTTATGCCACGCATCGTAGCGATCAGTGATACGCACTCACGTCATCAACAGTTCAGCGCAATCCCCGATGGCGATATTCTGATTCACGCCGGAGACGCGACCGGTCACGGCAAATTTGACGAGGTTATCGAATTCAATCGCTGGCTCGGCACGTTGCCGCACAAACATAAAATCTTTGTCGCCGGCAATCACGATTTTTTGTTCGAGCGTTCGCCCGAGTTGGCGCGCGTGTTGCTGACGAACGCGACGTATTTGCTAGACTCCTTCGTCATCATCGAAGGCTTGAAGATTTACGGCTCACCGTGGCAGCCGCGCTTTTTCGATTGGGCGTTCAATCTGGATCGCGGCCCTGAGATTCGGCGCAAGTGGGAAATGATTCCCGACGACACCGACGTGCTGATTACGCACGGCCCGCCGAAGGGAATTCTGGATATGGTAATTGATCGTTGGACAGGAACGTATGAAGCCGCCGGCTGCGAAGAATTGTTGCCCATCGTGCAGCGCATTCGACCGCGCGTGCATATCTTCGGGCATATTCACGCGGGCTACGGGCACGTGGAACAGGGCGGCGTGCAGTTTATCAATGCTTCGTCCTGCAACGAGGCGTATAAAATTGTGAATGCGCCCATCGTGATTGATTTGTAAGTTATGGCAACGTACGACGATTTGGTTTTTTCGCATCGGCTGTTTATGAAAGCCTATCCGTTTTCGCATTACGCGAACGACCCCGTGCCGTGTACGCCGCTCGGTAAACCGCTGCCTGAAGCGCGCGTCGCGCTCGTGACTTCGGCGGGCGTGAGCTTGCCCGAACAGGCAGGCTTCGATCATTCGATCAAGGGCGGTGACACGTCGTTCCGCGAAATCCCGAACACGGTCGTAACACAGACGCTGCTCGAAACGCATCGCAGCCCCGGCTTCGATCACACGGGCATCGCGGCGGATCGCAACCTGGGTTTTCCGCTGGATCGCTTTCGAGAACTCGAAGCACAAGGCGTAATTGGCGAATTGAATCATCGGCATTTCAGCTTTATGGGTTCGATTGTGATGCCGCGCAAATTGATTGACGAAACGTCGGTGCAAGTCGCGCAGATGTTACGCGCTGACAATGTGGACGTCGTGTTTCTGACGCCGATGTGACCGATGTGTGTGCAGACCGTTGGTCTGCTGGCCGGAGCCATCGAACGCGAGAACATCACGACGACTTCGGTGTCGTTGTTGCGCGAAGTGACTTCGATCATTCATCCGCCGCGCGCGTTGTGGGTGTCGTATCCGATGGGCTTTCCATTGGGTGCGCCGAACCATCCCGCGCTGCAACATCAAGTCATCGCAGCAGCGTTGGCATTGTTGCCGCGAACCGATGTGCCCGTGCTGGAAACCTTCGTTGAAGCAGAAAGGAAAATGGCTTAGATGAATTGTCGCGTTGGGCTGCTCTTATTTTTGGCTCTTTCTCTCCCGCTGTTGGCACAAACGCATCGCGTCATTCAAATCACGGAAAAAGACGCGATCAACCCAAGCGAAGTTTCCATCGCGATCAATCCGACCAATCCTGACAACCTCATCGGCGTGTCGTTGCAGTACGGCAAACCGGGGCAGGCGCGCGTGAGCAATGCGCGGTATGTCACGCACGACGGCGGCAAAACCTGGACGACGGTCTTCGCACCGAACGAACGCAGCTTGCCACAAGGCGATGATTCGATTGCGTTCAGCAGCGAAGGCGTCGCGTATCACTGCTACATGTCGTTCGATGGCATTCGCGTCAAACGCCCGCCGCGCGCCTTCAGCGGGATATGGGTCAGTGCATCGCGCGATGGCGGTCACGAATGGGCGGCTCCGGTCGCAGTGATTGACCACGTCAATTCGGTCACGCCGTTTGAAGACAAGCCGTACATCGTGACCGACAACGTCTTCGGCTCGCCGCACAAGAACAATATTTATTTGGCGTGGACGCGCTTTGATGTTTATGGCAGCAAGGACGCGCAGCATCGCTCGCACATTTACTTTTCCAGTTCGAGCGATGGCGGCAAAACGTTTGCGCCGCCGTTTGAAGTCGCGGACACGACGGGCGATTGCGAAGACGGCGACAACACGATGGAAGGCGCGATTGCCGCCAGCGGCGTGAAAGGCGAAGTCTATTTGGTGTGGGCGGGGCCGAAAGGTTTGTACTTCGACAAATCGCTCGATGGCGGCGCGACGTTTGGCAACGACAAAATCATCGCGGCGATGCCCGGCGGTTGGGACATTGACATTCCCGGCATCAGTCGCGCGAACGGCATGCCTGTGACCAAAGTGGACACGAGCAACGGCCCTCATCACGGCACGCTGTATGTGAATTGGGTAGACGCGCGCAACGGCGATCACGATGTGTTTGTGATGGCCTCACGCGATGGTGGCGTGACGTGGTCGGAAGCCGTGCGCGTGAACAATGACAAGCTGAAAAACGGCAAGGATCAATTCTTCACGTGGATGGCGGTTGATCCCGTGGATGGCGCGGTCAACATTGTGTTTTATGATCGCCGCGATTTGGATGGCACAAAGACGGGCGTGACACTCGCACGCAGCATTGACGGGGGCAAAACGTTCGTCAATCACAAAATCAACCTCGCGCCGTTCGAGTGCAACAAAGGCGTTTTCTTCGGCGATTACAACGGCATTGATGCGTACGGCGGGCGCGTCGTTCCGATCTTCACGCATTTCGTGAACAAGCGCGATTTAGCTGTGTCCGTTGCGATCTTCGACTTCAAACCGGGAACGCAGACGGTGGTCGGTGGCCGGTGATCGGTGGTCGGTAGTAAACCTTTGGCTCACGATCACCTATCACTGATCTATGAGAGAACCGGCCACCAGCCACCGATCACCGGCCACCCTCTTCACGTATAAATCGGCTTCAGCGTTTTGGTCACATATTCCATGCTGATGCGGCTGGATTCCTGTGGTGTGAGCGTTGTGGTGTCTTGCTCGATGTTGATCCAACCGGTGAAGCGAATTTCTTTCAGCAGCCTCATAATCGCTGGGAAATTCACTTCGCCTCGGCCTAATTCGCGCAAGTTTGGTTGGAAATTCGGGCGCACAAACGGACGCACACCGTCTTTGAAGTGAAAATAATTCAGCCGCGTTTTGTACTTGCGCAAAATCGCTGGGACATCACCGCCCGCCAAATGAATGTGACCCGTGTCCGCCGAAAAATGCACGTAACGCGGATCGGTCGTTGCCATCGCCAAATCAATTTCCGCAGGCGTTTCCACCAACGTGTTCAGATGCGGATGAATGCCAATTTCCAACCCCTGATCTTTTGCGCGCTTACCAATTTCGTTGAGCAGCGGCGCTTGTTGTTTGATGAGTTGCGGGCGATCCACCGTGCCGAGCACGCCGGGCGGGCCGATGATGATGTTCTTGCCGCCGAATTCTTTCAGCAAGGCAAAGCGTTTGTTTGCCTCCTGCAAAATCTCTTCGCGTTTGGCCAGATCGTAAAACGGTGCGCTCAGGTAATTGCCCGCAATCGCCAGCTTTTTCTCGGCCATCAATTGCTTGAACGTTGCCGTCGTCAGGCTATTGCGTTCGAGTTCGCTGCCTTGCGGCGAAAACTCTATGCCGTCGGCTCCGATGGCTTGTAGATCGTTGAGCGCGTCTTGCAACGTGAGTTGCGCGCCTTTGAAACCGCGCCAGAGCAAATAGCCTTGTGCCCAGCGAATACGCGGTGTTTTCGCGGCGGCGCTGAAGGTCGGCACGCTCGCGGCCACACAACTGCTGGCGAGAAATTTGAGTAGATCACGACGAGAGGTGTTCATAGGTTTGGGAGAGGGGTAGCGCAAACGGTCAGTTTGCCTTGTTGCGTCACTTAGGAATTTGTTCGCGCCGCAACGCAAACTGAACGTTTGCGCTATCAATTATTTGCAGAGTGGGCGGAATGGAAAGCCTGTAAAATCAGGCATTTTCTTCTTCCTTCTTCCTTCTTCCTTCCTGACGAGAGGGTTTCTTTTTTTCTCGAAAAGAATGAAGAGTAAAGAATGAAGAAGGAAGAATGTACATCTCAATTCCGCACACTCTTCAATTATTTGGGCAGTCCGCGACAACGGTACTCGAAACGCGGGCATTTGACAAATGGAGGGAGGGCGCGTTGTGGCGGTCAGGAGATCACCTTTTTGGCTCCGGCAGCACGGGCGAGGGCTTCGCCTTGCGGCACCAAAAGCACCGACATTTTGCTGGTGACCAGAAAGCCTTCGGTGTTTTGTGGCGGCAAGGTCGTCACGGTGTCCTGCGCTTGGACGGAAGCCAGAATCGCGCCAATGGCGGCTCCGATCACACTGCCGAGAATGACGAGCGCGAGCGTGTGAATCAACAAGGCTTCGAGCAACGAAAGATGCAAAAAATTTGTGCCGTACAAAATCGCGCCCAGCAACAAGGCGACGAGGATGCCTATGATGCCGCCCTTTTTCGTGTAGCGAGAGAGGTTGGGGGGCTTGGCCGTCAGGTTGAGCCGTTTCGGCGGTTCTCCCAGCGCCACGCCGATGACCGTGACCGCCTGGGTGGCAATTCCCAATGCGCCGAGACGCGCGATGAACTCCTCCACCTGCGC
This sequence comes from uncultured Heliobacteriaceae bacterium, assembly GCA_964631865.1. GTDB lineage: Bacteria > Acidobacteriota > Blastocatellia > RBC074 > RBC074 > JAFDVL01. The sequence goes on along the minus strand of CAZWAK010000020.1, from coordinate 14,151 downwards.
CTCTTCGGCAAACAGCGCCGTCAGCGTTTGCTCGCGGGTCAGGGGAAGCGGGTCGAATTTGATACGCTCGGCAATCATAGTGGTCTGCGCACTCAGCGGTGGCGTTCGGTGTGGTTACTTCAAGCCGTCGTGTTGGCTTTGGCGGCTTGTTCATCGGTGAGCCGTTCCAACTCTTCGACGTGCAATTGTTCGAGGCGGATGATGTCTTCCAACCAAAACCGCAACGATTGATGTTCTGCCGCCAACTCCCACGCTTGCGTGTACGCGGCCAACGCGCGGCGTTCCATGGCCAAATCCTGGAGCAGCATGTCGTGCAAGTGCGCCGCTTCCTGCGCGGGCACAGGCTTGATGGTGGGCACGCCGCCAAGCGCCACAATCTTGTTGCCCAAGTTGAGCGCGTGCAGATGGGCTTCCTGGCTATTGGTGGCAAAGAAATTTCCAAACAAAATCCGGTCGTGTCCGCGCACCAGAAAATGATGCTGCGCGTATTGAATGACCGCGCCGTATTCCATCGCCAACACCTCGTTCAGCGCCGCCAGTAATTGCTCGTTTGCCATCGTTGTGTACTCCGTAATTAAAAAAGCGGGTCAGCGTTTGAGCTTTGCCAACTCCTCCATCAGTTGGCACTGCACGTCCGAAACTTCGTGCAGGCGCAAGGTCAGACGCTCCATCAAAAATGTAACCAGCGCCGCGAGAAAGTCCGGCTCGACCGTCATGGCTCGATGCGACACCGGGTCTTCGAGCCATGACGCCAGATAATGCTCGTCCTTTTCCGGGCGCAGTGGCGGCGACGTCAGACCATTCAGATTCTGCCAGTGCTGGGCCAAATCGCGCGACGTCGCATTCACTGCCGCTGAGGTGGTCGGCGGCAGCCGGGGCGATTGCGGCAAGCTGATTTCCAGCACCTCCAACCACTCTTCTTCCGTCGGAAAATCTATCGCCTCGTAAAAGCTTTCGATCTTCGCCGCGTCCGTACATCTGTAATCCAGTGTTTGCATCGGGGCTTACTCCATCCTGAGACCGTTTCGATAGTTGCTCTTCCGCGCGAGATGATAGCGTCAGTTTACTTTCCTTCCCTACGCCTAAGTCAAGCCCGCGCCGCCTCGCGCGACCGAAAAAATTTCTCTATAATCCGGCGATTGAAGGCGGCGACAGCACAAAAGAAGAGAGGCGCATCCCAGCGGAAATCAGCCGGAGAAAAAAACGCCACCACCTACGGGCGGCAATCAGGAGTGAGGTTGGTAATGAAGTTTGCGAGAAGGGGAGAGGGGGAGAAAGGGAGACGGGGAGATAGGGAGATCGCTTGGCGGCATCTCCTGTCTCATCTTCTCCCCTTTTCCCTGCCCCTTCTTCTTTTTTTCCCTGCCGCTGCCCACAAATTTCACGTCAGCTTCACGCAGATTGAATACAACGCGGCGGCAAAGACGGCGGAAATCACGGTGCGCGTCTTTGCCAACGATTTAGAAGCCGCGCTCAGCCAACGCCGCGGCAAAGCGGTCAAGCTTGATCACAAAGATGCGCCTGCGTTGATCGCGATGTATCTGCGCGAAACCGTCGAACTCAAAGGCAGCCGCGGACAAGTCAAAAAACTGACGTGGATTGGGATGGAGCCGAAAGCCGATGTAGCCTTGTTGTACGTCGAAGCCAAACTGCCGGAAGGCTTGGCGGGCACGCAACTCCGCCAGCGCGTGTTTTTTGAACTGTTCGAGGATCAAGTCAATCAAGTGCTGCTGAAAGCTGCCAACCACAAAACGAGTGTGGAATTCAAACGCGGCGCTGGCTTCAAGGCTCTGTCGTTCCCGGTCAAATGACCGTTGCGGCGCTGGATTTTCAGTCAACTTGACCTGTTCATCGGCTTGTCACAACTCTGCAACCGTCTGCTCAAAACTTCAGATTGACAAGGCGTTGAGCCTAGTGCTATGTTGCGCGCGGTTGGTCCCGCCTCGCGTTTGTTCCTACGAAATTTCAACCCACCAGCAAACCTCTCAACCAAGCAGGCGAAGCCGATGTCATTCAATAAAGCCAAAGCACTCAAGACAGCCTCCAAATACGTTCAGCAAGGGAAATATCAATCGGCGATTGAAGAATATCGCCAAATCGCGCAGGCCGATCCTTCCGACGTGACCACCCTCAACACACTCGGTGATTTGTACGTGAAAGTCGGGCAAACGAGCGAAGCCATTGCCAGCTTCATGCACATCGCCGAGCATTATCGGGTCAGCGGTTTTTACCTCAAGGCCATCGCCATGCTGAAAAAGGTCAGCAAACTCGACAGCGGCAACATTAACGTGTCGCTGAAGCTGGCGGGGTTATATGCGCAGCAGAAATTGATCGTAGACGCACGGCATCAATACTTGAGTGTGGCAGAGCATTACATCCGCGAAGGCCAGAGCCAACAGGCGCTGGAGATTTATCAGAAAATTGCCGACCTCGATCCTGAAAACACGGCTGTGCAAATCAAGCTGGCCGAAGCGTTCCTGCGCGAAAATCAAAACGACAAGGCGTACGACACCTTCCTGCTGGCGGCGGGCGAGATGCGGCGGCAAAACAAAGAGCAGGAGGCGCTGCAAACGTATCTGCGCGCCATCAAAGCGCAGCCACGTGGACAGGCGGCGCTGGCTTCGGCAGTGAATTTGTACCTCGAACGAGAAGAGACCGGAAGCGCTGTCGAGTTGATCGAAGGGCTGCTGCAGGAACGACCAAACGACGCCGAGTTGCTGACGCTGTTGGCGCGCATTTATCAGTCGGCACAGAAACTGGAAGCGGCAGAGACAACGATTGAGAAAATGCTCCACACCGCGCGCTCACGCTATCAGTATGCGTTAGACCTCAGTCATTCCTATGTGCAGCGACACGATGCGATGGGCGCGTTGCGCGTCTTTGATCGGGTCGTGGAAATTCTGTACGAATATCGGGAAGAAGAAAAAGCCGCCCAATTGCTCCGCGATGTCCTGGCCGTCGAATCGCAACATCTGGGCGCGCTGACACGGCTCGCGGCAGTGTATGAACACACGCACGACGATCATTTGCTGGTCGAGACGCTCAACTTGCTTACAGACGCCGCTCTACAAACGGGCAGCGAACCCGCCGCCGTCAGCGCCCTCAAACGGCTGCTCGAATTGGAGCCGGATGAAATTCAACACCGACGGCGGTTGCGCCAATTGGTGGGAGAAGAGGCAGAGCCGCCCTCCGAATCGTATGGGGCAGGGTATGAACGTCCCAGCGCGTCGAACGCTGGCATGGATTTTTGGGATCAGTCGGAAGACGAGCCTTCAACCTTCCAGGAGTTGCAGCCCGAAGCGACCGCCGACGTCTCTCGCTATTCCGTTCTAGCGGAAGAGGCCACTCAGGGGGCTGAGTCGCGTACTGAGCCGCAAGGTGCCTGGGATGCACACTCGTCTGACCAGGCGATGGAAGTGCAAACGGAAGTTCCTTCTTTCAGCGTCGTGCCGGAGGCCGTGGACGTCGCAGTGGCCGGTTCGTCTACAGCGAATTTGCGGGATGAGTTGGAGAGCGTAGATTTTTATCTGTATCAAGGGATGCTGGATGTGGCGCGCTACACGCTCGAATCCATTGCGGCACAATATCCACAGGCTCCTGAAGTCAAAGCCAAATTGGCCCAACTGCAACAAGCGGAGGCCCAAAACGCGCAAACCGTTCTTGCGCCCGACCAACAAATTGACGTCGTCGAAGCGATTTCTCTGGACTCCCAGGCGGTCGTGGCAACGGAAGTACAAATCGTTCCCGAAGTGCCCGCCGTGAGTTCGTTCGGTTTGCAAGACGTTGCCACCGGCTACCTTGCTTCGCCGCCTGCCCAAGACGCCGAAGAGGCGACAATTCTCGTGACGCAACCGCGCCATTCTACGCCGAACATCTCGACAAACTCATTGTCCGAGACGCCCGCCGTCGCGTGGTCGGAAGCGCCATCCACGCCCGCGCCATCGGCCTCTCCTGCCGGTAATTCATTCGATTTGTTTGCCGGCGACGAGATGGGTGAGTTGCTGGATTTCCTGGATGAATTCAAAGCAGAAACCGAACAGCACAACCCGCAGGAAGACTTCGACACGCATTACAATTTGGGGCTGGCCTACAAGGAAATGGATATGTTCGATGAGGCCATTGAAGAGTTCCAACAGGCGTTCAAGGCGATTATGAGCGATCCAGCCCATACGCATTATGTTTCGTGCTGCAACATGCTTGCGTTTTGCTTTGCACAAAAAGGACTGCCGCGTCTGGCGGTCGTGTGGCTCAAAAAAGCCCTGGAGGCTCCGCTGCGCGATGAGGGGGCCTATCAAGCCTTGCGGTACGATTTGGCCGAAGCGTACGCCGCGATGGGCGAATTCAAAGACGCCTACGAAACGTTCGCGGAAATTTATGCGATTGATGTGCAGTACCGCGGCGTCAAGGCAAGAATGCAGGAAGTCGCGGCGCAGATGGGCGGATAATGGCGAAAGAGAGAGTAGCGAAAGAGCGTGTACGGCAGGGCAAGATGTTCCGCCGTACACGCTTTGTTATTTCTTACGCACTCGAATGCTGCCATCCTGCGTCCATAAGGTTACGGTCGCAGTGGCTGACTCTACCAATCCCTGGACTAAGTGGGATGTTTGCTTATGCACGGTTAACTGAAACTCGCCCGGCGCGAGTTCAATGCCGCCACGCCCAGACGTCGCATCCAGTTTGAATTTGGCTCCCGCTGGCAAGGCAGCGTCCACGCGACCTGAAAAGGATTTCAGATAATAGCTGCCGCTGGGAAGCACTTCACCGCTGTAGCTGACGTTCCCGCTCATGCTACGGGCTTCGACCTGCGAGCTGCGAAGCCCGGTCAATTGAATGTCACCATCTGTGTTATTGACCTTGATGGCTCCGCGCAAGCCGCGCACGATCACGCCGCCCGAACATTTCACACAAAACACATCCAAAGACGTGCTGGATGGAACATTGACGATGAGGTCAACGGGTGCGTCACTGGTGACTTCGACATGAACCTTGCCTTGCGGCGAAGGTTGCGACGCCGTCACGCTGTTCCCCGCGCGTCTGGCCAATACTTGAATCGTATTGCCTTCGGCTGGAACGACCGTCACCGACCCCATTTTGGTTTTGATTTCCAGCGACCCGGAATCGGGCAAGACCTTGAACGATTTGCTGAAATCCTGAGCAGGGGCGACCGCGCTCAAGCCAGCCGACAACACCAAACTAAACAACAGGTTTTTTCCCGGCATAATTCACTTCTCAATTTTCTCGAAATCTTCCATGAGTTGGAGTTTCTCGTTGTACAAATCCATCAACATTTTTTGCTGATCCTGATCGCGCATCGTGACCAGCGTTTGCCGCACGCGATTGAGCGAACTGTCAATGCGTTGCAGATGGGTATCATACACCGTTCTAATCTCTGGATTCCACGCCTGGCGACGAGTGTTGAGGAAGTTCGCCTTTTGTTGAATCTTCGACTGCATCTCGGTCTCCAGCGGCGACAGCGCACTGGCGGCGGCTTCCGTCGCCACGGTCGGGTCGCGGTGCAGGGCGTGATACATCCCGAAGACCATCAACGAAAACGCCAACGCGCTGGCTCCGGCCAGTTGGGGTAATGTGAAGGTAAAGCGGCGCTCGCTCAGGCTTTTCCACCAACTCGCCTTGCGGGCTTTTTTTTCGGTCTGCTTTCCCGGCCCTGCCGCCTCCAACTCGATTTCGTTTTGAATCCGTGCCCACAACGCGCGCGGCGGCGTGCGCAACGGCAATTCCTTCGCGGCCAGACAAATCTGCGATAAATCGGCTTTGACGGTGTCGCAAGGGGCGCAATGGCTTAGGTGGGTTTCGATGGACTGAATCTCTTGGTTGGCCAGTGAACCATCAAGGTAATCAGACAGAGAACTGATAACAACACGACATTCCATACTGATTTTCCTCTCTCATAGTTTTGCTGAGTTCGTACTCTACGGTCCTTCGTACATTGCAAAGGACGTTATAGTTTTTTCGTTAACAAGCCACGTAATTTCATCCGAGCTTTGTGGAGTTGCGATTTGGACGTGCCCACGCTTACTCCCAGTAACTTTCCAATTTCTTCGTGTTCGTAGCCTTCGACATCGTGCAGCACAAAGACCGACCGATAGCCCGGCGGCAATTGCGCGATGGCATCGTCCAGCGCAATGCGATCCACGACCGGCATCGAACTCGGTCGTTCGGTGCCCATTTGGACGATGTCATTCAACTCGTCGCCTTCTTCCGTCGTCTTTTCCAACTTCACGCCTTTTTTGCGGAAGTGCATCAGGACTTGATTGACTGTCAACCGATGCAGCCAGGTCGTGAATTGCGATTCGCCGCGAAAGCTGCCGAGCTTGCGGAAAAGCTGCACAAAAACTTCCTGCGTTAAGTCTTCGGCTTCGGTCGCGTTGGCCAGCATGCGTAAGCATAAGCTGTAGACGCGGCGATAGTGGCGTTCGTATAACGTCTCGAACGCAGTCATATCGCCCTTGGAGGCAGCCTGTGTCAGTTCGAAATCCGGCACCGCCGGGTTCGTTGTGGTTGTTCCCACCATCACGTTTGCTCGCGCTACAGAAGCGCTCTTAGCGGCGGGCATCCCAAAGACAGGCCTGGAAGCAGTGATTGAGACAGACGACATAGGCAACTCGCGAAACAAATGAAATGAACTACTTGCGATCCTTGCGCGCCGTCTGGGATGCCACCTTTATTATTGCGGTTGCTTGATTTGTCACAATTTTTTGTCGTGACGCAAATTTTTCGGACGCATCATAACTTAGCCTGACAAAAAGCCGCAATGGTCGCCCTGGCATCTGGTAACGAGAGTGCAAGCGGCGCAACGTTGCGGCTCCGGTTCAATTTATGCCGCCGCGCGCACCTTGCGGCGTTGCGCGCGTTGCAGTTGCCGGTTGCGCAAGCTGTCGACCAGCACCGCCACAAAGATGATTGCGCTCATCACCAACGGATAGAGGTACGGATCGGCGTTGGCGATCACCAAACCATTTTCAATCGTTTGAATCAGCAACGCGCCGAGCAATATCCCTGGCAACACCGCGCCTCTGCCGCCGAACAAACTCACGCCGCCCAGCACTGCCGCCGCAATCGCGGCAAATTCGCGTTGATTGCCGAACGTTGGAGAGACCGCGCCGAGTTGCGCGATGGAGACAAGTCCGCCGAGCGCCGCGCAGCCGCCGCTGATGACATACACGGCGAATTGAATGCGCCCGACGCGAATGCCCGCCTTGCGCGCCGCATCGGCGTCATTGCCGAGCGCATAAATCTGGCGACCGAACGACGTGCGTGTCAGCACGATGTGCGCGATGACGACGACAACTACGAGCATCAAGGCAGGGAACGGAATGCCTGCGAGGCTGGCCGTGCCGATGCGCAAGATGGAATCCGGCAAATTCATCGCGCGCGTTTCTGTAATCCACAATCCCAAGCCGCGCCCGAAATACAGCGTCGCCAGCGTGACAATGAACGGGATGACACGCAGCCGCGTAATGAACAGCGCGTTGACTGCGCCATACAAGACGCCGGTCAGTAAAATCACCCCGCAAGCCAGCCACAACGGTTGCCCGTTCAAGACCAATTTGCCTGCCAACGCCGCCGCGACGAACATCACGGAACCGACCGACAGATCAATGCCCGCCGTGAGCAACACAAACGTCATTCCCGTCGCCACAATCGTCGTCGCGGCGGATTGCACGAGGATGTTGAGGAAATTGTTGCCCGCCAGAAAACGCGGCGCAAGCAAACTGAAAACCGCGAGCACGGCGATGAACAACAGCCATGGCGCGTGGCGCAACAACGCAGGCACAAAGCTTGGCGAGCGCGTCATACCTTTGTTCCTCCGTGCAGTGCCGCGCTCAGAATGTGTTCACGGTCAAATTCCGCGCGCGCAAAATGCGCCGTGATTGTGCCTTGTCGCATCACCAGCAGGCGGTCGCACATCCCGATCAATTCTTCAATCTCGGACGAAATGAACAACACACCCGCGCCTTGTTCCGTGAGCCGATTGATGAGGCGATAAATCTCCGCGCGCGCGCCGACATCTACGCCGCGTGTCGGTTCGTCGAGGATGAAGACCGACGGTTTTTGCAGCAGCCATTTTGCCAGCACGACCTTTTGTTGATTGCCGCCGCTGAGCGTGCGCACGGCTTGCTCCGCGCGGCTTGCACCTTTGATTTGCACAGCGGCGACAGCTTCGCTCACGGCTTCGTTCAGCCGCGCCGAAGCGATCCAGCCTTTGTTCGTAAATCCTGCGAGCGCCGCCAGCGCGATGTTGTCGGCGATCCCGGCATCCATCAGCAAACCTTCTTCGCGGCGGTTTTCGGTGAGCAACGCCATGCCAAATTGAATGCGTTCGCGCGTCGAGCGATGCCGAATTTCTGCACTGTTCAGCTTGATACTGCCGCGCGCACACGGATCAAGGCCGAAGAGAACGCGCGCGAGTTCGGTGCGGCCCGCGCCCATCAAGCCTGCGATGCCCAGGACTTCGCCACGTTGCAACGTGAAGCTGACATCCTCCAGCACGCCCGGTTGCGAGACGGCTTCGACCGCGAGCGCGGTTTCGTTTGCCGGGTTCATTTGTCGCGGCGGATAGAGTTGCGACAAGCTGCGCCCGACCATCAACGTAATCAATGATTCCGGCGTGAATTCGTCTTTGCCGCCCGCCGCTACGACTTCGCCATCGCGCAAGACCAACAGTTCATCGCAGAGGCGAAAGATGTCTGCGAGCACATGCGAGATATAAATCACCGCGATGCCCTGCGCGCGCAGCCGTTCGATCAACGTAAACAATCGCTCGGTTTCGCGGCTCGTCAACGAAGTTGTCGGTTCGTCAAAAATCATCAAGCGCGCGTCCTGCCCCAACGCTTTCGCAATTTCGACCAACTGCCGTTCGCCCGGCGAGAGGCTTTCCACGAGCGTGTCCGGCGCGATGTTGAGATTCACCGCCGCCAGCAATTCGGCGGCTTTCGTGTGCATCGTTTTGCGGCGCGGCAGATAGGGCAGAAACAGATTTTCCGCGATGCTCAAATTCGTGAAGAGATTCAATTCCTGATGCACAAACGCCACGCCGCGCCGCGTCGCATCAGCCGGTGTTTGCGGCGTGTAAGCTTCGCCTGCGAATCGCATTGTGCCGCCATCCGCTGGCACAACGCCGCCCAGAATATTCATCAACGTGGATTTGCCCGCGCCGTTTTCCCCCACCAAACCCAGCACACGCCCCGGCGCGAGCGCCAGATTGACGCCGCGCAACACGGAGACGCCGAAATATCGCTTCTCAATTTGAGAACATTCCAGGAGAGGATTCATCGTAATTTCGTCCGCAACACATCCAACAACGCCGCCAGCAAAATCACGCTGCCTTTGACCATCATGATCGTGAAATGCGAATGCCCGGCGAGGTTTAGGCTGTTATCAATCAGCGTCAGAAACAGCACGCCGTATAGCGTCCACGCGATTTTGCCTCTGCCGCCGAACAGGCTTGTGCCGCCGATGACTGCTGCGCCGATGACATCCAACAACAACCGCTGCCCCAACACAGGCGAGCCGGTTTCCAAACGACCGGTGTACAAAATGGCCGCGACAGCAGCGAACAAACCACTGAGGATGTAAGCCGCCAACATCGTGCGCTCAACCGGCACGCCGGAAATGCGCGCGGCTTTGACGTTCAATCCAACCGCATACAGCCAGCGCCCCAGCAGACTGCGCGTGAGCAGAAGGTGCGCGGCGACGACGAGCAACGCCGTGACGAGCAACGCATACGGGATGAACCACAACGCGCCTTTGCCGATGGCATTGAACGACGACGGCAGGTTGTAAATCGTTTTGGATTTCGTCAGCCAGATTGCCAAACCGCTGAAAAACATCATCGCCGTCAACGTGACGATGAACGGCGGCATTTGCAATTTCGTGATCGCCAGCCCGTTGCACAGGCCTATGACAGCGCCAACGAGCAACATCGCGGCTACGCCGAGCAACGTCACGCGCGCCTCGCCGCCACTCATCACCATTGCGCCCGTCACGCTGCTGAGCGCCATCACCGACGTCACCGACAAATCAATGCCGCCCGTAATCAGCACGAGCGTTTGCCCCGTCGCCAGAATCAGCAGCGGCAAAAGATTCGAGAAAATGTTGCTGATGTTTTCCGCCGAAAGCAGTCCCGGCGTGAACGGCAGGCTGATGAGAAACCAGAGCAGACAGAGCAGCAAAACTTGATATTCAGATGCAACCAACGCGCGCCAGCGCGGCTGCCGTTCACTTTTGTGCGTCGCGTGTTCTACCTGGATTTGCGTTTCTGATTGAGCCATTTGAATCCTGACATTTTCCATTTTCCACTTGTCATTTCTCATTTGTCATTGCGGCGGGAATCCGGAACACAATGACAAATCAAAAATGGAGAATGGAAAATGGTTTATTTCTTCACCTGCGCGCCCCACATCTTCGCGGACATTTCGTTCAGGTTGCTTTGATGAATCACAAAGCCCGGATCGCGGATCACGTCGGCGACGGGCTTGCCTGCTTTCAAATCCAGCACCGCCTGCACCGCCGCTTCGCTCTCGAAGTACACATTCTGCACGCCGGTCGCGTCGAGGTAGCCGTCCTTCAGCATTTGATACGCCGTCGCATCGCCGTCAAAACCGCCCATCAATACATGCCCGTCTTCGCCCGTTTTTTTGTACTTGTTCGCGTTCTTGAGCGCCGAGATGATCGAAGGAAACAGAAAGTCCGATGACGTGAAAATAAAGTTGATGTCCGGGTTGGCTTGCAGCGCGTTCGTCACGCCGGCCAGGGCTTTCTCCTGATTCCATTCGGTCGGCACGCGCGCGACGACTTCGAGGATGTCGCTGTAAGGTTTCACCGCTTCTTCAAAGCCATCGCGCCGCCCAATCGCATTGATGTCGCCGAGGTCGCCCATCAGGATCAGGGCTTTGTATTTCTGGCCCGATTTCTTCGCCTGCTCGCACATATATTCGACGGTCGCTTTCGTGATGGCGAAGTTGTCGGCGACGACGGCGACGGACTTCGCATCGGTTTTGTCGGCGGGACGATTGTAGAGCACGATGGGAATGTTCGCGGCGTTCGCGGCCTTAATCATCGGGATAATCGTCTTCGCATCTTTCGGCACAGCGATGATGCCGTCTACTTTGCGCGCGATGAAGTTGTTGACCTGTTCCAATTGCCGATTCGCGTCGCCGTCCGCAATCGCTTCCAGCACATTGAGGTTGCGCTTCTTGGCTTCGGCCTTGATCGCTTCAAAGCCTGCGACCCAGTATTCGGTTTGCAACGTCTCAAACGACACGCCAATGGTCATCTGTTTCGGGCCGCTGTTTTGATTACAGGCGAGCAGGCAAAGCGATAACAAACTAACCGCAACAATCCACTGTTTCATGATTCTTCCTTCCGTCAAATTATTGGTGATACGGCGACTCATTTTGCCATTCGCGGCCAATAAAGCAATGCTTGTCAGGCTGCATCACTACAAATCCCATCCTTCTTTGGTGTAAGTATCTTTCGGCTTCGGCTTGACGAGCTTGGCTTCCTCGCGTTCGCGCGCGGCTTTGCTGCTTTTGGCAAAATATTTTTCCCACTCCGCTGGCGCGTCAATCGTTTCGCCGCCGTGCTTCGTCACGCGCGGACGCACTTGCGCCAGCACAGGCGTGTTGATCGCCACGCCCGAAACAATCACTTGTCCTTTCGTCAATGCAGGCAATTCTTCGAGCAAGCGTCGCCCCGCGCCTTCGACCGACGAAGCAATCGTTTGCTGATCTATCGGGTTCACGATGCGCATAATGAATTGCGTCATGCATTGCGACAACACGTCCTGATCGAGCTTGCCGGGACGTTGCGTAATCAAGCCGATGCCGACGCCGAATTTGCGGCCTTCGGACAAAATCGTTTTCAGGATGTTGGTCGAAACCACCTGCGTTCCGGCGGGGGCGTACCGATGCGATTCTTCCAGCAGCACGAACACTGGATACGGCAAATAACTTTCATCGCCCACGTTTGCTTGCTGTCGCACCGTCGCCACGCGCGCTTTGTTCAATCGTCGCAGCAGTGTGCCGACGATCACTTGCTGTTCGCTTTCTTCAATGTCCGAAAGTTGTAAGACCGTGCATTGACCGGGCTTCAGCATATCGGTCAATTCGATGTGTTCGTGATCGGAAAACGTTTTGCTTTGCTCAAAGCGTCGTCGCAACCGCCATTCCAGCGCATCAATCGTCGAAGAGTTGCCGCCGCCCTTGCCCTTCTCGTCTTCGTATTTTTGCCCCAACACCGCGTCGAGCAAATCCAGAAAACCCCACGTCCCGCGTTCACCGCTCGGACTGTTCACAATCGAACGATAGGCAGGCGACAAAATGGATTTCATCTTCTCCGTCATTTCCGGCAACAGGTAGATGATGTCGGCTTCAGTCAGCGTTGAAATCCGCACACGAATTTTGTCCGGCGTGAAGATTTTGACTTCAGGCGCATAGCCATCGGAGCTTTTAAAATCAGGGTGTTTGTGCAATTCGGTCAACGTGTGATATTCGCCGTGCGGGTCTACAATCAGCACCGCCGCGCGATTGTGCGGCATCATCAACTCTTCGATCAGCACGCTCGCTGTGTAGCTTTTGCCCGCGCCCGTGCTCGCCAACACTGCGAGATGCGTCGAGACCACATCCTTGACCGACAGCACAATCGGCACGTCATCACGTTTGCGCGTCAGCAGCGAGCCGATATGCGCGCCGCCGTTTTGCCTTTTTTGGCGTGGCGACAACATCCGCGACAGCATTTCATTGGAAGCGACATACACGCCCTGCCCCGGCATCGGCGGAATGCGCGGATTGATGAAATCGCTTAATCCTTCGTTGAAATACCCAATCGCCTCAACCGTGATTTCGTACAACTCGACATCCTCGTCCGGCAAGCCAATCAAGCTCGCCACCAACGACGGCGGCGTGTTCGGGTCAGACAAAAAGCTGTCCGGCAAACTGCGCACGAGCGCGCGTTCGGTGATCGTGCCGACAATGTTGAGCTTGCCTTCTTCGTCACCCCCGTCCGCAATATAAAACACAAATTCGCCAATGCGCGTGCGTTTGTTGTCGCTGGTGATGAACGTGTATTGATGCGGAAATTCGCCGGGGCCTTTGACTGTGCCGATGAGTGTTTTTTGCATAAGAGAGACAATTCTATTGATTGGCTGTGGGGTCTTCGCTTTTGACAAAATAGAGCAATTTATCGCGGGCGTCCCTAATGTGGGGAATTGCTTCCTTAACAGATCGAAAAGCGTTGTTACGACTATCTACGTTTCCTAGGTGACTGTAGCTGCGAACCATTTCATTTGCCTTGCTTATTGCCCCATATGCGCGCGATATCTTTTGTCGCAAGTCATCCTCTAATGTAGATAAGACCCCTTCTCTTATGGCCCTTGTAAGTTGCTCCTCTCTAAAAAGGAAACCTGCTTGAGAAGCACCTGTGAGGCCGTCTGAAATAACCAGATTGTAATCCAATTCATCCAGCAAGCCTTGCAGTGGGCCAATATCCACATTGCGATTGGCCTCGAGAAATATTTCGGGCTTTGCCGCACAAATTTCTAGCCACTGCTTCTTATGCAGCCTCAATTCTTCAGGAGTGAACTTACGCCCACGAGGATGTTTGGGGTTATAGGCATGAATCTCTGCATGACAATCAAAACATACAGCAATAGCGTTTTCGATGGAATGATCTTGGCTCTCAGCGGCAAGGACAATGTGGTCAGTCTCAATCTTAGTGCCGCAATATCTATGACAAATACAACAGCGTCTATGACATTTCACTAACAAGGCCGCGACTTCATCTCGATTAAATCCAGTTGCCATAATTTCCTCTGAGTAAGCTCAGCCTCTAGGCTGAGGTGGATAACGATCCTTGTTTTACAATACAGGGCTTTCAACGGGTTGACTGTAACAGTCTAAGCGGAAGACCTAAACCAATCCACAAATTTATTGATTCCTGTCTCAATTGTCGTTGTAGGCGCGTAACCCAACAGTCGTTCCGCTTTGCGAATGTCTGCGTGTGTGCGTTCCAAATCGCCGGGGTGCATTGGAAGCCTGTCAATATTGGCTTTGAGGCCGAGCGAGGCTTCCAAGAGTTCGACCACACGCTTGAGCGGCACGGTTTCCGAACAACCCAGATTGATCGTCTCGA